>NZ_JAMYFE010000075.1 GCF_024129865.1 Stieleria tagensis | reverse complement strand
GCGAGGGATCCCGTCAACCGGCTAAATCCCTCGCTCACGCGTCGGGTTACCATAAAAGCGCTGGCTTCAAAACTCGCGTGTCGGGTTGGGATTCGATCGCAGCTTCAGATTCTGTGGCAGACGTTCACGCTAGAATCGAGCTTGTCGCTGGGTCAGGTACTCGGTCAGCGCGGTGTCGAAGGGCATGCTGGTGTCTAGGGGGACGTAGTCGATTTGCAGTCGGTTGCATCCATCACGATAGGCGTCGCGGAATTCATTCAGGGCGCTTAGGTAATCCTCGCGGAAACCGGTCGCATCGACCGATACCGATTGGCCGCTTTCCGAGTCGGTGAACTGCACCGGACCCTCATAAGGGAATTCGACTTCCGCGGCGTCGAGAACATGGAACACAATCACGTCGTTGCCACCGTGCTTGATCCGTGCGAGCGCCGAGATGACTTCGTCGATTTGTTGCTGCCAGCTTTTTTCACCGTCTTCGTTGGGCCACAGGTCGCTGAACAGCATCACCAACGAGTGTTGTTTGAGCATTGCGGCGACTTGTGTCAGCGATGCCGGCAGGTCAGTGGCACCGGTGGGCTGCAGCTTGGACAACTGTGCCATCACATCGCCCAAGTGACCGCGGCGGGAACGAGCCGGCAGCGCCGCATGTAGTTTTTCGTCAAAAGTGATCAACCCCACGGGGTCTTGCTGCATGATCATCAAGTACGTCAGCGCGGCCGCCAGGCAGGTCACGTACTCGAATTTGGTCATGGACTGGCTTTCGGTGAACCCCATCGATGACGACAGGTCGATCACCAGGTAGCCGACCAAGTTGGTTTCTGATTCGAACCGCTTGACGAAGTACTTGTCGGTTTTGGCATACACCAACCAGTCGATCAAACGCGGGTCATCGCCACGGTTGTAGCGGCGGTGTTCACTGAACTGGACGGAGAAACCTTGGAAGGGGCTGCTGTGCAATCCTTGCAAAAATCCACGGACCACCATTCGAGCGCGCAAGTCCAGCCGCTTGATTTGCTGGAGTGCTTGAGGTGACAGCAGCGGCGCGCTCATTTGGCCAGTTTTTGTGGTTGTGGCGGTTTGATATCGTCCAATAACCGCGCGACCAATGCGTCCCCATCCATGCCTTCGGCCTGGGCTTGGAAATTGGTGCCGATACGATGCCGCAGCACCGGCATGGCGATACGGCGGACGTCATTGACATCCACGCTGAAGCGGCCTTCCATTGCCGCCATCGCTTTGGCACCGGCGATCAAATTTTGGCCGGCGCGGGGGCCGGCACCAAAATCAACCAGCTCGCGAATGTAGGTCGGCGCGGATTCGTCCGAGGGTCGGGTCGCGCGAACGATCGCAGCGACATACTTGATGACAAACGGATTGACCGCCACGCTGGTGACCAGTTGCTGGACGTTCAAAATGGCGCGCCCTGACAAGACTTTATTGACCGTCGCGGTATCACCACGTGTGGTGGTCGTCAAAATCTGTTCTTCTTCGGCGGCCGATGGGTAGTCCAGCTTGATGTTGAACATGAACCGGTCCAACTGAGCTTCGGGCAAGGGGTAGGTCCCCTCCTGTTCGATCGGGTTTTGGGTGGCGATCGTAAAGAACGGTTTGGGCAGGGTGAACGTTTCTCGACCGACGGTGACCTGTCGTTCCTGCATCGCTTCCAACAGGGCCGCTTGGGTTTTCGGCGGGGTCCGGTTGATCTCGTCGGCCAGCAGCACGTTGGTGAAAATCGGGCCTTCGACAAACCGAAAACTCCGCTTGCCGTGTTCGTCTTCCTCTAACACTTGCGTGCCGGTGATGTCCGACGGCATCAAGTCGGGGGTGAACTGAATTCGTTTGAAGGAGACATCCAAGATGCTGGCCAGCGTGCTGACGATCAGTGTCTTTGCCAGCCCCGGCACGCCTTCGAGCAAGCAGTGCCCACGGGTGTAGATCGCTGCCAACAATTGCTCGATGGTTTCATCTTGGCCGACGATCACTTTGGCCAGTTCGGAGCGAATCGTTGTTTGATGGTCGGCAAACTCGCGCAGGACGTCGCCCAAGTTGCGGCCGGGCTGGCCACTGGGTTGGCCGGCTGGCGGTCCAGAGGGAGGTCCAGTTGGCGGCGGTGGTGGAGGCGTCGATTCGCTCACGTCGGACGGTCGCTTGTTACTTGGGAAGGAGTGATCGGCGGTGGTGCCGGTGGCTGTGCGACCAGTGTAAGATGCAAGGACGTGTTTCTGGAAAGGGGGATCACCAATTGTTTCGCTGTATCACGCTGCTTTTGATCGTCGCGATCGTATTCTCGGCAACTTTGTCACCGGCACGGGCTGATGTCGATGCTGCGGCGGTCAACCGTGCGATCGATCGCGGGATTACCTATCTTCGCAAATCGCAAACGGATCGCGGTGGCTGGGACGAATATTCAGGTCATTCTTGTGGATTGTCGTCACTGTGCACGCTGGCGTTACTCAATGCCGGTGTTTCGCGTGATGACCCGGCGATCAACAACGCGATGAAGTATTTGCGTGCGACCGTACCGGACGATACCTATTCAATTTCGTTGCAGACCCTGGTGTATTGCCAGTATGGATCGGCCAACGACCTGCCGCGAATCCGCAACAATGTTGCTCAACTGACCCAATCCCAGCGCGATTCCGGCGTCTGGGGTTACGGCGGGAAACGCCAGTCCAGCGGTGACCAATCGAATTCACAATTCGCTTTGCTGGCGCTCGGTGCGGCCCAAGACCGTGGCGTTCAAGTGGAGCCCCAGGTGTTTGAGCGTGCCATCGATTATTGGCACAAGAAACAACACGCCGGCGGTGGCTGGGGGTACGGTGCCAGCGCCCCCACGGGCAGTATGACCTGTGCGGGAATCGCTTCACTGATCATCGCCAACGGACGATTGGGCAATTCCAGTTCCTCGGTGCAAGGTGGCCAGATCAGCTGTTGTGGCGGTGACGACGGCCAGGATGACCCGGTCGAGCGAGGACTGGCGTGGCTGGGCAATCGATTCAGTGTGGAAAACAACCCGGGCGGCAACGCGGGCACGTTTTTCTACTACTTGTACGCCATCGAAAGGACCGGTCGACTGTCGGGGCGACGCTTCTTTGGCGGTCATGATTGGTACCGCGAAGGCGCCGAGAAACTGATCGCATTGCAAGACGGATTTCAGGGCTATTGGTCAACCGGTGACTGGGAAATCCCCACCGTTGGGACTTCGTTTGCTTTGTTGTTTTTGTCCAAGGGCAAACGTCAGGTGGTGATCGGCCAACTGCAACACGCAGCCGATCAACCCCAGCAATGGCAGCCCCACCCGGATTCGCTGCGACAATTGGTTCGCCACATCGAACGTGCTTGGGGACGTGATCTGACCTGGCAAACGGTGCAGTTGGATAACGCCGGTGTGTCCGATCTGTTGCAAACCCCGGTGCTGGTGATCAGTGGGAAAGAAACCCTCGAGATCGATGCGGCAAAAACGGCGCTGCTAAAAGACTATGTCGATCAGGGCGGCACGATCCTGTTCGATTCCAGCGGCGATAACGGCTGTGGCAGCCCCGCGGAATTTCGCGCCAGCGTGAGTCAGTTGTGCACCCAATGGTACCCCGACGCCCCCTTGGAACGTTTGCCGGAAACGCATCCGGTGTGGAGCGCTGAGCGAAAGGTGGAGATCGATGCGATGCCCAATGGATTTTGGGTCTATGGGGTTCAAGCTTGTTGTCGCACCGCAGTGTTTTACGTGCCGCAAACGTTGACCTGTCGCTGGGAGTTGGGCGATCGGCTGTTCCAGCGCGGTGACGCAGATGATCCGGTGCGACGACAAATCGATCATTCCATCCGGATCGGACAAAACATCATTGCCTATGCGACCGGGCGCGAATTGAAAGACAAACTGGACAACCAGCTGGTGTTGCACGCCGATTCGATTGACACGACCGAACGTGGCACGACACGAATCGCCCAATTGAATTTAGGAGCCGGTGGCGAAGACGCACGGCGGGCGCTACCCAATGTGTCAACGATCATTCGCAACCAGACCCAAGTTCCGATCAGCGTGCCCTTGAATCCGGTTGGATTTGACGACCAGTCGCTGGCTGAGGTCTCGGTGTTGTGGGTGCATGGTCGCCGCGAGTTTCAGTTGACCAACGATCAGCGCGCCGGGCTGCGACGGTTTATTGATCGTGGCGGAGTGATTTTGGGCACCGCAATTTGCGGTGACGAAGCGTTCGCCAAATCATTTCGAAACCAAATTGCGATGGTGTTAGGAGAGAGCAAGCTGCAAGCGATGCCCGCCGGCCACCCGATGCTCAGCCCGCTGTATCACGGCTACGACCTTCGCAGCGTGTCCATTCGACGAATCAACCGCAACGGCCGCGGGCAACAGGTCCAACGGCAAACCTCGCCACCGCTGCTGGAATATGCCGAAGTCGATGGGGTGGTGGCGGTTGTGTTTTCACCCCTGGATTTAAGCTGTGCGCTGGAAAGCCAAAACTCGGTCCAGTGCCCCGGCTATGGAACCGAAGACGCAGCCAAGATCGTCACCAACGTGGTGCAGATGGCGCTCAATCAATAAACGAGCGCGGACCGCCAGCTACAGCGACGGAATTCGAACGTCTTTTGAAGCCAGCGGTTTTATTGCAATCCGACGCGTCAGCGAGGGATTTAGCCGGTTGACGGGATCCCTCGCTGACGCTTCGGGTTACCAAAAACCGACGCCCGCGCGAAAACGCTGGCTTCAACGGCGCTGGTGTGGAGGATTTATCCGACTCGGGTGAGGGTTTTCTGCAAAGAATAAATCCGGTCGGATAAATCCTCCACACCAACTTGCGACTGGCTAACACAATCAACAGGCCGGTCAGCGAGGGATTTAGCCGGTTGACGGGATCCCTCGCTGACGCTTCGGGTTACCAAAAACCGACGCCCGCGCGAAAGCGCTGGCTTCAACGGCGCTGGTGTGGAGGATTTATCCGACCCGGGTGAGGGTTTTCTGCAAAGAATAAATCCAGTCGGATAAATCCTCCACACCAACTTGCGACTGGCTAACACAATCAACAGCCCGGTCAGCGAGGGATTTAGCCGGTTGACGGGATCCCTCGCTGACGCTTCGGGTTACCAAAAACCGACGCCCGCGCGAAAGCACTGGCTTCAAAACTCATCCTGGCGGGCGCTCTAGTCGGGAAATATTTCCATGACTTCTTTCGCCCACTGCTCCCAACCCTCGGCGGCGGCTTCGAAATCGACTTTCATCCAGCGCACCGGATAGGACGGCATGACGCGTGGCTTGTAGTCACTGTGCCGACTGACCGGCAGTTGGCTGCTGTCCCCCATCGCCAACCGGTCTTCGGTTTTGGCCGAAACCAAATAGTCAGCGAGTGCCTCGGCTGCCACCGGGTGTGGTGCGGCTTTCAAGACGGCGATGGTATTGGGAATTCGTAGGGTGCCCGGTTGATCGGGCTGTTGATCGGGAAACACAATCGCGACGTTGCGCAATCGATCTCGTTCGATGATCGCGTCATCGGTGTCGGTCAGTCCCCACGCCAGTTCACCGGCTGCGACTGCCAATGCGACTTGCTTATTGCCGGACAAGACCACCGCGTTTTGCTGGATCTGTTTCAAGAGTTCCAATGTTTCATCATGCCCGTCATTGGCCCGCAGCACTGCAAAATGGGTCGCCGTGGTACCGAACAGTGGGCGTGCGAGGGCGCAATTGTCTTTCCATTGGGGATCCGCTAGATCGCGAACACTGGTGGGATAGTCGTCTTTGGATTTGATTTTTTCCGTGTTGACCAACAGCACACGTCCACGCGCCGCAAACCCGCACCAGGAACCGTCACTGGCAATCATGTCGGTTGGCCAGCCGGCTGCGACCGACCAGCGGCGCGGTTTCAATAGTCCCAATTTCTGCAGACGAACGGTGTGCATGATTTCGTTGTTCCAAAACAGATCGCAGACCGGTGAGTTCTGTTCGGCGATGATCTGGTTGACCAGTCCGACCGTCTTGGTCGATTCGACGTCAAACTTGGCCACCACACCGGTTTCGTGATCGACACCGCGTTCGTAGGCTGCGAAGATCGGTGCGGCAAATTGTTCATCCAACGCAGAGTAGACGACCACGTCGGATTCGGATTTTGGAACGCAGCCAGCGGCGACCAGCAGCAACAACACAAAGCCGATTCCCCTGCATCGTCGATCGCGTCGGGGATGGTTAAACTGGTGAAATGATTCAGACATTGGAGTATCAATCGAGTGGCAGACGCCTCGGTCACAACAACGAATCCTCGTTGCCGGTGGCCGCGGGCAAAATGGTTTGGATTAATTTCTGTCGGCTAGTACAGCTCTCGGTCAGTTTAGCAGTGATGCTTGGGTTCGGCACCGCAACCGCCCAGGATCCGGTTGACGCTTCGCCAGGGAATCCCGCGATTCAATCGAGCGCGGCGCTGCGGGTGGTGCGTGGCAAACACGTGGTGTTAACGTCCGATTCGGGCACCCAGGAATCGTTGAACGAATTGGTGATCGCGTTTGATGCCGCGGTCGTTCAATGGGAACGATTCTTTGATTTGCCGCCTGGAAAGTTGGACGATTGGTCGATCGACGCCTATTTGATGACGGATCGCCAGCGATTTCACGATGCCGGTCTGCTTCCGGACGACCTGGAATTTATCTTCGGGTATGCGGTCGGCCGAAAGGTCTGGTTGATGCGTCAACCGAGCGACTATTACACGCGTCATCTGCTGCTGCACGAAGGCGTGCATGCATTGGCGGTGTTCTTGTACGGAGGAACGGGGCCGTCTTGGTTTGCCGAAGGCACCGCCGAAATGTTGTCCGTGCATCGCGGATTGGGATCCGATGTGATCGTCAATACAGTTCCCCTGTCGCGTGAATCGGTTCCCTATTGGGGGCGTTTTAAATTGATGACCCAACGTCGAATTGAACACCGATTGCCGGCGTTGGAAACTGTGTTGGATTACCCGCGTGATTTGAAGGGGGATGCGGAATCCTATGCCTGGAGTTGGGCGGCGATGATGTTGTTGACCGAATACCCGTCTTATCGCCCCACCATGATGCAGGCCGCGGCCGGCGGAAGCGATCGCAGCCCGACGTTCAGCATGGCGCTGCGGCACCAGTTGGATCCACAATGGCCGATCATCGAAGCGCGTTGGCGAATGTTGGTGAACACATTGGACTATGGATTCGATTGGTCGCGAGAGCGAATCGAACTGTCGATGAAAGACCGGCTGTGGAACGGCCAACCGATTCGCGCCGAGATTCAATCCGATCGTGGATGGCAGTCACTGGGCGGCCGATTTGCCAAAGGCATGCGAGTCAAGATTTCAGCCAGCGGACAATGTACATTGGATAATCGCACGGACAGCGGTCCGACGAAACCTTGGGTCAGTCAGCCGCCGGGGGTCACCATTCACTACGCAGGCGACCGACCGCTGGGGCAATTGATATTGTGTGTGCTGCCGAACGTCAGCGATGAACGGCAGGTGCTGCGGCCGCTGCAGATCGAAGCCGTTGATGCCGACATCGAAATCACATTCGACCAACACAGTTGGTTATTGTTTCGTATCAACGACGAATTGAATGGCATGGACAACAACCAAGGGCACTACACCGTGACGGTGACCCGCTAGACATTGCTTTAGAAGACCATCAGGATGACGCGTCGAAAACAGAAACCACCAGTCAAAACGGCTGGAAAGCCTGCCACCTCATGGCAGTTTGTGGGTGGATCCAGCGCAGCGGTCAAGCCGCGCGACCCGCAGGTGCTCAGCCGGCTTGCCGACGAAGTGTCTCGCCAAGCATATCCAGCGAGTCAACGCGACAGTTGGCGTCGTGAAATCCACGCGCAAATGTTGCTCACCAGTCGCAGCATTGACGGTCCGAATTTTCGCAAGGTCAGCCAGGACGACGTGTCGCGGATGGTGCGACTGTACGATGACCGATTCTTTGGGGGTCAAATCATTGCCGCGGCCGCTGCCGAAGGGCTGTCGTTTCAGTTGTCCTCTCGAATGACCAGTGTGGGCGGCAAGCTGGTCACGCAATACCCCGAAGGCAACTACAACGGGCGACGTAAGTTCGAATTGGTGCTCTCGAGCACATTGTTGTTCCAGACCTTCGAAGACGTCTCGCGGCCGATCGAGGTTGCCGGTTGTGTTTGTCGCGATCGGCTGGAAGCGATGCAGCGGATCACCGAACACGAATTCGTGCACCTGACCGAAATGCTGATTTGGAATGATGGGAATTGCAGCGAAGCCCGCTTTCAATCGATTGCCCGGCGGTACTTTGGGCACACCGATTACCAGCACAACCTGATCACCCAGCGAGAACGAGCGGCGGTGAAATTTAACATCCGAGTCGGCGACCACGTGGTGTTTCATCACGATGGGCATCGGCTGCAGGGCCGCGTCAATCGCATCACCCGCCGCGCGACCGTGCTGGTACAAAACCCTGCCGGTCAACCGTTTACCGATGGCAAATGCTACGTTCGCTACTACGTGCCACTCGAGAAATTGCAACGCGCATAACCGGGAGTGTCGCGAAGTTGGCAGCGTGACCAGATCGACGCGCGCGTTTTGAAGTTGCGCCTCTATCGCAACCTGACGCGTGAGTTATGAAGCCAGCGCGTTCTAACGCCCAGCGGGCGACACAATGACTGCCGGCGGCGTCAGTCGCCGGATACTGAAGGAGATGGACCCCATCGCCTCAGCGGGCGACACAATAATGCAACGCTTCGTGAAACTATGTGCCGCCCCTTCCTAGGAGTTGTCGCGGCGTAGATAGCCGGCGCTGGTTTGAAAATACTTGCGGCGGCGGGCCGTTGAATCAGTGGGCTGAGACGCCGATTGCAGGTCGGCCAGATTTGCCGCGCAGTAACGGCACTCGACGGTGTCCAGATGAAAACGGATGTAGTCGGCTTCTTCGTCCGGCAGTGTCTCGAGCACGTATTGCCCGAGTTGCTCGCGGGTGGGACAGGACAGTCGACTGCGGCGCCAGATTGCACCCAGGGTGTGCAAGCCGGCGGTTTCACGACCACGCACGGTGATCAATCGCTCTCTGAGGGCCGCGTCCTGGCGAAGCTGGGCTTCAAGTTCGGTGGAACGCTGATCGGACAGAGCTTCCTCTAAGAAAGCGATCAATTCGGCGTCGGTGAATTCCGTCATTGTGGTGATCGAGACAGACAGAGCGTGACGTTCTGTCCGCCAAAGCCAAAGCTATTGTTCAGGGCGTATTTGATTTCCGACGGGCGGGCTTCGTTGGGCACGTAGTCCAGGTCGCAGGCCGGATCCGGGTTTTCGTAGTTGATCGTTGGCGGCAGCACCGAGTCGCGCATCGCCAACAGGCAGACGATCATTTCGGTCGCGCCGGCAGCGGCGATCAGGTGTCCCATCATGCTTTTCGTGCTACTGACGGGAACCTTGGCAGCGTGCTGGCCAAAAACTTCGTGGCAGGCCAGCGATTCGACTTTGTCGTTGACCGTGGTGCTGGTGCCGTGCGCATTGACGTATTGGATGTCGGTCGGGTTTAACCCCGCGTCGGCGATGGCCATTCGCATCGCAGCGATGCCGCCATGTCCGTCCGGTGGGATGTCGGTGATACGATAGGCGTCGGCTGTGGTGCCATAGCCGGCGACTTCGCCATAGATCGTGGCGCCACGCTGGGTGGCTCGCTCGAGATCTTCCAAGATCACCATCGCAGAACCTTCGCCGAGGACGAAACCGTTTCGCAGTCGATCGAATGGTCGGCTGGCTTTGGTTGGTTCGTCATTGCTTTCGCTGAGTGCCGTCAGCAGGTTGAACCCGGTGACGCCAAACGGATGGATCATGCTGTGGGTGCCGCCGGCCAGCATCACGTCGGCGTCACCGCGACGGATCATCTCGGTGGCTTCGCCGACCGCTTGGCTGCTGGCCGCACAGGCGGTCAAGCAGTTCATGTTGGGGCCTTGGGCGTTGAACAGCGTGGCCAAGTGCGCCGCGGGCATGTTCGGTTCTTGTTCCAGTTCTTTGGCCGGATCGAGTAGTTCCAACCCTTTGGCAATGAATTTGGACGCGTTGTAGTCGCCGCCGGCGATCGCGGCGGTCATCATCGTGCTGAACGTGCTGAAGTCCTGATTGCCTTCGCCGCTGCCCAGGTAGACGCCGAATCGCACCGGATCGGTGATCGAATCGAGCACTCCGCTATCGTCGACCGCCTGTTGGGCGGCGCCGATTGCAAATTTGGTGTGTCGCCCTAACCGCGCGGTGCGTTCGGCCGATTCACCGCTGTGGGCCAGGTCCCAATTTTTGACTTCGGCACTGATTTTGGTGGGGAAACCACTGGCGTCAAACAGGGTGGTGTAAGCCACGCCACTTTTGCCCGCTTGCAGCCCGTCCCATACGGTGGCCGCGTCGTGGCCCATGGGGTTGATCATGCCGATCCCGGTGACGACGACTCGACGGCGTTGCATGCTGATGTACTCGAGGCAGAAGATGGGGAGAGGGGGGGCGTTGCCGAAGTGTGCTTTCCGCCGGCGCACTAGCGACGGAGGGTTCACGCAGCACCGATTGTTGTAGCGCGCGGCAACGCTTTGGTTACAGGTTTTCGTAGGTCGGGAATCGATTCCCGTTGGCGTCGACGGCCACCGAAAAGAAATTCATGATCTGTAGCATAACCTTCAGATCACCGGGTTCGAATAAGGGGCCATCGACCAAAAAGCCGTCTTCCAGGAAGGCGAACATCAAGTCGATCTCGGCTTGAAGTTCCCCTTCGCAGTGGCTTGTTGAGACGACCGTTCCGCCGTTGTCCTGCACTGCATCGAGACGAACGTCATAATGCAGCCGGTCACCGGTTTTCGCGGGCGCATAGAACTTGCCCTTGCCGACTTTGGCCAAGACCACGCGTTTGCGAAAATCGAAATGTTCGGCGATCAGGATTCCCCCCATCTGTGCCATCCCTTCGATGATCAGGGTTGGCGGCAGCACTGGGAATCCGGGACAGTAGTTGTCCACGACCTCTTCGTCCAAGCAGACATTCTTGATGCCTTTGGCATGCGAGCCGCTGACGAATTCGGTGAAACGATCGACCCAAAACCATCGCATCAGTCGTTGACCTTGCTTCCGACGTAGCGGCACAGGTCGCCGACGGTCAGCAGATTGCCAAAGTTCTGGACTTTGGGGTCAGCTTCGAAATCGCTCAGGTCGGCCCAAGGCATGCGTTTCTTCAGTTCCGCCAGGCCATCGGCGGTGACCACACCGTCTTGCACGTATTGGCTGTTGGTCAAAATGTCTTCCGGCGACAGTTCTTCGCGCGGAATCTGAATGTCGAACGCTTTTTCAAGCTTGAAAACGATGTCCAGGAAGTCGATCGATTCGGCACCCAAGTCGCCCACCAAGGTGGCATCCATTGTCACTTCGTCATCGTCAACACCCAGCGCGTCTTCGAGTGAGGATTGGACTTTGGAGAAAATTTCTTCTTCTGATAACGCCATCGCGTGGTTTCCCTAATCGTTTAGGTGGTTGAAGTGGCAGTGACAGGGACGTCACCAAATAACTCGTTGAATTGTTTTCGAGCACGCTCTTTCACGTCCTCGTCTATACCAGTACCGGCCGGCTCGTTGCTACCCGAACGCTCCAGGATCAGCCGTGCACTGACGGTCACCCGACCCTCTTTCTCGGCAATTGCTTTGACCGTGATCAGTCCGTCCTGTTCCTTGATCACCTCCGCAGTCACCTGCAACGTTTGCCCGGGTGAAAGAAAATCGCCAAATTTCACGTTCCGGACTTCACGCAGCAACACCAATGGCGACGCAAAGTCATCTCCCGTGCGGACCATCCAGATCGATGCTTGGTGCAATGCTTCTAGCATCATCACGCCCGGCATCACCGGAAATCGCGGGAAATGGTCTTTCAGGTGCTCCTCATCCGCCCGAAGAGTGCGTTCGGCAACCAACCGTTTGCCGGGCTCCAGGGTCACAATGCGGTCGAGTTGGCGATACTTCATATAACGGTGATGGCGGAACTCAAATTTACGAGACGGCTGAACAGATATCGGCAGCGGCAACGTCAACCCATTCGGAAAACTCGCTGTTTTCCGCAGCCACAAAATAGTGATCTGGAACCAACCACTCAACCACAGCACGGTCAAGATGCGTCCAAAGCCCAGGAATGCCTGCGTTGCGGGGCCTGCCGGGGCGATAAACGCTTTGCTTTCGGCGGGCGATTGGGACGGGCAATTAGGGCGGGAAAGACCGACCGGTACAGCTTACTCACTGGACTCGGGCGGGCGTGCATTGGATCGATGGCATCGATCCGATGGAGTGGATGAGGGGCGTATCGGGGACTTAGTGGGCCGCTGCGGGAGAGCGATGGTCGTTACAGCCCCCTTGCTGAATTTAAAAAGACTCCGAAAAGGATGTCCAAAATTGGCTTGAGCGGCTCTCTCCTGGTATCTTGGACCACCCGCCTGCATCGCCCACCTCACCAGCTGGCCCTGCCCCGATGCGATTTCCGCAAAAATTAACAACTCTCGCCGACAGAATTCTGTCAGCCAGAAGCGTCTGTCCGGGCGTTTCGGCCACTTTGCCAGTTGTCTGCCCACTGGGGCTGATGGTTGCCACCGCCATGGTTTTTGTCCTGGCCGGGACATCAGCGGCCTATGAACCCGATTCGGCGGAGTTCTTCGAACAACGTATTCGCCCGGTCTTGATCAAACATTGCTACCAATGTCACTCGGAAAAATCCGACGAAATCGGTGGATCATTGTGGCTGGATTCAGCCGACGCGATGCGCCATGGTGGTGACAGTGGCCCGGCGATCCAACCCGGTGACGCGGATCGGAGTGTTCTGATTTCAGCGATTCGATACGAGTCCAGCGAAATGCCGCCGGAGCAACCGCTGCCCCCACAGGTGGTGCAGGACTTTGTCAAATGGATCAATGCCGGAGCGGTCGATCCGAGAACCACTCGCCGCGAAACGGCCACGCATCCGAATGCGCCCGCCGAAATCGATCTGGACCAAGGCCGCCAGTTTTGGGCGTTCCAGCCGATCTCGGATTTTCGCGAGCAGTTGCCGGATTCGCAGCGATCGGCCATCGGTCCCAATGTGATCGATCACCAGATCAGTGACGCGTTGAATCAAGCCGCTCTCGCAGCCAATCCGATGGCGGCTGCGGAGACTCGCCTGCGCCGTTTGGCATACGACCTGACGGGATTGCCACCGGACGACGCGATCCGCAAACGTTGGATGGATCAACCCGACCGGTCGACTTGGAACCAAATCGTTGACCAGTTGCTGGAATCGCGCGGCTTTGCCCAGCACTGGGCGCGGCATTGGATGGACGTCGCTCGCTATGCCGACAGCAACGGCAGCGATTTCAATGCGACCTTTCACGACGCATGGCGATACCGCGACTACCTAATCGATTCGATCGACCAAGGGCGTTCACTGGATGAAATGATCCGCCAACAGGTTGCCGGCGATCTGCTGCCAGCTGATTCGGACCGGCAGCGGCACGACAACGTCGTGGCAACCACGTTCTTGATGCTGGGGCCCAAGATGTTGAGTGAGCGTGACAAGCCGAAATTGATTTTGGACGTCGTCGACGAACAGATCGATACCATTGGTCGCGCTTTCCTGGGGATGACGCTCGGCTGCGCACGCTGTCACGATCATAAATTTGATCCGATCCCGACCAGCGACTACTACGCGCTGGCGGGGATTTTTAAAAGCACGCAAACCTTAAACGGCGAATCCCAGAAATACGTCAGCACTTGGAATCGGACCGAGTTGCCGACGACCGCGGAACATCGTCAAGCGATCAAAGACCACCAGTCGAAATCCAGCGAATTAGAAAAACAGATCAAACAGGCCAAGTCGAACTTGGAAACCGTCAAACGCAGCGGACCACAGGGCGTCGTGGTCGATGACGTCGACGCCAAAAAAACCGGCCCGTGGGTCCAGTCGACGTACACGCCTGGCTTTATCGGCAGCGGGTACGTCCACGACAACAATTCTGGCGACGGCAAATCATCGATTGAATTTCGGACGCGACTGCCGGCCAGCGGTCTGTATGACCTGAGGTTGGCCTACAGTCATAACGCCAATCGAGCCCGCGCGGTGCCGGTGACTATTGAAACTGCCGACGGTGTGCAAACCCAGCAGCTCGATCAACGAAAGAAACCGGACGCGGTGCCCTGGAAGACGCTCGGTCGATTTGCGTTTTCCGATCAGCAAGACGCGGTAGTGACGCTTCAGAATAAAGGGTCCGAGGGCTATCTGATTGCCGATGCGGTTCAGTTTTTGGCAGTGGCGGATCAGGACCCGGCCAACCAGACAAAGGCTGACGAGCAGGCTGAAAAGGCGGCCAAATTGATCGCCGCGGCACAGAGCGAATTGGATCAGTTGAACAAACAACTGGAACAGCACAAACGCGACGCCCCGCCGCCGATTCCCCAGGCGATGTCGCCGCGTGATTTGCCCAGCGATCAAATCACCGACAGCCCGGTGCACATTCGCGGCGAAGTCAAGAATTTGGGTGACACCGTCCGCCGCGGGTTCTTGCAAGTCTGCAGTTCCGGTGACGCAGCGATCGCATCGCCGGTCGGTAGCGGCCGATTGCAATTGGCCGCGTGGCTGACGGATCCCGACAATCCGCTGGTGGCCCGAGTGATGGTCAATCGGGTTTGGATGCATCTAATGGGCGAAGGCATTGTTCGCACGGTCGATAATTTTGGACAACGCGGTGATCGGCCTTCGCATCCGCAATTGTTAGATGCTTTGGCGATCGATTTCATGCGTGACGGATGGCAGCTGAAACCTCTGGTCCGTCGCATCGTCTGCTCCCAGGCCTACAGCCGTTCGAGCACCCATCAGCCGCACGCGGCGATGACCGATCCAGAGAACCGTTTGTTGTGGCGAACGCACCGCAAACGGCTGAGCGCCGAATCGATTCGCGACACCATGCTGCTGGCCGCCGGCGAATTGACCTCGCAAGAGCCCATTGATCCGGTCGGCGACAAAGGCGTCCTGGTCACCAAGAATGTCGCCAGTACCCAAGCGGTTGCGGCAGGCATTGATCAACCGGTACGCAGTGTTTACCTGCCGGTGATTCGAGGCAATGTTTCATCGTTGATGATGGCGCTCGATGGTGCGGACCCGGATTTGTTAGTCGGCAAACGGCCGACCACCAACGTGCCGACACAGTCGTTGGTGTTGATCAACAGCGAGGATGTGAACCGCTGGGCCACGGCGACCGCCGACCGAATTCATCAATCCGAATCGGATTGGGTGGGGCAATTGAATGCCGTGTATCGCATCTGTTTGTCGCGCCAACCGACCGAGACGGAAGCGGAAATGATCGAAAATTATTTGGGGCGCTCAACTGAGGGAGCGGCCAAAGCGAACCCACAAGACTTGCGCGATCTGGTCGCAGCCATTTTTGCCGCCACAGAATTTCGAATGCTTGACTGAAGCCAAATGAGTTTTTGAAGTGGCATTTTTCATCCCAACCCGACGCGTGAGTTTTGCAGCCAGCGCTTTGATGGTAACCCGAATCGTGAGCGAGGGATTTAGGGTGTTAACGGGATCCCTCGCTCACGCGTCGGGTTAGGAAAACCCAATGCCTCACGCAACAACACAACAGTTCAGAACTGTTAGCCGACGCCGAATCGCAACCGACCAATCGCAAACAACGTAGCCATCCGGACTTGGAAATGAATCACAACAGCAACACAACGAACCAGGGCTGTGGCTGCGACTCCCGCCGTGGCGAATCACTGCGTGGCGGGTTTGAGCTCGATCGCCGCCGCCTGATGGGGCGTGCCGGATTTGCGCTTGGGTCGCTGGCCGTCACCGCGATGTCACCGTTGGGGGCAACCGCAGCGGTTCCTGGTTTGAGTGGCGATCAGACTGGCATCTTGCATCATCCGCCGCGTGCCAAGCGAGTCATTTTCTTGTTCATGCATGGCGGCCCCAGTCATGTCGACACCTTTGATTACAAGCCGCGACTGGCAACCGACGACGGCAAACCCTTGCCGTTTGATTTGCCGCCCAACATGGATGCCGTTCCCAAACTGATGAAGGGACCGTGGCGTTTTGCTCGCCGTGGGCAATCCGGATTGTGGGTCAGTGAGTTGTTGCCGCACATGGCCGGCGTGGCGGACTCGCTGTGCGTGATTCGCAGCATGCACACGCGTGGGCAATCCCATGGCCAAGCGGTGGGGATGGTCAACACCGGCAGCGATAATCTGGTGCGGCCGAGCGTCGGAGCCTGGATCAGTTATGCGCTGGGCAGTGGTCACCCGGATTTGCCCGCGCACATCGCCATCGGTCCGGCGACTGCCCATGGGGGCCCACGAAACTATGGCGCCGCGTTCCTGCCGGCGATGCACCAGGCCACCGCGATCGGCAGCAACGGCAAACCCGGCAGCGGCAAAATTCCGCACCTGACCGGTTCGCTGGACCCGGCGCGCGTTGATCGTCGCATCGAATTGATCCAGGCACTGAATTCGGGACATCTCGCCCGCAGCGGCCCTGATCGTGAAATCGAAGGCGCGATCGAAGCGGTCGATCTGGCGCGGCGGATGCGGTCGGCTGCTCCGGCTGTGTTTGATCTGGATGCCGAAACCGACGCCACGCGACGAGAGTATGGAATCGGTGAAAAAGTGACCGACTCGTTCGGCCGAAGCTGTCTGTTGGCGCGGCGGTTGGCCGAAAGTGGTGTTCGTTTCATCACTGTTTCCAGCGGCCAAGTCTGGGATCAACACAGCAATTTAAAAGTCGGCCACGAGAAAAATGCATTGGCGACGGACAAACCAATTGCGGCACTGATCATGGATCTGAAGCGGCGCGGTTTGTGGGACGACACGCTGGTGATCTGGGGCGGCGAATTCGGACGCACGCCCGTGGTGCAGGGTTCCAACGGCCGTGATCACAATCCGCAAGGTTTTTCGATGGTGCTGTCCGGGGGTGGGGTGCGCCCCGGATTTGCCTATGGAGAAACCGATGAATTCGGATACCACGCCCGCCAGCAGCGCGTTCACATGCACGATTTGCACGCCACCGTGTTGCACTTGTTGGGGATCGATCACAAGCAACTGACCTATCGTTACGCCGGGCGCGATTTCCGCTTAACAGACGTTCATGGCCAAGTCGTCGACGGCATTTTTGCTTAGTGCGTTGCCTGAATCCCCACCCGCTGACACATTTTGAAGGCAGCGCTTTGATGGTAACCCGAAGCGTCAGCGAGGGATTTTGGGTGTTAACGGGATCCCTCGCTGACGCGTCGGGTTACCAAAATTCAATGCCTCACGCAAAAAGCGCTGGCTTCAAAACGCGTCAGCGACAGAGCGAGAGGAAACACCGCTGGCCGGGACTGGCCAAACGACTTTACGGCGTGATAATGTGACTCCACGCGGTTGCTCAGGTCATCGGCCTGCACTTGATCCGCTAGTTCGTTACCCGCGTTCCCTGTAAACTCCCCGCGATCGGAATTTCACATGCTACGAACCTTTTTCACGCTGGCTTTAGCGGCCACCTTCCTAACCATGACAAACAACGCTTCTGCAGCCGAAAGTGCCACCAAAGCAACGGTCACTGACAAAGTTTTCTTTGACATTGAAATCAATGGCGAGCCCGCCGGACGCATCGTGATCGGCTTGTTCGGAAAGGAAGTCCCCAAGACGGTCGAAAACTTTCGGGCGCTTTGCACCGGTGAGAAAGGCAAGGGCAAAGCGGGCGTGCCATTGCACTACAAGGGCAGCAAGTTTCACCGCGTGATCCCCGAGTTCATGTTGCAAGGTGGCGACTTCACCCGCGGCAACGGTACGGGTGGCGAAAGTATCTATGGCGAAAAATTCCCCGATGAAAACTTCGCGTTCACCCACGACATTCCCGGATTGTTGAGCATGGCGAATGCCGGCCCCAACACCAACGGGTCTCAGTTTTTCATCACCACCATTCCCACCTCTTGGCTGAATGGCAAACACGTGGTGTTTGGCAAAGTCGTCGAGGGAATGGAGGTCGTCAAACGAATCGAATCACTCGGTTCGGCCGGTGGTGCCACTCAGTTGCCGATCACGATCGCAGACAGCGGTGAGTTGAAGAAAGACGACAAGTAAGCAGGTCGCACTGTTTGACCGCTCGTCTGCCAAGGCGAGCGGTCATTTTTTTTGCGCTATGGGAACCTACACTGGCGATGTCTCATCGTAGCTGATCCCGCCAGGGTTCAGTCCGGGCATTGGTGCATGGGAGTCTGAACCGTGGCCGGTCCAGCTACGGTTGGGGGTAGTCTCGTCGTAGCTGATCCCGCCAGGGTTCAGTCTGGGCATTGGTGCATGGGAGTCTGAACCGTGGCCGGTCCAGCTACGGTTGGGGGTAGTCTCGTTGTAGCTGATCCCGCCAGGGTTCAGTCCGGGCATTGGTGCATGGGAGTCTGAACCGTGGCCGGTCCAGCTACGGTTGGGGGATTCTCATCGTAGCTGATCCCGCCAGGGTTCAGACCGGGCATTGGTGCGTGGGAGTCTGAACCGTGGCCGGTCCAGCTACGGTTGGGAGTGAGTCTCGTCGTAGCTGATCCCGCCAGGGTTCAGTCTGGGCATTGGTGCATGGGAGTCTGAACCGTGGCCGGTCCAGCTACGGTTGGGAGTGAGTCTCGTCGTAGCTGATCCCGCCAGGGTTCAGTCCAGTCATTGGTGCGTGGGAGTCTGAACCGTGGCCGGTCCAGCTACGGTTGGGCGGGAGTCTCGTTGTAGCTGATCCCCCAGGGTTCAGTCCGGGCATTGGTGCATGGGAGTCTGAACCGTGGCCGGTCCAGCTACGGTTGGGTAGTCTCGTCGTAGCTGATCCCGCCAGGGTTCAGTCTGGGCATTGGTGCATGGGAGTCTGAACCGTGGCCGGTCCAGCTACGGTTGGGGGTAGTCTCGTTGTAGCTGATCCCGCCAGGGTTCAGTCCGGGCATTGGTGCATGGGAGTCTGAACCGTGGCCGGTCCAGCTACGGTTGGGGGGAGTCTCGTCGTAGCTGATCCCGCCAGGGTTCAGTCCGGGCATTGGTGCGTGGGAGTCTGAACCGTGGCCGGTCCAGCTACGGTTGGGGGAGTCTCGTTGTAGCTGATCCCGCCAGGGTTCAGACCGGGCATTGGTGCGTGGGAGTCTGAACCGTGGCCGGCTTGTCTTTACCCAAGTTTTGGCATTCAGATTTTCCCAGCGAGTCGGAGGCCGTCAGGGATTCCCTGAAGCTGTTTGTAGCCATGCCAGACCGTTTGCCAGCCTGGTTCGCCATCTCCTTTGCGGACCAGGAAGCCGGGCCATCCGTCGGCACGGTCGACCCGGATGCAGACGATTTTTTATTGAGTTACGCTGTAGGAACACCCACAAACACGCTCACCAACGCCCGGGTCTCCAACCACACCAGCAGTGGCGTCGTGAGTGGGAATAACATTTCCGGGAGTTTCACCGCGATCCCAGAGCCGACCGGAGTCGCGTTTCTGTTGTCCGGTGTGGCAGCGGTGATGCTGCGTCGCCGACGTTGAACGCGGACGCCGCATCGTCGAGATCGTAATAGACGACGGCGACAAACGAGCGTCAGAGAATGAGCTTGCGGCCGGAGCTTTCTTGTTGGTCCGTGCCGATGCGGCGAGCTTTGATCCGCACATAGGGCGGGATGAAGTTGGCGCGGTCGGCGAAGGTGTTGAGTGCTGCGTCGGGTTTGGCGTGCAGCGGTTCGATCAGGTCTTCGATCACAAACCCGCTGCGACACATCAGCCCGACCAAATCCTCCCAGCGGTGCAGGTATTCGACGGCACCGGTTTCTCGCAACCGCTGTGAACTGACCGACGGCGTGGCGGGCGGTGGAACCGGCGTGTCGCGGTAATAGGAATGGGTGACGCTGTAGCCGCCGGCACCACGCTGGTAGTTCGACTGCAAACTCGTGGGTTGTTTGTGTTGGCTGATGTACAGCCCGCCTGGGCAGATGACGCGTGCGACTTCGGCGAACACCGGTGCCACCGAAGGCACGTAGCAGGTGCTGACCGGATGGATGACAATGTCAAACTCGGACGTCGGCAACCCCGACAAATCCTCCATCGACGTTTGCAGCAATCGCATCTTGTAGCCTCGTTCGGCGGCAACGCGGCGATCGAGTTCCAGCATCGCGCCGCTCAAATCGACCACGGTGACCACTGCTCCGGCCGCCGCATACAGTGAACTTTGGCGGCCCCCACCGGCTGCCAGGCAGAGTACTCGCTTGCCGCGGATGCTGCCGCCCAGCCATCCCGCTTGGTCGACGACTGCCAGCGGATTGGCCAGTTCGGCTTCGCTCGCCGGCCGGCACAGCGGATTTCCAGCGTCGGCCATTCGGTCGTACACGCGTCGATTGATGTTCAGTGTCGCGTCGTGGTTCACGGATGCCCCCCTAGACGGGCTGAAACGGCGGAAATCAAGCAATCGGGCTGTAAAACACGAGCCGCGGTTGGAAATTTGGGAACTTTCGCCCCTTGACGGTCATCCGATCATTTGGACACCCGCAACCGCCTGCAAGCGGATCGCAAGCGAGCGAAGTGTAGCCACCAAAAACCCCTGGGGCGTCTCGGATCCCTTCCGACCGTCCGACCACTGTATCATTGGAGCCTGCTGTCCCGAAATGACTCGGAGCATCGCAGGCGACGGATTTCAAAATGGCATTACCAGACAACCTGCTCGACGAATTGCTTTCAGCGCACCTGGACGGCGCGCTCAGCGGCGACGAATGCGCCCGCGTCGAGCAGATGCTAAACGCGGACCCTGCGATTGCCACCCGAATGGAACAGCTTCGGCAACAGCGCGACGCCTTTCGCGGCGCGGCACTGCCGGTGCCCTCGCTGCCACAGAATTTTGCCGATCAAGTCGTCCAGGCAGCCATCGATCAAGCTCGCGCACAGCAGTTGCCTGCCGGGCACCCGCTGCAAATCGCCGGGCGTCAGGAATCATCGCAGCGCGCTGTGTTATTTCCAGCCAGGTTATTTCCAGCCAAGTCATCCCCAGCCAGGACTCGGCAAATTGCCGGGTTGGTTGCCGCACTTGCCGCATCGGCATTGATCGCCGGTGCCCTGATCCGATCTGCGACGATCGACCACAGCGATTCTTCGGGCTCGGGGTTGGTGGCCGGCGGACCGTCGCTTGAGCGCGAATTGACGGCTCCGGAAAGCCAGCCAGCTGGTGCAGACGTTGATTTGGCCCCGGGGCCAGACGTGTCGCGACCGATGTTGGCCGACAGCAACTCGCGAAGCGCCATCGCAGCGCCCACGGAAATCGAAGTCACCGATTTGCCAGTGCCAGAAACGGTGTTGCCGGAAAATCCGACGCCCGAGATGGTGGCAAATTCGGTCCCCGCGGTGGCACCGGATGCCAATTCACCGATCGAGAGTCCCGCGACTGTTTCGGTGGCTGACCCTGAATTAAAAGCCACGCCAGCGACACCGTTGCAGATGTTGATGGTCGTGCAAGTGATCCAGACCGATGCGGGGCGTAGAGATGACGCGTTTGGCAAAGCGTTGGCCGACGTCAAGATTCACTCCAGTAACGAACGTCAGATCGATGACGCACTGACGCGGGCGGTGGTGGCTGACGATGGCGAGCCACTGTTGGCTGGCAAGCAAGACGGACAGGTGATGTTGCTGGAAAGCCCGGTCAAGAAGCTCGATCAATTGCTTAACCGGTTGTCCAGCGATCGCCAGGGGATCCAGTCGGTTGGTTTCTCGTTGATCACCGAAGCCCCGATGTTGCGGGCGATCGAATCGGTGCGGACAATCGACCCGACCGAAATCCGCCATGAAGGCCAATCTTCGCCATTAATTGGCCAAACTGACCAAGCGTTCGCGCTGTGGAGTCAGCAATTGGAAGATCGCACGTTTGCCAACGGGGCAGCCGAGGCGATCAGCATGGCCAAGGGGCCGAATCCGATGGCCAATCTGCTGATTTTGGTCAAATAGCGCTGGTGATCGGCAGGCCGGGTTTGATTCGGCACCGGTTTCCGCTTTCTTTGCCCTCGACGAAATGCACCTTGGCTAGCTAAACTCTGACGCTCTCTAGATTTTGTCGCCCGAAACGGGGTGGCAAAAACGAAGCCGACGGCACGGGCCGCGGGCACTGAGCCGACGACATCAACGGCGGGCCTCGAGTGCGACCTTGCTGGAATGCAAGGTCCGAGTTTGTCCGCGTGTAGCCAGCCGGCGGTTGGTTCCAGCGATCCGTTTTTGTTCACTCAGCCCGAATCCTCGCTTCCACTCAAGTCTTTTACCGTGATTCTGATTCTGAAAAGCGGTGCGACCGACGATCAAGTCGACCACGTCATCGAACGCGTCGAGGCACTTGGCTTAAAAGCCCACCTCAGCCGGGGCACTTTCCGCACCATCATCGGAATCATCGGTGATGAATCACAGATTGCGGAGGAGTCGATTCGTGCCATCCCCGGGGTTTCGAAAGTCATTCCTGTTCTGCCTCCCTATAAGTTGGCCTCCCGTGAAGCGCATCCCGACGGCACCATTGTCGATGTCGGCGGCGTGAAAATTGGTGGCGGAAACATCGGTCTGATCGCCGGACCCTGCAGCGTCGAAGAAGAAGACCGGATGCACCGGATCGCCGAGCAGGTTGCCGCGGCCGGAGCCAACATCTTTCGCGGCGGTGCGTTCAAACCGCGAACTAGCCCCTATGCGTTCCAAGGGCTGGGCGAAGAAGGTCTGAAACGACTGCGTGATGCCGGACACGCGCACGGCATGCCTGTGGTCACCGAAGTCACCGATCCGCGGTTGGTGGAACTGGTTGCCGAATACGCCGACATGTTGCAGGTCGGTGCTCGCAACATGCAGAATTTCGCGTTGCTGAACGAAGTCGGTGCCTCGAAACGCCCGGTGCTGCTCAAACGCGGCATGTCAGCCACGATCAACGATTTGCTGATGTGCGCCGAATACATTTTGTCGCAAGGCAACATGAACGTGGTGCTATGCGAACGCGGCATCAAAGGATTTGACCCGGCAACACGCAATTTGTTTGACGTGTCGGCCGTGCCCTTGGTGCAACAACTGAGCCACCTACCGATCATCGTTGACCCGTCGCATGCGACCGGAAAACCCGAACTCATCCCCGCTTGTGCGCTGGCCGGTTTGGCCGCCGGTGCCGACGGGGTGCACATCGAAGTGCACGATTGCCCGGAAGTCGCCAAGAGCGACGGGCCGCAAGCATTGCTGCCGGAACAATACGCCGAAGTGGCCGCGCAGATGAAACAGCTTGCTGAACTCTTTGGAAAATCCATCTCACCGCTGCCGGAGACTATTGCGTGAATCGCCGAACCATCATTGCCGGAAACTGGAAAATGAACACTCGCGCCCAAAGCGGCGTGGAATTGGCAAAGGGCGTGGCTGCAGCTGTCGGCCAACATCCCAGCGTCGAAGTGGCCGTTTGTCCGCCCTCGGTTTACCTGGGATGTATCGCCGATGTGTTGGCTGGATCCGCAGTCGGTTTGGGAGCACAGAACCTGTACCCCGCCGAGGATGGTGCCTACACCGGTGAAACCAATGCCGCGATGTTGACCGACATCGGCTGCCGATACGTGATCCTGGGCCACAGCGAACGCCGCGCGATTCTGGGCGAAACCGATGCCCAAGTCAGCGAAAAACTGGCCGCCACCTTGGCGGGAAACCTGGTCCCGATCGTCTGTGTCGGCGAGACACTGGAAGACCGCGAAGCCGGTAAGACCGAAGCGGTCGTCGAATCCCAGCTGCGAGGTTCGCTCGAAGGGCTGGACGAAGCTCGGGCGCCGGGCGTTGTGATCGCCTATGAACCGGTCTGGGCCATCGGCACCGGCAAGACCGCGTCGCCGGAACAAGCCGAGGAAGTTCACGCGTTCATCCGCAAATTGCTGGCCGACATCTTCAGCGAGGACGTGGCTAGCCAAATGCGAATCCAATACGGCGGCAGCGTCAAACCGGGCAACGCCAAGGAACTGCTGGGGCAACCGAATATTGACGGTGCCCTGGTCGGCGGCGCCAGCCTGGCTGTCGATGACTTTGTTGCCATCATCAACGCCGGCGCCTAACGCCAATCCCACACATGCGAGTGCGATGCCTCGCGACCAAAAACCTAGCGAACCACTGAAACACGAACGGATTTTGCAATGACCATCAACCACTCACTCGTCCTGGGCTCGCTCGGTAGCGCCGCACTGGGCTGGATCATGTTCATCCTCTCGGTGTTCTTGATCCTGTTGATCCTCGTTCAACGCGGCAAAGGCGGTGGGTTGACGGGCGCCTTGGGCGGTCCCGGCGGCCAGAGCGCGTTCGGCAGCAAAGCCGGCGACACGTTCACCCTGATCACCGCCGTTTCGGCCATCATCTGGGGCATCGTGTGTGCGATTGCCATGTACTCGCTAGGCGTGCCACCGATGACCGCCGACGACGAAGACTATGCCCCCGAAGACACCCCGGCGCTGGTTTCCCCAGCCGGTGAGGCTGAACAGGCCGCTGCGGGCATGAGTGGTTTGAGCGGATTGTTGTCCGACGAAACCAGTGGCGAAACGCTCAGCGATGACGAAGACGCGATGGCCGAGGTCGACGCGACCGAAGGCACACCATCGATGGAATTGACACCGGCTGAATCTACCGAGCCGACCGAAACCGAAACCGAAGCGGTCGAGGTCGAAACCACCGAAGCCGAACCAACCAAAACGGAGCCGGCTGAAGTCGAAACCACCGAAACGGAAACCACCGAAACGGAAACCACCGAAACGGAAACCACCGAAACGGAAACCACCGAAACGGAAACCACCGAAACGGAAACCGAGTCGGCTGATTCAACGACCGCCGAGTGAGTTCGATCGTTTCTGTCGATCTCTGCCAACTGTCTGTGTAGCTTCAGCCGCGTGATTGGACGCGGCTGTTGTCAATCTGAACCGTCCTCCCTTTCCGGCTTGCCCCATTGGCGCCCATGACCATTGCCACGGCAACGAACGTTCGCAGCATGACCGGGCAGGGCAATGCAGCGGGAATGACGGACCTGGGCAATCTGACGATTGAGCTGCGGACCGTTAACAACCGCGGTTTCAAGTCGACGATCCGAGTCCCCGAACCGCTGTACGGCTGGGAATCGAAAATCGAATCGGTGGTTCGCGAATACCTGCACCGCGGTTCGGTGAATTTGTCGATCACCATCGACCAAGCCCCCGGCCAGACGCCGGTGCAGATCAACGAAGCCATCTTGTCGGCCTACGCGCGTCAATGCCGTGATGCGATCCGACAGGCGAATTTGGATGGCGACCCCCAGGTGATATTGAATGTCGCCGCGATGACATCACTTCCGGGTGTACTCTCGTCGGCACAGAATGCATCCGCCGACAGCAATCAAGTTTGGCCCCAGGTCCATGAAATCCTGGTCGCGGCGATGCGGCAATTGGTGGCCATGCGGGAACGCGAAGGTGCGCACATGGCTGCGACGTTGTTGGAAGAGTGTTCGTTGATCGCGGCCCAAGTCGACGCGGTCCAGTCGCTCGCCCCCCAGGCAGCAGAGAACTACCGGCTGCGTTTGGATGCCAAAGTCAAACGTGTGCTGCAGGATTATGACGTGGACGTTCACGCGGTCGATCTGCTGCGTGAGGTTCAAGTGTATGCCGACAAGGCAGACGTCAGCGAAGAAGTCACGCGACTCGACAGCCACCTGAAATTGTTCCAATCGGTGCTCAACGGCGACAGCCAGCCGCGCAGCGGACGCGACGAACCGACCGGTCGCAAGCTGGACTTTGTGATCCAAGAAATGTTTCGCGAAACCAATACCATCGGCTCCAAATCAGCTCACTCGGACGTGGCAGCTGTGGTCGTCGAAATCAAATGTGCTCTCGAAAGGATGCGTGAACTGATTCAAAATCTCGAATAGTGAGAGAACGCTAGATCCACGTTTGACGCACGCCTAGCCATCCCAATGACCCATTTTAGACCCCCACGATTGATCATCCTGTCCGGCCCCAGTGGCGCGGGCAAATCCACCGTGACCCGGCGGTTGCTATCCGAGTGCCGACTACCACTGCGATTGAGCGTCTCGGCGACGACGCGTGCGCCGCGCCCTAGCGAACGTGACGGAAGAGAATATCATTTCCTTTCACAGCAGCAATTTGCCGAACTGCGCGAGCAAGATGCGTT
This sequence comes from Stieleria tagensis, assembly GCF_024129865.1. Classification (GTDB taxonomy): domain Bacteria; phylum Planctomycetota; class Planctomycetia; order Pirellulales; family Pirellulaceae; genus Stieleria; species Stieleria tagensis. Next base: position 42,036 of record NZ_JAMYFE010000075.1, on the reverse strand, counting down.
TCTGGAATCGAAAGAGGTGTTCGGATCCGGACACTGGTATGGAACCTTGCGTCGCGAAGTGACCGATGGCTTGGAAGCGGGCCAGTGGATCATTTTGGAGATCGATGTGCAGGGTGCCGTCGAAGTGATGGAACACTCTGCGTTTGATGCGATCTCACTGTTCATCCATCCCGGCGGCATGGACGAACTGGAGCGTCGACTACGTGATCGAGGCACGGAATCCGAACGAGCGATCGCAAAACGGCTGGAAACCGCAGCCGAAGAAATGTCCTGTTTGCACCACTACCAATACGAAATCATCAACGGTTCGGTCGATACCGCCGTTGCCCAGATCTGTCAAATCTTACGAGACCACCAGGAGACCCACACATGCTCGAAGAACTAAAAGACGAAGAAACCGTCAACAAGGTTGGCGGTCGATTCAAATTGAGTACTTTGATCCAAAAACGATTGGTTCAATTGAACCAGGGCAGTCGCGCCCTGGTCAATGTGGACACCCACGACAAGATGTCGATCGTGCTGCAAGAAATCATGCAGGACAAGATCATCTTGAACATGGACAACGAGGTCGAACCGGTCAAGGAACTTGATTTGGACGCCACGATCGCCGCAGCCGAAGCCCCCGATTTGGACGTCGAGGACCTGTAGGCGGTCGCAAGACGCGGTGATGTTTCCTGTAGCTGTGCCCGCCAGGGTTCAGACGGATTGAACCTTTGGCGGGCCCAGCTACGGTAGAAGGACGACCCCAGCGGCGATGAAAACCACCGCCGCTCTCTCTCCCCCGATTGCATTGCCGATGCCCCAAAACGAATCGTCTCGTCAGATCCTGCTGGCCGTGGGTGGTGGGATCGCGGCTTACAAATCTGCGATCTTGTGCAGCCGCTTGGCCCAGGCGGGGCACCGCGTGCAGACGGTGATGACGCGCTCGGCGACGGAATTTCTCGGTGCAGCCACGCTGGCGGCACTGTCGGGGCGACCGGTCGGTCAGGACGGGTTTGATACTGCCGCGCACCCGCTGGGGGCTCATATCGAACTGGCCAAAGACATTGATTTGATGATTGTTGCCCCGGCGACGGCCAATTTGTTGGCCAAATTTGCTCACGGCATCGCTGACGATCTGGTCAGCACGCTGTATCTGCAGAACGCGGCCCCGATCCTGATCGCACCGGCGATGAGCGATCCGATGTGGTCGCAACCAGCCGTCCAGCGCAACGTGAATCAGCTGAAACAAGACGGCTGTCATTTCGTCGGCCCCGATTCGGGTTGGCTCTCCTGCCGCGTGCAAGGCATGGGGAGGATGAGTGATCCGGACATGATTTTGCATTCCGCGCGGGAAATTCTCGCTGCCTCCGATCGACGTTTCTCGGGCGACGAGTGACAATGTTGGGCAACGGAATCCGCTGACCACTCGGAATGATCCCATGCCCCTGCTTGTTTTTGGCCATCGCAACCCCGATACAGATGCCATCTGCGCGGCGCTTGCCTACGCTGATTTTTTGCGTCGAACCACACGGCCCGATGCGATCGCCGCCTGTTGCGGAGCTCCCAACCAACGCACCGAATACGCGCTCAAAGTCGCTGAACTCGCGGCGCCTCGGATCGTCATGGACGTTCGTCCGGTGGTCGAGGATGTTTGTCAAACCGATGTCACCCTGGCGACCTGCGACGAGGTGTTTTACGAGGTTTACAGGCGGATGGACCAACGCGGTCTACGCAGCATTCCGGTGGTTGATTGCAATGGCACCGTAGTGGGGATCGTTTCGCTGCTGGATCTGTTGGAATTGGTATTGGAAAACGGTGTGGATCCGGTGCAAGCACGTCGCGTGCGGACCAACCTGAATAAAATCGTCTCGGTGCTGGGGGGCGAGTTTCAACATGCCGTGAATCCGGATATCGACGAAGACTTGATTCTCAGTGTGGGGGCGATGAGTGCGGCGGGATTCACCGAGCACATCAAGCAGTTTCCTGCTGAAAAATTGCTCGTCGTCAGTGGCGACCGTCCGACCATTCAATTGCCTGCGCTGGAATTGGGGGTTCGCGCCTTGGTCGTGACGGGTGGCTATGAATTATCCGACGGCCTGATGCAACTGGCCCAGGCACGTGGCATTTCGGTGTTGCGCAGCCCGTTTGACACCGCCACAACGACGATGCGAATCAAAGCGGCCCAATTGATCGGCAGCGTCGTCGAGAAAGAGTTCATCTCGCTGCCGGCACGCAAGCCGGTTGCCGATGCCCGCAAAGAGATCTTTCGCTCGTCACAAACCGTTTTCCCAGTGCTGGAAGACGGCGAATTGGTCGGCGTGCTCAGCAAGAGTGACTTGGTCAATCCGCCCAAGCCGCAATTGGTGTTGGTCGATCACAACGAACTGGCCCAGGCGGTTCCCGGTGCCGACGAGTCGTCGATCATTGAAGTGCTCGATCACCACCGCTTGGGAGGTTCCTTGAAATCCAGCGAACCGATTCGGTTGACCATGGAACCGGTCGGGTCGACGTGCACCCTGGTCGCCAAAAAATTCCGCGACGCCAAAATTGATCCCGAACCGGGAATCGCGATTTGCATGGCGTCGGGAATGATCAGCGACACGTTGTATTTGCGTTCGCCGACGACGACGGACACCGACCGCGAGATGCTGGAATGGTTGCAGCAATTCTGCTGCATGCCACTGGATCAATTCGCCGAGAACTTTTTCCAAGTCGGATCGGCGCTGCGTACCTGCACGCCGGACCAAGTCGTCCGCGAAGATTGCAAGCAGTTCGAAGACGCCGGGCACGCCTTTTCGATTTCCCAGATCGAAGAAATCGGGTTTGAGCTGTTTTGGCAGCGCAAGGCTGAACTGTTTCAAGCTCTCGAAGGGTTGGCGGCAGCCCAGCACTTGGAATTCAGCGCGCTGTTGGTCACTGACATCGTTAGCAACGGCAGTCTGCTGATGATGAGCCGCGAGCCGGACGGTTGGGACGAGATCAATTATCCCGAGTTAGAAGATCGCCTGTACCAGCTCGACGGCGTGGTCAGCCGCAAAAAGCAGTTGCTGCCACTGATCGGTAGCCTGTTGGACTCTCATCCGTTGGGCTAGCCCCTGGTTTGTGGGGAGTGGATCTTTCACCAGTTCCACTACGGCTGACCCGGTGTGGTGATGGCAAGCTGGAGGCTTACCCCACTTTGAAAAGTTCACGCACCACTAGGCGATTCCGGGGGTGAAATCGTCGCTGTCGGTCAGTGATTCGGCGAACAGCGACAACAGTTCGGCGACGTTGTCGATATCGTCCAGCGAGATCGCTTCGACGGCCGAGTGCATGTAGCGGTTGGGAATCGCGACCAAACCGGTGGCCACACCCGCGCCATGCAATTGCAACACGTTGGCGTCATTCGGGGTCGCTCGACCGATCGCGGCCATCTGGTAGGGAACCTTGTTGGCCTCGGCCAATTCGATCAACCGCGCGGCGACTTTGGGATTGATATTCGGTCCGCGAAAAATCACCGGCCCGCCGCCCAACCGGATATCGCCCTGTTTGGTTTTTTCGATCGTCGGACAATCCGAGGCATGCGTCACGTCGACGGCGATGGCGACATCGGGATTGATGCCTCCGGCGGCGGTTTTGGCCCCTCGCAGCCCGATTTCTTCTTGGACCGTGGAGACGCTGTGCAGGTGGCAGGCCAGTTGATCACTGGCGCGATCGGCCGCACGCCGCAGCGCTTCGATCACCGTCCACATCCCGGTTTTGTTGTCCATTCCGGGCCCGGTGACGATCGAGTTCATCAGCGGGCGCATCCGCAGATCGAGCGTCACCGGGTCGCCGATCCGAATGATCTCCGCGGCCTCGGCCTGTGACGCGGCACCGACGTCCAGCCACATCTGGTCGAGTTCCACGACTTGCTTGCGTTCTTGTTGGTTTAGCAAGTGAATGGGTTTACGACTGATCACGGCCGGGATTTGTTGCGAGTCGGTCCAGATCGACATCGCCTGTCCGATCAATTGTTGGGGGTCCCAACCGCCGATGGTTTGCGCGTAGACGAATCCCAATTCATCGATGTGTGAAACCAGCATTCCGATCTGATCACAGTGACCGGCCAGCATCAATCGTGGTCCGTCGGTGTTCCCCGACTCGGCGATCAGGTTGCCGTGGACATCAACGCGAACGTTGTCGGCGTGTGGTGCGATGTAGTCACGGATCAATTTCTGGATGCGTTCTTCGTATCCCGATGGGCTAGGCGTCGCGATGGCCTGGGCAAAAAATTCTCGGGCGGTGTCGAGCATGTTCAATCGATGTTCAATGAAAGGATTCGGTGTCAGCCAACAAATGATCGCGAGGACGGCGACCTGTCCAGGCCGGTTGGGTGAAGTGCGATGACTTTATGAAAAGTTTTTTTTCTCGCAAAACTTATTTTTCGATGTGACAAAAACACGGGTCTTGGCGTCCAAAACGATGGAAACACGGTGTTTTAACAACTCCAGTCTGTCGCGTGGATGAACGGTTAATTGGATCGGGGATGCTGGCAGGGACAATGACGCTTGTTCCCGTCTAAACGCCCTAAAGAATTGGGGTGGTTTTGCTCGACACTTAATCTCGGATCGGGAGTTTTCGACTGAGTTCTCTTGCCCCGGTGATTTCGATCGCCGGAGTGTCTAGCGGGCTGGTGGCAGTTGGTTCTCGATTCACCCAGGGGGGATTCTGGGAAAGCAGACGAGTGGATGTCAGGCGTTCTTCGCCCGGCATCTTGTCCGACGCAGATGGCGACTATAGCCGAACGTTCCTGAAAGGCGCTTTGTGATGACAACACCCATTGTCGCAAAGCAACATTCGTTCCGGAACGTTGGGCGTTGGTCGCCGGACATCGCAGCATCTTCCCCAGCAAGCGGAGGTTTCTTCGTTTGCGTCCGTTTGAAACCGATAGCAAGTGATCCCGTTCGGTAAGCGTCACAGGATGTGAGCCGGGTGGCCTGACCCAGCTTTTGATTGGCAGCACAAACAACACTTCCATGCATTTGATCCGTACAACCGATCAGGACCGGATGGCCGGAGCAGAAAGTGGCGGTGTGTGCCGTGAATTAAACGACCAGGGCCATGAGAACATTGGGTACCGACGCACCATTGTTCGAGGGAATAATCAACGAGGCGTTATGGAGAGCCTGATATGAAGGTCTTTACGACTGGACAGGTCGCCAAGATTTGCAAAGTCGCACCCCGAACCGTTTCCAAATGGTTCGACTCGGGGCGCTTAAAAGGCTACCGAATCCCAGGATCACAAGATCGGCGTATTCCTCGCGAATATCTGATCAAGTTCCTTAAGGAGCACGGTATGCCGTTGGGTGACTTGGAAGACGAAGCGATGGCAAAGTGCCTGATCGTTGCCCAAGATCAAGTATTGATCGAAAACTTGAAACGCGAACTTCCGCCAGAAAAATCGTTCAAAGTCGCAGTCGCGGCCAGCGGTTTCGAAGCGGGGATTCAAGCCGAAAGTTTCACCCCAGACTGCATCATCGTCGACTTTTCGATCGGTAAGATCGAAGCTGTGCAGATTTGCCAAAATCTGCGCAAGAATGCCGACTTCACTGATGTCATTCTGATTGCATTGCTGCCCGACGACGGACAGCCAATGAGCTTTGATCGCAGCAGCATCAACGAAACGTTCAAGAAACCGTTCGACGCCCACTTGTTGGCTGAACGACTACGAACGCTCGTCGGCGCCAAAAAAGAATTGGTGTGAATGGTGTGCTGCTGGGCAAACCGCCACGCAGCACTCTGCTTTCACCAACGACCTTACGAAGAACGTCACACATTTCCCGCAAATGTGTGGCGTTTTTTCGTATTCGTTCCACGGCTTGGTTGCACAGATTTCACGTCACTCACCCGAAACACCGACATGGCTTCCAACCATTTCAATGCCGACGGCAACGTTCACATGGTCGACGTCTCGGCCAAACCGGTGACCGTCCGCCGCGCCGTCGCCTGCTCACAAATCACGATGAATCAACAGGCCGCGGCGCTGGTCCGCCAAGGCAGCAGTCGCAAAGGCGATGTGTTGGCGGTCGCTCGCCTGGCCGCCATCAGCGCAACGAAATGGACCTCGCACCTGATCCCGCTGTGCCATGCAATTCCTATCGAATCGGTCAGCGTGGAATTCGGCTGGCTGGATGATGATGATGCCGCATCACAGCGATTGCAGTGCCAAATCAGCTGTGTCACCAGCGGAAAAACCGGGATCGAAATGGAAGCCTTGACCGGTGCCAGCATCGCCACGTTGACGGTCTATGACATGCTGAAATCCGTGGATCGCCAAATGCAAATCGGACCCACACGGCTGGATGAGAAACACGGTGGACAATCCGGCAGCTTCCGGCGCCAGGATCCGACACGCGACGAATCGACGCGGTGATGCGACCAATCGTCACCCTGTGCACCATGCGGCGGTGGCCTCTAATTGCAAAAGCTACCGCATCGAAGGTACGATTTGGCCGTTTCACCTTGTCGCGCGATCGCAAAAATCAATGGACTCTTCTGAACCGTTTCGCAATCAAGCTGATACCGCGCAAATGGTATCCGCCAGCCGCGTCAAACAGAGCCCCGCGATTCCATTGCGACAGCGACTGTACGGGCCAATTCTGCAACCGTTGGCGGACGTCGAATCAACGCTCCAGGCAGAGCTTCAAAGCCCCCACTGCGAAGTCGCCGAACTGTTGCATCACGGCATGCAATTGGGCGGAAAACGTCTGCGACCGGCGATCCATTTGTTGATGGCCGAAGCGCTGGGTGGTTGCCAGTCCGACAACGTCGTGATCGCAGCGGTGTTGGAAATGGTGCACACCGCGACGTTGGTGCACGACGATGTGCTGGACGCCGCCCAGACACGACGTCACGTCCCCACCATCAATGCACTGTGGAACAACCACACCAGTATCCTGGTCGGTGACTACCTGTTTGCGCAAAGCTTTCGTTTGGCAGCAACCTTGGGTGAAACCCGTACCTGCCAGTGGGTCGGTGAAGCCGCCCGATTGGTTTGCGAGGGAGAACTGCGACAAGTTCTCGGCCGCGACGACCTGCAACTCGATCGCGAAACCTATTTCCAGATCATCCAAGGTAAAACTGCCGAGCTCTGCCGAGTGGCTTGCTCGTTGGCGGCGGCCCAAGCCGGCTGTGATGCTGTTCGCATTGATGAACTGGCGGAATATGGAAACAGTTTGGGGATCGCGTTCCAGATTGCCGACGACTACTTGGATCTGTGGGGTGATGACCAGGCGGTGGGCAAAACGTTGGGCACCGATTTGGACCAAGGCAAAATCACGTTGCCGGTGATGCGTTTGCTGGAAACTGCGGATCCGCTATCACGTGAGCAAATCATCGCCACACTGCGTGGCCCGGTGGCACAGCGTGGCGAACAGATTCGCGCCCGCTTAGATGCATCTGACGCTCGCCAGTTCACGCTATCGACCGCGGCCAAGTTTAAAAACCGGGCCTTGGCAGCAATCGCCGACCTGCCGGCCAGCGACGCCAAACAATGCTTGATCGAGATTGCCGAGTTTTCGATCCTGCGATCGTTCTAGGCGTGGATGATTCATCCGCCGTCGAACGCTAGTTCACGGTTCGTTGTTACTGAAATCGCACCGTCCCAGGAACCGGACGATAGCGCGTGCCGGCTGATGGGCGCAGGATGTTTTCTGACAGGCTTTCGTAACACTTGGCCAACGATGAATTTGCGTCGATCGATGCCAATGTCATGAATGATCCGCGTCTAGCGCTTGGCCACTGCAAGCTGAAACGTTTGGCCACGCAAGCGGTATCGATCACCCTGCGGCGCCGCTAACCGCTGCAACTGGTGGCGGCGAAGCATCTGCAACCGAAACGGCGTGTCGGTCTCGACGACCGGTTGCAACTGTTGATCGGCATCGGTCCCCCAAGCACGCAATCGTCGCACCAGTGACGGCGCGATCGGTTCACGACGACTTTCTGCTTGGGCTGCGACAACCGAGTCATCTTGGGCAAGACTGAGCAACTGTTGTAGATCCTGCAAACACACCGCAGTATCAGATTCCTGGATGAACACCAGGTCTCCCGTCGCTCGCTCCAACCCGGTTTGCCCGGCGGCTTCCATCCCTCGCGGACGATCGTGACGGACCAAGCGGAGTTGGGGGTGTTCAGCACACAACGCATCCACCACCGCAAACGTCTGATCCCGACTGCCGTCATCGACAACGATCACTTCGAAGGGGTGCGGTACCCATTCGGCCAGTCCGTCGATCAGTTGTTCGATGCGATCAGCGATCTGGTGTTGCCGATTGCGAACCGCCAAGACGATAGACAGTTTGTGCAATGGCATACGCTAGCAGTCTGATAAAAAGAAACGGCGCAACAACCCATAACCATTTATCGTCGCCCGCCAATGGATCTCTTCAGCGGGCCGCAGCAGGCCGGCAGGGCTGCCGCAGGCAGGTTCCGGTTGTTCCGTTTACGCTAGATCTGCCTATAATACGATCCCACCCCCGGCACCCCTCGGTGGCTGGACCGACACTCCCTTGGAACACTTGCACGTGACACAAAACGCCGAATCGAATGACAATCCGCAATCGCAACGGCCAATGGATGTGTCGCAAGCCGCCGATTTTTCCCGCGGTACCGAGGGGCTATTGCCGGCCATCGCACAAGATGCCAGCAACGGCCGTGTACTGATGATGGCGTGGATGAATGAAGCAGCGTTTCGTGAGACTTTGGCAACCGGCCAAGCCGTCTACTACAGTCGCAGTCGAAAGACGTTGTGGCGAAAGGGCGAAACCAGTGGGCATCGCCAACAGGTCGTTGAAGTTCGCGTCGATTGTGACCGCGATACCATTCTATTGGCCGTCAACCAACAGGGTGCGGCCTGCCACGAAGGGTTCGAAAGTTGTTTCTTTCGCCGGGTCGATCACAACACCGGCAAGCTCGAAATTTCCGACGAACGGTTGGTGGACCCCGCATCGGTCTACGGGAAATTGTCACTCTGAATTCTTCACGCTTTCGCCAACAACCAATTCAGTGTGGCAATTGGCCGATCCACTTGAATTGAACAGGCCGTTTAGCACAACTTCAAACGATGCCAGCGGGTTACAGCGGTGCGGGGCGGCCAAAGAAGTAGCCTTGGGCGAGGTCGAATCCGATGTCCAAACACGCTTTGGCTTCGGTCGACGTTTCGATGCCCTCGGCCAACGCACAGATATCCAAATCGCGAACCATGCGAACCAGGGTTTCTAACATTTGACGCCGCGCGGGATGTGCTTGGTCGATGCCGTGGATCAGCGAGATGTCAAATTTGACATAGTCCGGTCGCGATTCAATCAATTCTGCCAATCGAGCTTGGCCGGCGCCAAAGTCGTCGAAAGCCAAATCGATTCCCAGATCTTTCACCGCCGCAGCGAGTTCACACATCACGTGGCGGTTGGTGACACTCGATTCGTGAATCTCCAGGACCATGTCGGTCTGATTCGACATTTCTCGAACCTGGGCCAACGACTCGACCAGTCTGGCAACATTCTCCAACTCCTTGGGGTGCGTGTTCACAAACAGGCACGGGCGTCCGGGTTGGTCTCGGCCGACACGAATGCCTTCCCATCGCAGTAATTCGCTCAGTTCGACCTCCAAGTTCAGCTGCCGGGCGGCATGAAACATCGCGTCGATTGATTCCAATCCGAACACACTGCCACGACCCAAAATCTCTTGACCGACCACCTTGGCGGTGGAAACGTTGACAATCGATTGGAATAGGGGGCGAACCAAACGCTCACTCATCATGCGGTCAAATTGGACCAGTGCGAGCGCTTCATCGCAGACGTTACGAGCGATCGTGCCGGCTGACTGACTAGGGGACGATTGTCGCAACACACGAAACGGTGCTTCGGCAAAGTGAACCAAGTCCTCTTCATCAATCACCACTTCACCCTGGATCCGCTCGCCGTTGACGAAGGTCCCATTGGTGCTGTCGAAATCACGCAAAAACAATTTGCCTTCGCGAAGAACGAACACAGCGTGTTGTCCACTGACCGTTTTGTAACGCAACTTCAACGACGAACCGGCTTTTCGTCCCACTGTGAATCGCGCTTCGTCGATCGGCAGATGTCGCAACGAGTCACGCGGTTCCAGTGCGCCGGACAAAAACCAAACGTCGCCACCGTCCGGTGTGCTTTGGCGAATCCGATCAAGTGCAATGCTATCGATCGAGATCATAGGAATGCAAACGGTTGAGTGAGCGGCAATAACGTCCAACCGCCGATTCTCCACGACGGTACCGACAGTGAGTCGGTCGTGAAAGTTTAGGTTGTGATATTAACGACAGCGACGATTCGCTCAAAATTTACCCCTCTCTCTGACGGTGGCGCCCCAATGGGTCTGGTTCCCGGCCGACAGAGGAGGGAGCGTGCGAGCATTGCTGGTCTGGCATCTGCAAAAAGCACGTTAATTACAAGCTACGGTTGATCAAGCTGGATCACCGCTGCAGCCGACGGACCTCTCGGATTTTTACGTGACCGAGCCACACGCCGTTTTTCATCCCACTATTCCGCGCATTCATCATGACCGTCGCGACCGAAGACACTCAATCTGTCGATGCCGGGCTATTCGGTAGCCTGTTGACTGACGACACGTTTTGGCCTGCCGAAACGCAGTCGGTCGCAGAGACTGGGTTGAGCGATTCGTATATCGACGGACTGTTGCTGAAAACGGTGCTGACAGTGGGAACGGTCAGTGGGCGCAACTTATCCGAACAGATCGGGCTGCCGTTCAAAACCATCGATCCAATGCTCGATGCACTGCGCGTGCGAAAGTTGTTGGTGCATGTTCGCCCGGCACCGTTCAATGACTACTTCTATTCATTGACCGAACTGGGACAACAGCACGCCCAGACCCAAATGAAACGCTGTAGCTATGTCGGCCCGGCACCTGTCCCATTGGCCGACTATGTATTGAGTGTGGAAGCACAGTCGGCAGGCATCGATCCGGTCACCCAAGACCAATTGCGGCGTGCGCTGGCCAGAATTTCCTATCACCAGGATTTGTTGGATTCTTTGGGGCCAGCGATCAACAGCAACAGCGGACTCTTTTTGTTCGGAGAACCGGGAAACGGAAAGACCACGATTGCGCGCTGTTTAACCGAGTGTTTGGGCCAAGAAATCTGGATCCCACATGCCATCTTGGATGATGGAAACCTGATCAAGCTCCAGGACGATGCGTTCCACCGCTCAGCCCCCATGCCGGAAACCAACGCCAAAATCCTCAAGGCACAACAATGGGATCATCGCTGGTTGCGCGTCCAACGACCCACTGTGATCGTCGGCGGCGAATTGGTCATGGACAACTTGGAAGTCCGCTTCGATCCACGCAGCAATATCTGCGAAGCCCCGCTGCAAATGAAAAGCAATTGCGGTTGTTTGCTGATCGACGATTTCGGACGCCAACGAATTGCACCGGAAGAACTGCTCAATCGCTGGATCGTTCCACTGGAAAACCACTGCGACTATTTAACCTTGCCGACCGGAAAGAAGATTCAAATCCCGTTTGAACAACTGCTGATTTTTTCGACCAACCTGGACCCCCACCAACTGGTCGATGAAGCCTTTCTGCGGCGCGTGCCCTACAAGATATTTGTCGGTGACCCCAGCGCCGATGAGTATCGCATGCTGATGAAATCCGTGGCTCGACAGATGGGGTTTCCTGAGACTCCCGAAGCCGCCGAGTTCATGTTGTCGTTTTATCAAAAGCAGAATCGTAAACCTCGGCGCTGTCACCCTCGCGACATTCTGAAGCAAATCGAAAGCTTCTGCCGTTACCGGCAACTGCCGCTTGGAATCCGTCCGGAATACCTGGACCGAGCCTGCCGAACTTATTTCAGCAACCTGTAGACCCGCACCAGCGGAACCAAACGCGACGAACGATGACGACAACGCAATCCAGACGAATTCAACCCGGTTACGAGCCGATCAAAGGCTACGTGTTGGAGCAGTTGCTTGGACGCGGCGGATATGGCGAAGTCTGGCAAGCCGAGGCGCCCGGCGGTCTCAAGAAAGCAGTGAAATTTGTATTCGGTCGTCACGACGAACGCTGCGCCGAACAAGAACTCAAGTCGTTGGAGCGGATCAAAGGCATTCAACACCCGTTCATTCTGACCCTGGAGCGATTTGAACTGATCGAAAACCAGTTGGTGATCGTGACGGAATTGGCCGAAGGATCGCTGGACGATGTGCTCAAGCAACACCAGAAACGTGGCGCCAGCGGAATTCCACGAGATGCATTGCTGGGGTACATGAAAGACACCGCCGATGCGCTGGATTACCTGCACCAGTTGTACAAACTACAGCACTTGGACATCAAACCGGCGAACCTGTTGATCGTCGGCGGACGTGTGAAGGTCGCCGATTTCGGATTGATCAAAGATTTGGGTGAAGTCGAATGCAGTCTGGTCGGCGGATTGACTCCGATCTATGCCCCACCGGAAGTCTTTGATGGTCGCCCCAGCATGTACAGCGATCAGTACAGCTTGGCCGTGATGTATCAGGAACTGTTAACCGGAACGCGCCCTTTCACCGGCCGCACCATCGCACAGCTGGCGACTCAGCACGTTCATAATGCGCCGAATTTAAACCCGTTGCCGTCATACGACCGGCCCAGTGTCGCGCGTGCGTTGGAAAAGACTCCGCAGCGCCGCTATGAAAGCTGTAGCGAGTTTGTCAACAAACTGCTTCATTCTCACGGCCAGCCTGCCGTCCATGCCGCCCAGCCCGAGGCAAAGTCTAGCCAGCCCGAGAGTGCTCCCGTTGAGAATCTGCCGAGGCTGACGGGCGCCGCTGGAATGCCATCACCAACGCATCCGACGCATACGCTGGTGGTCGGACTCGGTGGCACCGGCGCCAATTGTTTGCATCAGCTGCGTGAACGAATCCAAGAACCCGGCGCGGTGTCGCCGATGATCTTGCACAGCGTCTTGATCGACACGGACCTGATGACCACTCGTAGCGCCGAAACAGTGGCCCCGACCGACCTGGCACCACGTTGTCGAACGGTCCACACACACATCCGCACCCCTCAGGAATATCGTGACAACGGCACACAGCGTCTGAGATCCATTTCGCGTCGGTGGATCTATAACGTGCCACGCAATTCGGTGACCGGTGGCATGCGCCCGCTGGGAAGGTTGGCATTGGTCGACCATGGCCGCCAAGTCATGGAGACGTTACGGGCCGCGGTGAACGAAATCAAATCAGCGTTGCCCGAGGGGGCCGCGCCAAAAATCTATGTGGTCGGATCGTTGACCGGTGGCAGCGGCAGCGGGATGTACATGGACGTTGTCTATTTGCTGCGCCATTTACTAGACGAATCGGCAATGGAAAACGATGCCATCGTCTCGCTGTTGACGACCAATCGCTTCCAAGGCGATCCGGCCCGGCCCTTGGCATTGCACTCCACGACATCGGCGGTGCGAGAACTGGCGTATTTTTTGAAACCGGAAAACGGATACCCCGGTGACCCCGGCCCAGGGTGGCCCCGAGTTCCGGCCGCCCGAACCCCGTTGCACAACACCTATCTGATCGCACAGTCGCGATCCGTCGGTGCACCCGACCCGATCGATTCGGTCCTGAATTACCTGTGGCAAGACGCTTCGGTGTGCGGGAAATGGTTCCAGAACGGTCGCCAGCAGACCGCACCGACAACGACTCAGTCGGCCACACTGCGTTCGCTAAACGTCATTCAAATCGGTGATCCCAGGCAACGTCAATCGAACCAACTGGCACCGCATTTGATCAAGACACTGTTGTTGCGCTGGTTGGGTAATCCGCGAAAATCCGATGCCTCAGCAACCGAGTTTTGTAACCGGATGCGACGACGATGCAAGCTTGATGTGTCGGCCATGCAGCAGCAAATTCGCCTGTGGTTTGGCAAGACATCGTCCCAGCTGAACGCGCGAATCTTGGAGCAACTTCAGCCACTCGACCCGACCGTTCTGGCTGACCATCGAGCGGTGACAAGCCATCTGTTGAAATGGCTGACCGAACAGATCGACAGCAAACAAACCCAATCCGCTGCGGAACAAATCGCAAACCAGATTGACCGCGAAGTCACATTGCGATTGCAGGATTCGCGTCTGGATCTTTCCTCGACCCTGGTCGGCTTGGAAAAACTACGCGCCCACATCGGCACGCTTCACTGCAAATTGGTCGATCACAGTGACGTCGATCCGTTTACATTGTCACAGGACGATCTTCCCGGATGTGACCAGACCACCGATCCGATGCTTGTTGATGCCTGTCGACGTGGGAACCATTTGGTTCAAATCGTCGCCTGTCGCATCGCAGCATCTGTCGCACAGTCGTTGCTAGGTAGTTTGGTGGAACGTTCCAAAATCTATTCCAATGCGTCCAAGACAATTGCGTTGGGGATTCGCCGGCTGACCGAAGATATCGGACACAGTGATGATCCTTGGAAATCGATGAACAAGTCGACCAGCAATCTTTCGACCAGTATCGAAGACCAACTGCATGACCAGATGGTGATGACATGGTTGTATCGCGCCGTTCACACGCCCAGTTCTGTCGACACCGATAGCTTGATCAGTCAACTGACCAGCACGGCTGCGGAACTGATTTACCAGCGGTTGGAAAATCGCGACGAAACGCGAGCATTCGGTTCGGCGAGCGGTGCCGATCGCGACGTCCGCGGCACATCGGTGATCTTACCGAGCGGTGGTGGACACCCCGATTCTGATCGGGCTGAAGCGGCAAACAGCGGCAAAACCACGTACCAGGAAAGCCATGCGGAAACGATTGGCATGACTCAAACCCACTGTTGGCCGGTGGCCAGTAGTGTCCCGGCCCTGACGTTACCCGCCGCCTTGGCCGCGGCGCGTCCGTCGCTTCTGGAATGTGGTGGCCAACAACGGTTGTATTTGATTTGTCGCGACAAACAACAACAACTGGAACTCGAAGCCCAGTTGCCGGCCGACAACGAACTCTCGATCACCACCATTCTGGCACGTTGTTCGATGCCCATGTTGGTTCACGAGGCCCAGGGGATCGAATTGCAGAAAGTCATCGACTGGCTCGATTCGCTGACCGGCGACGATGGCAAAATCAGTGCCCGCCTGGCGACTCGATGTGATATCGATTGGATCTAGGCTTTGGGCAGTCGAATGATGAATGCGGTGCCGACTCCCACACTGCTTTCGACACGAATTTTTCCATCATGCGCGTCGACAATTTCTTTGCACGCCGCCAGTCCCAATCCCGTGCCACCCTTGCCCGAATCATCTGGACCGGATTTGGTGGAGAAAAATGAGTCGAAGATGTGTGGCAGCGTGTCGGCGGGAATCCCAGATCCACTGTCACGGACTGTCAATTCGACAAATCCTGCTTCGTCACTGTTGCGCAGTCGGATCAACAGGCTGCCGCCTTCACCCATCGCTTGTCGGGCGTTGATCAACAGGTTCAGCAACACGCGTTGGATTTGATTTCCACTGACCATCGCCTGCGAAACATCCGCAGCGAATTCCGTCGTCACCGAGACGCGATACTTGTTCATTTCTCGTTCGAGCAACACCAGTGTGTCGTCAACGATGCCGCATAGATCGGTCGGTTCGAACGATTCGCTGCGGTTGCGGGCTTGCGCCAAAATGGTTCCGGTGATCTTGGCCGCACGTTGCGATGCTTCCAGGATTTTGCCCAGCGCCTTGTCCCGTGACGCATCGTCCCGGTTGCGGATTCCCAACTGAGCGTAGTTGATAATCGTCATCAACACGTTGTTGAATTCGTGCGTCGCGGTGCTGGTCAGTTCTCCCAGCGAGGCCATGGCCTGGGCCTGACGCAACTGAGCTTTCAAGTATTGGATGTATTGCTGTTCGTCGCTCAGTGGCGCGGCCGACTGGAGTGGGGCGGCAACAGAATCGGATGTACGGGCAGCAGATGAAACGGGCGTGGTCGTCGCCGGTGAAATCACGTTGGGTGCGTTCATAGTGCCAGTGGGGTTGGCTGATCAGTTACATCAAGACTCTGCATGGCCTATCGTCGTAATCAGACGATTTGCTACACCTGGACTAAGGTCGCAGGCAAAGCTTGCCAGTGCCAACCGCGGCCCTCACAATCGGAAAAGTTTCCGGAGAATGAGATGCCGACCGCGCCCCCCCACTCCACACGCTCAGCAAAGATTGATCCACCCAATGTCGCCCAGCGACTCGGGGGTGCCATCAACGCCGCAAAACGATTGGGATTTGATGTTCGCAAGGTCGTGCTGAATGACCAGTCACCGGGTTGGTGCCAATTGGGCAGCCAAAAGATCCTGTTTCTGGACCTGACGGCGACCACCAGCGAACAACTTCACCAAATCGAAACGATTTTGGCTGAATTTTCTGGTCCCCGTTTGAGCAACGTTTGAAGCCGGCGCTTTCGCGTCAGACATCGGTTTTTAATAGCCCGACGCGTGAGCTTCGAAGTTGCGGTTTCTAAAGCTACCTCTCTCGCTCTTTTGATTGAGTTTGATGAAGGTGGGTGGCAACGAAATTAAAAACTCAGCCTCTCTCCCGGCTGGCAAATGCGCCACTTCAAAACCGATGCGTCTGGCCGCGGCCAGAATTCACGACCTGATCGACAATCGCCAACGATTCCAGCAGCGGTTGCGGACCACATTCATGCCGCGCTAGTTGCTAGCAGGGGTTCGTTACGGGCACTCTGTTGGGTCTCGATCAATCCATCTTTCATTCGCCACAGGACATCGGCACCCGCCGCGATTTCGTCGTCGTGTGTGATCATCAGAATCGTCAGCGAGTCGTTCTGATTCAGCTCGGTCAATAGCTGCAGAATCTCTTTCCCGGTTTCGGTATCCAAATTGCCAGTTGGTTCATCGGCCAATAGCAATGTCGGGTCGGTCATCAAGGCACGCGCGATGGCAACACGTTGCATTTCACCGCCACTCATTTCACTCGGGCGATGTTTGGCACGATGCAGCAGCCCGACTCGGTCCAACATCGCTTCGGCTCGGCGCCGGTATTCGTTGCGTGATTTCAAGTAGCTCCAAACACTTTTGCCGATCATTGCCGGCGCCAGCACATTTTCGATTGCCGAGAGTTCTGGCAATAGAAAATAGAACTGAAAGATCACGCCGATGTCACGGTTGCGGTAGCGATCGCGAGTCGCACGCGGTGCGTTATCGATCCGCGTTCCCCGAAACAACACTTCGCCTTCGTCCGGACGATCGAGCGTCGCCAATAAATGCATCAACGTGCTTTTACCGCTGCCACTTCGACCGACCAACGCCGTGACTTCACCTTCTCGGACTTCCAAATCCACACCACGCAGGACCGGTACATCGATCCGGTCTTTGTGATAGCTTTTTTTCAATCCGTTTGCGGCCAGAACGATTGGTGACGACATCGTGGGGTTCGCTAAATAACGAGGGGGAACAATGATTGGCGGACAGGCTAGGCAAGCATCGGGCGTCGTTACCGGTGTTGGCGGCGACGCTCGATTCACTTGGTGGTTCACTCAAAACGAAGCGCTTGAACCGGGTGCAGACGGGCGGCTCGGATGGCCGGCAAGACGCTTGCCAACACGGCGATTCCGACGGCACCTAACATCACCCATACCAAGGTGAACGGTTCCACAATGGTTGGGATTTCTGTGAAGTAGTAAACCGTCGGGTCGAACACTTCCTGGCCAGTGATTCGTTCGATCAGACCGGCGATCCAGTTGATGTTGTCGACGAATATCAACCCGCCGATCAACCCCGCACCGCTGCCGACAAAGCCCAACAACAGGCCATAGGTCATGAAGATGCTGCTGACGCCTTTTCCGGACGCGCCCAATGCTTTGAGCGTGCCAATGTCACGTGTTTTTTCGACCACGATCATGAAGAACGTCGCCAGAATGCCGAAGCCCGCAACCGCGATGATCAAGAACAACAGGATATTCAGGATCATGGTTTCCAAGCGGACCGCCGATAGCAGTGGCCCTTGCAAGTCACGCCAGGTTTGTACGTTGTAGGCGTAGAGTTCCGGAGGGAATCGTTTCCGCAGCGCATCGCGGACGGCATTCAAATCGCTGCCCTCGGCCAGTTTCAATTGAATCGTAGTGACACTGCGAACTCCGGTTTTGGGATCGATCATGCCCCGGAATTCTTGCAGTTGGTCCAATCGCACGAAAGCAAACGTGCTGTCGTATTCGCTCATTCCCGATTCATAAAGATCGACGACAGTGAATTTTTGGTTGACGACTTTGGTGTCGTTGGCGGCATTCGGGAAAATCATCCGCACATCGTCGCCGGGCTTCGCATAGTACACGTCACAGACTTCGCCATCGGAATCGCGTGTGCGAACACTGCACGTTGAGATGCCCAGAATGATCCCCGGAAACTGTTCCTTCATCGGATCAATGCTAGCCGGCAAAGCTCCCTCGGAACTCGCGAGCAATTCATCGGAAAACATCGGTCCCATCGACGGCCCGCTCGCGGCTTCGATGGCGGATTCGTCGTCGGTGGATTCTTCAGCAGGCATTTCGCCGCCGGCTTGACGGCGCATTTCAGCCATCAAGCGGCGGTCTTCGGCCATGTATTCGTCTAGTTGACGTTGCTGCTGGACTTGGCGACGGCGGTGCGTCCAACCGGCATCCAGCAATTCTTTGCGGTCGGGTGCATAGCCGGATTCGCGAAGTTCGAAACTGGCGGCTTTCTGGTTTTCCGGATGCATCAGGTATTTTCCAAAGTCGCTGACTTTCTCATACGACTTGGCGTCCAGTCCGATCAAATTGACATGACGACCGATCTGTTGACCGTTTCGTTCAATCCCCAACATCGATGGCACGCTGACGCTGACCGACGCGCCCACAATGGCCGGACCACATACCTTTCGGATCTCCCGCAGGTGGCCCTCGGGATCGGGCATGCCACCGGTCGCATGACAATCGATCATGATGTCCGACGCCAATCCATGCAGTCGCTCGTGCATCTCGGATGCAAATCCGCTCATCACGGAATTGACGACAATCAACGTGGCCACACCCAGCGTGACGCTGATGATGGATGCCAGCGCGATGTAACGCGTTTTCAGATAACGATAGCAAAGTAACCAGCGATACATTTGGCCCTTCCTGTGGCTCGTGCAGGTACAGACGCGTCGTGCCGTACCCGTTGAAATGCTCCATCCATTGAGCGGCGAGTCTACGTGACCGGTTGCGGCGGCGTAAAGACGAAGTCGTCTGCCTTACCAGCCAAATCCGCCGGTGGTCATCCAGAAAGTCGCGATCATTGCGATCCAAACCAGATCCAAGAAGTGCCAGTAGTGGGCCGCGAAATCAACCGGCCAGTGCCGTTCATGATCGTAACGTCCCCACACCGCGCCCCAGGCGACGATGCCCAATGCGACAATTCCGCCCAAGACGTGCAGGGCGTGCAAGATAGCCAGCACCACTACCATCCCGGCAACGCCTTTGCCCGGGCCATAAAAAGTCGCTGGGCCGAGCATGATTTCGCTGAGAGCGAAACATTGAACGAGCGTGAACAGGGTGGCCGCTGCCGCCGCGCCGCCGAGCATCCAGGCGGTGGCACGAAATCGATCTCGCCGCACCCACTGGGTCGCCGTGTGAACCATCAAACTGACCATGACCAAGCAAATCGTGCTGACCAAAAACGCTTTGGGCAGTGGTAATTGGCTCTGGATCTCACTGCGACGCGAGTAGGCGTACAGGGCATACAGCACAATGCTGGTCAAAAAGAAAATCAACAGCGACAACAGAAACAGCCACCCCCCTTGTTGGACGCGGCGATCTGCCGGCAGCACGGGGCGCTGTGGGGGGCCCGAATCGGACAAAGCGGTTGTGGGTGTATGATGCGAAGCCATCGATTGCGTCGCGCTGCTGCGAAAGAACTTTTTGCTGGCGGTAACCACAGGGGCCGTTCCCCGGTATGCTGATCGACCCGTCACCCTCACTTTATAGGTTGACGCTGCCGACGAGAACGACCGTTTACGATACAAGCCGAAACAACCAGCGAGATGAGCGAAATCCGCGACTTTTGTAATGCTGATTTACCGGGAATCGCCCGCGTCTGGAGCGAACACTGGACGGCGGCAGAATCGCCCCCGCAGATCAGTTCGACGATCATCGAACGTGCGATTCTGTCGCGAACGTTTTTTTCGTCGAATGAGATGTTGGTTGCCACCGTCGATGGTCGTGTCGAAGCCTGGTGTCATTTCAGCCGTCCCGGAGTCGCTGGCGATGATTGGGAAAGCCGACCGTCGAGCAATGTGGCGGTTCTGTCGGCAATCTGTTTCACCCATCAAGGGCTGGGTTGCTGCGACGATCTGCTAGCGGCTGCCCATCAGCGGATTCGAGAAAATGGCTGCACCGAGATCGTCGCCGGTCCACTGCGTGATCAACAATGCGGCTATGTCGGGCTGGCACCGGTCGGCCACGGCATCGGAATTCCGGACGATGACGTGCGCGCATCCTCACTGCTCAGTCGACATGGTTATTCGCCGGAAGCAAGTTTCCAGCGGATGGTGGCGACCACGGCACCCTACCGGCCTCCGGTCAGCCGGGAAATGATGCAATTTCGCCGTACCACGCGCGCCGAACGCTCATTTGTCGTTCCCCAACAGGGTCGCTATGCATCGGCAATGTCCCATTTGGATATCGAACATCACCAATTGATCAACCACCGCAACGGAGATCGATTGGCGAACGTCCGGCTTTGGTTAAGCGATCCGGAAGCGCAGGTGATGAGCTGTGCCGAAGCAATTCTGGATCTTTCGCCGACGGAAACGGCCGAACAACTGACCTCGGCAGAAACGTTTTTGGTGGCCGCTCTGATTCAAACCATGGCCACCCGCTGCATCTTTCGCGTCGAAACAGTGATCAACGACGAATACACGCAACTTCAAGAACAGTTGATCGCATTGCAGTTCAATGAAGTGCAACGCGGCCAGCGATGGAGAAAATCAATTTAGCGATGTCAAGAAAAGAAAAAATTCTGGCGATGCTCGCCGATGATCCCAGCGATACCTTCCTGCGTTACAGTTTGGCAATGGAGTTGCGGAGCGAAGGGGACCACAGTGCAAGTCTGGAAAAATTGGCTGATTTAACGCGTGATACTCCACCCTACGTGCCGGCATTTTTCATGGCGGCGCAGCAACTGGTGGATCTGGGAAAAATCGACCAGGCCCGAACCCAACTGCGCGACGGAATCGACCAGGCACGACTGCAAAACGATGCCCACGCCGCCGCGGAAATGAGCGAGTTATTGGCATCGCTGGGCGAATTCGGCGAGCAAGACGACGAACTGTAGATGGCTGCCGAGCAAACCACCGCGGTGGTGCTGCGGACGATCGAATTCAGCGAAACCAGCCTGATTGTCACCCTGTTGACCAGGGACTTTGGGCAGGTTGCGGCGCTGGCCAAAGGTGCCCGCCGCCCCAAGAGCTCCTTCGAAGGTTCGCTTGACCTGCTGGCTGTCTGTCGTGTAGTGCTGATTCGGAAATCCTCCGATGCGCTCGATCTGTTGACCGAGGCAAAGCTTCAGCGACGTTTTCGCGGAGCCGAAAAATCGCTGGAACGAGTCTACGCGGGCTACTACATCGCCGAAATGCTTCGACTTTTGACTGACAACCACGACCCGCACCCCGGGCTGTACGATCTGACGCTCGAAACACTCGGGCAGGTCGATGGCAGCGGTCATCCTGCGCTCGCAGTGCTAGGGTTTGACACCGCCGCACTACGATTGCTCGGCCATGCACCGGCCACCCGCGGCTGTGTGGATTGCGGCCGACCGATCGACAACACCCCTCGAATCGCCTTTGCCCCGATCGCCGGCGGCGTCGTCTGCCACCAGTGTCGATCGCGACAGCAAAGCCTATTGACCATCGGACGCGACTCTCTTGAGCACTTGGAACGGTTGCTCGCCCCGCACACTCGATTGCCGATCACGGTTCCGGCGACGGTTTATCGTGAGCTGCGTGGGTTGATCAACCGATACATCCAAGCAATCCTCGGTTCGACGCCTAGGATGCAGCCTTTCTTGCCCGCCCGGATGGAACCGGTCGAATGAAAATAGACAAACCAAACTCTCGATCGTCTTTGCAATCCGCTCCCATGGTGGTCGCTCACGTGAAACCAACGGCAATCCGTGCATCCGCCTGGCCGACTCATGCGCTGATCGGCGTCTGTTTCTTGATCAGCGCGACGGGATGCAAATCCTTTCGCGATTCCGGCGGCGATTCCAGTTGGCGGCCTAAGATGCCGTTCGGTGCGTTGGCCGGAACGGAACCGGCAACGCCAAAACCGGAAGCCCCCGAAGCCACATCCGGCGGCGTCGCCAACGCCGATGGAACTTTGGCCGAGAAATCACCCAGCACCAATCGATTGGTCGGCTTTGTGACCGGAAAGAACGATGATCTTCCCAAAGCCAAGCAGTTGTACATCAGTGGCGACACCTTGTTCAAACGCGCCACCGCCGCGGCGAAGACGGACCGAGTCGAATTGTTCGAGCAAGCCGCCGACCAATTCAAAGCCGCCGCCAAAGCAGCGCCCGGTTCGGCCTTGGAACAAGACGCGTTGTTCATGCAGGGCGAGGCGATGTTTTTTGCCAATGACCTGAACGGGGCACGCGACGCACTGGAGAAACTGCAAAAGGATTACCCTCGCAACCGACACAGCGATCGCGCCGCTGCACGCCTGTTTGCCATCAGCAAATATTGGATCGATGTTTCCAAAGCCGGCAGTGATTCCTGGTACACCCTGAATTTCTTTGACAGCACCCGCCCGCTGCGAGATGCCGATGGACACGCGATCAAAGTGCTGGATCAAATCCGCTATGACGATCCCACCGGCAAATTGGCCGACGACGCGACCATGGCTGCCGCCGCCGAACACATTCGTGGCGAACGTTACGATCAGGCCGACGAATTCCTGACCGACCTGCGAGAAACGTTTACCGATAGCGATCACCTGTTTCTGGCACACCTGTTGGGCATTCGCTGCAAACTGCAAATCTATGCCGGGCCCCGCTACAGCGAACGCGTCTTGGACGAAGCCGAAACGTTGGTCAAACAGACCCGGCGACGGTTTCCGTTGGAGCTAAAGGAAGAAAAGTACAACGACATGCTCGCACGCGCCTCGGCGGAAATCGCTTATCACCAAGCGGAGAAGCTGGCGTTCCGTGCACGCTACCGTGAAAAGCAACGCGAATATGCCGCGGCTGGAAACCTGTACCAGAAACTGTTGCGGGACCATCCGACCACACCGCAAGCCAAAGAGGCCCGCGAGGTATTGGCCAGAATCGAGAAACTTCCCGGTTCGCCGACCAAGCAACTCGCGTTTTTGGCCAAGGTCTTTCCTAGTGCCAAAAAATCGATTCCGCTGGAAACCGTCGAGTCTGCTCGGCCGGCTGACGACGCCACACCGGAAGACACCCCCAGCGAATCCACCGGCAAAGTCATGATGCGTTAACCGCGGTGCTCGCGTTGATCGGGGCAATCGCCCCCGCGACGCGAGTCAGGATTGCATCGAACGATACTTGCTGACCTGTTTCAGTCTGAAATCCTCCATGATCACTGTTTCCCCGTCCTCAAAAATCGCCGGTGCCGTTTGCACTCTGATGCTGCTGGCGATGGGCGGTTGCGCATCGTATCAATATGGTTCCGCCGCATTGTTCCCCAGCGGTATTCGCACGGTTTACGTTCCGTTCGTTCGCAATGACACCTATCGATTTGATCTGGGGCCGCAATTGACCGAAGCCTTGGTGGACGAAATCGAGCGTCGAACGCCCTACAAGGTCGTTGGCAATCCAAATGCAGACACCACGCTGCAGTGTGTCATCACCGACCAATCCAAAGTCGTGTTGACGGAAACCAGCAGCGATGATCCTCGCGCACTGGACACCGCGATTTATGTGGCAGCGAATTGGACCACGCGCGATGGTCAGCGGTTGATGCAAAATAGTTTGGCCAGCTATGAAGCGGATCAAATCGGATTCAGCCAAAGTGCACGATTTGTGCCCGAGGCCGGGCAATCGATTGACACCGCCAACCATGCGGCCATCGAACTGTTGGCCCGTCGCATCGTTTCTCAAATGGAAGCCCGCTGGTAGTTGCCGATCGGCCGACAGGAGACTTCCATTGAATCGTTCCGCCCCCCCGCGCCGCGCCAAACGCTGGCAGCTGGGCCAACGTGTCCTGGTGATTGACGACGCGCCCCTGGTGATGGGGATTTTGAATGTCACGCCCGACAGTTTTTCTGATGGCGGACGCCACTTTGACACCAGCCGTGCGATCGACGTGGCTCTGGTGATGGAAGCCGACGGTGCCGACATCATCGATTTGGGCGGCGAAAGCACTCGCCCCTATAGCGATCCCGTTTCGGCAAGTGATGAACTGCGGCGTGTGATCCCGGTGGTCGAAGGTTTGGCCGGTCAGCTGAAGATTCCCATCAGTATCGATACCAGCAAAGCCGCTGTTGCCAAAAACGCCTTGCAAGCCGGCGCGGAAATCATCAATGACGTGACCGGCTTGCAGGGTGATCCAGACATGCTGCCGTTGGCCGCGACCAGTGACGCCGGGCTATGTGTGATGCACATGCAGGGCACGCCGCAAACGATGCAAGACGACCCGACATATGACAATGTGGTCGAGGACATCTACCGTTTCTTGCAGCAGCGGTTCCAATTCTGTGTCGATGCCGGAATCGATCCGCAGCGAATCTGTCTGGATCCCGGAATCGGATTTGGAAAATCACACGCGCACAACATCGAACTGTTGCAACACACCCGCCGGTTTTGTGAACTGGATGCACCGATCCTAATCGGGCATTCACGCAAAGGATTCATCGGAAAACTATTGGGCGACAAAACAGCCGACCGCACCGCGGCAACCCTCGGCGTGACCCTTGCCGTTGCCGCCGCCGGTGCCGACATTGTCCGTGTTCACGATGTCAAACCCACCGTGGATGCCCTGCGATTGTTCAACGCCTGCCGTGATCGCAATTTGCCCTCATAAGCGGGCACACCGCAACCCGTTGGAGTTCAACCTTTAGGTCGTCCGGCGATCGTTGCTGCAGACCTACTACCCGACACGCTAAAGCGTGAACTCCAACGGTGACGGGTGAGGATGGTGCTTGAGTGAAAGCGATTTAACTTCTAGGCGTCGTCTTCGCTGCGTTTGTTCAACGCCTGCCGTGATCGCAATCTGCCTTCTTAAGCGGCCACACCGCAACCCGTTGGAGTTCAACCTTTAGGTTGTCCGGCGATCGTTGCTGCAGACCTACTACCCGACACGCTAAAGCGTGAACTCCAACGGTGACGGGTGGGGCTGGTGCTCGAGTGAAAGCGAATTAACTTCTAGGCGTCGTCTTCGCTGCGATTGTTCAACGCCTGCCGTGATCGCAATCTGCCTTCTTAAGCTGCCACACTACAACCCGTTGGAGTTCAACCTTTAGGTTGTCCGGCGATCGTTGCTGCAGACCTACTACCCGACACCCTAAAGCGTGAACTCCAACGGTGACGGGTGGGGCTGGTGCTTGAGTGAAAGCGATTTAACTTCTAGGCGTCGTCTTCGCTGCGATTGTTCAACGCCTGCCGTGATCGCAATCTGCCGTCTTAAGCGGCCACACCGCAACCCGTTGGAGTTCAACCTTTAGGTTGTCCGACGATCGTTGTGGCAGACCTACTACCCGACACGCTAAAGCGTGAACTCCAACGGTGACGGGTGAGGATGGTGCTCGAGCGAAAGCGAATTAACTTCTAGGCGTCGTCTTCGCCGGTTTCGTCAGCTTCGTCGACGTTTTCCACTTCCGATACCGGGGCATCGGTCGGTTCGACAGGGATCACCCTTTCGGCTTCGCCTTGAGCCTCTTCTTCCGGTGGCACACGCACCGCGGCGATCAATGAATCGTCTTCATCGATACTCATGATGCGAACGCCTTGGGTGTTGCGTCCGATCACGCTGATGTCTTTGGCGGCGATCCGTTGCAACTTGCCTTTGGCGGTCATCACAAAGATCTCGTCAGCGTCGTCGACACTGG
The DNA here is from genome assembly GCF_024129865.1 of Stieleria tagensis. GTDB lineage: Bacteria > Planctomycetota > Planctomycetia > Pirellulales > Pirellulaceae > Stieleria > Stieleria tagensis. The sequence continues at coordinate 16,030 of NZ_JAMYFE010000075.1, read as the reverse complement.
TGATCGCAATGACTTCGCCGTTTCGGTTACTGGTCTTGATGTCTCGCAGCCCTTTGCCGCCACGCTTTTGGGTCCGATAGCGGGCCGACGAGGAACCGTTTTCTTCTTCGGCATCCTCATCGGATTCTTGGCTCGTCATGTTCGGGCCAAACGGAGTCCGTTTGCCGTAGCCTTTTTCGCAAACGGTCAACAAAGTCGCACTGGGATCGGTGACAACCATGCCGACAACGCTGTCTTCGCCAGCCAGCGAAATGCCTTTGACGCCCGACGTGTTTCGGCCCATGGGGCGGGCATCGGATTCTTTAAATCGGATCGCCATGCCGCCGGCGGTCACCAAGATGACTTCGTCGCCTGGTCCGATCACACGCGCCGAGACAAGTTCGTCGCCTTCGCGCAATTTGATGGCGATAATCCCGCCGCGTTTGGGACGGCTGTACTGTTCCAGCGGCGTCTTTTTGACCAATCCGCCGCGCGTCGCCATCGCGACGTAGTAACCTTCTTGATTGAAGTCTCGGACGGCCAAACAGGAGGCAATTTTTTCACCCTCTTCCAGCGACAGCAGGTTCACGATCGCGCGGCCTTTGGCATCGCGTGGCAATTGCGGCAGGTCGTAAACCTTTTGCCAACGCACTTTGCCGGTCGTCGTCAGAAACAGCAAGTAGGCGTGCGTGCTGGCGACAAACAGATGCTCGATCGGGTCAGCCACGTCGAACTTGGCACCTTTCAGACCTTTGCCCCCGCGGCGCTGCGTGTTGTAGACGCTCGATGGGGTCCGTTTGATGTAGCCTTCGTGGCTGATCGAAACCACCATCGTTTCTTCGGTGATCAAATCCTCCAGATCGATGTTGCCCAGTTCTTCGTTGCTGATCTGGGTGCGACGTGGATTTCCAAACCGCCGCTTCATCTCCTCCAGGTCTTCTTTGATGATCCCATAGACCCGTTCTTGGCTGGCCAGGATATCCAGGTAATCGGAGATTTCTTCGAGCAACTGTTTGTGCTCGTCGGTCAATTTTTCCTGTTCCAAGTTAACCAACTGGCCCAGTCGCATCTTCAAGATTTCGTCGGTCTGCACGCTGGTCAGCGTGTAGGTGTCCGACTCACCGCGTTCCAACTGGAAATGCCGGAAACCTTCGTCACCCAAGGCGCGTTCCATCATCGAAGCCGGGCACTCAATCCCCATCAACCGCTGCTTGGCCTCGGGCTGAGTGCGGCTGGTGCGAATGGTCTTGATGATTTCATCGATGTTGGCCAACGCCAGCAACAGACCCTCGACGGTGTGCTTGCGGCGTCTGGCTTTCGCCAACAAGAATTGTGTTCGTCGGCGGATCACGGTGACACGGTGACGGATGAATTCCGTCAACATTTCTTTGAGCGTCAACTCGCGAGGTTTGCCGTCGACCAATGCCAGGAAGATCAGCGAGAACGTGTCTTGCAGCGGCGAAAACTGGTACAGCTGATTCAGGATGACGTCGGGGTCTTCGTTGCGTTTCAGCTCGATGACCAACCGCACCGGTTCCTTCAGATCCGACTCGTCGCGGATCCCGGAAATGCCTTTGATGCGATCTCCGTTGACCAAGGCGGCGATTTTTTCGACAACGCGGTCACGGTACTGTTGATAGGGGATTTCCGACACAATGATGCGGTGCCGATTCCCTTTCATTTCCTCGACGTGGCATTTAGCGCGCACCAACATGGTGCTGCGTCCGGTTTTGTAGCCGCGACGGATTCCGGCGCGGCCGCAGATGATGCCGCCGGTTGGAAAGTCAGGTCCGGGGACGATTTCACACAGTTCGTCGATCGTCGTGTCCGGTTCGTCGATCAATTTGATCACCGCATCACAAATCTCGATCGGGTTGTGCGGTGGAATGCTGGTCGCCATCCCGACGGCGATCCCGCCCGACCCATTGATCAACAGGTTGGGGAACTTACTGGGCAGCACGGTCGGTTCCGTTCGCGCCTCGTCATAGGTCGGCACAAAGTCGACCGTGTCGAGTTTCAAATCGTCCAACAGCGCAGCGGCGACCGCTGACAAACGGGCTTCGGTATACCGCATGGCCGCCGGTGGCAGACCTGCGATCGAACCAAAGTTCCCCTGTTTGTCGATCAACAACGATCGCATGTTCCATTCCTGGGCCATACGAACGAGCGTTGGATAGATGACCGATTCACCGTGCGGGTGATAGTTACCCGAGGTGTCACCGGAGATTTTGGCGCATTTGACCCGCTTGCTGCCCGGACCGAGATTCAAGTCGTTCATCGCGACCAAAATCCGCCGCTGACTTGGTTTCAGTCCGTCGCGGACGTCCGGCAATGCCCGGCTGACAATCACGCTCATCGCGTAGGTCAGATAACTGTCACGAAGCTCATCTTCGATCGGCAGATCGATCATGCGGAGGGCACCTTCGCCCCCCTCATTGCCACCGCCTCCGCTGCCAGATTGCACCTCCGGTGGATCGCCCGGAGTGTTCTCTTCGTCCTGACCGTTCTCGTTGTTTTCGTCTGCCAACGTGGTGTCCTAGCGGGAAGGTGAAAAGACGCGATAAACCCCGCTTTTTGCGGGCTCGCGCAGACCCGGGAAGATACCAGTTTTATGCCGGATTCACAACGTGGGGAGGCATCTGATGCAGCGCTCGCTACAGCGACTTCACGGAAACTTGCCGAAATTCAACGGCATCACCGTGTCCGGCGAATCCGAAATGACCCACCTTGCGGTCTTTCCCCGGATGGGCGCGGTCGGCCAGGTATTCTGTGATCGTCGCCAGGTCGGTATCTAGAATCACCGTGCCGTTTAATTCGACTTTGATCGTGCTGCCTTTGACTGTCACCTCTTGGTAATTCCACTGGCCGACGTCGCGCAAGTAACCGCGGGTGGCAGCCGCCATCCCATAGGCTGAACCGTGGTATTGCCGCGGATCAAGATTGGCGTATTTGGGGCTGGTCGAATCCAGCACCTGCAATTCGCACATCCCTTGATAGGCCGTATCGCCCTCGGGCATTGCACGAATGGCCAGCCCGTTGTTACCACCCGGTGGCAAACGAAACTCAACGCGGGCAACGAAATCGCCATATTCTTTCTCGGTCAACAAGTTGCCGCCTTTGCCTTTCTTGCAGCGAATGGCACCGTCGACCACTTCGTAGTTGTCCGTCGCTCCGATCCAACCGCTCAAGTCGGTGCCGTTGAAGACCGATTCAAATCCATCGCTGTTGATGGACGCCAGTTTTGCGTTGGCCTGTTCGGGGCTCAATTCGGCGATCTGAATGTTTCGCCAGCGGATTTCGCCGCCGTGGGTTTGCAATTCGATCGGTCCGCTGACAAACAACGGCTGCTCGCGATCCCAGTAGTTTTCCATGATCGCATGGTCGACAACCTGTTTGCCATTCAGCCAAACGCTGGTTCGCGCGCCGACCTGCAACACACGCACTTCATTCCACTCGCCGAACGGGCGATCGGCCAACACCAACGGGTCTTTGCCAGCCGCCCCGGCACTGTTGTTCCACAATCCGCCGCTGCCTTTGTCGGCACCGAGTTTGAATTTGGTTTGGTCCGTCGTATCCCAGATCTGGACCTGTGGCGTCGCTTTCAAATAGATCCCACTGTCGGCGCCGGCAACGGTCTTGTACTCAAGACGCAAATCAAAATCGCGATAGTCACGATCGGTCGCCAAATAAACACCGTGTCCATCGTTGACCAATTCACCGTTTTCGACACTCCAATGCTGTTCCGCGTCGGCCTTTGCCGCCGCCAGCTTGGTCGCTAGATCCGCTTTTGAAAGCGCTGCCAGCTTGATCGGACCGCCAGACGGTTGGCCGTGCCAACCGTCCAGATTCTGGCCGTTGAACAACGTCACCAATTCCGGATCTGCGGCACTGGCAAAGGGGACCATCGAGATCAACGACACAGCCACAAACGTTGCAGCGAACATTCGAGAGAGTTTCATGGTGGGCACTGGCTAAATTGCGAGTCTTAAAAAAAGGAAGGGCGAGATTCGTGTTTTGAAGTGGCGAAGTTGGTTTTTCATAACCCGAAGCGCTAGTTATCCATCGAGGATTAAATCAACAGCCCGCGACGCGTCACATCATAACCCACTGTAAACAGACGCGGAGCAACGTCGGTGAACTGCGGCTATTTTGCCCATAGATCGTGGGCAAATGGCCTTAGAAATCCCGCCGAGAAAAATAGACGCAGGACAAGGTCAGCATCACCAGGATAAAGACGCTGCAGCTGACCACCGGTCGGGCGATTTTCAATTGCACGACCTCCTGTTCCTCGTCGGACTCGCCGCCGATCGCAAATGACGATTTACCGCTGACCAATGCGGCAACCATTTGGCTGAGTTCGCCTGTCTGTGGCGTCATCGTCCGCAGTGGGGTCACCAAATACCGATCGATGCTGCGCCAACTGGTCAACGTCGGACGAATCTTGCGCGATAGGGTGGGGGCCGGGCCCGACAGATTCCGATCAGGCCGGTGGGTCAGATCCCAGAAATCGATGGCGTCGATGTGGTGGGCGACGGCCAACTGGTTTTGCTGTGGATCAAATTCGATCGCATTGGCCTCCGCAATCTCCAACGATTGCAATTCAACGCCATCAGCATCCATCATCGCTAAATGAACGCGGCCGTCACTGGTCAAGATCGCGAAACGATCGGAATCACCCAGCCCGATCATCGAGATCACGGCTTGGTCGTCCGGGACCGCGAATTCGGCGACCAAATTGAGATCCATTGCATCGATCCATCGGATTGGCTCGCCCTGTCTGGCCAGCAACACGGACTCGCCGGCCGCCGCCAACACCGTGCGTGATGCATTGTCGTCTTCCAACAGTACGTCGGCGGCGACAACCGCCTGCTGCTGAGATTCTGATGGCGAATCGGAATTCGAATGGTCAAACAGATTGGCCGGCACCGTCAAACGCAGCAAGCGACCGCGAGAGTAAATGATCAAATCGCGTTGCGGCGACAGCGGGGCCACGCGCACCGGTTCGGTCAACGTCACGCTTTGCGGCAAAATCGCGACAAAGTCTTCGGTTGCCCCGCCCTGCATTCGGATCAAGTCCGAGATCCATGCGGTGACCCCGATCGACGCGGGCGGTTGGTCGTCGGATTCACCGTCCGAACCACTGCTCGTCTGAGTTTCTTCTTGGGCGTCGTCCTCGCTGGTTTCGATGCCCGACGCCATCGCGGCTTGTTCGATTTCGGTCGCCATCAGCCCCGTGTTGTTCAACACAACCAATGCATCACCAATGGCAAACATTCGCCGGGTGCCGTTTGGCAGTCTCAGCCCCGGATTGGGCTTCCAATCTTGAGTGCCGTCCAGGAGCAGCAGATCCAGCGATCCGCTGCCGTAGAGATTGAACCTTCCGTTGCGGATTTTGGCAGTGGCAATTGTGTCATCGCCGATTCGGATCGGCGGCACGATCAAATCGCGGCGACGAAAATCGCCTTCGATCAGTTTGATCCATTGATTGGAATCCTGGTCAAACTGTTTCAATTCACCGCCCCGCGTGGCCACGACCACTTGGTCGCCATCGAAAGCCATGTGGCTGATTCGATCGGGGCCACGTACCAGACCATCAAAGTAGCCACCAATGAATCCGATCACCATCACAAACGCGCCGAACATGCACGTCACACCGATCGACAAAATCGGTGAGCGCCAGCGCAATCCGGCCAGAGTCGACACACTGAAAAAGACGGCGAACAAAAAGACCGCGACGGGAATGCACCAAAGAATTCGGACATTCCAAATGTCCAACCGCCAGCCCGCAATCAACCACAGCCCGATCACCAACTGGCAAACACATAGAAACACAAACGCACAGCCGCCGATGAATTTTGCCAACAGCAGCAACGTTCGTGAAATGGGTTTGCTAAGCAACAGGTGCAGCGAACCGGGTTGTAGCATGTCGGGGATGATCGACGCAGTCACCAAGATGCCTAGAAAAATCAGCGCGAACCCCAGCAGCCAATCCATCATGATCGGCACTACAAATTGATTGACCAAGGCCACGAATTGCGTTTTGCCGATCAGAAAGATCGCGGGGAAATCAAAACCGGCATAGGACAACGTGATCGAACGCGCCGATTGGGCGGCAAATACGCCGGGCAAAGCCGCTTCGATTCGCAGTCGCGCGCGGCGACGACGCAAGGAATCATCGATCTTGTCGTCTGGAATTTCATCCAGCTCACGCAATTCGCTCAACCGCACAGTCGACTTCCATGCTTGGGCGTCATACCACTGCTCGTCGTCCATGGATTGATTCAATGAATCGGCCAGCGCATCCTTGTCGATCCGCACGTCTTCGCCCTTGGCGACCTGACGCAGTTTGCGGTTGATGTCCGCGGGAAACGTGCGTGAAATTCGTCCCAGTGCCGTGTCCGCTTCAGCCGGATCCACCAACCCTCGCGCAAGCATCGCTTTCATTTGCGTGCCGTTGTCCAGGTCGAACCAGCGAAAGGTTGTCGTGTAATCTTCGTGATAGCCGATCGGTGCCAGCGCGGCTAAAAAGATCCAGATCGCGACAAAAGCGATCCACAGTATCCGTGACGCGAGGGCGCTGCGAAACGAATCCACAATCACCGCTAGGTAGGGGCCCATCATTCAACCTCTGCCTCGTCACCGACCAACCGCATGAAGGTTTCTTCCAACGATTCACGCCGGACCTGCAACCGCGAAATGGAATGGCCACAACGACGCAGTTGGTCAACCACCCAATTGATCTGGTCTTGGTCGGCGACCGTCATCGTTAATCGCTGCCCCGTAGCGATCGGTTGTGATTCGATCGCCAGTTCATGCGGATCGGTAAACACTTCGCTCCAGTCCGATGGCGACGGCGACGGGGCGTCCTGAGAAATCTCCACGGTCAGCTGTTGGTCCTCGCGATGTGCCAGTTCGTCAATCGGTCCGATCGCCCGGATCTGGCCTTTGGACAGAATCGCAACGCGTGTGCAGACCAATTCGACTTCCTGCAGAATGTGGCTGTTTAAAAAGATCGTTTTGCCGTCGTCACGCAAACGGTCGATGACCTTGCGGACTTCGTTGCGTCCGACTGGATCCAAGCCATCGGTCGGTTCATCCAAAACCAGCAAATCCGGATCGTGGAGCAATGCTTGTGCCAGACCGAGCCGCTGATACATGCCTTTGCTGAACTGTCGCACCGATTCACGGTCACGCCCCACCAACCCGACCAATTTCAACAGCTCGTCGCTGCGAGTCGCGATCGCCGACGACGACATCCGACTCATCCGACCATAGTAGCGAAGCGCCGATCGTGCGGTGTGATGCCGATCGACACGCAATGATTCGGGCAGATAGCCGACGCGGGCGCGGGCGATGGAGCTACCGATCGGTCGGCCCAGTAGCGACGCGGTTCCCGACGTGGGTTTGACCACGCCCAGCAACATCTTGATCAGAGTGGTTTTGCCGGCACCGTTGGGACCGAGTAAACCAAACACTTCGCCGGGGAATGCTTGCAAAGAAACCCCGCGAACGGCTTCCAGACGTCGGCGGCCGGTCAGCGACCAGCTGCTGTAGGTCTTACGCAGCTGTTGAACATCAACGATAGGCGACGGCATTCTAGACCGATACCGAACGCACCAGAATGTAACACAGCCAAATCACCGAAATGGCGACAATGCTGGCGGCAGCATAGCGATGTAACGGACGGCGCCAGTCAGGTTTTTGGACTTCACGTTCATACAGACTGCGAAACCGTTCGCGCTGGCCTTCGGTGGTGAACACTCCGTCCTCGACCAATTCATTCAGCCCGTATTGAGTCGAGTATTCGACGACGCCATACACGGCGTGTCGACGATCCAATTCGTCCACTCCGACGCCTTCGAAGTACCACAACTGGTTGCCGAAGTCGTGATCGGTTTCCAAGTGATTGTCGATACAACGGATTTGCAGGATCTCGCTTCGCTGAGGGCAAAACCGGGCCCGATTCATTGCGCGATTGCAATCCAATCGGACTTGACGGATTGTCGCTTCCGAAAAGCGTAAAGCCTGCGTGTGGGTGTTCACCGATCCTTCTCCAGATATTTCCGCTTAGTGGAAACTTATTTCACATAAACACATTATTGCTGTGACCCTGGTCCCCGTCATGCCCAGAACCGTAAAAAAATGGTTCAGAAAGTCATCTTTTCAATGTCCATTGCGCCAGTCGTCCGCCAAGTTGGCGAACATCCGACAAACTGGACGTCTTTACAGACCAAACTGATATACGTTCGTGCACAGAATGAAGTTCTATGCTCACCGAGTTCCATTTGTTTGCAATCAGACTAAAACCCACCGCGCGAAGTCACTACCCCAAAATCCGCCAACCGGGGACAGACCCCAACCCCGCTGGGGACAGACCCCAATTCCCACTTTTGTTGGAACCCCGCTGGGGACAGACCCCAATTCCCACTTTTGTTGGTGTGGAGGATTTATCCGACCGGTTAGCACAAACCCCTCCGGCAAGTCGGATAAATCCTCCACACCAGCATCGCCTGGGGACAGACCCCAATCGGATCACTCCTCCACACCAGCGCGGCACTGCGGCGGCTGTCCCCGTGTGACAGAGGATCGGGTAGCATCAATGGGCTGTGTCCCCGTGTTTGTTTGACTTGTTCGCGGAATTGCGTGATCACACCGATATGCTTGAACGCCGCTCATTAAAGGCCCCGGTCACTCTGGGGGTCGTGCTGATCGTTTTGGTGGTGATCCTGGGGGCAATCTGGGCGCTTTCCAATTTTATTGGGGGCTTTGAAGCGTCCAAACGAAGTGGCGTTTTTTGGGCGCTGTTTATCATCGGCAGCTTTCTGTTGATCAGTATCCTGGCGGGAGTCATCGCCTATTTCACGCTGACGGTCAAAGCTGTCCGCTTGAATCAGCGACAATCCAACTTCATCGATTCCGTGACGCACGAATTAAAAAGTCCTATCGCGTCACTGAAGCTGTACCTGCAAACGATGTCACGCCGCAGCGTGGACGAGTCACAGCAGCGGGATTTCCATCGCATCATGCTCGAGGACGTCGAACGACTCGACGCGTTGATCAACCATTTGTTGGATGCAGCTCGAATCGATCGCGGAAATCGAACCGAGGGCGAAGAAACGTTTCGCCTGGACGAATTGCTGCAGCAGTGTGCCGAAGCGGCTTGCATGCGTTATCGCTTGCCCCGTGAAACGGTCGCGGTGGATTGCCAGCCGGTGACGATCCAAAGTGAGCTTGTTCAGGTCGAAATTCTGTTTCGAAACCTGATCGATAACGCGATCAAATATGGTGGTTCACCGCCCGAGGTCGTGGCATCCATCCGGCCGGCCGACGGCAAAGAGAATCAGGTTGTCGTCTCGATCATGGATAACGGCCCCGGAATCCCCTATGACAAACGCCGTAAAATCTTTGGTCGCTTCGTACGTTTGGGCAGCGAACTTGAACGCAGCACTCCCGGCACTGGACTAGGACTTCACTTGGTCCGTACGATCAGTAAAGCGATTGGGGCGACAGTCCGCATTCGTGGTCGCCGCGAGATCGACGGCGTTGATGGCACCGTTTTCGAAGTCATCATGAAACATGTTGTCGAGCTTCCTGCCGAAGCCTAACGCTGCGACAGCCGACTGCAGCATAACCATGACGGCAGCACAGCATTCCAGCGACCATTCCCCTCCCCCGTTTCACTCTACCGCACAACACCTATGCGTCCTCATATCCTGGTCGTCGAAGATGAAAAACACTTGGGCGTCGGTATCAAGTACAACCTCGAGGCGGATAACTATCGGGTCACGTTGGTGGAAGATGGCCCGACGGCATTGCGGTTGGTGGACGCATCCAACGAACCGATCGATTTGATCGTATTGGACCTGATGTTGCCTGGGATGAGCGGCTACACCGTCTGTGAAACGATTCGCGACGCCGGCGTGACAACTCCCGTGTTGATGCTGTCGGCTAGAACGTTGGCCGAAGACCGTGCCCGTGGTTTTGATGTTGGTGCCAACCAGTACATGAACAAGCCGTTTGAACTGGATGAACTGCTAAGCCGCGTCAAAAACCTGTTGCAACACTCGGTGGTCCAGCCGACCCATCATTCGACGCGCCGTGTCCGCGAGTCGATCGAGCAAATTGAGTTCGGCAGAATCAAGGCTCATTTCTTAAACCACGAAGTCTCGGTGGCGGGCAAGCCGGTGCCGATGACCCCCAAACAATTGAAACTCTTGCGATACTTTTCGGAAAACCCAGACCGAGTGATCAGCCGCTCGGAATTACTAAGTGAGGTTTGGGAGATCAGTGGCAATTTGCAAACGCGTGCCGTCGATCAAACCGTCGCCCAGTTGCGAAAAATTATCGAGCCCGACAGTACATCCCCGATTCACTTGTTGACGATCCGTGATGCCGGTTATCGATTCATTCTTGATCCGGCCGAAAGTGACGTGCAAAGTGAAACCGAATCGGCGTCGTGAATTCACGACGCTTTTTGAAAGTCCAGGCCGCCGTTTTTCGCTCCATCGAGTTTGAACGTGAATCCGTTTTCGCCGGCAGTCCACTGGCCAGCCATTTGTTGCAAATCGTTGCTGCGGACCAGGGTCAGACGGCCGTCGGTGATTCGATACTGACCTGAAAACTCAGTCGTCTTGCCGTTGTTGTTGACGACCCAAGTGAACGAGCCACTATCGTTCAGTTGCAATTCGATCGTCACTTTGCTTGGCAGCGATGCCATCCAGCTGCCGACGTGAGCCAAGTTGTTTTGGGAGGCTGCCGGTGCAAAGCTGGGCACCACGTCGGCATCGCTGTTGTCGGTTTGTGTGACAAGCGAAGCCAATGCGGCGAGCGCCGATGATTCTGCATCAGAGCTGGAGGTCGGCTCGGCGGGAATTGCTGCCGCGGCGGTTTTGGTCGAAGTCGGCTGACCTTGTGACGGCGTGTTGGCCACGTTGGACTGTGCGGGTGCGGTCCGACTGGGTACGGATTGGGCGACCGGCTGGGGAGACGGGGCGGGTCGTGCAGCTGTCGCTGCAATCGGTGTCGATTGTGGGACCACGCGGTACGACGGTTGGGTGTAGGTCGGCTGTGTGTAGGTTGGTTGGGCGTAGCGGGCTTGGTGATAGACCGGTGCGGGTGCCGGGCGGCGATAAATGGAAGCCGGGTGACGGCCGCTGCCGGCCGGGCGAGCGATTCGCGAGCCGCGTCCATCACAGGCGGCAACTGGCAGAGCGGATTGGGCCGAGACTGCGGTGACGGCGACGGCAACAAGGATTTTTTTTGCGATGCGTTTCATGGCTGGACACTTCCGGGAGAGAGAGTTTGGTTTCCGTGGGGCAGATGCCCGCTTCAAGCAACCAAGCGAAGGGCGGAGAGAAACGTTACAGATGTTTTTTGAAACAGATTGGGGGCCACGACGCGGTCGGATCTGCCGACCGGATCACTCGGCCAACCACGCTGCCAACGTGGCTTCGGCGGATTTTTGATCCGGTTTCGGCGTCAGATCCTTTTCCATCGCCGCGGCCAACCGGGCGACATAGTCGATGGTTGATTCGAACGTCTCGTCGCTGGCGGTCGCATCCAGTTTGGCGACGTAGAACACGACATAGCCGTCGCTGGTTTTCTCCACCGCCCAAGCACCAATTTTGGTGGCGGTGTTCTGTCGCATCAGCCGCATCAGCAGGGTTTCACTGGGCGATTGGTCGGTGGTTTGCACGGTCGACCAAATGCGGCGGACATCGGCACGCCCGTGATACTCGGTGTCTTTGGCGACAAACACGGATTGTGTTTGTGATCCCACGCTGCGGTCGATCTGGTAGTGACCACTGGAGTGTTTGGTGTATTTGATTTCCGCTTCATCCAACAAGACTTTCGTTGCCAGCGGAGCACTTTTCCAAGGGCTTTTCAGCATCTGGCGAATTTCGGTGATGTCGACGCAAAAGCTAACGAGGGGACTTTGCGGCGAAAACGACTGTGCCAATCCGACTAATTTCCCGTCGTCGTCAACGATCGGTCCGCCGCTGTCCCCAGGCTTGATCGGACTTTGCGTCTCCAGCGCCATGAAGTCATGCTCGCCATGAGTCGATTTGAATTTCTTTTGGTACACCGAGCGGACGGTGCCGGAGGTATAGACCCACAAGATTTCGCTGTCGCCGGGATTTCCAACCAAAGCGACTTTGCCACCCGGCGCGGTACTTTCGTCGGCCATCTCAATCGCTTGCACGTCGACCGGGATCCGCGGCAATTCGATCAAGGCCAAATCGCGTTTGCGATCGATCGCGACCACGTTTCCCTGGATGCCCAACTTCAAAATATTGGCCAGGTAGTGTTTGCGGCGAACCGCCAATTTTCCGTCGCTTTTTACAGGGAAAAACACCACCGCTTTGCGACTTTCCCCGACCACGTGCGCGTTGGTCAGCAACAGTTTTTTTTCAGCGTCCACCAGCACGCCGGAGCCGGTTGAGGTCTCGTTTTCGGCGTTGCTGGTGATCACCCAAGCGGTGCTTTTGAGCGTGTTTTGGTAACTGGCCGAATCTGCCATCGCGTCGGTGCCCGGATCAAACCAGCAGGCAAACAGTAACGCGAGTGTGGAAAACAAGCGGGGCAACGACAGCGGCTTGGCAGACGATCGGGACATTGGGGCACCTTAGACGGTTAGGACACGACGACCGGAAGGAGCCGGTCGTGGACAGGTCTAAGCAACCAAGCGAGACAGCGCGAGAAATGTTACCAGGCGTCTGGCGAATCAATTCGCTGGCACGTTTTGAAACGGCGCTTTTCTAATCCACTCGCCCAAGGGAGAGTGAAGGGCGGAAGTGGCAATTTGCCGATCCATATGAGTTGAAAAGCCAGTTTAGCGCAACTTCAAACCTGACGCGTCGGAACCAGAAACGCCGGCAGATCAGGCCTTCAGCGTCATGTTGTCGCGGTGAACAACCGATTCGTCCGGGCAGTGCCCCAGAATGTCCGAGATCGTTTCGCTCGCTTGGCCTTTGATTTGCAACACGGCGCTGGCCGGATAATTGCATAATCCGCGAGCGATTTCATTCCCGCTACCGTCGACGATCGCGACCACCGCACCGGATTTAAACGTGCCGACGACATCGCGAATTCCGATCGCCAACAGACTGCAACCGTCGTTCAAAATGGCGCGTGCCGCGCCGGCATCGACGACCAATTTGCCAGCGACTTCCGCAGAACCGCGGATCCAGCGGCGTCGGCCGCGGAGGGTGCGTTCACGTGGCAGAAAAAGCGTTCCGACGGGGTCACCCCGAAGGATTTTTTCGAGGACATGCGGATCACGACCGGGGCCGATGATCACCGAGTGTCCATAGGAGCTCGCCAATTGTGCGGCGGTCAATTTACTCGCCATCCCGCCTTTACTGAGCGAGTTTTCGGCGTCCTTTGCCAAACCAAACACGCCTTCGTCAAAGGACCGCACCAGATCGATTTTTTTGGTGCCCGCCGCCTCGGGTGCTCCGTCGTACAGCCCATCGATGTCAGACAGGATGACCAACATCGCGTCGTGCATCAGTCCGGCGACTTGGGCGGCTAACCCGTCATTGTCGCCAAACGTGGTCTTTAGCTCCGCGACAGCGACGGAATCGTTTTCATTGACGACGGCAATCGCGCCAAAATGGTGGATTTGTCGGAGCGCGTTGCGGACGTGTAGGTAACCGGTTCGACGCCGCAAATCGGCACGTGTCAGCAAGACTTGGGCGGCGTGGCGGCCTCCTTTGGAGAGCGCACTCTCGTAGGCCTGAATCAAATCGGTTTGGCCGACGGCCGCCACGGCTTGCAGTTGCGACACCATCGTGGGGCGTTCATCCAACTCCAATTTGCCCATTCCGGCGCCAACGGCCCCACTACTGACCATGATGGTTTGCCGGCCACTGTCGGCGATCTTGCACAATCCTTCGGCCAGGCACTCGATCCGGTCTCGATCGAGTTTGCCATCGGCATCAGTTAAAACGCGTGTGCCAACTTTGACGACGACACTCGTCGCCTCCTCGATCGCTTCGAGTCGCAGTTGGCGGGTATCAGTCTCTGACAAAACAGTCACAAAAAATGGGGTGTTGTAGGAGCGAAGCACGAGTGAATCGGTAGGTATTGATTCAGTCGTGATGTGATTGGGGTACAATGAAAATACCCACCGCAGCCGTGATCGGCTATCCACCCACAGAGGAACAACCGATTGCCGCCGGCCAAATTTGAAGAAATCCGTGGCTTCCCACGATTGGGCGGTTCGACAAACGGGTCTGCATTTGGACAATAGCAAGCCGACCGACACAATTCTCTTGCCCGAGACGGTCGATTTGAGCTCCCCCTCCCAAAAGTCTGACGAGCAAAACCCGGCATGAGCGAGTTGCATCACGAATGCGGTGTCGCGGCGATTTACCATCTTTCCGGACGCGGGCGCAGCCCCATGTGCACCGAGGAAGGTCCGCGACAAATCTCGCGTCTATTGCCACGCATGTTGTTGGACATTCAAAATCGTGGCCAGCTGGCTGCGGGAATGTCGACCTATAACCCGGACCGCGCCCGGCTGCTGACCACGCGGAAAGACGTCGGCACGGTCACGGAAGTGTTTCGTCTGAACCACCGGGCGAAAACCGACGCCTTGATGCGTAGCCTGGCCGGCCGCGCCGCGATCGGTCACGTCCGCTATGCGACTTGCGGACAGGACGACCGCAGTTACGCGCAACCCTTCGAACGCGAGCACATTCACAAACGCAAATGGTTTAGTTTCTGTTTCAACGGCCAACTGGCGAACTACGGCGTTTTGAAAGAACGATTGTTGGCCGACGGAGACCACCATCTGACGTTGGACACCGACACCGAAATCATTCTGCATGAAATCGGCCGCGTGCTCAGCCATTCGACCGAACGCATCGAATGGATTGATGTGTTGCGTCAGGTCGCCAGCAATTTTGACGGCGCCTACTCAATGGCCTTGCTGACCGCCGAAGGCGAGATGATCGTTGCTCGCGACCCCAAGGGCATCAAACCGATGTGTTATGTCCACGAGGGACCCCTGTTTGCCGCGGCAAGCGAAAGTGTCGCGCTGTTGAATCTGGGCTTCGAAAACGATCAAATCAAATCGTTGCCGCCGGGACATGCGATCATCGTTGATCCGAAAAAAGGCGTCCGCATCGAACAGTTCGCCCCGGTCGACAAACCGGCACACTGTTTCTTTGAATGGATCTATTTTGCCAATGTCGCCAGCACGCTCGATGACCGCAGTGTCTATCTGACACGGACTCGTCTGGGCGAAGAACTTGCGCGGGCCGAGCGAGCCCTGGGCCGAGTGCCACTGGATGACCCGGACACGATCATCGTGCCGGTTCCCGACACCAGCAAAGCCGCTGCTGATGCAATGGCCTATGAACTGTCGATCCCCTGCCGCGAAGGCCTGATCCGAAACCGATACGCCGGGCGAACGTTTATCGAAGGCGGTCGAGCACGCAAAGCCAAGGCGGCGACCAAGTACACGCCGCTTCGCGAAGTGATGCAAGGGAAGCGCGTGATCCTGGTGGAAGACTCTATCGTCCGCAGCACGACCATGAACGTGTTGCTCGATCGGATCCGCGAAGTCGGCGGCGCCAAAGAGATTCATGTTCGTGTGGCTTGTCCGCCGATCGTCGCGCCCTGCTTTTACGGGATCGACATGAGCACGATCGACCAATTGATCGCGCCCAAGTACTTTGGCACCCAAGGCGAACTGACCGAAGCGTCACAGCAACGATTGGCTGATGACTTGGGAGCCGATTCGTTGCGATACCTGCCGGTCGACGCGATCGCACGCGCGGTCGATATGTCAGCCGACAATCTGTGCCAAGCCTGTGTGACCGGCAACTACCCGACCGATTGCGGTCAAATGCTGTACCAAATCGCACTGGACAATCGCGGCACGAAACTTGATAGCAGCCGAACCTACGAACAATTGGCCGCGGCACTCGGGTCCCAATAGTCAACGGCCGTTGCCGCTGCGCTGGTGTGGAGGATTGTTTTTTGGTAACCCGAAGCGTCAGCGAGGGATCCCGTGAACGCCCTCAATCCCTCGCTCACGCGT
>NZ_JAMYFE010000074.1 GCF_024129865.1 Stieleria tagensis | reverse complement strand
GCAGTTCACGACCGACTGAACCCTGGCGGGATCAGCTACGATCGCTACCAAAGCCGTAGCTGGACCGGCCACGGTTCAGTTTCCCTGCAGTTCACGGCCGTCTGAACCCTGGCGGGATCAGCTACGATCGCTATCGACGCCGTAGCTGGGCCGGCCACGGTTCAGTTTCCCTGCAGTTCACGACCGGCTGAACCCTGGCGGGATCAGCTACGATCCCTACCAAAGCCGTAGCTGGGCCGGCCACGGTTCAGTTTCCCTGCAGTTCACGGCCGTCTGAACCCTGGCGGGATCAGCTACGATCGGTACCAAGGCCGTAGCTGGGCCGGCCACGGTTCAGTTTCCCTGCAGTTCACGGCCGTCTGAACCCTGGCGGGATCAGCTACGATCGCTACCAAAGCCGTAGCTGGGCCGGCCACGGTTCAGTTTCCCTGCAGTTCACGACCGGCTGAACCCTGGCGGGATCAGCTACGATCGCTATCGACGCCGTAGCTGGACCGGCCACGGTTCAGTTTCCCTGCGGTTCACGACCGACTGAACCCTGGCGGGATCAGCTACGATCGCTATCGACGCCGTAGCTGGGCCGGCCACGGTTCAGTTTCCCTGCAGTTCACGACGGTCTGAACCCTGGCGGGATCAGCTACGATTCGTTGAAACGTGACGCAACGAATTCAGGGATTCACGAACGTCGTGGCGGTGAATCCATCGCCTTGGGCGGTGGAACCGGGTTCGAAATGGGAGCGTCGGGTCACGCCGATTGCGACGGCGGTGTTTTCCGAAGTGGCTGCGATGCTGGTTAATCGTCCGACAACCTTGCCATCGCTACTGACTTCGCTCGCAGGTGCAGGAATCGAGCCTTGCGATTGCCATTGCATCAATTGCTTTTGAACCTGACCCAGTGCATCCAAGCGGGCGACAGTTTCTTGGCCCAGGTAACAGCCCTTGGTGAACGAAATCGTTTGCTCGATTCGACTGGCCTCCTGCGGTAGATTCTTGTCCGACAAATCGATTCCAAACCAGGGGAATCCGGCCAACGTGCGCGCGTGATGAAACGCATCCTGATCGCCCCAGCTTTGATCCAAATCACTCAGTTGCTGCTCGACGAATTCCGGTCTTGCCGTGACCAATAGCAGGGTGCCACTGCCGAGCCACTGCACGGGGTAAACCTGGGTGGCGTATTCATCCCAATTCGTATTCACACGAATGGAATCGTGTGCGTCAGGAGCAACGACAAACACCGTCAACTGTTCGGACAGGTCGACCGGTTGGGCGTCTTCACGAATCGTGTAGCGGTCCGCGTGGGACGCAATCACCTCAGCTTGTCCGCCGGCGCCGATCATGCGATAGCCTTCCGCGGTGCGAAAGGCATCGACATAGGCCAGCATTTTACCGCGGACTTCGGTAATAAACGTTTCGCATCCAGTTCCGACGGGCAACGATTTGATTTCGTTGGTGGTCAGGTTATGCAGGATTGCGCCAGCGTCTTGACCGACCAAGTCGATGACGGTTGCACTGGAAAGTCGAAAGACAGAGGGCATCGGGGGCAATGGTTAGAGATCTGCAGCGCGCCACGGAAAACGCGGGTGCGTTTTCCGTGGTTGATAGAGAACAACGATTCTCGATTAAGTGACATCTTTGAGCATGAATTCCTGCTCGCGTTTGATGTCGCTGCCGTCCGGTGTGGCATCGTTGTCGATGTCGAACCATTCTTTCTTGTACTCCAAATAGCCGCCTTTTCCGGCATTGGCATTTTTCAGCGCGACGTTGGCACCGAGTGCAATCACGGCGTCGCCCATGGCAACTTCGGGATAGCAGCGAGGCTGGTTGTCCGGATCGGGGTTGCGGATGCAGTACGCCCAGTGTTCGATTTCTTCGCGATAGCCACGGCTGACCGGTCCACTGTCCGCCGCTTGGGCAACGGGGGCGGCAAAGTCACCGCTGGCGCTGGTGTCCAGAGCATAGCCGCCGGCACCCTTTTTAACGCCGACTTTGCTGCTGGTGTCGCTGTCGCGGTACAGCAGAACGTCGGTTTCTTTGTCCAACACCAACGTGCCTTTGGAGCCCATCACGACTTCGCCCCAGCCACCAAAACCATTGCCGTTGATGGTACTGTAGGTGACCACGACTTTCTTATTGGGGTCTTGTTCGTAGCCGGGCACCGGACCGTCTGGATAATCTTCGACGCGGTCGTAATAGCCGACATCAAACGTTTCAGGGTATTCCGGTCCAGGGAATTCAAAGGCGCAATAAATGTGGTCACGCGCGTCACGATCGAGCGGCATGATGTGGCGTCCGCCGACGGCGTGAACCGACAACGGGTGTACTTTCTTGCCGTCGTCACGCAGTGAGGACAGGAAGATGCTGACCGCGTCCAGTTGGTGACTGCCCAGTTCGGCCATCAGTCCGGCACCGGTGCGTTCGAACAATCGCCAGCGGTGCAGTTCTTCCGCTGCGGTGAACATTTTGTCGCCGCGGGCAAAGTCTTGATAGCCGTGCGCCTTGGGGTCGATCGTTTTGTCCGCGTCCCAAGCTTGCCACTGTGCGACCTCGGCGGTCAGACGTTCAATGTCCGCCGCTGAGGTGGCGTTTTTGAGTGCATTTTCGCGGTGCTGCAGATCCTTGGCGATCCGATCGAACATCTCGCCTTTGACGGTTTTCTCGCCACCGGGAATTGGCATCGACCAGCTATCACGACCGGGCAGGTTGCCACGGTGCCATTGGGCGCGGATGTGGTGGATTTGTCCGAGCAGTCCCCAGCGGATCAGATTGACCGCGTTTTCATATTTGACGTTGTAGTGACGTTGGTGTCCGGTGGCCAATAGCAGCGGGTTGCCATCTTTGTCTTGGCCGGCGGCGGCCATTCGCCCCATGACTTTGCACTGGGCCACGTTGTGGGCCATCAATTTTTCAGTCAGCACGTGCAGACCGCGTTCCATTGCCAGCGCGGCGACGGGGGCGTGCAGCCACAGTGGCAGCGCGATAATCACCGCTTCGATGTCTTTGTTATTCAGACACTCCATGATCCCGCCATTGGTCGAGTCATAGACCTTGACGTTTTTCTTGGCTTCCGATTCGTCTTTGTAGCCTGCGACACTGATCAGACCGGGACGTCGAATCAATGCCGAGGGGCTGCTGCAATCACCATGGAACGCGCGGTGTTGGCTGAACGGTCGGATGTCACAAATGGCTTTGACATCGATGTAGTTCGGATTGCAGCCACCGATCAACACGTTGCCTTCGTCACCGGTGCCGATCACGGCCACTCGGACGGGATCTTTGACCGCACCGTAACCAAAATAGGCAGCACCTAGACCGGCACCACTGACGGCGCCGGCGGCAACAATGCCGCGCAGGAAGTCTCGGCGGTTGACGTCGTAATAACTGCCGACCGCGTTGTAATAGTTTTGCTTACCGACTTCGCGTTCGTCGCTGGAAAGTTTATCGACCATGGTTGGGATCCTCGAATTAGGTTTGTTTTGTTGTTGGGTTGTCTTTGGGAATCGGCCAGCTAAAAACGATCGTGAGTCGCTTCGCGGACTTGTTGCGCGTGCACCGCCTCGGACCGACGAATGAACAGGTGAATAAAGAAGTCCAATCCGGCGAAACGTCCGGCTCCCGTACCGGCGAGTACCAGACAGGCCATGCATTCGACCAATTGGTAGTAGCTGCTGGTGGGGCCGGTTCCCGGCGGGAATTGGCTGAGGAACACCGACGCCAAAAATCCAGCAGCTGCCAAGGCGGCGACGGGGGTGAACAGCCCCAAAATCAGACACCAGCCAACGATAAAATCGAAATACGGGACGTATCGATTCATCACGCTAGTGTCGATCATTTCCGTGCGTGGTTTGGTCAAACGAAATGGCGGCGATGCGGCACGCTGGTTGGGGGCGGCCAACGAATTGATCGTTGAATCGAAACCCGACCACAATTGATCAATTTCAACGAGCGTCGGTTTCAGTTTGGCATCATTTTCTTTGCGAACGGTTTCAATTTGACCGGCCAAGCTTTCCACACCCAACCGAGCCTTGTCCTGACGCAGTTTTTCCAATCGCGTCAGCCCCAGTTCGTACTCCTGAAGGTCGGCTTCATTGGTGACCAGAATCTCATCCAAGTTCTCCAGCAACTTGTCGAGTGCTTCGCCGGAGATCCGGTTCTCTTCGTCTCCAAAACTGTAGTACTGCGCAGCGCGGTCTCGATAATCGCCCAGCCACCAGCGGGTGTATTCCGGATCGCGGCGGACCGCACCATCGTGGTCCCAAACCAGCCCACGAAACTGTTCCGCAAACGGGCCTTTGGCGTTCGCAAAAAACGGTGCAGCGTCAAACGTGCCACTATGAAGTTTGTCACTGCCTTCGCTATGGAAGTGAAAGCCGATCGATACTCGTAACAAAACCAGCATCGTGATGCCGATGAAGCCCAGCAACCGGGGCGAGATCCCCCAGCCGACGGCCAAACGCAAAGGGGTTAGCAGGATAGTGCGCACGGTAGCAGAGAGCTCCGAAGGTGAGTGATCAGAGGGTGAGAGCTGGGAGGGGTGCG
Organism: Stieleria tagensis; assembly: GCF_024129865.1. Taxonomy (GTDB): domain Bacteria; phylum Planctomycetota; class Planctomycetia; order Pirellulales; family Pirellulaceae; genus Stieleria; species Stieleria tagensis. The sequence goes on along the minus strand of NZ_JAMYFE010000074.1, from coordinate 7,471 downwards.
GCTCCAACCGGGATGGTTGGTAAAATCGTCAAGTTGACGCGATCCATCAGGCGGCGGAAAACCAACGCGCAAATGTCCGAACCGACAGTTCTCGTCATTATGGACGAGAAAGCGCCGCACGCCAAGGAGAAACGGTGGCTCAAACGCTGACAAGCCCTGTTTACGGGTCGGGGCCATGAATTGTTCTCGGACGACTCCGCTCTGCACGGACTTTTCAGACTCCGCGGATTGGTCTAAACTCTCCGCTTCAAGCAATCAGCGATTGCCTGGCGGTGGCGGCCCTTGCGACTGTGAATCGAGAACCTGGTCAGGTCTTAATTGAAGCAGCCATAATCGGTGTAGCTTTGTGTGAGGGTCGCCTCCACCGCGCAATCGTTGTCTCTGGACGCTCTGTCACTGGCCGCTTCTCTGGCTGGCCATTTTGTTTGAGAACGCGTGGTAAGCTCGCTCTCACAATTTCCATTCCGCTGCCGAGTGTTTGTCGGCAGTGAATTGTCGGCAATGCGGACCAAGCAACGCGGAACCACCTGAAGGTTGAACTCCAACGGTGTGGATGCGCCGGTCTCTTAAGAACTTGTCGACGCTGCGGGCGCAAAAAAAGGCAACGTGTTGTGACACGTTGCCTGCGGAGGTTCTTGATCAGAACCGTTTGCATTTGACACGACGGGTGTGTCGTTGGCTGTCCAGCTACAGCGTGCTGTCAGCGAGTTGAGATTCTGCGACGAAGGGATTGCTACGAACCAATCCCGATTTCATTGGCGCTGAAGAAACCGATTGGCTGATGCAGGGGTTGCAGATCGTTTCTGGCGTCGGGGGACGATAGAAATCCGATCGCAAACGGCCTTTATACCCGTCTGGGCTTCCAGCCATCGGCGGCGATGCAAAGGGGCTCATGCCGTAGGGACGCGCAAAGCGGGCGCCGTAGTAGACCGGGGGGTTAAGTGCAAAGTACGGCGGTTTCGACAGGCTCGTTCCATAGCTCGCGCCGTAAGGCTGATAAAACCCAAACGGTACGAACGGGTAAGCAGAGGGGTAATCAGCCGAAGCTTGTGGAGCTCCGCCAAAAGCGATGGCAGCCAGCGCGGCTACAGCAAGTGCGATGCGTTTCATGGTGTACAAACTCGTTAGGTGACGACAGATTCGTTTGAGAGAGTTCCTCCCGTGGAATCTTCACGCTAATTAACTGATCGATCGTTGCAACCGGCACCAACGTCGAATTGTACGAATGCCCTAAAACTGGTGCGGGTTGTGCAGGTGGAACCGGATTTGGCGAATCCAAATTTTCCTGTCTGTTTTTTCCCGCCTGGTTTGGTTTTGTGAGATAGGGTGTTTTCCGCAAACACCGGCACCCAGAGAGTGGCCCGGTTGTTTGCTTGAACTGAAGCCAGCGCTTTTGTGGTAACCCGACGCGTGAACGAGGGATTTACGGTGTTAGCGGGATCCCGGTCGCTGACCGAGCTGACGATTGAAAGAGCCGGTCGCGCGTTGGTGTGGAGGATTTATCCGACTGGCTTTATTCTTCGCAGCAGACGCTCACTTGAGTCGGATGAATCCTCCACACCAGCGCCACTATTCTTGCACCAGTGAGCATCGGTCCACCCGCTGGACTTGTCAGATGTAGAACATCACTTCGTCGCCTTGGGACGCATCGGCGGCAATTTCCGCCAGGCTGGTTTGGGCCAATAACGCCCGCGAAGCCTCGGCGGCTTGGCTCCAAAACTCGTGCAACAGTTGGTCCGCCCGAGTCTCGGTGGTCTCGGTTTGACAGCTCGAATCCTGGCAACCGACCGCTTCGGCAATCTCCAACAGCGTGATTTCGCTGGGTTCGACCAGCAACCGGTAACCACCCTGGCTGCCACGCACGCTTTGCACCCAGCCAACGCTTCGCAAGGTCCGCAAAATCTGAACCAAGAACGGCCCCGGAATCCCGTGACGCGCCGTGATTTCGCGGATCGTCACAGGCGATTTTCCGCTCTGGCGGATCGCCAACTCGGTCAACGCCAGCGCAGCGTAGTGAACACGTGCAGAAATCATCACTGTTTCACACCTCTGCGTTAATTGTGCAGACCACATTCGGTCTTTTGAAACCCACTCCAGCGTCCCGATCGCTCGTCTTCGCCCAATTGGGTGGATCGTGTGCAGGGCCAGCAACCCACACTCGGGTAACCTTTATCGTGCAGGGGGTTGTAGGGGATCTTGGCCTTGTCAATCAGTTTCCAAACATCGTTCTTGGTCCAATTGGCCAGCGGGCTGACCTTCACCAGTTGGAATTTCTTGTCCCAGCCAACGATCGGCGCTCGGGCACGATCATCGCTCTGGTCACGACGAATCGCACTGGCCCAAGCATGAAGTCCCTTGGCGGCCCGACGCAGGACACTTAGCTTGCGATCAAAGCAGCATCGGTTGGGTTCAGTTTTATAGACCGGACCGCCATTGGCCGCCTCGTACTGCTCCACGCTCAGCTCGGGATATTTGTATTCCACTTCGATCCCGTAGCGCTGTTTGACCAACTCTCGCAAATCCAGTGTCTCTTGAAATTGGTACCCCGTTTCCAAATTGAAAATCGGCGTCTCCGGAGCGATTTCGCTCAGCATGTGAATGATTGTCATGCCTTCCGGGCCAAATGCAGTCGCCATGGAAAACCGAGGCGCAAAGCGATCAATCGCCCATTTCAAAATTTCTTGCGGCGTAGCGGTTTCCAGTCGGGCACTGTGATCGGCCAATTCCGCCAAAAATTCAGGGGTCGGCGCCAGGGGGGGATCCGCCGCCAAGGCTCCCTGCGGCCCGTCATCATCGTCCGTAGCGGTCATCACTGGCAATTGCCGGCCATCAGCTGTTCCAGCGGTTGATCCGGTCGCCGTAGCTTCTGCCGTCGATGCCGGCGGGGCATTCTGCGTTTCTGCTTGCACGGGCGTTTCCGCCGCGGTGGTCGATTTCATCGTCGCACGTTTTTGGGGGATTCAAAACAGTCAACGCCTGGTCCCAACAGCCTGCGTTTTCCGAAACGATAGATACTTGATCCATTTAGTCAAGTATAGGATCGGCAGATCGGTTTGCGGAATTGAGATGTTTTGCGGGGGAAGCCTGAGTGAGACTTAGGTGGCTGGCACCAAATTCAGTGAGACTTAGGTGGCTGGCACCAGATTCGCGCCAAATTCGGCACGTGTCGGGTAAGGAAGAACCTGGATTGGCACGCTGAAGCGTGAACTCCAACGGTGGGGAGGAAGGCAATTGGTGTGAATTGTCTGGACGGGGTGCTAAAATTGAGACGCTGGCGGCGTATTCTTACGCATCGTCTCTCATTCCCTCGTCTTATGCCCCTGCAGGCTGCGCCATGCCAAGACTCCTCCGCTATCGCTTGTTAGCTGCTGTACCGTTGCCGGTTGCCTGTTGGGCAATGACAGCATCGGCAATGGCCGACAATATCGAGCTCAGTGGTGGGGTGCTGATCGACGGCACTGTACTACGAAAGACCGATGGAGGCCCCAAGCCGCATTTGGTGTTGGAACTCGATCCGGGACTGAAAATCGCCATCCCACAGTCGCGAGTACGTAAATCGATCAGCGACAAAGAACTCGCTTGGTACCAGGCAGCGGCGGAAGCGGCGGGGGAAGATCCGGAAAAACATTGCGAACTGGCAATCGCCTGCAGTGCGAAGCGGCTAAGCGAACAGCGTGATTATCACTTTCGTCGTGCCATCGAGTTGGATCCCGACCACTCGCGCGCACGCAAGGCAATGGGATACGTCGAGGACGGCAACGACTGGGTGTTGTATCGCGATCAACAGCGACGCAACGGAATGATTCAAACCTCGTCTGGCTGGCAGGTTCCGGAGGTCTATGTTCGTCACGAGCAGATGGACCAAGCCAATGCTGCGGCGCGCATTTGGGAATCGGACTTTGCAAAAATGCGCACCTCTTACCTGAAAGGCGACAAACGCGCCGAAGATGCTTGGAAAGAGATGCAAGCGATCGACGATCCATTGGCCACACAGGCGCTCAGCAAAGCGTTGAAGGAGTCTCGCACGGGGCCGGACCCCCAGAGTCTTCGCAAGTTTTACGTCCAGAAACTCGGGTCGTTTAAAGTGTCCGCCGCGGTCCAGGCATTGGTTGAAACCGGATACGACGATCCGGACTCATTCATCCGTGATTTGGCTTTGGAAGAATTGAATCAATACGGTGCGGCTTCGGCCGTCGGATACTACTTGTCGATTCTTTCGGGCACTTCGCACACAACTGGTCAAGTCAGTGCGGCGCTGCGCGCGTTGAATCATTTCCCCGACAAGGAATTGTGGCGCCAGTACGTTGATGCGTTGATCACCACGCACAAACAGGTCAAGCAAAAAGGGGCCGGAATGCAAGCGGGAATGAACAACCGCGGTGGCATGGGATTGGGGATGGGCGGCAAAGCTGAGGTGGTGACCAACCATGTCAAGAACCCCGCCGCGCTGGAGTTGTTGAAGACGATCTCGGAAGAAGATGGCGTCAATTTTGGCTACGACCAAGCGAGCTGGCGCCAGTATTTCGCCGACAAACTGATGGGCTCAACCGGCGACCTGCGGCGCGATCCGTAACGGAATCGCGCGAGCAACGGATGCAGGCGAGTGCCTCACAGGCGGGCCGATCTGTTTGAAAGTTGAGCGTCAGCATCGGGCGTTGGTTGACACCTCGGCTATTTGAGCTTGGTGATCACATAGCGATGGGGCTGCGGTTGGGCAGCTTCGTAGATGGCGGCCAATTCTCGTTCGGCTTGCTGTTCCAACTGAACCAGTTTTTCTTCAAACCCTTCCATCTGTTGTTCGCCTTTGGCAACTTTTTCGTTCAAGCCCTGTTTGGCTTGTTCGTTTTCGGTTTCAGCCAACTCACGTTTAGTCCGCTGCAAGTTGCGGAACGTGAACCAATGCCGACGCAGATCATTGATGGTCGTTTCGTTGCGTTGTTTGTTGAGCGCGACGACCTGGGCTGCCTGTTGTGATTGAGGCGTGTTGGGAAAACGTTGCAATTCAACGTGTGCAGCCAATTGCGTGTGCGGGAATTCGCCGATCTGGGTGCCGTCGATGGACAAGGAATACTTGCCGGCACTCAAGCCGTGAATTTGAAATCCTTCACGGCTGAACTTGTGATCCAATTTCAGCATTTTTGCAGCCACAGCGGTGTCCTCGGGGGTGACCCAGGGAAGGGCGTCTGCGGTGAACGTGAATTCGATCACATCATCGCCGTTGTTGGTCAGCTCGCTGACCGCGCCGCCGGTCACGCGAGCTTTGAAGCCGGATTTTGCTGTGGGAACTAACACGATATTCGATACGCCGTGCTGCATCCCCAAATTTTCGAGCCACGCATGAGCCATGATCAGCTGGCCGGCCGGTCCGGGGTGGATGGCATCTTTGATAAAGGTAAACCCGGATTCATCTTGTCGCGCCAAACGCGTCAGCTGGTTCAGCGGACTGAACATATCGATCGACTGCATGTTTCGTCGATCAGATTCGCCCCGCAACCAAGTCCCAAAGTATGCCAGCACGGCGTTGTACTCGCGCAACATCGACTCATCACGAGGGCGTTGTTTCAGCATGGCGCGGGCTGCGGTCGCGTCGAACATCGTTGGCGTGATGGGGGAAACCGTGGTGCCGGATTCCACCAACCGATCCAACAGTTCGGTCATGTCGGTTTCATAGGTCTTGAAAATCTGGTGATCAAACGCTTGGTAGCGTCCATCGTTCATTCCCAACAAAATCGTGACGAGTTGCGGATCTTTGGAAAGCACATCGCGATCAAGTCGTTGCAGGGCATCCCAGGCTTTGTCGCCACCGATTCCCGCATTGTGGAACTTCAGCGGTGTGCTGGGGAATCGCGTGATGAAGAAATCTTCGATGTACTGGGTATAGAGTCGTTGGTGAGTGATGGAGTCACCTAGAAAAACGACCGTGTCACCTTGATTCAATTCCGCCGCGCCGACTTTGATCGGCTGCGACTGGGCCACCGCGGGAGACACAAACAAACACAACACAAACAGCAGAAAACAATGACGTTTCATGACGAATGGGACGGCAGGAGAGGAAGGGAGGGGGAGAGGTAATTCAAACTGGTGGCCGCAGTTTAACTGCCCAGCCGACTCGGTGCACAGCGGCTGATCCGCCCAACGCGCTTGTTTGAGAGCTCAGGCATCGATCCCGACCCGACGCGTGAGTTTTGAAGCCAGCGCTTTTGCAATTCACTCGCCCGTCCCACGGGAGAGTGAAGAGATCGAAGTCGCGATTTGCCGATCCATTTGAGTTGAAAAGGCTGTTTAACGCAGCTTCAAAACCCGTCAGCGAGGGATTCAGCCGAGTACGTACCAGCGGATGACCAGGAAATGGCACAATGCGGCTGACATCACCAGCAGGTGCCACAGTGCATGCATGTATTTTCGCCGTGAGTCATTGATCAACACGACGACGCCCAGACTGTATAAAATCCCGCCGCTCAACATTCCTATTCCCAGCCCTGTCGGGACGTAGCCATACAGCGGAATGGCCGGCAACCACCCTAGCATGAGATACGAGATCGTCGCCACGTTGTTGATGCGGTGACGTACCAATAGCTTGGCTGCGATGCCCAGAAATGCCGCGACCCAGATTGCGACCAGCAATGGCGTGCGTACCGAATCGGGAGCGTACCGATACACAATCGGGGTGTACGTTCCTGAGATCATCGCGTAGATCATCGCTTGGTCCCACGCCCGCAGTCGATTGAGCAACGGTTGTTGCAAAATCGCATGGGAAAGCGTTGAAAACGAAAAGGTGGCTAACACAGAAACTGCATACGCGAGGCAGGCGATTCCCATTCCACTGCCACCCGAATCCGCTGTAGAGCCCCAGGCTTGGCTGACCAACCAGCCACCGAGCACCACGGTTGAGCAGGCGGCAAAACCATGCGTCAACGCATTGGCCCATTCCTCATCGGGTCGCACCGGAGCTTGATCAGATCGGACAGCGGATGTATTTGGTTCGGATTGCATGCTGCAGATCAAACCGCATTCGCTTCCGCTAGACAACCACAAACCTGGCCCCCACCACCACTAGATGACCCGAATGGCCGTGTGGCGGCCCCTTGCAAGCGATACAGCAGTCCCAATCTACCCACAGCGGATGTTTTAAAGCCAGTGCTTTTGCGTGGGCATTAGTTTTTGGTAACCCGACGCGTCAGTGAGGGATCCCGTTGACACCCTGAATCCCTCGCTGACGCGTTTTGAAGTTGCGCTTATGCAATTCACTCTCCCGCTTGGAGGTCGTGCAGCTTCGCTCACGGTTCAACAAGGTGGGGGTTTTCAGGGTGAGGTTGAACAATCGCCTCACGTCTTGAGCTAGCACGAGCAGGCCTGTCTCCGCAGCGGCACGCCAGCGGCCGCAACCGTGGAAAACCATGTGGCGAAGTTTTTGACTCTGGTTGCGGTCTCATTACGCCAACGGCGTTCGACAGCCTAGCCTAGGGTCAGG
>NZ_JAMYFE010000073.1 GCF_024129865.1 Stieleria tagensis | reverse complement strand
CTGACGCGTCGGGTTGCCATTCCCACGCTGATTTACGTTCGAAGATTAAATCAACAGCCCTCTGGCGGCCACATGACGAAAAATTGGCCTGGTTTGGCAAACTGGAGCGGTTTTTCAAGCCAACGGACGTTTTCTTGTGAGATTCGGGCGTGAATGGCGGTTAGAGAGCCGCGATTGAGCCGAAAAACGATGCAATTCAAAATGGAAACGCGTCAAAATGTCGTCCCCCGATTTGACTTTTGGGCCTGTTTCAGGCTTAATGTGGGGGTCGGCTCGACACAGTCGATTCACCCCTACCCCGCCTTTGGCCCATCTATCTCGGGCTTGCCGATCGACATCGGCGCACAGTAATCCTCGGAGACCATGCATGAAACGGTTTGCAATCTTGTTCGGATGTTTCGCTCTTTTGGCCGGCAGTGCGTCGGCGACCAGCGAATTCAACAAGCAGTGGAAAAGTAAATATCTTAGTGACGAATCGGTCGACGAAGACTTCGTCAAAACCGCTCGTAAGCATGGTTGCTACATCTGCCACGTCGTCAAAGAGGACAAAAAGAAAGTCCGCAATGAATATGGCCAAGCAATCAATAAGTTTCTGAAGGAAAAAGATTTCCCGAAAGATTGGGTCAAAGAGAATCCGGAAGAAGCCAAGAAGCTGATCTGGGCAGGCTTTGACAAGGCCGGCGAGCTGAAAAGCAAAGACGGCAAGACGTTTGCCGAGAAAATTAAGAACAACGAAGTCCCCGCGACCGACTCTGGCAAAGAGTGATCGCCGCGCCGATTTCTTGATATCATCTGACTGATCACGACGCTTGTCGCACCTCCCGCGTGCCGGCAAGCGTTTTTTTTGCCGTGACGCTCCATTCGACATTCAATCACCAGAGACCTTATCCCCATGCGATTCACAACTGCCTGTCTGTCTGCCATCGTCGGACTCGTACTCACCAGCGGCCCCGCAACAGCTGACCAGTCGGCGGACGAAACTGGATTCGTTTCGATGTTCGATGGCAAAACCATGGAGAACTGGAAGTTAGCCGAAGAAAACCAGGACGCCTGGCACGTCAGCGACAACATGCTGGTCTGTGACGGCGAACGCTGTCACCTGTTCTACACCGGCCCGCTGGCCCCGATGAAAGACTTTCATTTCAAATGTGATGTGAAAACCACGCCAGGCAGCAACGCCGGGATCTATTTCCATACCCGCTATCAACCCACCGGCTGGCCTAAATACGGATACGAATGCCAGGTGAATGTGTCCCACAAAGATCCCAAGAAAACGAGCAGCCTGTATTCGGTCAAAGACGTGGCCGATCCGGGAGTCAAAGACGACGAGTGGTACACCCAAGAAATCATCGTCAAAGGCAAGCACATTCAGTTGATCGTCAACGGCAAAGTAATGGTCGACTACACCGAACCAAGCGATGCCGAAGCATTCAACAAGGACTTTGAGCGTCGACTGGGCGAAGGCACCATCGCGCTGCAAGCACACGATCCTAAAAGCAAGTGCTTCTTCAAAAACCTGCGCGTCAAACCGCTGTAACAAGCACGTTGGTGGCTCAGTTGGTGTGGAGGATTTATCCGACCGGTTCGCGTCCCCGCTGGAACCCCGGTCACGGTCGGATCAATCCTCCACACCAGCGCAGTGTTGGCGTTCACGCCATTCACGACCGAACCGATCACATTCGCAAGCCGCATTGCATCGGCGGGTCGATGAACGAGAGCCGCGTGCCGCCGTACAAGCGGTGATCCCAGTCACCGGCCAGCAACTGAGATTCATCCCAGTGCTTGTCAGTCTCGGCGACGATCCGGCTGCCAGGCGGCAAATGATCCAGCGACATCCGGATCAATCCGTTTAGCTGTTCCAGCATGCTGTCCCACATCGCATACGGGGGGCAAAAGAACACGATCCGCGACGTGTCATCCAGAGGCGCGTTGGGCGACGGCGGCCCCAACAACCCAGGGGCGAGCCGATAGGTGTCGCCCAACAGCAATTTCATCTTGTCCGACACATCCAATTTCTCAGCGGTCGACTTCAAGAACGCGTGGGCGCGTCGGTCTCGTTCGATCGCGACCGCCGATGACGCACCACGGCTGAGTGATTCGAAGGCCACCGCACCGGTCCCGGCGAACAGATCGATCACCACGGATCCTTTGATTCTCGGTCCCAAAATGTTGAACAGACTCTCGCGAACACTGTCCTTCATCGGCCGTGTGAATGCGGCGCCGTGGTAAATCACCGTTCGGCCACGCATCGAACCGCCAATAATCCGCAACTTATGCGGACGCTGTTTTTCCAGTTTTTTCGGTCCAGGTGCCGACGCAAACGCTTCGGTGGATTGCGTACGCGGCTTTCGTGGCTTGTTCGGTCGGCTCATTTACGAAAGTATACGCATGCGAACCCCGCTGGCGATCCCTCAGAAAACCGAAACCCGGTTTGTTGCGTAGCGGATGTGACCGATCCAAGCTTCACCAGCCAGTTGCTGCAACCATGCTTTTTGAATCCTCCATGAAACGCCCCTGCCAGTTTCCGTTGGCCCTGCTGTTCTGCACTGCCGCGATCGTTTTGGTTGCCGGCTTGCCGAAGACCAATGCCCAACCACCCAGTGCCCAGCCCTCAACTGCCCAACCACCGACGACTCAGCCCTCAACTGCCCAACCACCGACGACTCAGCCCTCAACTGCCCAGCCACCGACGACTCAGCCCACGACGACTCCGGCACCGACTCAGCCCGGCGGCAGCCCAGCGGCCGGAACCCCGGCAGCGGCGACCAGCGAAGAACAGGTCACGGACGAACAGGTTCTGAAGGCGTTCCAGGAAAAAGCTCCGGCCGAAGACCAGGAACCGGGCACCGCGGCAGTGGACGCGTTCCATGCCGCGGCGGCCAAATTGCGTGCTAAGACTCTGGAGATGCGGCGTCAGCACACGTTGGTCGTCAACGGCTACAGCGACGACACCGACCTGTATCGAAAACTACGCACCGAGACTCGGTTGCTGATCAACCAGACCTATCGGGCAGCGCTGAACTTGCTCGACTACATGCCCTACCCGACAGCCGCCCGGTTTGCCGTGACGGTTCTGGAGCACCGAGTCAGTCACGGGGTGTATGACAAAGACACGCACGAAGGGGCCGCGCGGCTGATGGATGCCGGAGTCCGGTTGCTGTATGTCGCTCAAGCCGCCGCGCGTGCCGGAATGGTGACCGGCGATTTTGATCTGGCCGATCGCATCTATGAGAAATTGGAAGACGGTGAACTCGAAGACACGGACCGGGCGCTGTTGGGCCAGGAGGAACTGATCAAAAAGCAGTTCGAAACGGAACAAGAACTGATCGCCAACGACCCGGAAGATCTGCCGAAAGCTCGGTTTCTGACCACTCGCGGCGAAATCGTGGTCGAATTGTTCATCAACGAAGCCCCCTCGACTGTAGCTCATTTCATCAACTTGATCGAAAGTGGGTTCTACGATGGATTGGATTTCTTCCAGGTCGTCGACGGCTTGCTGGCTTTGACGGGTGACCCCTTGGGTGACGGATCGGCGCGGCCGGAGCGTTACATCGCCGACGAACACACTGGCGAAACCGTCCGCATGCCATTGGCCGGTTCACTGGTGATGGCAAAACTCCCAACGGCGGGAAACCGCGACTTTGTCCCCAATTCGGCAGGCACCCAGTTCGCGATTCTGTTCATGCCGATTCCCGCAATCATCGAACACCAGACCGTGTTCGGACGGGTCATCGAAGGCCTGGATGTGGTCGGCGAACTGCGGCGGGTGGACCCAACCAAGGAAAAAGAAAAGAACCAGATCGTGTTGCCACCGGACCGCATTTTGCACGCCGAAATGATCAACCGCCCGGAAACGCTGCCGGAAGTCAACTATGCCCAACCACCCGGACTGGCTGACGGCCCGCCGGCCAGTGGTCCTTGATCGGCTTGCAGGTTGGACGAGCTCTCGACCAGACTCTAAACTTCGGAAGTTGAGCGTTCATCACACCCGCGACCGGTGAGTGAGAAAATGCAAACATAAGTAATACGTTTGACTTCCCCCCTGGCGAAAGCAGGGTCGTCCTCGCTTCCATCAACCCCTTCTCATTGATCACGACATGTCTGAGTCCAACGAGAAATCGTCACGCGTCGAATTCAACGGCCAAGCCCCCGCGCTGGTCGATCGAGTCGTCAATCTCATGGCAGACTCGGGCAACGTGATTCTAAACATGTCGCACGAACAGGCCTGCCAGGCGGTCCGCAGTGGCAATGCAGAAGCGGTCCGCAAAATTCGGGGCCAATTTGCGATCTGCGAGCAACAGGGCAAAACGATTCGCATGGCCCGTTCGATCGGTCGGCCGATGCGTTATTTTTTGGCCAAGCGCGCCGAAGGCCCCGCGTTGATCATCGCTGAACGGATGAGCGAGATCGTCGACCAGCTGAAAAAAGAAGGCTTGGCCGACCAATTTCACCCCTCTTACACGCGGATGGTTCCCGCCCACTACCTGCTGGAATTGCAACTGGTCGGCTGCCCCGATCCGAACCCACAATTGACACGCTACTTTGCTCCCGAACGCAATCGATTGCCGGCCGACATCAACGCCATCGGAGCAACTTACATCGAACGTCTGGCCGAAGTCGTGGACCAGTTTTTGATGTCGATCCCCGATGACCAGCCGATCGGGGTGATGTTTAGCGGTGGCATCGACAGCGGTTCGATCTTGGTCCTGGTCGATTACCTGATGCGCCGCCGTGGTCATTCGCCCTCGCGGATCAAAGCGTTCACGTTGGCGGTGCAAGGCCAACCGGGCGATTTGGATCAATCCAGGAAGTTTTTGAAGGCGATCAATTTAGAAATGTTGCTCGAACCGGTCGAGGTCCCCGTCGCCAGTGTCCGCTGGCAAGATGCGGTGGAATCGATCGAAGATTACAAACCATTGGATGTTCAATCGGCCACGATGGGGTACGCGATGTTGCGTGCGCTGCGTGCGCGGTACCCGCAATGGCGTTACCTGATCGACGGGGACGGCGGCGATGAAAACTTGAAAGACTATCCGATCGAAGAAAACCCCGAACTGACGATCCGCAGCGTGCTGGGCAATCGAATGCTGTACCAGGAGGGATGGGGCGTTGACGCCGTCAAACACTCGCTGGTCTACAGCGGCGGGCAAAGCCGTGGGCATAGCCGCACCAGCGCCCCGGCCGCACAATTCGGCTTCACCGGTTTCAGCCCCTACGCGGTACCCGACGTGATCGAGATCGCCGAGGCGGTGCCGTTTGTGGCATTGACCGAATGGGACCATCAGAAATTGTATGCACTCAAAGGTGAGATCGTCGCCGCAGGCATTCGCCACGTCACCGGCGTTGACATGCCAGTGTTCGAAAAACGTCGCTTCCAACACGGTGCCGTCGACAAACCAACCTTTGAAAAAATGTTCCCCAAAGACAACCAAGTCTATCGTGACGAATTCGCACGCATGATCGAATCCAAATGCGCCGAATAACTTCAGTCACCGCCTGAGTTGGTGGGGAGGATTTATCCGACTGACTGGATCCCCCGAACCGGTCGAATAAATCCTCCACACCAGCGCTGCTTGATCGCCTTTCACTCCCCAGCCAATTCCTCGATCCTCTCGAACGCTTCGTCGACGGTCGAAATCTGACCATCCAGCTGGGCGTCACGGATGGCTTGGATCCAATGGCGAAATTTGGGGCCTGGACGATAGCCGGCTTGCTGTAGTGATTGCCCATCAACCAACGGCGTAGGATTCAGTCGCTGGGCGGGCCAATTCAACGCGTCACGACACAAATCAATTCCGCTGGACGATCGATCGTCCGCAACAACGATGGCCGACACCAACTCCATCAACCAGCTGATGTCACGATCAATCAAAATCGGCTGCACCGTCGACCACTTTCGACGGTCGGCGGTGACAATCACCTGCCAGTGGTCCAGACAAAATCGAATCCGTCTCGATTCTTCGTTGGACAATCGCCAGCGTTTGGCAACCTCGGCCAGAATGCGAGTCGCCGCAGCCACACAGTCCGCATTCCCGCTGGTCTCCGACTCGGCATCCGCCATCACGATCATCACCAGTCCCAACGAGGACTCCAATGAAACCCCGTCGCGATGTTGCAGGTAACGCCGCAATCGATCTTGATCAGATCCCTCCCATTCCGGCAAGACGACATCGCCGAGTCCACAATCGTGCAACAAGCGGAGTCCGAAAGAGGCATTTTCGCAGACCACAATGCGTCGCATTTCCGCGCCGATTCGTTCGCCGCTGACCACTTGAATCTGGTCGGCACGCGCAATGATTTCAAGCCGCGTCTGAGTCTCCAATCTGAACCCCAGAGACGTCGCAAAGCGGACCGCGCGCAACATCCGCAGTTTGTCTTCGTCGAATCGATCGGCCGCCACGCCGATCGTGCGCAGACATTTGATTGCCAGGTCATCACGGCCACCGACGTAATCGATCACCTGACCACTGGCGGGGTCATAGAACAGCCCATTGATCGTGAAATCACGTCGCTGCGCATCATTTTCGGCATCGCCGTAATGCACCTTGTCGGGCCGTCTGCCGTCACTGTACTGGCCATCGCTGCGGAACGTCGCGACCTCTGTCGGTTGCAACGCAACCAGGGCGGACGGCCTGGATTCCGGCAGCACGCCGATCACGCCGAACGATGCTCCAAAGGCAAGTGTTTTTCGCTTGCCAAAAATCTCTCGCACACGATCCGGCGTCGCATCGGTTGCCACGTCAAAATCTTTGGGCTGACGCCCCAGCAATGCGTCTCGCACGCAGCCGCCGGCAAAGTAAGCCACATGCCCGGCATCGCGCAGCCGCCCGCAGATCCGCAGCGCCTCGGCCAACGCAAATCCGGTGTCGCCGCTGTGGTCGGATGGAAAATCAAAAACAGTTTTCTGAACAGTCAACGCTTTGGGGGGGATCCGAGAATGTTTTGCTGATCGCGATTGTCGATTTCAGCGGATTCGGTTACAAGCTGGGGTATGAATTCTCCTCCGATCAAACCGAGCACCCGCCGCAAGCGAGGCGTCGTGGCGGTCATTTTTCGTGACGCAAAACTGCTGATTATTCGTCGCTCGATGACCGTGACCGCCCCGGGCAAACTGTGTTTGCCCGGCGGAGGCATTGAAATCGGAGAATCAGAAGAGCAGGCGTTGGTTCGCGAGATGGAAGAGGAACTGGCAATCGACGTCACCCCGATCGGACTATGCTACCGCAGCGTGACGTCTTGGGGCACCAACCTGGCCTGGTGGCACGCCAATCTGGACAGCGGAAAATCTCCGGTGGCCAATCCGGACGAAGTCGCTGAGGTGTTTTGGATGAGCCGCGATGAGATCCGCCACGCACGTGATCTGCTACCCAGTCTGCCCCCGTTTCTAGAAGCCTGGGAACGCGGTGACATCGACCTCGGTTGCGACTGGTGCTAACGCATAGCGGTCTCACAACCACCAACAATCGATGCTTCCGCAGATCAATAGCAACATGCTGATCGCCACGTTGGCATTGAAAAACGCCTCGTTGACACGGGTCAAATCGTCCGGACGGACCAGCCAGTGCTGACGAACCACCAGCCCGGCGATACCGATGATCGCCATCGCATACAGCCATCCAAAACCGACTTGGGGCGCCAGGATCGGCAGCGCGATCAACAAGAACAACATCACACCATGCGCCAGCGCTGCGATGCGAAAGGCGCCGGCGACGCCGAACCGACTGGGCACGCTGTGAAGCCCTGCCCCGGAATCGAACGTCGCGTCCTGGCAGGCATAGATGATGTCGAACCCTGTGACCCAAGCCGCAACGGCGGCCGCCAGTAATAACGGCGCCACCAAGTCGGACGGGTTTTCGATCGACGCCGGCCCCCGGATTGCCACCCAGGCACACAACGGCGACAGACTGAGCGCAATGCCCAACCACAGATGAGCGGCGCTGGTGAACCGTTTGGCCAGACTGTAGCCGAGCAGAAACAACAGCACCGGCACCGACCCGGCCAACGGAATCCAGTTCGGCAGAAACAATGACGTCGCCGCCACGAACAGCCCGCAGCAAGCGACGGTGAATAGCATGACGCCACGCCGCGAGAGTTTTCCCGCCGGCAAATGACGCCCTTGGGTCCTGGGGTTGGCCGCATCGATGCGGTGATCGACCAAGCGGTTGAACGCCATCGCAGCGCTGCGAGCGGTCACCATGCACAATAAAATCCCCAGCAAATCCAACGCTCGCGCTGTCACGAGCGTGCCGTCGGGCAGCGGCGTCGCGAGCGCCATCACCGTCGCCAATGCCGCGAACGGCAGCGCGAATAGCGTGTGACTGAAACGAATCAAACCCAACCAATCCGACAGGTTCGCGGTCCCGGCGACAGTCTCCGCTCTGGTCATGACTGGCCCTCCCAGCGCTGGATCAGCTGATTGTCCAGATTCAATTGGTCCAGAATCCGACTGACCACAAAATCCAACAAGGAATCCAACGACTCCACACCGTGATACCAACCGGGCATCGCCGGCAAAATCACGGCGCCGGCCGCCGCCAACCGATGCATGTTTTCTAGCTGTAACACACTGAGCGGCGTTTCCCGAGGAACCAAAACCAACTTGCGATGTTCTTTCAAATGCACTTCCGCGGCGCGTTGAACCAGATTGCTGGCCGCCGCCCGAGCAATCCCGCTAAGCGTGCTGCCGCTGCAAGGACACACCACCATGGCGGACGTGCGAAACGATCCGCTGGCGATCGGGGTCAAAAAATTGTCGTGCCTATGGTAGCGAAACCGCGATACCGGTGATGACCAATCCATGTCCGATACCAACTGGCGATGACGATCACTGGACCAATCAGGAACGTGGGAAATCAATTGCACCAAATCCGGTGATTGCAAATCCACCGTCAACCCGGTTTCCTGTCGAATCACTGCCGCACCACTGGGGCTGATCGTCAGGTGGACGTCGATCTCCGCCAAGCATAGCGACTGCATCAAACGAATCGCATACATCGCGCCGCTGGCACCGGTGATCCCCAACACGACCGGGTCGGGCCCTGCCGGATCTGGCAGGGCCCGACCGTGGTTGGATTTTAAATGCGACCGTGAATCACTCATTCGGTCGCCTCCTGAAGCGACGCTTTCACGCCTTCGTAAATGGTACAAACGCCAAACGTCAGCGGAGTGAATTTGACATCCGTCAATCCGATCGCCGACATTCGATCCGCCAACGCCTGGCCGTCAGGAAACCGGCTGACCGAGTCGGGCAGGTATTCGTAGGCGTCCTTGTTGTTCCGCGCAAACCATTGACCGACCCGCGGCAAGATGTGCTTGAAATAGAAATTGTAGGTTTGCCGCAATCCGAATAGCGTCGGCTTGGAAAACTCCAACACCATCACCTGGCCACCCGGACGACAGACCCGGGTCATTTCTCGCAGCCCCTGATCGGTGTCTGCAACATTGCGCAGCCCAAACGCGACAGTCACACATTGGAAGGTGTCAGCGGCAAACGGCAACCGCTGCGAATCAGCTTCCAGAAAATCGATGTCCGCGGTGGCTGTTCCCGGTACGCGTTTGGCCCGCGCGATTTCCAACATCGCATGACAAAAATCGCTCCCCACCACGTCGACATCCGCGGGGGCCTGTTTGGCAATCGCAATCGCCAGGTCACCAGTCCCCGTGCAAACGTCCAAGGCAGGAACATTGGGGATCAGTCGCAGGCGTTTGACGGCCTGTGACCGCCAATGCTTGTCGACATTCAGCGACAACAGGTGATTCATCAGGTCATAGCGAGGCGCGATCTGACGAAACATCTCGCTGACCCGCGCATTGCTCTTGTCCAATGGCACTCCGTCAGCCGACGCCTGGTGCTGGTGCGGTGGAGTGGTCGGGGGTTGCGATTGAGGCGCGTTGACGTTCATAGCAAGCGAGGGGAACAGCGAAACGACGAAACGACCGCAGCCGGCCGCGATCCCTTTTCTGGCATGACCGTAGCAGTTTGGGAAGGACACCGCAGCCACCATCAGCATCCCCGTAGCGGATCCCGCCAGGGTTCCGACCGCCCGCAAACCACAATCCCATCTGAACCGTGGCCGGCCCAGCTACGACCAGAACGCTCCCGTAGCGGATCCCGCCAGGGTTCCGACCACCCACAAACCACAAACCCCTCTGAACCGTGGCCGGCCCAGCTACGACCAGAGCATCCCCGTAGCGGATCCCGCCAGGGTTCCGACCACCCACAAACCACAAACCCCCTCTGAACCGTGGCCGGCCCAGCTACGACCACAACGCCCCCGTAGCGGATCCCGCCAGGGTTCCGACCGCCCGCAAACCACAAACCCATTTTGAACCGTGGCCGGCCCAGCTACGACCACAACGCCCCCGTAGCGGATCCCGCCAGGGTTCCGACCACCCGCAAACCACAAACCCCTCTGAACCGTGGCCGGCCCAGCTACGACCAGAACGCCCCCGTAGCGGATCCCGCCAGGGTTCCGACCACCCACAAACCACAAACCCCATCTGAACCGTGGCCGGCCCAGCTACGACCACAACGCCCCCGTAGCGGATCCCGCCAGGGTTCCGACCACCCGCGAACCACAACCCCATCTGAACCGTGGCCGGCCCAGCTACGACCAGAGCATCCCCAGTAGCGGATCCCGCCAGGGTTCCGACCACCCACAAACCACACCCCCCTCTGAACCGTGGCCGGCCCAGCTACGACCAGAGCATCCCCGTAGCGGATCCCGCCAGGGTTCCGACCACCCGCAAACCACGACCCCCTCTGAACCGTGGCCGGCCCAGCTACGACCACAACGCCCCCGTAGCGGATCCCGCCAGGGTTCCGACGATGCATCGGTGTCTACACCTTTCAAAATCGGGCTCCCCTTATCCCCAGCCCGTCATCCCCGGGGCCGTGAAATCATTCCCGCTCGATCGGCCCGCCTTCCGATTTCGCGCTTTTCCACCTAAAACTAAGCCCTCATCCGACTTTGCTTCCCCACCCGTTTTCCGCACGAACATGACCGCTTCTGATTCTAACGGCACGACGTTTCCCAAAACCGACGCACTGGTCGGTGTCATTATGGGCAGCAAGAATGACTGGGAAACGATGCGCCCGGCTTGCGAGATCCTGAAACGACTGGGGATCGCACACGAACGCACGGTCGTCAGCGCTCATCGGACGCCGGCCAGAATGTTTGCTTATGCCCAATCGGCGGCTGATCGAGGTTTGAAAGTGATTATCGCTGGCGCCGGCGGGGCGGCTCACCTGCCCGGCATGGTGGCCTCGGAGACGGCGTTGCCGGTGATCGGCGTCCCCGTGCAAAGCCGTGCCCTCAATGGACTGGATTCACTGTTGTCGATCGTGCAGATGCCCGGCGGCATCCCCGTGGCGACGATGTCGATCGGTGCCAGCGGAGCCAAGAATGCCGGGCTACTGGCCGCCCGAATCTTGGCGCTCGGTGACCCTGCGATCCGCCAGTCTCTGCAGGCGTTTGTGGCCGACCAAACGCAAGCGGTACTTGATGCAACCGAGCTGGAGTAATAACCGTGTCGAAAATTGAACCACAAGCGGCGACAATTCTGCCCGGGGCCACGATCGGCATGGTGGGTGGTGGCCAATTGGGCCGCATGTTCGCCATCGCCGCGACACAAATGGGTTACCACGTGGTGGTGTTCACCGGATCGGCCGACGATCCGGCGGCCCAGGTCACGCCGCGAGTGGTCACCGGTGACCTGTTGGACCGCCAGGTCGTTGACAAGTTCGCCAAACAGTGCGACGTGATCACGCTGGAATTCGAGAACATTCCGGCACAAACGATCCAGTGGTGCAGCCAGTTCACGCCGACCTACCCGTCGCCAGACATCCTGGCGACGGCACAAGATCGGCTGATCGAGAAACAAACGTTGCAAGATGCAGGGCTTGCGGTCACACCCTTTGCCGCAGTCGATTCGGCAGCCGCGGTGACCGCGTTTGCCGAGCAACACGGGTGGCCGGTGATCGTCAAAACGGTTCGCAGTGGATACGACGGCAAAGGCCAACATCGATTGCAAAATCCGGCCAACGCAGAACAGGTCGCCTGGGATCAAGACGGCGACTGGATCGCCGAGCAATGCATTGCGTTTGACCGCGAGGTCTCGGTGATCGTGGCCCGCTCCAGTCACGGCGAGATCCGTTGTTTTCCGCCGCTGGAAAATCGCCATCGAAATCACATTCTGGACGTCTCCAGTTGTCCGGCCACACTTTCGCCCGAACAGAGCGAGGAAGCCATTTCAGTGGCGACGCGGGTCGCCGAGCGGTTGGATTTGGTCGGCGTGTTGTGCGTCGAATTTTTCGTGGTCGACGGCGAACGTTTGCTGATCAATGAAATCGCGCCACGGCCACATAACAGTGGCCACCTGACGATCGAGGCGTGTTACACCAGCCAATTCCAACAACACGTCCGCGCAGTTTGTGGACTGCCGCTCGGCTGCACCGATCTGCGCGTGGCCGCCGCCGCGATGGTCAATCTACTCGGTGACGTTTGGCCGGCCACCGGCGCCGCGCCCCCTTGGGATCGCGCCCTCGGTATCGACAACGCCTCACTGCATTTGTACGGCAAGACCGACGCCAAACCGGCACGCAAAATGGGCCACCTAACCGCCACCGCCAGCGATCTGGCCGCCGCCATCAAAAACGCCCAACAAGCCGCCGCCCACCTCCACTAACCCCCGCGCTGGTGTGGAGGATTCATCCGACTGCCTGCGCTGGTGTGGAGGATTCATCCGACTGCCCGCGCTGGTGTGGAGGATTTATCCGACTGTCTTCGCTGGTGTGGAGGATTCATCCGACTGCCCGCGCGTAAAAAACCCCTCCACGTCGGATAAATCCTCCACACCAACTCACTAAAAATTCTCTCATATGGGTTGGGCTCCCCCCGAGTCGAACAACCGGATGCCTTAAAATGACGTCTACACGTTGTAGCGGTCATTTCAGTGAGGGCAGCAATGGGAAACGAATCATCGCCGATGTACCGCTGGCGCAAAGTATCCGCGGCGCAGCGAACGCGAATCCTAGAACAACGCCAGTCGATCCAACATCCATTGCACTCACCGCGTCATGTTGAAAGTGACCGAACGGATCGCTACATGATCACGGCGGCCTGTTTTGAACACCGCCCCCATGTCGGCCATTCGCTCGAACGTCTACAGGACTTCTCGAATCGATTGTGCGATGTCCTGGCCGCAAATTGCCGAACGGTCGATGCCTGGGTTGTGTTGCCCAACCATTATCATGTGATGATAGATTGCCCGAATCTCATGCACTTGTTTCAGCAACTGCAACAGCTCCACGGTCGAACTGCGTTCGAGTGGAACGGCCAAGAGGACTGTCGTGGCCGAAAGGTGTGGTGCAAGGCTGCCGAGACGGAGATGAAGTCCGAAGGCCACTTCTATGCGTCAATCAACTATGTGCTGAACAATCCCGTCCGACACGGCTATTGTGCGCGTTGGACTGAGTGGCCATTCAGTAGCGCCCAAGAGTACTTGGACCGAATCGGGCGAGCCAAAGCACTTCAAATTTGGAAATCCTATCCCCTCCATGACTACGGCAACGACTGGGATCCACCCGAACTCTAGTCGCCGCGCTGGTGTGGAGGATTCATCCGACTGCCCCCGCTGGTGTAGAGGATTCATCCGACTGTCTGCGCTGGTGTAGAGGATTCATCCGACCCTCCCCCACTCTTCTCCAAAATCCCACCTCATCCCATTCAAAAAAAAGCAGTCGGATAAATCCTCCACACCAACGTCTCAACTCGTCGGATAAATCCTCCACACCAACTTCAGGGCAAGATCCAGCCCAGGGATGGGATTCGATAGCGGGCGGATTCGCTGGGGGCGTTCGACGCGACCCAGGCGCCGCGGGAGACGACGACGGATTGGGATGACTGTTGCACGGCCAGATAGTGGTCGTCGGCGGGACTGACACAGGTGTCATCGCTGCCGACGGCACCGATTTCGGAGGGATCATCCGGAATGCCATTGGCGTTATCATCCAGCCCCGCTTGTCCGGGTGCGCCGTCATCGCCAACGCCCAGGTAGACCGCGGCCTCGGGATCAAACACAAACCGCTGGAGCTGGCGGATTCCCTGAGTGGCAAACCAGGGCTGAGACGAGACATCCAGGACCGCCTGCGGTCCGTGCTGCGACTGCTGGACAGTCCGCAATTGAGCCAGCAGCTCGGAGCGATCCGGAGCGGCCGACGACGAGGCCTGGCGCCCCAGCGTCAGCGTCGCCAAGCGAACGCCCGCACCGATCACCAACAACAGTGCAACAAGAATCAAGCACCAACGCATCCCCATCCCCACTTGGTTGGTGTGGAGGATTCATCCGACTCTCCACCACGTCTTCATCTAAATCCCACAACCACCTCAACCGCCCCCAAACAAGCAGTCGGATAAATCCTCCACACCAGCAGTAACTTAAAACTCCTGAATCACCGTCTGCTGCCGAATCGTCTCGGCAGCAAAATCATTCAACCGAATACTGATTTTGATCGCACGGAGTTTTTCTGGAACCGGCGGAGTAATCTGAATCGGAGTGTCAGATCCCTGGGGAACAATCTGTGAACTCCCAGCACTTTCACCGGCAAACTCTCCAGAGATGCCCAAAGAACCGTCAAGCGATGTCCAGCGACGGATTACCACATTCCGAGGATCACTGTGATTTCCAGGGGTCGTGTTGGAAGGATTGGCTTGAGTCGATCTAGTCTCATTCAATGCTCCTATTCCTGTCGTCACGCCCGCCACCTCAATTGCGTAGCCGAAAGGCGTACCGGAACCCACTCCTAAACCCTCTTGATCGAAGGAATCTGTCGAATAGCTATCGGTCCAAGTGTCGTAGACAGGTTGATAGTAAGAAGAAAGACGTCCATCTCCGATCGTACGGACAATCATTCTTCCACTCTGCTCCCAGGAAATGGGAAACATTGAGTTTCGAGTCGCCCCTGATGGTTGCAGCACAACTGTTGGTGACGAGCCATTCAACCCACTGAAGGAACTACTGAAATCCTCAAGACGTGCAGCCGGCGTATTGATCTGACCTCCAGATTCATCAAATTGGAACAGACCACGCATCGGTCCGCCAGCTAAACGCGTGTAACCAAGGTCAACAAAATCTCCTCTCTCAACTACAAAAAATTCCGAAACGGGAGTCTGATTCCAAACGGTTGCAGTGCGAGTCCCGTTATTGATCAGTACTTCATCTAGTCGAAGGCTGTTCGGACTCACTGGCTCGTCATCAGACCCGGGCCACCCTAGTTCGGTTTCATTGTCGATCACCGTATCGCCGTCGTCATCGCCTACTCCTCCAGGGACACCGTTTTGACTACCAGTCCAGATGAATTTAGGCGCCGTCGAATCAAATATTTGAACATTGAACCCAACAACATCGGTTGCGATCACATCCGTTCCGCCGCGATTCACGGACAGCGAGGCCGATGTTCCGCCAGCGCCGGTATCTGTGACCCTATCGGCCAGATTGAATTCAGGGCGCAAAAATGTTTTCATGGTGAAACGACCGTAGCGGTTCACATAGGGAGAACCACCAGGGGCTGAGCCGACCACTGCATCCGCCTGATGCGGAAAGGTTGTTGGCGCGGTTGCCACCTGCGTTAGCGGATTTGTAGTGTCAGCTAAGCTAGCCGGTGATGATTCCCTGGCGATCAAATAGGGGTGCGGCGGACACAATGCAATTTGCGGCATCGAAGAACCTGGACTTCCCGAAATGACTTGGTGGGGAATCCGAACGTGAGCAAATCGATTCTCTGGCCGCGTTAAGTCAGCCAGTGAATTGGCTTTCAAGATCGCCGTAGGCATCCCATACGTTGCCGGAATCGTGGGATCCACTTCTGGCACACTCCAAGAGTCGGTTACGCGACTAAGTGACAGATCCATAATCTGTTGGATCCGTGCTACTCCAGTCATCCAGTGTGGTGCCGCCGTGAACTGTGGGGCAGCGTTAGTCATGTCCATCCAAAGCCCAGGCGCAACCAGTGAATTATTCCCGGGGAAAAGTGCTGGACTAGTGGCAGCGACATCTGAAAGTGGAAACACTCGCAGTCCACCTGCGGTACGCACCAAAAAGGGAACTGTTGGAATGTTCCAGGTCGCCGGAGTCGGCGTCGGCACTGTCGCTGAATTAGCGATGCTCATTTCTGCGGGAGTGACATTTAAATCAGGTCGGACCAGCAGCACTCGACGATGAAGATTGAGTTTGTCCGGCAACAGATCGTCATTGCGATCAATAAATACAGGGTGCCGCGAAAAATTACCTCCGCCATCTGCCACCTGCGATTCGTAAACCAGAGTGCCGTCGGGATTCCGAGCCCATTCGGGCGAGACCCAATAAGCTATCTCGGCAACGTCAGAATAAAACGGAACGAGCTGAGTCCCAACGGTCGCGTTGTAGGCCGTTTGTTCGGCCCCTGACATTCGACCGTTCATGAAACGGACCGCGTCGAGCACTCCTTGAGGGATAAATCCCAGGAACGGTGAACTGTCTTGAGCGCGCGAGGTAAATGCCAAATAATCATCGATATCTCCATACCGACTGTCTGGGAAATAAATAGTATCCCTAGGAACTGGATTACTCACTCCCCCCAGAATCGTAGTCGAATCTGTGAACGGACCTTCGTGGTATACCAAGTACCCCTCAGCAGCAGAATACTTTGCAGGCGGATTCATCTCGCAGGTGGCAGACCGCAGCTCATCTCGCAAACGGATCACAACGTCACGCAAACGACTACTGAGATCCATTTCCGACTGCCGTTCGGTTACCTTGTCGCCGAGCAGCTTGTAAGCTCGCGCAAGCCCCAGCATCAATAACAAGGATGCTGTTAATGCGATCAACACTTCCAGAATGGTAAACCCGAGTTTCCGAGTCTGTCGTTTTGAGTAGTTGTGCTGGTTCATGAGTAGAAAAAAGTAGGAGTTGCTGATGGTGATTGCTGCACCAGCAATACGCCAATGCCATGTCGTGCACTCAAAACGATCACTCCTCGACTTCTGAATACAAGATCGTCTCTTCGGTATTCATGTTCATACCTCGCATGAATCCAATCGGGATCGTGCGATCAATTATGAAGGTAGCCCGGTTTCGTTCCGGTTCACCGGTGTCAGAAATATGTTCTGCCCCGACCGCTCCCGTTGTCGCATCCACCTCAAAATACCCGAGGGTCAAACGCAACATGAAAACATTACTGTGGTTGGTCGTCATGTTTGCGAGGCGCCCCGCGTCCCGATACTTGAAATACGAATCTCGATCGAGATTTCGTCGATTTCGGTGCAGTTCGGCCTGCGGACGCTCAAATAAACCCGTATTCACCATTGGTACGACTAGCCCTTCGAGCTCTGTCGAAACCGCAGTGCTAGGCATCGTTGGTGGTGCTGGCGACGTGAGTATTCCGGTCTGGTTATTCTCTGGTCTGACTGAGAACGTTGTTCCTGCTTGAGCTTGGACGCTCGTTCTCTGAGTATCATCCATCAGACGCAAGTCAAAGTCCGGATGGGGACGTAGAATGGACATGTCACGGGTACGTCGCGGAACTCCTCTCGGAAGATTACTAGGCGCTGAGGATGGCTGCGTGCTTTGCGAGCGGTCCAGTACCCGCATAAAACGCTGGATGGAAGGTGTCTGACTGCCCTGAGCCGGACCAAACACGCCAGCGAAACGAGTTGGATAGCGATAGTCAAGAGTTGGGTTCCCCCCAAAAAATCCATTTGGATTTGTAGTTGAAGCGGGAACCGTGGCGTGGTAGCCACGCCGTGACTCAATGAATGCTTTGAATCCCATCCCAAATGGAGTGTCAACAAATTGGTCATACCAATTTGGACTTCCAAGCGTTGTTGGCGACTGCCAATCTGTGTCCAATTCGTAGGCTGTAGAGTGTTTAGAGGCAAATGAACGAAAGACAGATCCGTTTCCAAACAACTGGGACTGGCCATATTGGGTCGTAACCCCATCACCTCGGACAGAATCATTCTGTGGCCGAAAGCCGATGGTCTGTCCTGTTGGACTTGGTCCTGTATCAGGAGTTTCGGAGTTTTCCAAGGTATTGGGACCGTCCAGAAATTCATTTTGATTGAATGAAAAGGACGCACCTTTTCGGATATAGTCCGGCATTGTGTTTAGATTGATCTTCCCTGGGGTTCGATGCTTTCCAACAAAATTATTTGGTGGCTGAAGCGTCTCAACGACTCGGTTAAATATATCTCTTCTTTGATTGATGCCCGGCCCCACACCTTGATCTTGCTGGAATTGAACCGTTGACGGATCCAACCAGCGTTGACTATCGAACCAAACGGGACCGACATCGACAAAGTCAAAGATCTGTTCAAAACCAGGTGTGCCACCTGTAAGCGACTCAAAATTAGAGGTGACGTTTTCACTAATGCCTAAACGTTGTCGATTATTCACTCCGTATTGACCGTCTCCATCTTCCGTTCGATAGGAAGTTTGCTTCGCATCAAACCGCAACAAATGCGACGATTGGATCCCACTTCCACTTCCACGTAAATCTTCAAAAGATTCCCAAACGTCCAGCGGGACTTCTCGCAACGCATTGTTTTCAATGACCGAAGAAGGATTAAATGTTGCAAGCAGCCGAGTCCGTGAGACAGCCGGCACATTCATGAGGTCCATTGGAGATTGGTATTCTCGATTCATCCAAGGAATCGAAAGCATGACCACATATTCCGGTGACCCAATTCCAAACGTTCCGACGCGTAGAGAATCAGAACTCGTGGGAACTCCAAACTCACGGTTCACGAAACCGAGTGACTGGCGAAATGGCCTGGTCTTGATGTCAAGCGATAGCACACTCGAGGCATCGTTTCCTTGAACCGGAATACTCGCAGCATTGCCTCCGGGGATTGGACTCGCATAAGCAGTGTTCAACAGGACGGCGTCAAGTTCAGCCTTGTTCTCGTCCCACATAGCTCCAAGTTCAAATGCCCAGTAGGGTTCCGTCGCAATCGGACCAGTGGGGATGCCGGCACGTGTCGGAGTTGTTTCCCGCAGAACACTAGTCGTCATTGTCAGAGCTGTACGGTGAGCGGCCATCTCACGAACAGTTTGGCCAGGGATCACGGTTGACAGCCCACGATCTTTGGTAAGGTCAGGAATTTTCCGACGCGAATCCAGACGCACCATTGGAGTGAAACCGTTTTCAGTACCTGCAGCGGGAGTATTCCAGTCTGTTTTGACATCATCCAATTCTTCGGTGACAGGAACGGGAGCCCCCCCCATCACGACCTGCCTGACAACCTGTTCGCGCACGTCCTCTTCACCATTGAACGTAGTCAAATCCATCGGCATAAAATCAATGGTGACGTACGGGTTGTTTTTCGGGTGCCATGGAACCGTCGGATCCGCCAGACGCTGAACAAAGATTGTTGCGGCCTCTTGGTGCGTCCCGATCGCAGCCAAATCGCCCGTCGCTGTTGTGCTTCGGGTCAGAGGTGCCGTTACACGATGATCGAATGGAACGTCATCATGCAGACCACCAGCTGGGTCCTGTGGAGAAGTAGCATTTGCATAATCTCGGTATCCGTCAACTAACGGATACTCGGCAACTCGTGATCCATCCTGAATGCGATATTGTGGCGCCCGATAATACTGATCGCCAGGTAGTGGCTCGCTAATATTGAACCCCATATCGACTTTTTGGTCGTTGGCGACACCAGCATAGTCAACCCAGTCCCAAGCCATCGGATCGGCTACGTATCCAGCAATCTCATTTGGATACAGCGATTGACAAACAATTGGCAACACATGGTTTACACGATACGCAGCCGGATCGTCATCTTCATAACGTGGAATCCGGGGGTTCGTAGCAACTGTATCGTTGTTGTAATAATTCAGCTTGAACCGAATACCTGGCACCGTCTGTTGTGCAAGTTCAATTCGTTGTTCAGAAGGTTCGTAAGGGAATGAATCTGGTCCGGCAGCTGCCCCTGGCCCAGCGTCCCTCGCTGACGTCGACTTCTGGCCGAAATGGGTGGTGATTCGTGGTGCGACAACCGCAAACTGACCTGGCAGCAAACGTGCTGGCACGTTCAGTACAGGGTTGGCCGCAGCGGTTTGGTCTGGTTTATTGAAATAAACGTTATCGGGCCGCATCCCGCTGTTGTTAGGGATTGCCAACCCCGTGGCGGGAGTTGGATCGATCACGTTGAGCGTTGGACTAGGAGGCAACGGAGCAAACCAAACAAATCGCTCAAGGCGGACTAAGGTGTCATTGGTTGCGTCGTTGGTTGGATTAAAATCGTCATCTCCCAAGACAACATACTCTTCAACGATTCCATCAGCATTTGTATCTAAACGCAATCCTCGGACATCCGCTCCGTGGCGCATCCCAAAGTTCCATTGATTGCGCGCTGCAGTTTGGTCGCCCGCAGTCCAATCGATTGTGGCATTCAAATAGTCCGCCGAATCTGGTCCCGTACCTGGATCGCTGAGGTCAACCAACCGATCCGCATCGAATACCCAACGGGAACTCTTGTTGTGGTCACCACTGTGGTATTGCCCAACCGCGATCCGCCAAACGGGACTTGCTGCATTTCCGGTTCCGACGATCCTTTCCAGATCTAACTCGTTATTCGCGGTATAGAGTTCACGTGGCAGGCTGGGTTGCGATGCCCCTGCATTTGCCAAATCGATTGGCGGTGCCAATGCCTGTAGTTCAATGAATGCACTACCCTGCGGAATCCTAAATTGATCCATGTCACTGTCAGACTCTACAGCAGCAGTGTCGGTATCATCGTCTCGAACCAATTGGCCATCAAGACTCAATGAAGGATCACCCGGATCAAGCTGTTTGATCAGATTTCTTTTCATCCGTTTGTCATGCATTGCAAACGTCTCAGTGATTTGCAATTCAGGGCGTTCCATACCCCAAACTTCATTTGCCGCAGCTACCGCCAAACTGAATCCATCTGAGTCAAACGGGTTCGGGTCATATCGCAGTCGCGTAAACTTTGCATCTGTGTCGCGGTAATCGACTGCATTAGCTGCCCACTGTGCAATTTGTCGAGCGACATAGCGATTACGCGTGTCCACTGTGACACTGGCATCTCGCAAGCCAGCTGGATACGGGTAACTCGGTACCAATTCCCCACTTGCATCGATATCACCAGTGATCAAAGCAAACATCAAACAGTACAGGTGCCTTGCTAATAGCTCAGAGCCAGAAGCAATCGCGTCCGCTTCGCCATCCCCGTCGATATCCGTGCCTTCGCCGATACCGAAATCATTTAGGTCGCCGTCACCGTTCAAATCAATTCCGTCAAAATCAGGAATCGCATCAGTTGCAGGCATACCCGGAGCAACGTAAAGGCTTGTTGGCCCATAGTGTGCGTTAGTTGCTCCAGCAGGGAACCTACCCGCAACCTCTGGAAACGCCGACTCCAACGACCGCCGATTATTTGCTGCATTTCGCTCAAATGCAGCTGGAGTACCACCGGTTTGCCTTAAGACCGAACGAACCTCCAACGTCTCATCGCCCAAACCATTAGTGTTGTCGTCTTGAATGTTTCCTAGCTGCCGATTCAGGTTCAGCTTACTGCCTTTTCGTAGTTCAACCGCCAGCATCCGACTTAATAAAGTCGACTGTATTCCCACGGCAGGATCGGCGGACGGTTCATCAGCAAAACGCCGAGCGAACAAATGGAGTGCACTATTGAAGCCTGGCATCTCTGGCGAATCCACACTCCGACTGTCAGTCGTAATGATTCGTGCGAGAGCTTCATTTCGATCAGCAGCATCGCCAAGCAATTGGGCAAGTCTGCCCGCCAAAGGTCCACCGGAGACTAGGTCAACATATTCAGCGGCAGAGAATGGTGCATCATCCCCTCGAATTTCAGTTGCACCAAACTCGTACGGGTGATTCACCACATCAGCTGATCTCAAAGGACTATTGATTCGATGTGATCCGTACTGATCTTTAACGACACGCTCTGTTCCAGAAATGTCGACAGGCCTGCCCGCAAACGAGCCGGGGGTATGATCAATCGATCGTGAAGGAAACGGAATACGGGCGAGTGAATCTGCCGTCTCAGCAGGCTGCAAACGATTTCCTGCACCTGGGTAGGTTAGAAATCGCGTAGGACGAACTGCTGCGGGCAACGGGTTCGCATACGGAATCGTGTAAGGATAGATATTTTGAGGAAAATTCGCTGGTGGCCCCGTCGAAGGAATCCGAAAAATGGGTGAGGTCGCCACATAGGGATATGACGACGCATAGTTGTAAACAGCTCCACCATACCGGGTATTCATCAAATTCCCGTAGCGCGTCAATAGAATTTCATCGATTTGACGAACGTTGTCTGTTTGTGCTGTTGGCAAAGGCCCAACAAACCCTGGCCGGGGTGATGACTCAAATGCAAACAGATGCGAGAAATCAATCTCAGCAGGGCCTACGCCTCCGCCGAATCCGAACGAACCGAGAGCAGTATTTGCATTCAGATACTGTGCTGGGTTGGTCCCATAATTAATCGGTCCTACCGTGTACTGCTGATTGATCAGCTGGTTGTAGTTTCCCGAAAAGTTAACGTTGATCTTACCGTCAAGATCTTCAATCAATGGCGCAACCATTGGCTTGAGCAATTTGCCATTTGGCCCGTTTACGACCGGAAGGTTCAGGTCAACCCAAACACTATCTGGTAAACCATCACCATCATTGTCGACATCCCACGGTCCATTGATCAGCCAATGGGCAAGCTCCTCAACTTGAAGAACAATCGTTGCGAGGTTTGCGGAAATGTCGATTGTCTGGTTCAGAATTGGGACCTGATTTGATCCGCTAAAGAAAGGAGCTCCATCATACGGATCTCCATCCTGGTCTAGGTCACTAGTGGCGGCTGTGCCATATTCGTGAGGGAAATTCAACGGGCGGACAGTGGCACGACGAATTCTTGTGACAAGAAAACGGAGCCGAGTGATATCGTCAGGCAACTCCGTCCCGGCAAGCGCAGCAATCTTGATGTCAGAAAAAGTTCTTTCCGTATATTGAGCGGCGGGAGCAGGTAACGTAGATGTCGGATCCAATTGGTCCCCAGGTATCCGGATCGGCGCATTCATCAAGTAGTTGATGATTGCTGGACGATGAAACGAGGGGATGATGTGCTGGCCGAGTTGTTGATTCAGGCGTACGCCGTTCACTCCAGCGTAGATATTCGAGTTCACTGCACGCCGATGGTCGCTCGGTTGCCATGCAAGGAAAATATTTTCCCAATCAGGAGCATCCCATGATTCGTCGAACTCGGGCAACTGATTCCCA
Organism: Stieleria tagensis; assembly: GCF_024129865.1. Lineage (GTDB taxonomy): Bacteria > Planctomycetota > Planctomycetia > Pirellulales > Pirellulaceae > Stieleria > Stieleria tagensis. Next base: position 41,792 of record NZ_JAMYFE010000073.1, on the reverse strand, counting down.
CCTTGATACGCCGATCCAGTCAATCTGGAATTCAAGGTGAACTCAATCTCAGCTAGCGTATCAGGTGCTGTGCCGCCAGCGGTATGAGTCACTCCCGTTCGACCAGATGGATTAACACCCAAACCATTGAAGACAGCACCGTTGAGTACAAAAGGAAAACCAATGTCATCACTTCCCGGCCAGCCCAGTTCCTCGTCATCATCAACGCCCCCAATACCATCATCACTAACCCCTGCACGCCCAGGCGCGCCATCGGGCCCGACATCATAAAGTAAGCGATTCGGAGTGGTGGCGGCTACAAGGTAAAGCGGCTCAGGAACGCCATCAATCTCGACAAATTCGTCTCCCATTTCTGAGAGGTCAATGACAAAGCTACCGGCAATTGCATATTCTGATGGCTGCGTAGCAGTCAGGCCCGCGTCTGTCGTTCCATTGGTGATTCCGAACGAGCGAATGAGCCGAAACGAACGGTTCCTCAACGGACCGCGAGCGAACGTCACGATTCGCCCGGCCAAAGTGTCGTCAAGATAGGGCAGAAGTGACGCAAATTCAGTTAGCGGAGTGAGTCCCGTCAACGGCGCGGAAAGATCTGCTACGGCGCCGTCGGCATGCCAAAATGCCATGTTTGTTGGAAAGCGAAAAAGCGTAGACTGCGGTTTCCCTAAAGCGTCCAGCGGTAAGAGCAGCGATCCACGTCCACCGTTTGGAGCGGCTTTTGTATTAGGATTCGCACGACGATGCCCAACCCGCATCAAACGTCCGTCAACACCGTAAAAGTCTTCCATCAAACTTGCGCCAAACGCAGCGCTTCGGGAATCACTTGTTCCGGTAACCAACTGCAATACTGCGCTGTCGATCGGTGGCTTCGGAAGAATTTCCGAAAGCCGTCTTTCTTGGCTGGCTGCCGACGAGTCTGCAACCTGAGAACTGAAGACTACAAAACTCACCACCAACACAGTGAACAGCGAAAGCATGCCTAGAACGATTAGCAACACGACTCCGCTCCGAGCGGCTCGGAGGTTGACAGATGTCGGCGCTACATCGTCGGGACTGGCAAAGCCAATCGGCCGTTGGGGAAGACAGGTACTCATTGAATCGCTCGCTCCTGCGAGTTGGCGTCTGCGTTCAAATCGGGCACATTGCCCGGCGCAAATGCCAGTCTGCAATTTGGTGAAAAGTCACGACAGTTTCCTGTCGCTTTACGTAGCCAGTTTCATACTGTTAAGGCTAAGCCGCTTCTGATGCGACTTATACATCTTGCATAACCATGCTCGATTGAGCATATAACGCACTTAATAATCGTAAGTAAAAAATTAAACTCTGCTAAAGCTGCGTTTGAAACTGTTTCACACTAATGACATTAGGCATTAATACGACAACAGTCCCATAGTCGAAGTGATTGTATCCAGTGGGATTCACACCCTGAGCCGGCATCGCGTCATACGAGTACGCAGGTGGACTGCCCCAGGTCGGAGCCGTGGGGCCGCCGAAATAAGGAGGCCCGGCATTGCCGAAAATGAGATTTTGAATGGGATGAAAAAGCCAATCAGGACCGCGGACCGTGACCTGAGTCTCATAGTACGTCGCAGGAGTTCCAGGCCCCAATGTGGGCGGCTTCGAAACTGAGGTGACACGATACCAAGCATATTTAAGAGCGCCCGGAACAATTGGTGAACCTGGCGCCCTGGTATATTCTCTCCTCATCAAAAGCAACCAATCGCCGCTGGACACGGAAGGCCTAACATGACGATTGGTACGAAACTGAAACTCCCCCCCGCCCCCGCCCGACAGCGGACGCGGCGCATACGTCACATATCCCAGCATCTCATCTGGATAAATCTGGTCTGCATCCTTCGGAAAGGAACCAGGAAATGCAGGGTCATCGGGCAGCCAGGCAGTGTACGGACGCATGTTATGCGCTGCGACCTGGCCAGCTGGTAGGACAATGTGACCGTTATATTCTCCTCCAGGCACCGTCACGATATTGCGATCGAGCATCGTAACAACAGCAGTATTAAAAATGCTACTGCCGACCGAACTGCGAGCCATCATGACAAACGATGAGAAGCGGGAACTGACCGTTTCTTTAGCAGGCGATAAGGCACCGTTACCGCTACGCTGAATAAACAGCCCCGGACCGAAAGTGCTGTCTTTGGGCGAAACCAATGAAAAATCATCGCTAGGACGCGCCTCCGCCTGGGCATTCATCGCAGAAATCAGATTCGAATTTTCGGGCGAAAGTCCGATTCGCGTGAAACGAGGTGAATTTACGACTTTCGTCAATCCCCCACCGAGAGACTGGGCAATTTCGTCAGTTGGAGATTGGCTGATTGGATGCAACCGTGGATCATAACAAGGAAACATCGTGCGATCGTATCCGTTGCGATCATCAGTGTTGCTGGTGCTGTCATCTCGCAATGTCCCCGCAGCGGATAGAAACCAAGGGTCGATGCAAAATGCCTCCGGCAAACTCGGTTGGTTCACATCCCCATTTGGAAGCAATTTCTCGTAGCCAGCCAAGTAGGTACCAAATCTCGCCGTGTCAACTTCATCAACTCGCAAAGAAGTCGCTGCGAAATTTGTCGCTGAATTGTTTGCGACATTAACGTCCTCGAATGCACCAGTTAATTGTGCAAGGTCGGTTGCAATTCGGTTATTAATTTCTTCAACTGCACGATCGGTCTGCAACACCATCGAAGCATTGTTTGTTGCGACCGGCAAGATAGAAGCAACACCGAGAAGACCGATGGTCAGTACGGCGATTGCGAATAGAACTTCCATAATCGAAAGCCCGCCCCGCGGTCGTGTGCGAAACGCACGCGTAGCATCCGACCCTAACCAGAAGTTTCTTATCCGAAGTCGTAGATTGCTTTGTTGACTCACTGCACTGCTCCTGCGGATGACAAGCGTCGCGACTGATGCATACGACTTCTAACAACGTTGCGAGCGGTTTGACTACCAGCCGCAGGCGCGAATCCGTAATAACTATTCAAACGCGAAACTGCAGGCTGTGACGCGACACCTTCAAGCCTCACGTTACCGCTTAACGGCTGGACGCTTACCCAAGCACAGTCGGTGTTCGCAAAGTTCGGCACCTTGGAAACCACTAATGCCGCGGGTGGTGCTGGTTGTACGAACCCAGGATCGCCGGGATTGATTTGGTAATCCGTGCCCGGCACGTTTTCGGGATACCGCGCCATGTCATCAACGTTATCGAGAATTCCATCAATAAATCCCACATTGAATGAAACCGAGGCGGATGGTGCAAAGCGCTGATACGCAAAACCGGAGATCCTCGCTGAACCTGCACCACCGGTGACACTGCGTTGATCGTAGAAAACACCATCAAGCTTCCCATCAGCTGCAAACATTACAATCACGTCGTTTAAAGACAGACCAGCGTCTACCGGAGGAATGTCCGTCGCCGGCAATTGATCCACTATTTCCTGAGCATTGAATGCAATAGGATTTGTACCAGTTCCGGAAACAGACAAGTCGATGATCGATTTCCCGATCAGATTCACTGGCGCCAGAGGAGCCTTGATCGGATTCGTTCGAAACTTAAATTTATGTGATTGATACGCTGCGATTCCCGCTGGGAATGTAGATAGGGTGCAGGCATATTGAAGCGCTGTCTGCCCTGGTGGCAGTGGATTCGGAATTGGATTTGGTGACTGGGTATTAAACAGGATTCCTGGAAGCGCAGGCTGCTGGGGCGAAAAATCCTGATAATCAAAACTAACGAGCACGCCAGCACCAGCTGGAATTTGCGGATGATAAGCGACCTGGTTTCCCCCCAGATTAGTCAGCCCGGTACCGGTAAGCGTCAGTTGTACCAATCCTGTAATGCGAAACTGATAGGACTCGCCTGCGACAGCAAAACGCGTCCCCAAATTTATCAACTGTTTCGCTGCAGTCGAATTCCCAACTCCAGTGTTCGGATTGGCAGCCGCAAATAGCAAACCCGCTGACGATTGCGGTACAAAAAAGGAAGGCACCACTGGATCAGTGTCAGATGTGGTATCGCTATCAACGAAGATTGGATATAGCACTGCGTCATCAAAATCACCTCGGTATTCGATAGGTGATTGCACGTAATACAAACGCGTCGAATAGTTTGCGACAGTAAAGTCAAGTGAATCAGCGGCTCCTGAACCAATTTCATGCCTCCGTCGCTCCACGACGACCCCAAACGGGCGTCCGGAGCGAATCGCTTGAGATCTCGCATTGATAAACGCACCTTTTACGAGCGAAGCACAACGACTGAGAGTGTTCTGCCGCATGCTGTCCTTCAACGTCGGCAATGCAATTGCGGTCAGCGCTGATGCGATAGTAATCGCAATCAACAACTCCACCAACGTGAACGCACCTCGGCGCGAATGAGCAGTACAAGTGCTCGCATGTGCCTTTCGACTGTGATGAGTGATCTTATGCATTAGAATCCCGCGTCAAGCGACGAAATATTATCAGCGTGCAGCCCGAGCGTTGGATCTAGAATTGCGCCAAGGCCACCATCCTGTTTTGCTTGTGCAATGCCATCGATTGAGAACTCATATAATCCCGTCCCAGCGGCAGACACCGAATTTACGTTGAAGAAAGGATCGGGAAACCGAACAACTGGCACACCGAAATAGACTGGCAAAAAACGGTTACCGCCAGAACCTGGATACTGGACGGCTGAAGAACTATATGAGTCATTCACCCCTTCATCCGCGGCCCCATCACCATCCGAATCGACAAAGCTCAGCCTAATTCCGAACTCTCCATCACGACCTGCACTAATCACCAAGGGTGGCAGGAAAATTGGATAGTAGGCTGCCTCAGAAATACCGGCCGGCAGCGGCGCGGGATGAGTTCCGGCGTTGTACCGTAGGTCAGCCGCCAAGAAATCAAACGGATCTGGATCGAACGGAAACTGGTCTGCGGGGGTCGCACCACCTGGGTCATAATTCTTGATTGCTGGATTCTTATATCCGATGGGGTTGCGAATGTATTCATAAGGGTTACCCCAAGCATCCAGGATTTCCGGAATCCCATCGTTATCAGTATCTTCAATCTGGCTCTGTGGAATTTTATCGATCGCGCGTTGACCAAACAAATCCGTGGTGGCCAAGATTAAATACAGGCATTCAGATGATTCGTATTGGCGCGTCCACCTACTTTGAGGACGTGGAGCAGGTGCAGACCAAGGTTGCGTTACGTCTTGCTTAAGGATGGCTTCAAATGCAGCCGCTCCAGCTTCGGCAATTGCACCGAACTCAGGATTCGTGGCGGGGCTGGTCGCACCATTTACGCCATTTGCGACGTTGTACTCTGCGTCAATGTCGCCTGATGTGTAGAGCCCTGCCAGTCTACGCATTCGGTTCCACTGTGGAGGTGGATTGACTTGGGCAACATTTGCAACCCAGCCTCCCGTACCAGCGGAGGTTTGATGATAGGAGCGAAATTGCAAACTCGCCGGTGGATAAAACAGGTCTGCCTGGCATTCGGGAAGGACCAATCTCGCCATATCGCGACGAGCATATAGGATCAACCGAGCTCGCTCATTTGCCATAAACGAAACCCGCTGTGCATTGGTAGTGATTCCCGCAGTGCCAGGCCCACCAAGCCCTTGTAACGTTACCTGGTTCGTTCGCACTAACTCAATCCCGCTCCTGCCATAAATTAAATTGACTGGAGCCAACGAGACTTCATTGACGCGCGATTGCAACAACTGCCCGATAGTCAATACATCGGCTTGCGTGCGTTTGATGCGGGCATCGGTCGTGGCCGATGCCAATGCCAAGGTCAACATGCCACCCAACGCCACCATGACCGTCAACACGACGAGCAGCTCGACCAACGTGAACCCCGATGCGCGACGAGATGTCACGCATGGCGATGTTCGCTTCGCTTGGTTTTCAGTGTGCATGGTGAATTGTGCTGACAAGGGAGATAAGTAGGCCAGATGCAACCTGGCAATCGATGAAACACGAGGCCATTTAACGAACTACGGCAATTGGTCCTCGAACGTTCCACTGATGAAATTTGCCATGTTGTCGCGGAACGGGTTATCGGACTTAGATAGAGCCGCAGACACTCCCGTCACGTCGAATCGGCTCACGCTAGGATGCAGCAAACCATTGGGAACCGGCAACGCAGGAACCGTACCGGCAGCGTTTGCTACAACCATGTTTCCATTTGATTGGAAGTAGACAGGAACAGCATCATTTGGGATCGCATTGCTATCGTTATCCGTCATGTCACCAAATAGTCCATCAAGCCCGGGTGCTAGCAGCTGATATGTTTGTGGGTTTTCAAACTGCCAGCCTGTGAGTGCGGCACTCGCGGATCCGTAGGTTGCAGGTGGTGTCGGAACAAACCCTGGGTTTGCAGAAAAGACAGGGCGAACACCATCAAATCCAAGTGCGCCATCAGAGGTCATTCGCACATACCCATTGAAGCCTGCAGGGCTGGGGACAGCTGCCGTTGCGTTGTATGCATATGTACGTGAATCGAAGTACACGATAGGACTCGCGCCTTCACGCAGCGAGTAATTGGGAAACGGGTCCATCAAATTGATGGTGTCATCGTCATCGTCACTGGAATATCGATTGGCGTAGGTTCGCGCTGCGGTACCGGCTGGAGTTGCGATCGAAAGGCGTTCCGGCTGGAATTCAATTTCAGGTGAATTCCGAGTCGGATTGTATTCAACGTTCATTGGATCAGTCCGATCGCCATTAGGATCGAGCAGTGCGAGTGGCCCCCCTGCGCCAGTAAATGGATACTGAGGGTCCGAACTGAATCCGCCCAACGACCAGACCAACACTTCGGCGCGATCCATTACAGCTGGACTGAACGAAGTCGTCGCTGTCAATCGATTCGCGTCGTCATCCGCCAGGTCGTCACAAAGGCGGTACAACAGTGTGAGCTCACTCGATGCGACGTCGGGGAAGATTTTAAGGTAGTGCCGTTTGACGATATTCCATTCTGAGAAGTCTGGTGGATAGTCGCCGTACTTGGTGTAGTAGTTATCGATCGCGCCTTCGATGTTCGTCAGCTCGGCTTTCATGGCGGAGCGGCGGACGGACTTCATCACGATGCCGATGGCGGGGATGGAGAGGCCGGCGATGGCGCCGATGATGGTGATCACGACTAGCAATTCCACTAGCGTGAAGCCGCTGGGGGAGGGTCGCTGGGCGATTCGTTTGTTGATTGGATTCATCGGTCAATTCCGCTCGTTTACTGGCGACGGCCTCAGGGGCCGGCGGTTGGCTGTTCGCGTTTTCGGCGTCTCGCGAGTTTGCTCACTCGCGAAACACTTCGGACGACTTGGTCGGATGAGGGTTTTAGGTTCGGACAGGCTGACAGGCCTGTCCCACGGTATCAGGTGTCGATTAGTTCGACAGACTGGTGATCAATGAGATCAACGGCATGAACAAACTGATCACGATAAAGCCCACGGTGACCCCTAGGAACACAATCATCAAAGGCTCGATCAACGCGGTCAGACCGTCGGTCATCGTTCGTACTTCTTCGTCATACTGGTCAGCAACCTTGTACAACATGGTGTCCAGCTCGCCGGTCTCTTCGCCGACGTCGACCATGTTGACGACCAGGTCGTTGACAATGCGTGTCTTGATTTTCATTGCGTAAAACAGTCCCGCACCGACCGCGCCCAAACCGATCGCATAGGCGGCGATGAAGGTCAATTGCTGGACCATCACCCCGTCATCCAATTTGGTTCCGCGACTGGTGACCGCGACCGACAACAGCAGCAATCCTGGGAAGGCACCAAACAGGGCAAAGAAGAACACGGCCATCGGGTGGAAACCCAACTGACTTTCCTCTCGCAACGGCTTACTGATCACTTCCCCTTCACGCACCGCCTCGTTGACTTTCGTGAACAATTTTTCGAACACCGCGTTGCCAGCGGTTTCGCGGGTGATATTCATCGCTTCCAGAATCGGCACACCGCTACTGACCAAGGTCCCGAGTGTTCGTGTGGTCCGTGCCAAAATGTTCTTTTCGATCAATCCGCCGAACACCGGCACCTTCAAAATGAACATGTCAAAACCGACTCGCCCGTGTCGGAACTTGCGAATCAGTTTGATGAACAACAGGAAAATGATCGGCATCACGATCAGCAACCACCAATAGCTGGCCAGGTAGTTACTCATCGCGATCAACAGCAGCGTCGGCGCGGGCAGTTTCAATTCGAACTCTTCGAACATCTCTTCAAACGTGGGCACGATGAAGATCATGATCCCGGCCAAGATCAAGATCGCGACAACCGCCACCACGATCGGATAGATCAACGCCCCTTTGACTTTTCGCTTGAGTGATTCCGAGCGCTCGAGGAACTCGGCCAGACGCTGCAGAATCGTCTCCAACGCACCACCGGCCTCACCGGCCTTGATCATGTTGACATACAAGCGACTGAAGATCTTGGGCGATTTCGACATCGCTTCACTGAGCGTCGAACCGCCTTCGATTTCATCACACACGTCCATCAACCCGAACTTCAGTTTGCCGGGTTTCTGGTTGCCTTCCAAAATTTTCAGTGAGCGTAGAATCGGCAACCCGGCGTCTTGCAAAATCGACAACTGACGCGTGAACGCGCAGATGTGTTTTGTTTTGGCGCCACCGATCGCAAAGCCTCGCTTTTTACCTTTCTTGCCGCCTTTGGCTGATGCCGCCTGCTTTTTGACGGAGATCTTCGTGACGAAGTATCCCATCTGGCGAATCGTGGTTTGCGCCTCTTCTTCGCTGGCAGCATCGATCTCGTCCCGGATCTCTTGCCCGGCCGCGTCCATCGCTTCGAATTGATAAGTAGGCATCTCGAGTAGCCCTCGGCGGTAGGTGTTCACACCGGGCGTTCGCTGGTTGCGAATCGGGTGCGATCACCGTCTAAAAAAGTGAACGAATGTGTGTGTTTCTGAATTACTCGGCAACCGTTTCGCGGACGACTTCGTCCAGCGTCGTGATGCCGTCATAGGCCATGGTCATCCCGGCGTCCCGCAGCGATGTCATCCCATTGCGTTGGGCTTCGTCGCGAAGTTCATCGGTGGAGGCATTCTCCATGATCATCTCGCGAATTTTGTCGTTTAGCAGCATCAGTTCGAACAGCGCGATCCGGCCTTTGTAACCGGTGTTATTGCACTGATCGCAGCCGGAACCCTTGAAGAACTTTTTCCCGGCCACGTCGTCCTTGGTCATGCCCAGTTCGTAGATCAAATCCAAGTTGGCTTTGGTTTCTTCGCGGCACTTGGTGCAGATCCGCCGCACCAGTCGCTGTGCCAAAATGGCTTCGACGGTGGCACAGGTCATGAACGCCGGGATGCCCATGTCTTGCAGTCGTGTGACAGTGGCCGGGGCACTGTTGGTGTGCAGCGTGCTGAACACCAAGTGACCGGTCAACGCGGCCTGGATCGCGATCTCGGCGGTTTCCAAGTCACGGATCTCGCCGACCAGAATGATGTCGGGGTCTTGCCGCAGGATCGCCCGCAAGCAACTGGCAAAGGTGACGCCGGCGTCAGAGTCGATCGGAATCTGGATGATGCCGTCGATGTCGTACTCCACCGGGTCTTCGGTGGTGATCAATTTGTCCTTGATGTCGTTCATTTCATACAGCGACGAATACAGCGTCGTCGTCTTGCCGCTACCGGTCGGCCCGGTAACCAAAATGATGCCGTTGGGGCGATCGATCGCTTTGCGGAACGTGGCCATGGTTTCATCGTCCATGCCGACGTTTTCCAGCGACAGGTTGACGACCGATCGGTCCAACACCCGCATGACAACGCTCTCGCCAAAGATCGTCGGCAAGACACTGACGCGAAGGTCGACCGGGTGGCCACCGACCATCAATTCGATCCGACCGTCTTGCGGCATTCGCCGTTCGGCGATGTCCAAATCGGCCATCACCTTGATTCGCGTGGTGATCGCAAACGCCAAGTGACGTGGCGGCGGCACCATTTCGTACAACACGCCTTCGGCCTTGATCCGAATGCGGAATTCGTCTTCAAACGGTTCCAAGTGAATGTCGCTGGCGTGGTCTTTAATCGCCAACAACAGCACCATGTTCAACAGTTTGCGAACCGGCGCCGAATCGGCCAACGCCTCGGCATCGGTGATGTTGAATTTTTCGCTGTCCAGCGCCGACACGGCGGCTTTTAGTTCTTCGTCCTCGGCCAGTTCGGCGACCAGTTTTTCGACGCTTTCGGATTCGCTGTCGTAGTAGCGTCCGATGGTTTGGTTGATGTCGTGCTCGGTCGCCACCAGGACTTCGATGTTGTAACCCAGGAATGTTCGCAGCTCGTCTTGAACGCTCAGGTTTTGTGGGTCACAGGTGGCGACGGTCAACGTGTTGCCTTCGAATCGAATCGGAATCACACGATACAACTGCGCCATCGTCTCCGAGATCTTCTCCAACAACTCCGGCGCCAGCTGGATATCTTCCAGCGAGATCGTTTGCATGCCCATCTGCTCGGCCAACGCCTGGACCAACTGATCTTCGGTGATCAGCTGCATGTCCTCGGCGACCTTGCCGAACATCGCACCGGGCTGTTGTTCCAGTTCCTCCAGAACAACCTCGCGCTGTTCGTCGGTCAGGAAGCCAAGGTCGACCAGGATTTGTCCGATGCGACGTGATGCCATGGAAGTGTGAGTTAGATGAGGAGGAGGCGGATAAGTTGAACGTAGTGGATCGCTCCGTCGATCCAACTCTGGATTGGGGGAGAGCTGGATCGGCGGAGCGATCCACTACGCTAAGTCGAGGCGGATTCGTTTTCGTCCAGTGGTGCCCCGGAATCGTCCAGCCCACGACGTGACTGAACAATGCGTTTGGCCAAATCGTCAGGCCGGTGTGCTTTGGCCAAAACGTCTTCGATCGAGACCTTTTCGGCTTTCCAGTGATTGAACAGCGCGTCGTCCATCAGCTGCATGCCGAACTTGGCACCGGTCTGCATGGCACTGCTAATTCGGAAGGTCTTGTTTTCGCGAATCAAGTTGGCCACGCCGGGCGTGACCACCAACACTTCGTACGCCGCGACTCGACCGCCACCGATTTTCGGTAACAGAGTTTGCGCGACCACACCGATCAGCGTGCTGGCAAGCTGGGTCCGGATCTGGTCCTGCAGGTTGCCCGGGAACGCGTCAATAATCCGGTTGACCGTTCCTTGAGCACTGTTGGTGTGCAGGGTGCCAAACACGACGTGCCCGGTTTCCGCCGCACTGATCGCCGCTTCGATGGTTTCCAAATCCCGCAACTCGCCGACCAGGATCACGTCCGGGTCCTGCCGCAGAGCACGTCGAATGGCCTCGGAGAAACTTGGCACGTCCACGCCGACTTCGCGTTGGTTGATCGTGCTCATCTTGTGGTCGTGATAAAACTCGATCGGGTCCTCGATCGTGATGATGTGGTGGTCGATCGTTTCGTTCAGCAAGTTAATTAGACTGGCCAACGTCGTCGATTTACCCGACCCCGTCGGTCCGGTGACCAAGAACAACCCACGCGGGCGATGAACAAGTTTCACCACCACTTCGGGAAGCCCCAGTTGCTCGGGCGTCAATTTGTCGTTGGGAATCTGCCGCAGCACCATCGAAATGAAGCCACGTTGCTTGAACACCGAGACCCGGAAACGAGCCTGTTCGCCAAACGCAAAACCAAAGTCGGTACTACCGTTCTCCTGCAATTCCCGCTGGCAGCGTTCCGGCGTGATCGATTTCATCAACGCAACCGCGTCTTCGCCCTCGAGCGTCTTGGTCTCCAACTTGCGCATGCGACCATGCAGGCGGAATACCGGCGGTTGGCCGACGACGATGTGAATATCGCTTACGCCTTGCTTGATGGCTGCTTGCAGCAATTTGTCGATCAGTACGGTTGCCATCGGAGATTCACCTCAATGTGAAATCGTTCGGGCTTGGCGAGCCCATTGTCAGTGTTTTGAAGTTGCTGGGTGTTGGCTTCACTCTCCCGCAGCGAGAGTCGGGCTCTCAGGCCCGGAGAGGGTTTGGGAAACCTCCCCGGGCTTACAGCCCGACCCTCCTTGGATAGGAGGGTGAAATCCGTCAATCATTGAATCGGCTTCCCCTGAGCCCGGTTTGCCGCGTACAGCATGGCCGGGAATTCCTGGGAGTGCTGTCATTATGGACTGCAAGCTGCAGAACTTCAAAAAACTTCGCCTTTGAAGCGGAACTTTCCTCAACCTGCCCCCCGGACGAACGTGAGAGGCCTGGAAGCCGCCGCTAGCTGGGGCGGGCTGCGAGTGCAGCGGCCACAGCTGATTTTGACAGCATTTCAGTGGTTGGCCAGGGTCTGTCCCCGGCGTCGCGTGGTGACCGCAATGCAACCGCAGCGAAACGCTTGGCGCAAGCATTTCGCGGCAATTTTTCGGCACCGCCAGGCGGCCTACAGCGAGTCCATGTCCTTGACCAAGTGGCTGAGCGCCAGCGGCTCTTGCTCGGTCTGCTTGGCCACCCGATAGACCTCTTCAAAGGTCGTGATTCCGCGGATGACCTTCAGCATGCCATCGGCGTAAAGTGTTGACATACCACTATTTATCGCTTCGACACGGATCTCATTGGTGTTCGCTCCCTTGAACATCAATTCACGCAGTCTGCTGTTGATCACCATCAGCTCGTAAATGCCGATCCGCCCGCGATAACCCGAGCGCGCACAGTAGGGACAACCCTTGCCGCGAGAGAACTCAGCCTGGGCCACCATTTCGGGTGGCAGCATCGAGTCGGCGATGATGCTCTCGCTGGGTTGATAGCGAACCTTGCAGCGCGGGCAAATCGTCCGCACCAACCGCTGGGCCAGCACCGCAATCACCGAACTGGCCACCATATAGCCGGGTACACCAATGTCCACCATTCGGCTAATAGAACTGGGCGCATCGTTCGTGTGTAGAGTACTGAAAACCAGGTGTCCAGTCAGTGAGGCCTGGATTCCCATCGATGCGGTCTCGTGATCTCGCATCTCCCCGACCAAGATGATGTTGGGTGCCTGACGCAACATCGAGCGGATGATGCGGGAGAAGTCGAGGCCGATCGAGTGGCGAACTTCGACCTGGTTGATGCCCGGCAGGTAGTACTCGACGGGGTCCTCGGCGGTGATGACCTTGCGGTCCGGGCGGTTCAGCGCGTTGAGCGAGGCGTACAGGGTCGTCGTCTTTCCGGATCCGGTCGGTCCGGTGACCAGGATGATCCCGTTGGGGCGTCGGATCAGCGAGTTGAAGGTCCGGTAGTCACGCTGGTTGAGCCCCAGCTGACGCACCCCCACTTTGATGTTGTCTTTGTCCAACAGCCGCATCACACAGGACTGGCCGTGGTTGGTGGGGATGATACTCACCCGCAAATCGAGCTGTTTGTCACCCACCGTGATTTTGATCCGTCCGTCGGTTGGCCGCCGCTTTTCGGAAATGTCGATTTTGGACAGAATTTTGATCCGCGCGATCAAGGCGGCCAGCATCCGTCGTGGGGCGCTTTCGCGTTCCACACAGACGCCATCGATGCGATAGCGAATCCGCACCCGATCCTCAAACGGTTCGACATGGATGTCACTGGCCCGCAACTGGACGGCTTCCTGGATCATCAGGTTGACCAGACGAATGACCGGCGCGCTACTGTCGTCGGTGTCCTCGTGGCCTTCGGCACTGTCGCCAGACTCGGTCTCGGTGAAGTCGATGGCCGTGTCGGTGAATTCTTGCAGCATCGAGTCAGCCGATTCCCCTTCGACCTGACCGTAGTACTGGTTGATCGCCCCCTGAATGGCCTCTTTCGGCGCCAAAGCGGTCTCGATTTTGCGATTGAGAATGAACCGAAGTTTTTCGATCGTCTCCAAATCGAACGGGTCAGCGATCAAAATCCGCAGCGCCCCGTCTTCTTCACTGAACGGCAAGACCATGTTTTCCCGGGCGACCGACTCAGGCACCAACTCGATGACTTCGTCGGCAATCCGTTCTTCGCGAAGGTCGACGTAGGGGATTTTATGGAATTCGGCCATCGCCATCGCGACTTCTTCCGGAGTCGCATATTCCATCTGCACCAGAATCTCGCCGACATCTTTGGACGTGTCCTTGGAAACCTGCTCGGCTTCCGAAAGCTGGTCCAAGCTGATAACGCCCTTGCGGAGCAGCAAATCGGTGAATTCTTGCATGGCTTGGCTCATGAACACGCCTTTGATGACGGGGGGACTCGAACGATTGACTAGGGAGCGGGGGATGAATCCGATTCATTTATCTATCCGGCTCATCCAACAGGATACCATCCGTTAACCGATTTCGGTCATCGACAAGCAAAACTTCCAGCGTCTTGCGAGAATTCAGCCGTCACAGACGCAGGTGTGGAGGATTCACCGGACCGGCTGGAGGTTGGTGTGGAGAATTTACCCGACCCGCAAAATGAATCGGACTGAGCGCCCCCGTAGCGGATCCCGCCGAGGGTTCCGACCGCCGGCGAGTGCACAAGAGATCTGAACCGTGGCCGGTCCAGCTACGATCAGAGCGCCCCGTAGCGGATCCCGCCAGGGTTCCGACTGGCCGAAGATCACAGGAGATCTGAACCGTGGCCGGTCCAGCTACGATCAAAGCGCCCCGTAGCGGATCCCGCCAGGGTTCCGACCGCTCACGAGATCATAGGAGATCTGAACCGTGGCCGGTCCAGCTACGATCGGAGCGTCCCCGTAGCGGATCCCGCCAGGGTTCCGACCGCCGGCGAGATCACAGAAGATCTGAACCGTGGCCGGTCCAGCTACGATCGGAGCGCCCCCGTATCGGATCCCGCCAGAGTTCCGACCGGCCGAAGATCACAGGAGATCTGAACCGTGGCCGGTCCAGCTACGATCAGAGCGTCCCGTAGCGGATCCCGCCAGGGTTCCGACCGCTCGCGAGATCACAGGAGATCTGAACCGTGGCCGGTCCAGCTACGATCAGAGCGCCCCCGTAGCGGATCCCGCCAGGGTTCCGACTGGCCGAAGATCACAGGAGATCTGAACCGTGGCCGGTCCAGCTACGATCAGAGCGCCCCGTAGCGGATCCCGCCAGGGTTCCGACCGCCCGCGAGTGCACAGGAGATCCGAACCGTGGCCGGTCCAGCTACGATCAGAGCGCCCCCGTAGCGGATCCCGCCGAGGGTTCCGACCGCTCGCGAGATCACAAGAGATCTGAACCGTGGCCGGTCCAGCTACGATCAAAGCGCCCCGTAGCGGATCCCGCCAGGGTTCCGACTGCTCGCGAGTGCACAGGAGATCTGAACCGTGGACGGTCCAGCTACGATCAGAGCGCCTCCGTAGCGGATCCCGCCGAGGGTTCCGACTGGCCGCGAGTGCACAGGAGATCTGAACCGTGGCCGGTCCAGCTACGATCGGAGCGTCCCCGTAGCGGATCCCGCCAGGGTTCCGACCGCCCGTGAGATCACAGGAGATCTGAACCGTGGCCGGTCCAGCTACGATCGGAGCGCCCCGTAGCGGATCCCGCCGAGGGTTCCGACCGCCCGCGAGATCACAGGAAATCTGAACCGTGGCCGGTCCAGCTACGATCGGAGCGCCCCGTAGCGGATCCCGCCAGGGTTCCGACCGGCCCGGGTCGGATGAATCCTCCACACCAACGGTGACTGGCGATAGGATTGGGTGCTGGATTATGCTTGATTGCTTTCTTTCTGATGTTGAGATCTGCCGCTTGTCCCCCTCCGCTCCGTCTTCGACCGCCAACATTTCGATTCGCGGTTGCCGAGTCCACAATCTACAAAATGTCGACTTGGATCTGCCGCGCGGCAAACTGATCGCCTTTTGTGGGCTTTCCGGCAGCGGCAAGAGTTCGCTGGCGCTCGACACGCTGTATGCCGAAGGCCAGCGATGTTACATCGAGAGCTTCTCGGCCTACACAAGACAATTTCTGCAGCGTTTGGACAAACCCGATTGCGACTCGATCGACGGCATCCCACCGGCGGTCGCGGTCACGCGTGCCGGCGGATCGAAAACAAACCGCAGCACCGTCGGCACGACGACGGAGATCGCGGACCACTTGCGATTGCTGTTTTCCAAATGCGCCACGCTGCTGTGCACGCAATGTGGACAACCGGTGGTTGCCGACGACCCCGCCGTGATCGCGGATGAACTGGCGCTGATCCAAAAGCGGGCGATGATCGGATTCCCAGTCTGGTTGCCCGATCGCGCCGCGGGCAGCGAAATCTTGATGGGGCTGCAACAGGAAGGCTACCTGCGACTGGTGGTCGGCGAACAATCGTTTCACCTGTCCGATGCCGACCGCGCTGCGCTGGCCAAGAAAATCGGTCGCAAGGGAATCGAGTGCGTGGTGATCGTCGACCGCATCGGACCGTCAACGGAATTGTCTCGGCTAACCGAGTCGCTGGAGACGGCGATGGGCGAGGGGCATGGCAAAGCCGTTGTGCTGACCGAGATCGATCCGGCGGCGACGGGCGAATCGTCCGCCGACAACCAACAGCAGGCCGACCTGCACCAGGGGCATCGCGTGCAGATCGACGGCGGTAGCTGGCTGCGGCGATTGATCAGCGACCAGCGCCGCTGCGACCGCTGTGACCTGGATTTCCCCGACCCGGTGCCGCGACTGTTCAATTTCAACAATCCGCTGGGCGCCTGTGAAACCTGCGAAGGCTTTGGTGAACTGGTCGACGTCGACATGGATTTGGTGGTGCCCGACAAAACCCTGACATTGGCCCAAGGCGCCATCGCACCTTGGAACACGCCGTCGTATGCGCACGAATTGGAGGAGTTGTTAGCGTTGGCGGCGGACTACGACCTGCCGACCGACGTGCCGTTTTCCAAACTGAAAAAGAAACACCTGCGGTTGATTCAGCGCGGCGTGCCGGAACGTGACTTCGGCGGACTCGATGGTTTTTTCGCGTGGCTGGAACGCAAGAAGTACAAGATGCACATCCGCGTCTTTACGTCACGCTATCGAAGCTATCGCACCTGTGATGCCTGCCAGGGCAAACGGTTCAAACCGACCGCGCTGGCCTATCAAATCGCGGGTCACTCGATCGCAGACGTTTTGCAGATGCCGGCACGGCAAGTGGCACAGTTTTTCCGTGACGCACCGCTGGATCAACGAACTCGCCAGATTGCCAACGAACCACTGCGCCAAGTCGACGACCGAATCGGTTACCTGCAGTCGGTCGGACTGGGCTATCTGCAACTCAACCGCCCACTCAGAACCCTGTCCGGTGGCGAGACCCAGCGGGTGGCCTTGACCGGCGCGCTCGGCGGCAGCCTGGTCAACATGCTGTATGTGTTGGACGAACCCACGGCGGGACTGCATCCAACCGACGTGGCACAATTGGCTCAGTCGATCCGCTCGTTGCGCGACCGCGGAAACACCGTGATCGTTGTCGAACACAACGAAACGATGATCGAGACGGCGGACCGAGTCGTGGAGATCGGACCGGGGGCAGGTGCCGGGGGCGGCGAAATTGTGTTCCAAGGCACGCCCAAGCAAATGCTAAAAAACGCCGAAAGTTTGACCGGGCAATACCTGTCGGGGCGTCGCGGGCAAACGCTGCGGCACCACCAACCCCGCTCGCCGCAGGGCAAGATCACACTCAGCGGTGCCACCGGCAACAATTTACAGAACGTCGATGTCGACATTCCGCTGGGCGTGCTATGCGTGGTGACCGGGATCTCGGGCAGCGGAAAAAGCTCGCTGGTTCAGGACACGCTGTTCGAAGCGATCAAGGCACAGAAACTGGGCCAAGCCGCCAGCCCGCTTCCCTATCGATCGCTAACCGGTCTGGGGCAAATCCAAGACTGTGCGTTGGTGGACCAGTCACCGATCAGTCGTTCGCCGCGCAGTTGCCCGGTGACCTATATCAAAGCGTTTGACGCCATTCGCAAGGTGTTCGCAGAAAGTGTGGAGGCGCGGGCGCGCGGTTTGACGGCCAGCCACTTCACGTTCAATAGTGACAAAGGCCAATGCCCGGAATGCGAAGGCGCGGGGGTGTTGCAGATCGACATGCAGTTCCTGGCGGACGTTTCGATGCAGTGTCCGCAGTGCCGGGGATCACGGTACCGGGACGATATTTTGAAAGTCCGCTACCGCGATCGAAACATGGCCGAAGTGCTGGCTATGAGCGCCAATGCTGCCTACGATTTTTTCCGCGGGTCGACCAAAGTCCAAGCCAGACTGAAACGAATGATCGATGTCGGACTGGGCTACATCGCGCTGGGCCAATCCGCGACGACGCTTTCCAGCGGTGAAGGCCAGCGTCTGAAACTGGCCGCTTTCTTGGCAGGGGCCAAACGCAAACGCACGCTGTTCGTGATGGATGAACCCACCACGGGATTGCACTTTGACGACCTGATTCGATTGGTCGACTGCTTTGACGCCTTGATCGCCGATGGCCACTCGCTGTTGGTCGTCGAACACAATCCACTGCTAATGCTGTCCGCCGACCACCTGATCGATCTCGGTCCCGGTGCCGGTGCCGAAGGCGGAAACATCGTCGCGATCGGCACCCCCAAACAACTCGCTGAGACAGCGGAGAGTAAAACGGGGCAGGTGCTGGCGGCGGAAATGGGTCGGGGAGAGTGAAGAGTGATTGGTTGGGAAAGAGGGTGACAGAAAAATAAGTGGCAGAAAAATAAGTGGCAGAAAAATTTCAGTGCTGAGATCGGAGTGTATGGAAGGTGATGCGATGTGGGGCGACGTTGACCCAATTCGATCGAGAAAGTCGATGAAGCAATCAGCGGACGTAACCCACACCTATTTTTCTGCCCCCTATTTTTCTGTCACTCATACTCCTACCCATCTACGCGTCTGATTTTCCGAACCGACTGCGGAGGGCGTCTAAAAGGACGGCTAGGATGATGACGGCGCCGGTGATCAATTGTTTGGTCGCGTCTTCGACGCCCAGTTGAGCGAGTCCGGATTGCAGGACGGCGATGATCAACACGCCGATAAACGATGCGATCACGCTGCCGCGACCGCCCATCAAACTGGTGCCACCGATCACACAGGCCGCGATGGCTGCGAGTTCCAATCCGATCGCCGCATTGGGATCGGCTGTGGAGAGTCGACTGGTTTGCGCAAGCGCCGCCATCCCGACCAGCACGCCACTAATGACAAACGCGGCCACGGTGATCGGCGCCGTACGGATTCCACTCATCCGCACCGCTTCGGCGTTGGTACCGATGGCCACCAGATAACGTCCAAACACCGTTTTCGTCAGCAAAAATTGGCCGACGATGACGCTGCCAACAGCGACTAGGAATGCGGGTGAGAGCGAAATCGACTGCAACGGTTCCCCGAATCCTTCGATCGAACGACCGATGTACAACGATTGGGAATCGGTCAGGACCTTTGATCCGCCGCGAGCCATTTCCAACATCCCCAGTGTGACGATGAACGAGGGGATCGAAAACCAAACCGAGACCATGCCGTTGAACAATCCGCACAATCCGGTCGCCAAAAGACAGACCGGCAGGGCCGCCAACAATCCCCATTCATAGTGGACCATCAACACGCCCAGGACCGCCGAACCGAGCGCGAGCACCGAACCGACCGACAGATCGATTCCGCCAACGATCAACACCATCGTCATCCCGACCGACACAAAGATCAGATCGGGATTGGAATTGGCGATCGTGACCAGCGTCTGCATCTGGAAAAAGTTTTCACTGCTCAATGAAAACACGGCGATCAATAGCAACAGCACTCCCAGGAGTCCGGCGTACTGTAAAACAGATTGCGTCAATTGGTGTTTCATGTTCTCGCCGCGTCGCTGCGGTGGGCTTCAAAGCTGGCTTGCAAAATGGCGTCTTCGGACCAACCGGACCGATCAAACGTACGGACCAATCGCCCGGCTGATAAAACGGCGATGCGGTCACAGGTTTCAAACAGTTCTTCAAGATCGCTGCTGACGATCACAATGCCTTTGCCCTGGGACGCCAGCGCATCGATCATTTCATAAATCCGGCGCCGCGCTGCGACGTCGATCCCACGTGTGGGTTCGTCGAACAAAAACACATCTGCGCCACGGGTCAACCATTTTGCGACCACCACCTTTTGTTGGTTGCCGCCGCTGAGTGTGCCGACGATTTGCTCGATGCCGGTACAGCGAGTGTCCATCTGCTCGCACATCGACTGCGCGGCCGTTCGCTCTCGCTGTTGCAAGACGACTCCGCAGCGGGAAAAGAATGGTGCGAGTGAATTGATCGCGGTGTTGCTGCGAATCGATTGGTCCAATAGCAATCCGTTTTGCTTGCGGTCCTCGGTCACCATCGCCAGTCCACCGACGACTGCATCAGCCGGGTGCGAAAACCGTGTTGCGTCGCGGTTGCCAACGGTGACGCTGCCGGAATCGGCTGGATCAGCACCGAAAATGGCTCGCAGTAGTTCGGTGCGGCCGGATCCGACCAATCCCGTGATCCCAAACGTCTCACCCGCTCGGACCGCAAACGAGACATCTTGGACGATGCCACAGGTCAACGAATCGACGGACAATACCGGCGCGTCGGCTGGGCCGAGGCATCTGGCGCTGGCGGTTTTTGTGGCCATGCCGGTCCCACCACCACTCATTAGATCCACCATGTCGTCGGTCGAAATTTCCCGAGTCGGTTGGGTGCAAACCCATTTGCCGTCGCGCAGCACCGTGGTTCGGTCGGCAATCCGTTTGACTTCGTCCAAGCGGTGCGAAATGTAGATCATGCCGACGCCCTGTTCTCGCAATCGAAACAGTTGCTCGAACAGCCGCTCGGTTTCACTACCGCTAAGTGCTGCGGTCGGTTCGTCCAAAATCAAGACACGGCACTGGCGATCCAATGCCGTTGCGATTTCGACCATCTGTTGCCGGCCAACACCTAACCGGCCGACCTGGGTATGCGTCTGGATATCCGACAATCCCAATCGATCGAGTGCCGCTCGGGCGCGGCGGTGCAAGTCCCCGTGCTGGACGATCCCGAAGCGCGACGGCAATCGAGTCAGCAATAGGTTTTCGGCGACATTCAAGGTCGGAATCAGGTTCAATTCCTGTTGCACGATCTGGACGCCCGCCGTTTCGGCAGACGGTTTATCGGCAGGCGCGTAGGGTTCGCCGCCAAGTTGCATCTGTCCGCCGCTGACATCGGTCAGGCCGGCGACCATCTTGCAAAGGGTGCTTTTGCCGGCGCCATTGGCACCCAACAGCGCATGAATTTCACCGGCTTTCAGATCAAACGCCACATCGCGCAGCACCGTGACGCTGCCGTAGCGTTTGGTCATCCCGGTGACCGCTAACAATTCACTCACAGGGTTTCAGCGGTCACAAGGTCGACAGGCGTTTCGACGTCGTCGGCCGCAGCCGATTGATCATTGACCAGTTGCAGCGCCGTTTCGATTCCGAACACCGCTAGCTTGCCACCATATTGATCCGCAGTCGCCAATACTTTGCCGTCGCGGATGGCTGATTGGACGGCAGAGATATTGTCGAAACCGACGATCAACACGTCATCGGCGCGCCCGGCAGACTTGACCGCGGCAATGGCCCCCAGCGCCATTGAATCGTTGGCCGCCAGGATGGCTTTGATTTCCGGATGTTCGCTCAACATCGATGCGGCGATCGTATTGGCTTGACTCATTTCCCATTGGGCACTCTGGCTGGACACCACCTCCACACCGGCTTGCTTCATCGCCGCCAAAAAACCTGCGTGACGTTGTTGGGCATTGAACGAAGTCCGAATGCCTTCCAACACCGCCACTTTGTCGCCTTTCTGTAGCCGAGTCGCCAGGAAGTCGCCGACCTTCTGGGCGCCGGCCCGGTTGTCGGGACCGACAAATGGGATCTGAACCGATTCGGATTCCATCACGTCACGATCCAGTCGATTGTCGATGTTGACGACCACCACCCCCTTTTCCTTGGCCTTTCGCAGTGCCGGCACCAGGGCTTTGGAATCGGCCGGGGCGATCACAATGGCACTCACCCCGGCGGCAACCATCTCGTCGACCAACGCAACTTGACGACTCAAATCACGCTCGTCCTTGATCCCATTGACCACCAGATCGTATTGATCGGCATGCTCGCTTTGATGCGTCTTGGCGCCGTCGGCCATCGTAGAAAAAAATTCGTTCGCCAACGATTTCATAATCAGAGCGACTTTGGGACGCGCCGGGGAAGCGTCTTGATCGCCACCGGTCGGCGCGGTCGACGACTTGGACGAACAGCCAACGAACAAAACTAACAGAGCAATTGAAAACCAGGCGCTGCGCATGGTGAGCCTATCGTGGAGGGAACGGAAGCGGGAGGAACGGGCAGGGACCGGACGCAAGTGGCCACGGAAAGGGGGTCAGTCGAATTGGCCCCTCCAGGCCGGAGGCCGACACATGAATTGCCGGTGGCGTCAGTCCAATGCCATCTACTTTGGCACCAAAGGGGTTGGTTAACGAACCCGCCAAGCCCCGGAGGGGGCGACACAGTTGTCCATCTGTGTCGCCCCTCCGGGGCTTGCGATCTCATTGTCACTCTTTCCGGTGGCTGACGCCACCGGCAGAGGTTGTGTCGGCCTCCGGCCTATCGCTTGAGGTCACCCATGGGCTCACGCCCATGGCGGTATCGATTTGGGAGCGAGTCGGCAGGCTGGGTTGGGCCCCTAAACTGGAGGTTGCTAGGGCGCCGGCGACATTGGCCCAGCGAATCGATTGCACCAGGTCGCCAGTCTCCGCCCAGCGCACCGCCAGCGCGCCGGCAAAGGCATCACCGGCCGCCGTGGTGTCGACGCATTTGATGGGAATGGATTCGATCAATTCGCTGGTGCTGCCATTATAGAGCAGCGTGCCGCGTGCACCGAGGGTGATCGCGACCGCACGGGGTCCCAAGGCATGAAGTTTTTTGGCAACCACGACGGCGTCATCGATTGTTTCCAATGTTCCGCCGACGATCGTGGTGGCTTCCGTTTCATTGGGGCAAATCAAATCCACATCAAACAGCTCACGCGGCAAAACCTCGCTGGCTGGTGCCGGGTCCAGCATCACTTTTACACCCGCTTGTCGAGCGATTCGAATCCCAGCAATCACGGCCTCCGTCGGCGTTTCCAATTGAGCCATCAGCACCGCGCTGGTTTGGATCAATTCGTTCGATTCAAGGACATCTTGGGCGGTGACCCGTGCATTGGCGCCGGGAACAATGATGATGGAGTTCTCTCCGCTGTCTTCGACACCGACCAGGGCCAGCCCGGATTCGCAGTTTGCCGACACCAGCAACCGCCGACAATCAACTGATTCGTCGATTAATGTCTGCATCAATTTGGGAGCAAAACCGTCATCGCCGACGCGCCCAATCATCCGTACGTTGCCACCGCTGCGAACCGCCGCAACCGCTTGGTTGGCCCCCTTTCCGCCGGGGACTTCGATCATCGAACGCGCCATCACCGTTTGCCCCGGCGCCGGCAAACGCTGGCAACGAATCACCAGGTCCATGTTGACCGAACCAAGCACCGTGACGATCGGTTGGCCGGGAGGGATTGCGGGATCGGATGGCATCGGTTTAACAGGGTT
Source organism: Stieleria tagensis (assembly GCF_024129865.1). GTDB lineage: Bacteria > Planctomycetota > Planctomycetia > Pirellulales > Pirellulaceae > Stieleria > Stieleria tagensis. The sequence continues at coordinate 18,312 of NZ_JAMYFE010000073.1, read as the reverse complement.
GGGGAAGACGAACGATTGGTGCGAAAGTGACTACCACGGCGTTGTGCGCGAGAGAATCAATTTCAGTGCCGACACGGCATGTCTTGAAGTTGCGCTTTTATGGTAACCCGACGCGTCAGCGCAACTTCAAAACGCGTGAGCGAGGGATTTAGGGTGTTGGGGGGATCCCTCGCTCACGCGTCGCGCTTACCAAAATCCAGTGCCTGACGCGAACACACTGGCTTCAAAACTCACTGGTCGGGCGCGGTGCGGCAACCGAAGCTCGCTCCAACAACGACGCGGGGACTTGATGACAGACTGGACCGCGCCCAGGGCCGGTGGACAGCGTTTTGTCTTTGGCGCGTTTTTGCTTCAGTCGCTCCAGCAAGACTTCCGCCGCGACTCGACCAAGTTGCTCGATGTTCTGCGCCGCAGCCGTCAACGGTGTTTTCATCAGTTCGGCAAAGGGATGATCGTCAATCGACACCACCGACATTTGCATGGGGATGGCATAGCCCAAATCCGAGAGGGCTCGCAGGACCCCGGCGGCCAGCGGTGCGCACATCGCAAACAAGGCCGTGATTTCGGGATGGCGCCCGAGCAATTCCCGTGTGGATTGGTAACCTGTTTCATTGGTGTAGGAATCACCGGCAATCGATGAAGCGTCCAATTCCAAACCGTTGGCCAGCATCGCTTGCCGAATGCCTTGCAATCGATGCCGCGTCGGCAAACTTTCCCGCACTCCCGACACGACTCCGAAATGGCGATGACCATGATCAATCAGCACTTGGGTGGCAATCCGGCCGGCCGCCACATTGTCACTGGTGACACTGGATAATTGGATGTCTTCGAACACCCGGTCGGCGACCACCACCGGCAAACCCGATTGATCCAGTTGGACCAGGTGCTGCGATTCCAATCCCACTGGACAAACCAACAGGGCTTCGACCTGTCGCGCCTGTAACTGAGCCACCAAACGTTTTTCGATGGTGGTTTCTTCGCGGCTATCACCCAGCAGAACGGAATAGCCGGCCGCTTCGACGCCCAGCGAGACCTCGCGAGCGATGGCCGAGAAAAAGGGGTTGGAAATGTCCGGCACGATCACGCCCACCAATCCACTGCGTTTTAGCCGCAGCGATCGAGCGACCTGGCTGGGTTGAAACCCCAATTCCGCCGCGACCCGCTGGACCGCTTCCTCGGTGGCTTTGCTGATGCGATACTCGCGGGCTTGGCCGTTGAGCGCGCGTGAGGCCGTCGAAATGCTAACGCCAGCCGCTTCGGCGACGATTCGCAACGTGATCGGCCCGCTCTTGAGTGGCTCCGGTGACGGCATCAAATTCAACTTCCTAGCGTGATCCTGGAACGAGTGTCGCGACCGTTTTCCACGTGCACAAACGTTTGTGCGGAGTCTACCATCGTTGCCTCCCTTGGCAAGGCTTTCCCGGTCGCCGATACATTGTGGCTGACGGCACACGCTTGCACGCGCGCGGCCAACTCGCGTTAGCATACCCGATTCAGTGCACCGATCTGTTCACCACCGACACTCTCACCCGGAACCTACCAGCGATATGGAAATCTGGCCCGCAATCGACCTTCGACATGGAAAACCCGTCCGTCTGCGCCAAGGCGATTACAACCAGAAAACGGTGTTCGGCGACGACCCGGTGGAATTTGCAAAACGATGGCAAGCCGCCGGCGCCAAACGGTTGCATTTAGTGGATTTGGATGCGGCCAAAGGCGATGATCCGACGGCCAATCGCGAAGCCGTTGCCAGGATCGTCGCCGAGACAGGTCTGCCTTGTCAAATGGGTGGCGGCGTTCGTGACGAAGCGGCGATTGAGTCCCTGTTGGGGCTGGGATTGAACCGTTTGGTCGTGGGTTCGGCGGCGCTCAAGCAACCCGATTGGTTTGCATCGATGTGTGACGCCTATCCCAAACAACTTGCTGCAGGGATTGATGCCCGCGACGGGATGGTCGCCACCGACGGTTGGTTGGAAACCAGTTCGACGCCGGCGATCGAATTAGCACAAGATCTACGCGGCCGGACAGAGAACATCGCAGCGATTATCTATACCGATATCGCGCGTGATGGCATGATGAGCGGACCTAATTTTGAAGGACTCGCCCAGATGGCGGCGGCGACCGATATCCCGTTGGTTGCCAGCGGCGGTGTGACAACCTACGACGACGTTCGCAAATTGGTGCAGATGCAAATGCCGGCGGCAATTGTCGGTCGCTCCATTTATGATGGCGTGATGCAATTGGAAGAAGTCATTGAGATCGCCGGAGACAAATAAGATGCCGTTGCCACGTTTTTCATCGCTGACGCTGCTATTGTTGCTGGGATCAATGTTGTGTCCGTCGGTGGTCGTTTTGAGCGATGTTTCCGCCCAAAGTCCCACTTCGAGTTTCAAACAACTACCGCCACCAGGAATAAAAATCGATGCACAGCAACGCCTGGCGCTGACCCAACGTGTGGATGAAATCAGCGCGGCGATTGAAAACGCCGCCACCCATTCCCCCGATTCGGCAGCCTGGCGAAGTGACATCGATGTCTTGGTCCGCGCGGTTCGATTGGCGCTTCACCAGAACCTGTTTTACAAGCAGTCCGAGATCGATCACGCCGGTCGATTGTTGGACGAAGCCCGGCGCCGTCTGGACGCAGTCGGCGCGGGGACGCGAGGGTTGGAGTTGCTGGGTTTTGATCCGGCCAAAAATTCCGAGCCGCAACCGCTGGTCGGCGGATTTGTGTCCCGCATCGACGATTCGGTCCAGCCGTTTGGCATTGTGGTTCCAGCCGGATTCACGCTCGCTACCGTCCAGGACCCACATCGCATGGATGTCTGGCTGCACGGTCGCGGCGACACCAAGACGGAGATCCCATTTTTAAGCGAGCGAATGAGCAAAGTCGGCTTGTACGCTCCCGACGAAACGTTCGTGCTGCACCCATTTGGACGGCACTGCAACGCGTTCAAGTTTGCTGGGGAAACCGATGTTTATGAAGCGATGGAGCAAGCGCAGCGTTTGTTTGCCATCGACCAGACTCGCGTCTCGATCCGTGGCTTTTCGATGGGAGGAGCCGGTTGTTGGCACTTGGCGGTCCACGATCCGAGCCATTGGTTGGCTGCCAATCCTGGAGCCGGGTTTGTTGACACATTGAAATACCAGGGATGGACCGAACAGACGCCGTTTGAGATCACGCCGGAGGCCAAGAAATTGCTGCGTTGGTACGACGTGTTGCCCTGGACCAAAAACCTTGGACTGACCAAAACGATTGCTTACAGCGGCGAGGTCGATAAACAAAAACAGGCGGCGGATCGCGTCGTCGAGCGAGCCCAATCAATGGGAATTGAGTTTCCCTATGTGATTGGCAAAGACATGGGACACAAAGTCGACGAGTCGTCGAAGCAGACGATCGACGCCCAAATCGCGGCATGGGCGGATGAGCGCGAATCCGGTCCGAAGCAAGACATCGATTTCGTCACCTACACACTGCGATACAACGTCGCCGATTGGATTCGCATCACCGGACTGCAACAACACTGGAATGCGTCAACGGTCAAAGCCCGTTTGGATGACAATGCAAAGTCACTGGCGATCGAAACCGACGGCATCACCCACCTGGAGCTTGATTTTTCCGATATTGGTTGGCCCGGACGCAAAGGCCCGGTGACGATCACGATCGATGGCGAGACGTCTGAGGTGCAAGATTCGGGAAACCTGCGGGGATTCCAGTGCCGATTGGTGCAGACCGCTGCAGGACAATGGGCGGTCGATGAAGCGGATGATGCCGGGGTGCCGCGTAAGCGACCCGGATTGCAGGGGCCGATCGACGACGCGTTCTGCGATCGCTTTGTCATCGTGCTGCCGAGTCGACCTGCGCGACATGGCCGCGTGCAGCGATGGATCGATCGTGAAACGCAGTACGCGCGTCAGCGCTGGACACGACTGATGCGAGGCGATGTGACGGTGGTGATGGACCGAGATCTGACCGACGACCAGATTGAAACCTGCAACCTGATCTGTTTCGGCGATTTCTCCAGCAATCGTTTTCTATTCGACATTGCCGGTCGACTGCCGATTCAGTGGACGCGAGAAACATTGCAAGTCGGCGACCAGAAATTTGATCCGGTTCGACATGCGCCCGTTTTTTGTTACCCGAACCCGCTGAATCCCCAGCGTTACATCGTCGTGAACAGTGGAATGACCTTTCGCGATTTTTCCAACGTCAGCAATTCCCGCCAAATTGCGATGCTGCCCGATTGGGCAGTCTTGGATGTGACCAGCGAAGACGACTCGATCTATGCCGGCGAGATCGCCGCGCAAGGATTTTTCGACGAGCAATGGAAACTGCCAAACGCGGAATAAGCCTGTTGCGGCGTTGGTGTGGAGGATTTATCCGACTGATTGTTGTGCCGGTTTTGATTTAGTACCCGGTCGGATAAATCCTCCACACCAACACAAACACCCGGCGTGATCAGCCGCGGTACTGGGGTGGGTTCCAAGAACCAACGGCCAGTCCACTGTCGGCGACAAAGATACGTCCGGCGTTGGTGCAGACCGCTTGATCATCAGCCGTCATGTTCTCAACCGCGGTTGTGATCACCAGCTTCAACGTCCCATTCTCGGCGACCAATGCCGGGCAGGTGTTCTGTGGGGATAGCGGCGTCCGCCAGATGGTTTGGCATTGGCCGGTTGTCAGATCGTACAGTCGGGTTTCCCCATAGGCGGCAGCCTGGGGCAAGAACATCGACACGATCAATCCGCTGCCGTCCGGCGTCAAAATGGCTCCATCGGGTACGGCCGGATCCGCGGTCAAATCCAACACGACTTCGGCCGGTCCCAGCGAACCGCCGTCGATGTCCAGTTGATACCGCACGACCTGTCGCGTCGGCGAATCGATGTCCACTAACCACAACTGACCGTCTTGCGATAACGTGGCTTTGCCGTTGCTGCAAATCTGGTCGTCGCGCAAACGAATCAATTTCTGATCCCGGCCGCGATACAAATACAGGCCCGCCTTTTTGGTCGCAAACTCCAAGTCTTTGGTCCCAAAAATCAGGTTGTCGTCGATCACCAAACCGTCGTTGATAATCGTTCCCGTCACATCGCCATCGACACCCTCACAGAACGGTGTGAATTGTTTGGATTCCAGATCAACGAACCCTAGCGATCGTTCGCAACCAACCACGAATCGGTCCAGGGCAGCGCCGGCATTGGGGCTGCACGGGAACGCAAACCCGGGCCGACCGGGCAGGTCGATCGAAATGTTTTGGCCGGTTTGAAAATCGTAGCGATTCAAGCTGCCGTGGTTGGCATCGCTGCCATGCTGAATGCCGACCCAGGAGAACTGGCCGGGAGCAATCTGGTAGGGGCCTTCAGGCAAGAAACGGAGCGCATCGGAATCGGGAACGCTAAGCGGAGTTGCTTCGATGACGTTGGCCACGACAGAACCTTTGAATGTTAGTTTGATCGTCGATGAATCGGAAAAGTACGGCGATCAGCACCTTACAGCGAACCCCAGCAAATCAAAACACCCCTGCCCAGGCCGTTTGGAAACTGCGTTTTTGCGTGGGGTATCGATCTTCTTGGTAACCCGACGCGTCACTTCAACGGCGCTGGTGTGGAGGATTTATCCGACTCGGGTGAGGGTTTTCTGCGAAGAATCAGGCCGGTCGGATAAATCCTCCACACCAACTAGCGACCGGCTAATTAAATCAACAGCCCGGTCGGGTTACCATAAAAACGCTGGCTTCAAGACTCCCGCGTCGCGTTTGTGATCAACCTGCCAATGTGAAACGTGCGTCTGGTGGTTCGCTAGGCGGGTTTGACGCCAAAGCGATCGAGCAGGATCTGAGGCACTCCGATGCCGACCGTTTCGACTCGTCCCAACACGGACCGGGCAGCTGCGTTTGCAAAACCGGCTTTCTCAGCCACAAAGGTCACCGTCAACTCGGCCTGAAAGGTCGGCTCGTAAGCTTGTCCGGTGTCGCAATCGAGGCCCGTCGGCAGATCGATTGCGATCCGTTTCACATCACTTCCGTTGGCGATTCGGACGGCATCCGCGTATAGGCCACGCGGTGCTCCGGAAGCACCGGTTCCCAGCATGCAATCGACCACCAACCGGTTGGCTGGAATCCAACTCCGCAGGTCGCCGGCACCGCTGGCGATTGCAATCGGCAACTGAGCCCGCTGAGCAATTTCCGCATTGCTGCGAGCATCTCCCGTGAGCTTTTCCAGTGGGACCAGGGAGATGATGCGGACATCCATGCCACAACATTGCAAGTGCCTGGCGATCACATAGCCGTCGCCACCGTTGTTTCCGGTTCCGCACAGGATGCCGACCGACTTTTCCGCTGGGTAATGCGTCACGATTCGATCGGCGGCGCCGCGACCGGCGTTTTCCATCAACACCAATCCGCTAAGACCGAATTCGTCGATCGCAATCTGGTCGATTTGTCGGACTTGATCTCGTTTCATTCGGTTCACCATGGAGGCGTGTCTGTCGCAGGTGGCTGGACGGGGCTCTTGAAGCCAGCGCTTTCGCGTCAGACATTGGTTTTTGGTAACCCGACGCGTCAACGAGGGATCCCGTTCACACCCAGAATCCCTCGCTCACGCGTCGGGTTGTGATAAAAAGCGCAACTTTAAGACTTCCGGCCGAGGGCGCTTGCCAGGGGAAGACGAACGGCTAAAAATGCAATGTTGCTACCGCTGAAAGGTAGCGGTTGTTTACAGTGATTACCAAGGTGAGACGATGCCGCTGTACGAATTCGAATGTCCCGGGTGCCAACACAGCGTGGAACTGTTGGTGCGGTCGCCGGAGGAACCTGCTGTTTGTCCTGATTGTGGTAACGATCAATTGACGCGGCTAATGAGCGCGCCGTCGGCGCCCAGCATGAAAGGCGGTTCGTCGTCGTTGCCGGTCGCTGCCCGCGGAGAATCATGCGGCGCGCCACGCTGCTGTGGCGGCGGCACCTGTGGTTAGATAACCCATCGGGGCCATCGGACACCTTTTGAAGTGGCAAAATTTCCGCCTGCCCCCGCTGAAAATCCACCCACCAGTCACCGAATCAGCCGGTTCGTGGTAGCGTCCGGCCCCATCGCAACCCTGCATGACTGCACTCGGCTGATTTCCGCTTGCTATGACGTTGGAAACTCAGCTGTCGAAACAGATCGCCAGGTTGCACCTGGCCTACTGCTAGCTTTTGGTGAGGACGGGGCAGACGTCGAACCATTCGCGTTTCTGGTCGCCCATCCAGCCGTTGGCTTCCGAAGGCCCCCAGAAACCGGGTTCATAGGGGAATAATTGTGGCGCGGCTGGGCTGCGCCAGGCGGCCAGAATCGGATCGATGATCCCCCATGCCAGTTCGACTTCATCACTGCGAGCAAACAAACTGGCGTCACCCAAGATCGCGTCCAGCAGCAGTCGCTGGTAGGCATCGGGCATCGTCCCGCCCGAGGTTTCGTTGAAATCAAAGTCCAGCGTGCTGGTCCGCGTTTTCATTTCGCTTTCCGGCACCTTGGCTTCAAAGTGTAGCTGAATGCCCTCGGCCGGTTGGACTTGGATCACCAATCGGTTGCCAACCGGGGTGCGAGTCTTTTCGCCGAACAGGATGTGCGGGACCTGACGGAATTGGATCACAATTTGAGTGGTCCGGCACGACATGGCTTTGCCGCTGCGCAGGTAGAACGGAACACCTTTCCAGCGCCAGTTGTCACAGTACAGTTTCAGCGCGGCGTAGGTTTCGGTTTGGCTGCCCGGCGGCACGCCTTCCTCTTGCAGGTAACCATGGTACTGCCCACGCACGGTATTGGAGGCAAAATCGGCGCCGGTCATTTTCCGCACACTGTGCAGCACTTTGACTTTTTCGTCTCGGACAAGTGCAGCGTCGTACCGCGCCGGGGGTTCCATGGCGGTGATCATCATCAGCTGCAGGATATGGTTTTGGAACATATCACGCAGGATGCCGGCGCTGTCGTAGTAGCCCGCGCGGCGTCCGATCACCACTTCTTCGGCCACCGTGATTTGCACGTGGTCGACGTAGTTGCGATTCCACAGGGGTTCAAAGATAGAGTTGGCAAATCGCAGTGCAAAAATGTTTTGGACGGTTTCTTTGCCCAGATAATGATCGATGCGATAGATCTGGTCTTCGCGAAAGACTTTGTGGATCGATTCGTTAAGTGCCTGCGCGGTTGCCAGATCGGTGCCAAACGGTTTTTCGATGATCACGCGGCGGAAACCGTCACTGTCGTCCGCCAATCCGGCGCCCCCCAATTGCACGATGGCTTCTTCGTACAACTGCGGCATGGTCGACAGGTAATACACACGGCCAGCCGGTTGGCCCTCTTCGATCTCACTCAGAAAGCCCGCGAGTGCGTCAAAGTCGGCGGACTGTTTGATATCGCCGGGCTGGTAATAGATGTTTTCGGAAAAAGCGTCCCAACTGGCTTCGTCGAACAACTTTCCGGCAAATTTCTTCGTCGTTTCGCGCAGCGCCAGGCGATATTCATCGTGCCCGAATGGCGATCGAGAAACCCCCACAATTCGAACCAGTTGGTCCAGCTTGTCTTTCTTGAACAAGCTGTAGAGTGCGGGAATCAGTTTGCGACTGGTAAGGTCCCCAGAAGCGCCAAAAATTACGATCGTGTAGGCCATTGAATCGGGCGATTTTCAAGCATGAAGTGGGTCATTTCGCGAAGCCGCCATCGCTTGGACGAAGCGTAGCCCGCTCGGCCATTGGTCGCTAGGGGCACTCACCACCGGGCCCACGATCGGCGCGTTCCGTTTTATCCACACAACACATCCGTAGCGGCTGTTCGGATCGCAGCAGCAGGCCAAGTTAGGCGATACAGACAGACACTGCACAGTCGAGTACACTACAGTTGCACCGTCGGCCGACGATCCCCATTCCGCACGCTCAAGCGAGCCGGAAGACACGTCGGCACCAACGTCTGGTGTCCCACCGATTCATCCCACCTTTGACGATTTGTCGCTCCGGCATTTTGACCGGCCCTGGATATGCCCCGATCTCAACCACCGTTTGGGTTGTGGACATGTTTGCCGGTGTGATCCCCAGCGATCTGCCCCATCAATCGCCATTGCAATTGATTGCATTGGCGGACCGGACGACGTCGCTACTGCATTGACAACGCGAAACTTCCCGCCTTTGCCCTACCGAGATAGCACATGTCCGCTCTGCTCGAACCAGAAAGCCCAGCGACCCAAACGCCGTCTTCAGTCGCACTCGCACCTTCGCCCCAACACGGCAGCAATTCCCAAAATCAGTCACACGACGCCGTGCCGCAGCGGCCGGCCGACGACTATGACAAGCCGCCCGTGAAGCTGAAATCCAGACCCTTTCGGTTAGCCGCCAAACCTGGCAGCGGCCGCTGGTTGCCGGTCGTCAGTGCGATCGCGGTGGTTTGCGTGTTGGCGACCGCCTGGTTCGGATTGCCGGGAAACGGCAAGAAAACTTTTCAGCAGACCGATTTACTGCACCTGGTTGACCGCCAAGACATGGAGGTCACGGTGATCGAGCGGGGCAATTTGGAAAGTCAGCTCAATCGCGAAATCCACTGCATGGTGGAAGACGTGCAGCGTGACGGGATCAACGGCACGCCAATCTTGTGGATCATCCCCAACGGCAGCAGCGTCGAAAAAGGCGACTTGTTGGTCGAAATGGAGTCCGCTCCGATGCGTGAAGCTTATGACGAACAGATTTTGGACACTGAAGACGCGCGGTCGACCAAAATCCAAGCCGAAGCGAACTACAGCAACCAAATTGTGCAAAACGAAACCAGCAAGGCGGAGGCCGGATTGAAGGTCCAACTCGCTCGACTGGAATTGGAAATGTTTAGCGATGTGGAAAGCGGAACGCACAAGTTGGCCGTTGAGGAAATCAAGCGTTCGATCGACGATGTGAATAACCAGATCCTGGAAGCCCAGGCCACGCTCGAACTGCGTCGCGATGACCGCCGCGGAATCGATTCGCTGTACAAACTGGGCTATGCCAACCGCAACGAACTTCGCAAAAGCGAATTGGCGTTCCTGCAGGCCGAAGGCAAATACGCGGCCCAGTTGAATAAATTGGAAACCTCACTCGCCACGTTGGCCAAGAAAGAGAACTACGAACGTGAGATGGAATTGCTGACGTTGCGTGGCAAGATGGCGACCGCTGAACGAGCGCTCGAACAAACCCTGCGAAACAACGAAGCCCGAATGGCTCAGGTGCAAGCGATCCTGCGTGCCCGCACCGAATCGCTGAAGAAGGAAGAGGAACGACTCGAACGCTACAAGACACAACTGGCCGCCTGTAAAGTTTACGCCCCCGAAGCGGGGATGGTGGCCTATGCCTCGGATGCCAACGACGAAGTCCGCGAGGGTGTGCCGGTCCGCTATCGCCAACACCTGATGTCGCTGCCGTCGCTGCAAGAGATGCAGGTCCAGACCGCGGTCCATGAATCGGACATGGACCAAATTCAAATCGGCATGAAAGCCCGGGTTTCTGTCGACGCGTTCCCGGAAAAGAAATACACCGGAACGGTGCACTCGATCGCCGTGCTGCCAGATCAAAACGGCTGGCGGGGAAGCGATACCAAAGTCTATCGCACGATCGTGACGATTGACGACAAAGTCGAGCAGTTGAAACCTGGGATGACCGCCGTCACGGAAATCCTGATCGATTCGATTGATGACGCCCTGGCCGTGCCGCGCCAAGCCGTGATCGAACGCAATGACCAGAACTGGGTGCTTGTTCACCAGAATCAACAACTGGTGCCACGCCCGGTCGACATCGGACGCGAAAACGATTCGGTCGTGCAAGTCGTCGGCGGCTTGGACACCGGTGAATCGGTCACCCTGAACCCCCGCGGCTTCATCGACGAACTGTTGAGTGGCGATTCCTGATGTGGTGGTCGACACTGAAGCTAGCCATTCGCAATCTGCTGCTGCATAAAATGCGCAGCACACTGACACTGTTGGGCACTATCTTGGGTGTGGCGTCCGTGATTGCGATGCTGTCGATCGGTGAAGGCAGTAAACAAGACGCGCTGGATCGGATTCGCCAGCTAGGCGCCAACAACGTGATCGTGCGAACGGTCAAACCAAGCGGCCAGACCGGGCGCGATGCCGGATCAGGAACGCAGCCTGCGATGGTCACCGACAGCCGCTACAAAGTGAACGCGTTCGGATTGACCTATGCCGATTTGCGATCACTGGAATCGATCCCCACCAACGATCGCGTGGTGCCAGTGATGATGAAACTGCAAAACGTGGCCCGGCAGGGCAATCGAATCGACCAAGCCAGGGTGTTGGCGACGACACCAGGACTGCAGGACGTCCGCAACATGACGGTCCATCGCGGGCGTTTCTTACAGCCGCATGATCTGGAATCCATGTCGAACGTTTGCGTGCTAGCCGCGTCGGCTGCGTCGCAGTTGTTCGGGTTTACTGATCCACTGGATGAACCCATCCTGATCGATGGCATTGCGTTCCGCGTGGTCGGGATTTTGGATGCCGGCGACAGTGGATTGGCCACAGCGTCACAGTCCGAGGGCAGCGATGCCAACCAAGACATCTTCATTCCTCTCGATACCGGCCGCGCCAGATTCGGTTTTCTGTCGCGAAAAGGTGCCCGCGGCAGTCGCGAGTACGAGCGTGTGGAATTAAGCGAAGTCACGCTGGCGGTCGCCGGAGGTGACGAGGCCACCGATCGGGTGGTAGCAACAGCCGGAATGGTGCGTGGTTTGCTAGAAAAGAAACACCCCGAAGCGGATTACCAGGTGCTGGTTCCGGTCGAACTGATGGCCCAAGCCGAGCATGAGAAACGGATCTGGAACATGGTGTTGGGGGCGATCGCCGGGATTTCTCTGCTGGTCGGTGGGATCGGCATCATGAACATCATGCTGGCCACTGTCACCGAACGGACCCGCGAGATCGGCATCCGCCGCGCGATCGGAGCCAAGCGGCGTGACATCATCCGCCAGTTTTTGTTGGAAACCACGGTTTTATCGGCCATGGGCGGAGTTTTTGGCATCGTTTTGGGTGTCAGCATTCCGATCGTAGTGACACTGGCCGTGGGAATGAAGACCGATACCAGCCTGGTTTCGATCGGTCTGGCATTCGGTATCTCGGTGGCAATCGGAATCGTGTTTGGCGTTTATCCCGCCTACAAAGCGGCATCGATGAGTCCGATCGAAGCGCTGCGAAAACAGTGATGCGGATAGGCCTGACATCTGACGCAGTTGATAGATAGATTGAATTGGTGGTTGGTCGAATCCCTCGAAAGTCTCGATAGCGTATAAGTGTCGATAACGTACATGGCTCGATTTGGCATTGTCTCTGGTCTATTGCTGTGCATTGATACCGCGATGGCGCTGTTCGGATCGCTGGAGAAGGCACCGCTATTGTTTCTGCCGATGATGCTGGGCATCCCGATTCTGTTTTTTGGTGTGGTGGCGTTGAACCCACACCGCCGCCGCCAGGCACTCGGATCGGCCGCCACCATCGGCGCGATCGGCTGCCTGATTGGATTTGGCCAGCTGGCCCATTTCTTGTCACTGTGGCGACACGCCGGCGCGGTGAACCTGCACGACACCCGAATCGTCTGTTTGATGGTGACGATCTGCGTGGCGTTTCTGGCCGTCTATGGCTGGAATCTGTTGGTGACCCAGCGATCCCGCTACGGCCAGCACGCCCAGAATCTGAAAGCACCTGGCGGAAAATAGCTGGGGCGAGACGGCGCGTTGAAGCTTTCGTATTTGGCAGAGCCGTTGGTCTTTCGTAACCCGATGGGTGGCTTTTGAAGTCGCGATTTCGCGTCAGGCATGGGTTTTTCGCAACCCGACGCGTGAGCGAGGGATCTGATGAAGTCCCTCGCTCACGCGTCGGGTTACCATTCCCACGCTAATTTGCCTTCGAAGATTAAAGCAACAGCCCGCGACGCGTCGGGTTGCCATAAAATCGCAACTTCGAAACATCAATACTGGTCGGATAAATCCTCCACACCAACACCGCGACCGACGGACAACTCGGTCGGCCGGAGGGCGTGATTGACGGGTGATGGGTGACCCCTTATTCTCTCGCCAACGCAATTGAAACCTTTCGCACCGATTGAAATCCCTGTGCAAATCGACCTGTCATTCCCCCGTGGCTATCCGGCTTCGGGGGTTTTTTCGTAAATGAAGCCCGACATGACCTCTACACCGATCCAAATCTACGACACCACGCTGCGCGACGGCTCACAGGGCGAAGGCGTTAGTTTTTCGCTCAATGACAAATTGCAAATTGCCCGCCGATTGGCGGAAACGGGCATCGATTTTGTCGAGGGTGGCTACCCGCTGAGCAATGAAAAAGACGTCGCGTTTTTTGAACAGATCCGCAAGTTTGATTTGGGCAAAACCAAGATTTGCGCCTTTGGGATGACACGTCGCCGCAGCGTCAAAGCGGCGGATGACCCCGGAATGCAATCTCTGGTCAAAGCGGAAACCCCGGTGATCACGGTCGTCGGCAAGACCTGGGACTACCACGCCACCGAAGTCCTGCGGGTTTCGTTGGAAGAGAACTTGGCGATGATCGGCGAAAGCGTCGAATTTTTGGCCGCTCACAGTGAAGTCATTTACGACGCCGAGCATTTTTTTGACGGCTTCGTTGCCAACCCGGAATACACCCTGAAAACGTTGCGGGCCGCCGCCCAGGGCGGCGCGACGGTGATGTCACTGTGTGATACCAACGGCGGCTCCCTGCCAGAACAGATCGCGCAAATCACCCAGGCTGCGATTGAATCGCTGCGAGATTTCCCCGCCGTGACCTTCGGCATCCATTGCCACAACGATGGGGAACTTGCTGTCGCCAATTCGCTGGCCGCTGTCGACGCCGGCGCGACACAGGTCCAAGGCACGATCAACGGGATCGGCGAACGCTGTGGCAACGCCGACTTGATTTCCGTGATGGCCAATCTGGCGCTCAAAAAACAGGGCTACACCGTGCTAGACGGTCGCGGTTTACAGCCACTGACCGAACTCAGCCGATTCGTCTACGAAACCGCCAACCTGCAATGGCGTGGCGGCCAGGCATTCGTCGGGCAAAGCGCATTCGCACACAAGGGTGGAATGCACGTGCATGCGATCAACAAAGCGGCGGCGACCTACGAGCACATCGATCCCGCACTGGTCGGCAACGAACGACGGATTTTGGTCAGCGAGCTCTCGGGACGCAGCAACATTGTTGCCGTGGCGACACGCCACAGCATCGAAGACGATCGCGAGGTTCAAGACAAAATCTTGGCCGAAGTCGTGCGTCTGGAAAACCAAGGCTTCCAATTCGAAAATGCCGGCGGCTCGTTTGACCTGCTGATCAAACGCGTGGTCGGATCCTTTGCGCCCCATTTTAGCCCGATAAAATACCGCGTCGTTGCCGGCGAAACCTCGGCGGACGAGAAAGACGTTTATGCCGAAGCGATCCTGAAAATTCGGATCGGGGACCAAGACTGCTTTAATGCAGCCGAAGGTCACGGGCCGGTCAATGCACTCGATTCGGCACTGCGTGCTGCGTTATTGCCGTCCTACCCTCAACTGCGCGACATGCGACTGGTCGACTACAAAGTACGTGTCGTCGACAACGGTGCCGGCACTGCCGCGGGCACCCGCGTCAACATTGAAAGCTGTGACAAAGACGAGTCCTGGGGGACGATCGGCGTCAGCGACAACATCATCGAGGCCAGTTTCAACGCCTTGGTGGATTCCTTTGAATACAAATTGCACAAAGACGACGTTACACCGGCCACCTAAAAGATGATTCCGATTCGATTTGATTATGCCACCGAGGCGGGCGAGATTGTCGCCAAATGGGACGACGCCGGTTGTAACAACGCCGAAGTTCGCCCGGATAAAAAGCCTTACACGATTGTCATCCCACCACCCAATGTGACCGGCGCGTTGCACCTGGGGCACGGGTTGAACAATACCCTGCAAGACATCTTGATTCGCACCAAACGGATGCAGGGTTTCGAAGCCTTGTGGTTGCCGGGAACCGACCACGCCGGCATCGCCACCCAAGCCGTCGTCGAACGACGGTTGAAGGAACAGGAAAACCTGTCGCGTCACGACATCGGTCGCGAAGCGTTGGTGCAGCGGATCTGGGACTGGAAAGACCAGTACGAAAAACGAATTCTGGGTCAACTGAAACGCATGGGATGCAGCTGCGACTGGCGGCGGCTGCGGTTCACGCTAGACGAAACCTGTGGCGCAGCGGTCCGCGCAACCTTTTTCGATCTGTTCCAAAAAGACTTGATCTACCGTGGCAAACGGTTGGTCAACTGGGACACGTTCTTGCAAACAGCTGTCAGCAACGACGAAGTGGAAAACGTGACCAAGAAAGGCCACTTCTATCACTTCCGCTATCCCGTGATCGACCCCAAACCGGGCGAGCCGGAATTCGTCGAAATCGCGACCACGCGCCCTGAAACGATGCTTGGTGACACCGCCGTTGCGGTGCACCCCGACCCGACAGCCGCCTTGGACAAAGTCGCCGCGGACCTGATCGAAAAACGTCGCTCGTTGAGCACGAAAGAACATGCCGACGTTCAAGCCCAGCTGGATGCGCTCGCCAAACGCCGCAGCGAGATGTTGCCTAAACTGGAAAAGTTGCGTGACATGGCGGCCGATGGGCGGAAGTTGATGCTGCCACTGGCCAATCGAGAAATTCCGCTCGTGACCGACGTTTGGGCAAAACCAGAACTCGGTTCCGGGTGCGTGAAAATCACTCCGGCCCACGATCCGAATGACTACGAAGTCGGCAAGCGGCAATCGCTGCCGATGATCAACCTGCTAAACGCCGATGGCACTCTGAATGCCACCGTGCCGGCCTATCAAGGGCTGACGATCCCCCAGGCTCGAAAACAAGTCGTTGAGGATTTGGAAGCAGCCGGCTTGCTGGGCGACGTGGAAGACCGTGACATCGAGATGCCGTTGTCCGACCGCAGCAAAACCGCGATCGAACCCTATTTGGCCGACCAATGGTTCGTCGCCATGGACCAGTTGGCTCAATCGGCCATGGATGCCGTGTCCGACCAACGCGTGAAAATCTTTCCAACCCGGTATCGCAAAGGCTACCTGGATTGGCTGGGTGAAAAACGCGACTGGCCGGTCAGTCGACAACTGTGGTGGGGACACCGAATTCCGATCTGGACGGCAACGTTCACCAGCCAATCCGAAGCCGAACAGGTTGCGGAAAAAGCCACCGCGCTGGGCGGACCGGATGTCGTGTCGACCAAAATCCAGGCCGCCGGCGATGACGAAGGACAAGCCGCTGGATTCGACGTTTTTGTCTGCCTGAGAGACGAAGAATCACCGCTGGAACCCCAGATCGAAGCCTTGGGACTGCAGCGTGACCCCGATGTCTTGGATACCTGGTTCTCGTCCGCCCTCTGGCCACACAGCACGCTTGGTTGGCCGCAACAAACCAAAGAACTGGAGTACTTCTACCCCACATCCACCCTCTGCACCTCGCGCGACATCATCACGCTGTGGGTTGCCCGCATGGTGTTGATGGGTCTGAACAATCTGGGCGAAGTTCCGTTTGACGAAGTGTTCATTCACCCGACCATCTTGGATGGCAACGGGGAACGGATGAGCAAGAGTAAAGGCAATGGCGTTGACCCGATCGACGTGATCGACAAATTCGGTCCCGACTCGCTGCGGTTTGGTTTGGCGCGGATCGCGACTGAAACCCAAGACGTTCGATTGCCGGTTCAGTATGAATGCCCGCACTGTGAAAAACTGATCGACCAAACCAAAAAGAACCGAACTGCAACCACCGTGAAATGTCCGGGTTGCAAGAAAACGTTCTCGACGCAGTGGGCCGAAAACGCCGCCGACACGGCGCATCCCAAAGCCGCAGTGGTCAGCGAAAAATTCGAGACCAGCCGGAACTTTGTCAACAAACTGTGGAACGCCGCGCGATTTGTGTTGATGAATCTGGAAGACTACCAAAGCCAGCCGATCGACGTGGCATCCCTGCCGGTCGAAGACCGCTGGTTGCTGAGTCGACTAGCAACGGTCACCGAGCAAGTCACCGCGGGGATCGAACAGTTTAAATTCGCCGACGTCTCAAAAGTCTTGTACGACTTTGCTTGGAACGAATTCTGTAGCTTCTACGTGGAGATCGCAAAGCCGCGGTTGGCCGACGAATCACAGCGTGCGATGACGCAAAATGTGATCGCGCACGGATTGGATACCCTGCTACGACTGTTGCATCCGATCATGCCGTTCGTGACCGAATCGATTTGGGGCTACCTGGGCCAACTCGCTGCCGAGCGCGGGCTGGAACCGACCGCCGCATCGCCCTTTGTGATGACAGCCGACTGGCCGACCGCTGTGCCCGAGCACCATGACGAAACGATCGAGCGACAGTTCGCCGAATTCCAAGAAGTCGTCGGTGCGATTCGCCGGATCCGTTCCAGCCAGAACATTCCGCCGCGCGAAACCGTGCCCGTTGCCATCCGCTGCAGCCCATCCAGCCAAACGTTGCTGGATCCGATGAAGACCTATTTCGAAGCGCTAACCGGTGCCGACGTTGTCGCGATCGGCCCCGACGCACAGGGCTTTGCCACCGATGCCCCCTTGGCCTTGCCCTCGATCGACGTCGAAGTCCACTTGGACCTCGAAAAGTTTATCGATGTCGAAGCGGAATTGGCGCGACTGGAAAAACTGTTGGACCAGTTGAACAAACAAATCACCGGTAAAGAAGCAAAGCTGTCAAACGAAAACTTTGTCGCTCGGGCGCCAGCCGACGTGGTCGAAAATGAGCGCGGTTCACTGGCCGAGTTGGTCCAGCAACGTGACACCGTCACCGCCGACATCGGCAAACTCAAGGAGAAGGTGTCATCAAACTAAATCACGCACCGGAGTTTGAATCCGGCCACGACGAACGGGTGGAGTTTGTACGCCACACGATCCGTGTCACGATGAAAGACCGCGCGCTCACTCAGCGCGGTCATGTCGGTGCCGAAGGTGTTTGCCGGGTGCTACTGGAACTGGCGGTCGATCACTTTGCCGAAAATGGCAAAGAGGAATTGGTGGCCTGGGAGTTCGGATCAAGCCGATCGCTGGGTGAATTCATTCACTCGCTGGCCGACCAAGGCGCGATCGAACTCGCAGCCGGCGAAAGTCTCGCCGACTTTGACGGCTGGTATGACTTAAATGCCCACCCCGACACCTGGAAACTGCAGTGGTAGTGCAGGGCTAAAAAGCAGCGCCAACCGCGGCGAGAGTTTGGAAGCGGCGTTCTTGCGATTCACTCGCCCAACCCCTCGGGGAGGTCGTGCAGCTTCG
>NZ_JAMYFE010000072.1 GCF_024129865.1 Stieleria tagensis | reverse complement strand
ATGCAAGTGCGGACTGGCAAGGTCTGATTGACTAGCGGGTGCGAATCCCGCCTGGGTAAGCGTTAGCCACGCGCCCGGTATCGAGTGTTGCAGCGGCTGTATAAGACCGGTGGTCGAAATCAGTCGTTGAAGCGTACATAGAAAGGTAGTGAGGATGAAGCGATCGTAGGTGGCCCTGCGACGTTGAATGGAATTAGCCCCGAAATTTGGTAACTGTCGGATTCTGCCCAAGGTTTTTGCATACTGGAAGGCAATATCGGTTCAAGCGTCATCGGCGAGCCTGAATCGGAGACCCGGGGTCGGCGGCCCATTCGCACTACACAACCCGTCAATCAGGCAACCAGTGAGACCCTGAAGTTCTTGATCACTCGGCGATCTTCCAATCGCCCGTGGCCGAGTATGTCCTAGAAGTGGAATAAGCGACGAAGACAAATGACATTCAGGGAGTCGGATGACCGAATAGTACCGCTGAAGCTTGACGACCAATCAAGTGAAACGAAGTCGGGTAATACCGATCGAGGGAAGGCGGTCAGGCCAACACGCGCCCAAGACACAGAGTCGCCCACACGCAGTGGCGGGAGTTCGGTTCTGGATCGTCTTGAGCGCATCACCGAAAGAGCGACAACGCATCCCGAGGAGGTTTTCAATAATCTCTTTTCGCTGCTCAACTACGAGCTGCTCTGGCATGCGTTTCGCCGACTCAAACGAGGGAAAGTGCCGGGTGTCGATGGACGCACGGTGGAGGACTACGAGGAGAATCTCAAGGGCAATCTCTTGAATCTTCTGGATCGCCTCCATCGTGGCAGTTATCGACCTAATCCCAGTCTGCGGAAGAACATTCTCAAAGGGCATGGGAAGACGCGACCACTGGGAATCGCCTGCGTGGAAGACAAGCTCGTTCAGCGAGCGATTGTCATGATTCTTGAACGGATCTACGAAGTCGACTTCTACGACTTCTCGTATGGATTCCGCCCCAAGCGATCTTGCCACCAAGCGCTCTCGGCACTCGGTCGAACGATTGCGACCGAGAGAGTGAACTGGGTCAGTGACGCCGATATCAAAGGTTTCTTTGATAACGTGTGCCATGAGCGACTGCTGGAGCTGTTGCAAATTCGCATCAGTGATCCGCGACTGCTCGATCTGATCACCCGCTTTCTCAAGAGTGGCGTTCTGGCCGATGGCAAACTGGAGGCAACCGAAGAGGGCGTCCCGCAAGGTGCGAACCTCTCTCCGCTGCTGGCCAACGTGTACCTGCATTACGTCCTGGACAACTGGTTCGAGCGTGATGTGAAGCCATGCCTGCAAGGGCAAGCGTCCCTGATTCGGTATGCAGATGATTTCATCTGCTGTTTTGAATTGGAGTCGGACGCGCGGCGATACCAAGCGGTCCTGCCAAAACGATTAGCCCGATTCTCGCTGTCAGTCGCCGAGGAGAAAACGAAGTTACTCCGATTCGGACGCTTCGCCCGGCGGGATTCCAACCGTCAGGGTGAAGGGAGCCCAGGAACCTTCGACTTCCTCGGATTCACTCACTACTGCGGGCGCAGCCGCGCCGGGACGTTTAAACTGAAACGGAAAACATCGGGGAAGAAGTATCGTCAGAAGCTCCTGGAGTTGCGTCGTTGGTTTCGCAGCCAGTTGGACGTACCGATCGGTGAAATGTGGACGACCCTGAATGCGAAGCTTCGCGGCCACTATCAGTATTACGGTGTCAATGACAATTGGCCGATGCTGATGGCTTACCGCAACAAGGCGCGCGTGATGGTCAAGCGTCACTTGAGCCGTCGCAGTCAGAACAGCTACGTGAACTGGACGCACCTGGATCGTTTGACCGCACGCCATCCCCTTGCCAATCCGAGACGTTTAGTCGACCTAATCGCGATGTCCCGTGAACGAGGGAGTGCAGTGTGACAGGTGTTGGCTGGGAGCCGGATGCTAGAAAGTGGCACGTCCGGATCTGAGAGGGGCCGGAGGTCAATGAGGCAGGGTTAGAATATTGTGACACCACCACAGGAAACCGGTGGCAAACAGGGAACACAAACCCTAACCTAAACCGAAGAGACCCCGGTCTACTCGCCCGGAGCGGCGGTGGCGACGTTTCTGCAAGTGGTGAGTCAACTCCCGCTGATCGCTGACGTTCCCCGATCGAATTGCTACATCCGCACTACAGCCAAGCTCAATACACGAACCAGCATATCCGCGTCGTTCAATTCAAAAACAGCTCTCAACGGAGGACGTTCAATAACCCTCAATCCTTCCGCCAATGGATTGGAGTGCTGAATCGCATCGTCACGAAGATCGCGGTCGATCTGATGCGACGCTTTGTTGACTTTGGGACTTCGACCACACGCGAACCAAATCTCACCGAGTTCACGCTTCGCTGAGGCGACCCTTACCACGGTCCGCTTCGTCATTTCGAGCAATCTTCCGATTCGATACGCTTCCATATGTCGTCTAAGCTTGACCCGGTTTCTTCGGTCGCAGATCGCCTCTTCGCTTCTGCAATCTCACTTTCCGTGATTGGTCGTGAAAAATACCCGATGCATCGCCCCCCATCGTCAAAGAGTTCGATCGCTTCGTCGGAACGTAGTATCCTTTCGGCTTGCTCACTGCTGACTTCGATTCGCACCATTTGATGTCTCCCTGGCTTGACGGCGTAGCCCATTATAGGCTGGCTGTTGCCATCAATCGATCCCCACGGGTATGGCTGGCTTCGCGATGATTCCGATAGTGAAATGGGCGTTTGGCGATTCCTTAAAGAGACGGGGAACCAACGGATGTAACGGATCGGCGGAGTCAGATTGATCTGACCATCGCAATGTCGTTCGCCGCCAACTCGTTAGTCCTTATCGTTACCCTACTGAAGAAACATGGCTCCAGCTTCACGCGATGATTGGAACACGCTTGAGCCACCGGAGGTTCGTGAGCCGCTCGACTACTGCGCGTCCTTTGACATCCGCCGCGAAGGTCAATTGTCCGCTGGGCTTATCCCAGAGTGCATGGAGGACAAATGGTTCATCTACCGCGATGGTGACTGGCTATACCTTCACCGCAGCTGGACCGGGACACTGATCTACTGGCTGAAACTTGACTTCCACGCGCAATCCATTGTCGTCTCTGAATCATGGGTCAACCGCGAATCAGAACAGTACTCCTCGACCGACACTGCGTACGATCGGGCCTTGGTCGACTACCTGATTCGTGGGTTGCTGCTCAAGGAACAGATTCCATTTCCAATGCCGAAGATGCCGGGAATCCGCGGATTGCTTTTCAAGCTCGCTGGGAAGGCTATGATGTTTCAGCATTCGATCATGGGGTCTAGCAACGTCCCGACTCGTACGGTCGATGACTCAAACGGCGGATAACCAATAAGAATTTGACATCGCGTGAAAGCACGGCGGTGTTGGCATTGGTTCTCTATCGATCTTGAAGAGGGGCTGGCTATTTGAGGGACGAGCCGATGCTCAAGTTTTCTGTTCAAGAAGGCCGGTCGCGTGATGCCAATGGGCGGCAGTTTCGTAGGCTCGGTGGATTGGGGGCAACTCGCTCATGGCGACGGTGGACCTCGTGTGGCCAGTCGAATGTGCTCGACCCATTGGCCATCACTGCCGGTTTGAACGTGAAAGTGACTTCAGGCTGTTTGCCGTCGTTGATGTGGAGGATTCACCCGACCGAATCGAAAGCAGAACGCGTCATGCTTGGTCGGATAAATCCTCCACACCAACGAAGCATCCGAAGCGTGGGTTGGATCTTCGATCCTGGCCGGCGGTCCGTCATCAATCGCTTTGCAGTCTCTCACAGAGGCACGAAGGCACGGAGACGAGATAGCAATCGGTCGACGGTGCGGTAGTGTTGTTGCCTGCACGTTGCGTTGCCGAGAAACTCCGGCATCATCGGATCAGTTGGCGGGATTTTGTAGCCGCAACGGACACGAAGAGCACGAGGGATGGATTTCGACGACCTCTCGCACCGCGTGTTGAATCTGCGATCGAGGTTTCTTGTGCGTTGGGCCCTGAGCTGCTTGGATCGGCGGCTCTGGCGTGTGGCATCGACGGCGCGACAGGTTTACAGCACCTTTTCGGCCACGATTCGCTTGCGGAACGGGGTGCAGGTTTCCACGTACCATTCGCCATCGCCGTTGTCTTTGTTGATCAGGTATTCGAGGATCAACATCAATCGATATGGCTTTTCGGCTTGGCTGTCGGCCAGGATCACCTCGGCCATCTGGCGTCCGTAGTGGCTGTAGACTCGAACCGGTCGGTCCAGGTACCACTTGTGATCGGGGGAATATTTGACCAGGTCAGTGACGGTGGAATCTTCTTCGTCAGGTCCTGGGCCACCACCACCGTTTTCGGCAGCTGCGGCGATTTGGCGTTCTCGTTCTTCGCGGGCTTGTTGGTAGCGTTCTTCGAGCGGCATCGTTTTCAAGTAACGATTGACGTAGCTCTTTTGTAATTCCGAGGCGTAGATCTTGTTTCCTTGGCTGGCGACACGAACAAATTGGCGGGCAAAGTATTCGGCCTGGCCACCCAGCGTTTGCGTCTTGAAAGTTGCCCGGGCGATCCCCCAGGAGCCGAACAGCACGGCCAGCAGGATGCCAATCCGGGCGGCCGTGGTGCCCACCGGAATTGATTGGGAATCGCTTTTGCGGAGCGCATAGATGCCGAACAAGATGGATGCGATTGCAACGGCGACCATTGGTAGGGCGACGATTGCAAACCCGCTCAGCAGCGCCAGCAACAGGGAAACGAATCCAGAAACTCGAAGCGGCGAATCGTCAACCTCTGCCTCATAGCCGGCCTCGCTGCTCATCACAGCGCCGAGGGAACGTGGTGGAGTCGTTTCAGTTGTCATGGGGGCAGCGGAAACTCAGGATGGGGAAAAACGGGGCTGGGGACGTGCGAGGGGCTGTCGCTGGGGTGGAAGGAACGCGCAGCGTAGACCGAAACACTACGCAAACGAGGCCGAGAAGGTTTGGTGGATTGGGCCAGAAACCCAGAAAAACGAATGCCGTCGGGAGCAGCCGGAAATCTAGGCGGCGCGATTTTCCAGGCGTGGCTGGGCTTGGTCGGCCATCAGTTCGTGAATCATCGCCGCGGCTCGGTCGGTGGCCCCGGGTTTGGCAAACAGTTCACTTAGCCGCGCGAGCTGCTGTCGTTTTTGTGCCAGATAATCGCCATCGCCCAGCATTCGGCCGATGGTTTGCACCAAAAATTCGACGGTCGCATCGGGTTTACCGACGGAGACCATTTCGGGAAACGGGCGTTCGCCGGATTGGCCGATCGAACTGGAATCGGGCATCAGATTGGGCAGCGTCATGCTGTCGACTTTGACCACGCATTTGCCGAACGCATACAAAAATCGACCGACGCGATAGACCACCGCGGCAGGGGTCTTGCGGGCCATCAGTTCTAGACTGACCGACCCGCTGACCATCATCGCACATTGGGAATGATCAATGATTTCGCTGGTGGAGTCCAGGTAAAAGTCGATCGGCAGCTGGTGGTCTTCGTTTGACAGCGACGCCTGGCAAAATTCAAGTTGTTTCTCGCGATAGGCTGCGACGGCAAAACGGGCTCGCGGGTAACTGACCGCCAAGCGACGGATCGCGGCCAGCATGATCGGCCAGTTTCGTTGGACTTCATGGCCACGTGATCCCGGGAGCACAGCAACCGTGGGGCCATCGCCGGCGGCCAGACGCAGTTCGTTCAAGGCGTGGTCGTCCAAGCAGGCTTCGTTGACGGCATCAAAGAACGGATGTCCGACGTAGGTTGTGGGGACGCCGTGCATCCAAAAGAAACGCTCTTCGATCGGCAGCACTGCCAGTACATGGTCGACCGTCGCCTTCATCTTCTTGACCCGCCAGGCTCCCCAGGCCCACAACTGCGGTGGGCAGTAGTAGAAGACGGGGATCCCATGTTTCTTGGCGCGTTTGGCGATGTGCCAATTGAATCCGGGGAAATCGACCAGGACCACCGCGTCGATGCCGCCGCGGGCAAACACCGCTTCGGCTTGATCGGCAAACGCAAAAAATTGGCGCAATTTTGGCAACACTTCCAAAATGCCAACGACCGCATGCTGCGTCAGGTCCAGATCAACCTCGCAGCCGGCACTGCGCATCAGTTCGCCGCCAAAACCACGAATGGTCAGGTCCGGGCGTGATTGCAGCAGTGATCGAATCAATCTTGCGGCATGCTGGTCGCCGCTGGGTTCACCGACCGAGAAATAAATCGTCTTACTCATTCGGTAGTCAATAGCCGGATCTGCTGCTCGGCGTCAAGTGAAAACCGTCGACGAATCAGCCGCGCGATGGTCGCAAATTGCTCGGGATCTTGCACCACCGCGCGGACCCCCAGTTCCATCATGCGGAGCGGCAGTTGCGCCGCAGTGGCTAGCAACGGGTCGTCGATCGCAGCGATTTGCAACACGTCGGGACGGCCAACCCCGATCTGAGCCACACTGAGCGCCACCGCATCGAGATTGCCAAGCGAGACCTGCCACAGGATGGCGACCAGTTCCTTTCCGGCGATCGCGGCTCTCACCTTGGGCCCTTCCACCGACTGGACCCGTACCAGCGGTGCCGGCCCAAGGGCACTGTCAGACCGATCCGCAGTGAGCGACCGCGGCCACAGCGCATCGTGCGGTTCGCCCGCGGTGGGCGCATGCTGGAATGGTCCCACGAAGCGCCGCGCTGCGTCACACCAGCGGCGACCCGATTCACAGACCAACAACAGGCCTTGTCGGTCGCGCGGTGATGCGAAGCCCCCGGCACTCACGATGACGCTTCCGAATCGATTGATTCGAGTTTGCGCAGCAGTCGGCTGCGTGACAGATTCAAACGCCGTGCCGCCTCGGCACGGTTGCCATCGGTTGCCGCCAGCGTGCGGCGAATCAGATCAGCCTCGAACCGCTCCACCGCTCGATCCAAGTCGATTTCCTGCTGGGCGACCGGAATCGCTTCGTTGGGCCGATAGGAACGGACCGCGAGCGGCAAGTGTTCCACGCCAATCACCGCCAGGGGGCAACTGCGGAGGGCATGCCGGATGGCTTGGTCCAATTCGCGCAAGTTGTCGGGCCAAGGATAGATCACCAGCGCATCAAGCGCCGCGCGCGCCAGTCGATCCGCGCTGCCTTCACCGGCGGCGCGGCGACGATCGAGCATGGACGTTGCGATCAGAGTGATGTCATCGACGCGTTCGGCCAACCCGTACAGCGTGATCGACAATCCACACAACCGATCGGCCAGTGTCTGGTTGATACCAACTGGGAGATTTTCATGCAGCCGAAAATCGGTTTCCGGTTGCGACTGCGCTGACGTGGCGTCGGTCACCGTTGCCGACCGGCCGGCGATTGCGATCAATCGCATTCGTGTTCCGAACTGGCTCAGCAGTTCGGCCATTCGCTGTTGGGCCTCAATCGGCATTTCATCAATCTGGTTGATGATCGCGGTCGATGTGGTTTGTTGGGAATCACTTAAATGGTGCAACAACGGTCCCAGGCTGGCGTCCAGCAGTTCGGGATCCATCAGCGGGCCGTCCACAATCGCCACCGGTTCGCCGGCCGCGGCACGCTGGTGCACCAGGGTCGCGACAGACGGGGCGAAACATCCCGCCGGCGACAGGATCAGCAAGTCGCTGCGAAACGAACCGGCCATTTGAAGTTGCGTTTGCATCCGCCCGGCAAGGCGCGAATGGCCGACGGCCACGGTATCGCCGATGCCCTGGTGATGACGCCGCCAGCTATCGAGCTGTTGTCGCAGCAGAACCGCCGATTCCACACCGGGTTCGGGCTGTTGGTCGGCAAAGCGGCCGCCGATGGCGAGGGTGATCGCCGTTTCGTCGTCACCGAGTCGCACAAAGCGAGTGTCGATGGCAGCCACACGCTCGACGTTGCCGCCACGCCAAGCGGGTTGGATCAACAGCGATGCAGATCCACGTTGGGAAAAACCCGGCGGCGGCGCCAGCGACGCTGCCATGTAGTCCAGCGGATCGTCAGAGATGCTCGCGCCAGCGACGCACAGGCGACCGACAAGAGATTCCGGTTCCAATTTCAACCAATCCCCCACGGCCGCTGATAGAAACAGCAAACGCCCGTCTGGATCAATGACCCAAAACGGTGCATTCGACTTGTCGATCAAGCGGCTAAACGGACGGATTTTTGTGCTGGCTGACATCGTCGCCATCTTAGCCGGTCAGGCTGGGGGCGTTCAGAACGTCCCGCGTGAAACTCAAAACCGGCGTGAACTAAACAGCGCGGCTTAAAACACGTCCAACATAAAGTGGTGGCCGGAGTGGTAGCGGCGATTGCTGGGGTAGTAGTTGTGCCAGCGTTTGTTGTAGACCGGAATCCGCATCTCGGGCACGTAGCGGTGGTACATGCTGTCGGCGCTCTTGAAGTACTCCTGCCCATAGAAATTCTGGGGGTAGTACACGTAGGGATAGTGATAGAACCGATCCCAGTCGCGGGTGCTGCTGCTGCCGCCCCAGGCTTGGCCGTAGGCGCGTTGGTCGGCCGACACGTTGTCAGCCATGGTGAAGGCCGATGCCACCATGACGGTGGCGATGATCAAATGACGAAGCATTCCTGCTCTCCCCCTTGTCGGCCCTCTCCGGAGACACACCTAATGGGTGGTGTCCAGATTCGGCGCTGTGCATTGGTCGTTTCAAAAGTGTCCGCCGATGCTGAAACTTACGGGCGATTCAAGCATCGGCTCCTGGGCATATCAGCCCGGATCTTCGGTCGTATCGGCAAAAATGGATGGATGGGTTGAGTCGATCGTGCCGGGAATTCAGGGAGAATCGATTTGAGTCTTCTCATAGAGCTTGGTTTGCACCTATTATTGGTTAAATCGCCCGCCGAATTTCCCCTGCATTCGACACCAACCCACCAGCGACTCCAGTGCGTCCTTTGAAAAAACTATCTCGCGACAGACTCATGCGTTCACATTTTCAGCGAGGCGCGCTGCTTGTTTGGCTGTTGGCCGGATGGATGGCCGTGCCTGCAGCGGCGTGTCCGTTCTGTGAATCGGTTCAGCAAACCATTCGCCAGCAATCACTGACGATGGACGCGGTGGTGATCGCATCGAGCTTGGATAGCGATCTGACCAAAAATCTGACCACCGGCGTGGTCAAGATGAAGGTCGAAGTGGTGATCAAAGGTGGCGATCATGTGAAGGTCGGCCAGACCGTTGACGCGATTTATTACGGCAAAGTGGACGTCGGCCGTCGGTTTCTATTGTCCGGCGTTGACCCGCCCAACATCCAGTGGTCGACGATGCCAGTCACGCCCCGCGCCGAAGAGTACATCATCAAAGCCAGCAAAATCGATAACGACGATCCCATCGCGCTGCTACGGTTTTATCGCGACTATTTGGAAGACGAAGAACCGTTTCTGTTGCGAGATGCCTATGACGAATTTGCATCAACACCGTATGAGGTGATCCGGAAAATCGGTCCAGAGATGGACCACGATCAATTGATCGAGTGGGTCAAGGTCCCCGAGATCGGAGCCGACCGCAAACGTCTGTACTTCACAATGCTGGGCGTCTGCGGCAGCAAAGCGGACCTGCCGATGCTGGAAACCATGCTTCGCAATCCGGCCAAAAGCGTCACCGGCGGGCTCGACGCATTGATCGCCTGCTATTTGACACTGGCCGGTGAAGAGGGGTTGCCGCTGATTGACGAACTGTTCATTGCCAGCAACAAGACTCCGTTCCCACAAAGCTATGCGGCGATCATGGCGATTCGTTTTCATGGCACCGAAGGCGATGTGATCCCACGCAGCGCGCTGGTCGAATCGCTGCACAAGGTTTTGGACCGCAGCGAGCTGGCCGACATGGTGATCCCGGATTTGGCGAAATGGAAAGACTGGAGCCAAATCGATCGATTGAAACGGTTGTTCAAAGACGCCGAGAAAGACAAAAACTGGCTTCGCGTCCCGGTCATCAATTACATGCGCGCCTGCCCACTGCCAGAAGCCGAGGAAGCAATCGCGGAGCTGGAAAAAATTGATCCCGACGCTGTTCGACGCGCCAAGACCTTTTTCCCCGTGCCCGTTCCGGTGCGTGCCAAGCCGTCCGACGGCGCAGCGATTGAATCGCCAACATCCAAACACTTAGTGGGCCTGAATTCGGTGCCCAGCGGTCCCACCCAGCCGGGCATGCTGCCGCCAGTGGTCGCAAACCACCGCTACGCGGCGGTGATGCCGGAAGTCGCCAAACAGGTGGTGCTGGACGTTCGCCCCGAAATCGGCAATCCGGCGATCTTGGCCCAGACGGCGAACCCCTGGGACCTGAGTTACGTACTAACGACCGCACTGGCAACGATCATTCTGATCTTGTTTCTGGTTCTGACCGGCGGATCCGCAACAGGAGCAATCTCCGGCGCCGAGGCATAGGCACTGTGAACGTAGCTGTGCAGAACTGTAGCTGGCCACGAGGAGGCCGGTGAAGACGGATCCCGTTACTTTGTTGCAGTGTTTTTTGCAGCGGCGCCACCGTGTTGGGCTTCGCTGCCAGCCCGTTCCACGATCCAGATTACGATGGCCACTGATCTTCAAATGTCTGCCTCCGCCGATGAGGTGGATTTTCCCTATCGTGCGCTCAGCCGCAGTGCGATTGCGGCGTTTGTTTTGTTCCTGGTCGGCTTGGTCGGATTGATCCCGCCGTTCGAAGCGATGCTGGCATTGGCCTTGCTCGGTGTGATTCTGGCGTTATTGGCGATTCGTTCCATCCACCGCTACCCCAATGAATTTGGCGGGATCGGATTGGCAAAATTTGCTCTGCTGGCCAATGCATTGTTGCTGGTCGGCGGCATCTCGCTGCACAGCTACGTGTACCTGACGGAGGTTCCACCGGGACACGTGCGATTGCCGTTTTACGAATTGAAATTTGATTCCGAACCGGATCGTCCGACTCAGACGGCGGTGGAGGTCGACGGCAAGGATGTGTTTTTGAAAGGCTATATCCATCCCTCCAGCGGTGGCGGCATGTTGCGCCAGTTTGTGCTGGTCGGCGATTTGGGCACCTGCTGCTTTGGTGGGCAACCGAAAAGCAGCGAGATGGTGGAAGTGACATTGACCAACGGGCAAACTGTTAAAGCCGGTATGACGCGTCGCAAACTGGCTGGCAAATTCACCGTCAATAAAGTTCCCCGAACCCAAACCGATTTTGACAACGCCGTGTTCTACCGGTTAAAAGGGGACAAGGTGAAGTGATCCATTCCCCAGGCAATCCGCAAGATGAACCAGAAATCACACGCATGGCACGTTTTTCCACTTTTGGCCGCCGTGGCTCTGTTCTCGCTTGCCGGCATTGCAACGGCTCAGGATCCCGTGCCGGCCAAACCCAAGGTAAAGCCGCGGTTGAGTTCCGAGGCGCAACTGGCCAAAGGTGAAATCAATTTTGATGACCTGCAGTTCGACATCGAAAAAGACGCTCCGTTCAAGAAATCGATGTGGACCGATCGTCTGAAAAAGATCAACGGCAAGAACGTCAAATTACGCGGCTATATCTTGCCCAGCACGTTGTTTCACGAAACGGACATCAAAGAATTCATCTTGGTCCGTGACAACCAAGAGTGCTGTTTTGGTCCCGGTGCCGCGCTATACGATTGCGTGGCAATCAAAATGGTGCCGGGCGAGACCACAGATTTCACCACCCGCCCGGTGACCGTTGAAGGCAAATTCGTGCTCGACGCGGAATCCTACCGCTATCCCGAGGGCATGGCGCCCAACGGGCAGACCCACATGGCCATCTTTCGAATCGACGGAAAAAGCGTCGAGTGACATCCGTGCAGTAGTGTTTGGATATACTCCTGGTTTCTTCCTGCCCCACGGAACCTGTGAGTTGTGCCATGTCCGAACTACCGCCTCAGATTAATCCTCACGCAGCTCCCCGCCCGGTTGCTGCTCGATCGGTCGCAATCGACACCGATCCCAAACCCTCCCGGCCAGCCGGATCGAGTCTTCCGTCCGCTGCGGTGCGTGCCGAAGATCATGTCACGCCGGGCACCAAACTGCACGTGCTGATCGGTAGCCTGGTGGGGTTGGGCGGCACAGTGGTCGGGCTGTTGGTCCTGACGGCGGTCACGTTTGGCGTCGGGTTGATCGGCGTGCTGATCGCTGCGATTGCTTATTTCTTCAACCAAAAGAAACAGCGGGCGATCATCGACGGAAGTGCGCTGAAGGTCGGGGCGAACCAGTTTCCGGCGATCGACAAACTGGTCAAGCAGACGGCACAGCGGTTGGGGATGACCGATATCCCTGACACGTACATCTATGAATCAAGCGAGCAGAACGCGGCGGCCGTAAAGACCAAAGGCAAGCGGGTGGTGCTGTTAACCGACGACATGATCTGGGGAGCGATGACAACCAAGGACACCAAGGTATTGGAGTTTGTCATTGCACATGAATTGGCGCATCACCAACTTGGTCACACCGGACTGATTCGCAGCACGATCACCGCCGCCTACAAAACACTTTCTCGGCTGGACGAGTTCACCTGTGATGCGGTTGCCAGCGCCGTGGTGAACAACCCCGAATCGAGTGCGCGAGCGATCGCCCTGTTGGCAATCGGGCCGCAGTTGTTGCCCAAGGTCAACGTCGAAGCGATGATGGCGCAGGCCCAAAGTGTCGTCGACAACCCGGTCTCCAAGAAGGCTGAGAAATCGCTTTCGCATCCACTGCTGCTGCGCCGCATGGCACGCGTTGCCGGTGTGCCCATGAAATGCTGAAAACGAGTCGGGCTCGGTAGAGAGCTTAATGCAGACCGTAGCGGCTCATTTTGTAGTGCAGGGTGCGGACACTGACACCCAGCAACTTGGCGGTGTTTTCACGATGGAAATCAGAAGCGGCCAAAGCGGTTTCGATGGCCTCTTTCTCGGCCGCTTCGGTGGCTTCGGCCAAGGTGCGAACGACCGTGGTGCTATTGTTCGCCGGGACGCTCAGTTCAGGCGGTAAATTGGCAACGTCGATTTGACTGTCGACTTGGGTGACCACCAAGCGTTCGATCACATTGCGCAGTTGGCGAACGTTGCCGGGCCAATTGGCCGCCACCATGACATTCATCGCTGCGTCGGTGAATTGTTTGATCGGGCGTTTGTGACGGCTGCAAAAATGCGCCACGAAATGTTCGACCAATAGCGGGATGTCGTCGCGTCGTTTCCGCAGCGGTGGAATCGTTAGCGGAATGATGTTCAGCCGATAATACAGGTCATCGCGAAAGGTTCCCTCTTCGATCAGCGCCAGCGGGTCTCGGTTGGTTGCGGAAACCAGTCGCGCATCGGAGCTCAGCAGTTCTTCACCGCCGATCCGAGTGAACCGGCCGGTTTCCAGCACGCGCAACAAATCGACTTGGCTTTTGGGCGGGATTTCGGTGACTTCATCCAGAAACAGGGTGCCACCGCGGGCCTGTTCAAAGCAGCCGGGTTTTTGCCGGGCCGCACCGGTGAAGGCGCCTTTTTCGTGACCGAACAGCTCGCTTTCCAGGAGGGTCTCCGGCAGCGCGCCCAGATTGACGGCGACGAATGCGCCGCCGGCGCGACTGCTAAGATCGTGCAGCGCCCGGGCGATCAGTTCCTTGCCGGTTCCGCTTTCGCCCTGAATGAAGACCGTCGCATCGGTGTCAGCCACCTGCCGCAGTTGGGCAAACAGTTCCTGCATGATCGTGCAGTTGCCGATGATCTCGGAAATCGCACCGGCGTCGGCTAACCGGTTTCGCAGTGTTTTGTTTTCGCGGCGTAATCGGCCATGGTCCAATGCCCGATCGACTTGTTGGCGAATCAGATTCAAATCGACCGGTTTGGTGATGAAGTCAAACGCCCCGCGGCGCATTGCTTCAACCGCTGTTTCGACGGTGCCGTGAGCGGTGATCACCAGTGTCGTTGTTTCCGGGGAGCGCTCTTGAATCAGCGAGACCAGTTCCAGCCCGTCGCGATCACCTGGCAAACGGACATCGGCAATCACGACCTGGTATTGATCGGCGTCCAGTCTGTCGAGTGCTTCATTGACATTGCCCGCGGTGTCGACCGCATCGGCCGAACCAGCCAGCCCCTTGGCCAGTCCGCTGCGAATGTGGGGTTCATCGTCGACGACCAGGATCCGGGTTTGATCGGACATCAGCTGGTTTTCCTATTGGTGACAAGCGGTTCGTTGCAGCTGGCGCAGTGCAGCGCACCGAGTCCCCACACCAAATCATGGCAATCGACACCGATGGTTTCGATGGCCGGCGATTGGTTTTGGGCGAGTTGTCCCAGCAAGCCGATCGCGTGCTGGTCACTGGCGTCGTTTCGAAACGTGGGCACCAATAATCGGTCGGGTCCCAATCGCAGGAAATTACAGTAGCTTTCCGGCACGCGTTGACCGTCGATAAAACGGGCCGGTGGGATCGGCAGCCGATGGATGCTGACCTTGGGATCGGTGGTTTTGGCCCAGTCGCTTAGCAATTGAAAATTGGCTTCTAGGCCGGCATGGTTAGGATCCTGGGGATCATCGCAGACCGCCACCACGATCGTTTTGGCATCAATGAAGCGAGCCAGTTGGTCGATGTGTCCGTCGGTGTCGTCGCCGGCCAAACCGCCGCCGTCGACCCAGATGATCTCGGTGGTGCCGGTCAACGATTCCAGGGTCTGGCTGATCTGCTGGCGAGACCAGCCCGGATTGCGGGTGTCGGTGACCAGGCAATTGGACGTTGTCAGCAATCGCCCTTGGCCATCCCATTCCAGTGCGCCGCCTTCCACACACAGATCCGATGCGATCCGCTGGCGCCCGCTGTGGCGGATGATTTCTGCGGTCGCGGCGTTGTCGGCATCCCAGGGCGGGTATTTTCCGCCCCAAGCGTTGTAGCGCCAATCGATTGCGGCCGGTTGGCCGGCGTCATCATGGACAAACGTGGGGCCGTAATCGCGCATCCAGCAATCATTGGTTTCGATATCAAACCAAAGTGCATTTTCGATGCCGTCTAGTTTAGCGGCGGGCCGCAAGCTCGAACTGCCGATCACGTGTACCGGAACAACAGCAGCGATCAGTTCGACAAAGCGGCGGAAACGATCTGGAATGGTTTCAAATCGTCCCGGCCAGGTGTCGTGATTGTGCGGCCAAGCGATCCACACGGCGCGCTGCGGTTCCCACTCCGCTGGGACTCGTTTCATAGTTGCTGCCGAACGGAGACTCGATTACTCGATCTTGATTTCTTCTTTGACCTTTTGAACAAAGTGAGGCGACTTGCCGCCCTTGCTGAGTTCTTTGGCGCGTTTGTCGGCTTCGCCTTTTTTATCAAAATCAAAGACGGCGACGCGTTTGAGGTTTTGGCTGAAGACACCCCAGTAGAGTCGCATCCGAACATTTTCTGCCGTCTTGGTGCGTTTGCTGGATTTCTTCTTCTTCGACGCGAGCGCCTTTTCGGCGGCTTCCGCCTCAGCAGCTTTTTCGGCTCGGCTGACGACCTTACGGGCCATGGATGGTCAGGGGCTAATGGGTGGTGGTGAATCAGGTTCAGGCGGCCAATGGGTGCTCGAAAACGAGTTCGATTGCCGCGACAGAGTCTATTTTGGCCCCGTAGAGTAGCAACAACCGTTTCGATTCGCCACTCCCGTCCCACAATCGGGCCGTCGATTCTGGGCGGAGCGGTCTGGGCGGGGCCGATTTGGCAGGCCCACAGGGCCCCGGTTGGTGGTGCCGCAGATCAACCACAAGCCGGATTTTCCACGGTGATCGACCACCCAAACGGAGGATCTGTGAAAATGATCGCTACCCGCGGACGGTTCTGTCGCGTATGCTTGCTGTTTAACAGGAACACTCTGTCGTGTGTCAGGCAACGCGTTTGCAGGGCTGAGAGCACATTTACCGGGCTTACCGGTGACGGAGTTCAGATTTAATAGATCGGAGATTAGCAACGATGCAGGTAAGTGTTTCGGCTCGCCATGGCAGTCTTCAGGCCGGTGACCAGGAGTTGATTCAAGAGAAGGCTGCAAAATTGCGGCGTCTTTATGACCGGGTCAACGCGATTGAAGTCACCGTCGATCTCGAACACACCGATAAACCTGGCGTTGAGATCCAAGTTTCCATCGAGCATGCCGAGGAATGCGTTGCCACCGCCGAAGCGTCGACGGTGATCGCGGCGCTGGACATGGCGATCCCCAAAGTGGAGCAGCAGCTCCGCCGGATCAAACAAAAAAAGACTGGTCACCGTGCCACCGGTCACAAACACATTGAAACCCCGATCGACGACGAGTGATCGATTTCGCTCGTTGTCGTCGTCGAACCACTCATTGAAAATTCCACCCCATGAAGTTTGCAGATTTCATCAGCACCAAGTCGATCAAGGCTGAACTCAAAGCAACGACCAAGGACCAGGCCATTGAAGAGCTTGTCCAGTGCTTGCTTGATTCCGGCGAGATCGACGCCGATCAACGTGACGATATCGTCGCCGCGATTATGAAACGGGAAGAGCTCGGATCGACCGGTATCGGTCGTGGCGTAGCGGTTCCCCACACCAAACACCCCAGTGTTCAAAAACTGGTCGGTACCGTCGGCGTCAGCGAAGAAGGCGTGGACTTTGATTCACTTGACGGAGAACGCGTTCAGTTGTTCTTCTTACTGATCAGCCCTCCCGAGCGGCCCGGTGACCACCTGCGGGCGCTGGAGAACATTTCGCGGCAGTTGCGTGACGAAACGTTTTGTCGCTTCCTGAAACAAAGCAAGTCGGCTGACGACATTTCGCAGTTGCTACAAGAGGCCGACGACAACCAGTTTGCCACCGGCTGATTCTGCCGCCGCTGGTCCTATGCCGCGGATGCTTCGCGCATCCGCACGCTCATCAACCCACCCTACATTCCGTTCCGCTTTTTGCATGTCGAAAGTGCTCCGTCGCACCGTTGTTGTCAGTAATCCCCAAGGGCTGCACGCGCGTCCCGCGGATTTGCTCGTGCGGATGGCCACCCAGTTCGAATCGAACATTCTGATTGGCCGCGGCGGCGAAACCGTCGATTGCAAAAGCATCCTATCACTACTCACACTCGGTGCCGCTCTCGGCACCGAGCTGTCCGTCACAGCCGAAGGTGACGATGCAGAAAACGCGATCGATTCGATCGAGCAGTTCTTTCTTCGTGGATTCGATGAACCCGGTTTCGAAGCCGCCGGTTCCGATGAAGTGACCGAAACGGATTCCACATCCTCTGCTTGATTCGACTTTTCCGCCGGCCGCTGCTTCCCATCATCTGACAGCTACCCACCGCACAACTGTAAACAAATTCACTCGATGGATCGGTCCGACCTGCCCGAGCCTCGCTGCCCGGTGCGCATGATCGCTAACAAGCGTCTGCCAGAGCCGCCGCCAATTGGCGATGCGGATCTTGTCGCTGTTGCTTGTTCCGCTAGCGATCGGCTCACCGCGCCGCCACCGGCAGACCGCCGCCGTTTCATCGATCCACGATGGTCGAACTGCAAGGCATCCCCGTCTCACCAGGGGTCGCGATCGGCCCAGCATTAGTGCTGGACGCTGCCGGTTACCGTATCCCTCGTTCTCTCCTCGCCGCTGATGAAGTGGACGTGGAATTCGCTCGTCTGCGCGATGCCGTGGACCGAGTTTCAACGCGGCTGGAATCCAATCGCTTGGAAACCGCCGCCGTCGCCGGCGAACACACCGGCGATATTTTTGCCGCCCAGCTGCAAATGCTGCACGACCCTCGGCTGCAAGCCGAATTGCGACGCCGCATCCGCGAGGAAAACCAGTCAGCCGCCTACGCCGTCAGCCGTGTCCTGCATAACTATGCCGAAGCGCTGCGACGGTTGGACAACCCGCTGTTGGCCGATCGCGCCGAAGACGTGCTGGATATTGAAAAGCAATTGCTGCTGTGCTTGGGCGCCGTTTCCGATGGCCCGCTGGCTGATTTGAACGAGCCGGTCATCATCCTGTCACACGTGCTGACGCCCAGCGAAACCGCCAATCTGGATCGCAAATACGTTCGCGGATTTTGCACCGAAACCGGTGGCCCCGGTGGCCACACCGCGATCGTCGCCAAAGGCCTGGAATTGCCAGCCGTTGTTGGCATCGGCAGTTTTCTTGACCGCGTCGGGGATCACACCTGCGTGATCGTCGACGGTGATCGTGGCCGAGTCATTATCGATCCCGATGCGGAGACACTGGCCAGTTACAAACAGCGTTTGAAAGAACGCCGCTCGCTGACCGCGCGTTTGTCTGAGCTGCGTGACATGCCGGCCGAGACGATCGACGGCACGCCGATTCGTTTGAGCGCGAACATCGAATTCCCGCACGAAACCACCACCTGCATTGAGCGTGGTGCCGACGGCGTGGGGCTGTACCGAACCGAATTTTTATACCTGTCCAGCGCCGAAGAACCCAGCGAAGAAGACCACTACCAGGCCTACAGCCAAGTGGTTCGGGAAATGGAAGGCCGCCCGGTGGTCATCCGCACGCTCGATTTGGGCGCCGACAAAATGGGCCAACGCCCGTTGGCCGAACAGGAACACAACCCGTTTCTGGGGCTGCGTAGTATTCGCCTGTCTCTGCGAAACCTGGACCTGTTCCGACCGCAATTGCGAGCGATCCTGCGGGCCGCGGTGCATGGTGACATCCGTGTGATGTTTCCGCTGATCACCACCATTGGCGAACTGCGCCAAGCCCGAATGTTGTTGAATGTGGTTGCCGAAGACTTGGAGGAGTCGGGGACGCCGCACCGCAGCAACATCCCGGTGGGCATGATGGTGGAGGTTCCCGCGGCGGTGATGATGCTGGAACGATTTGCCGAAGAAGTCGATTTTCTGTCGATCGGAACCAACGATTTGGCCCAGTACACATTGGCGGTCGATCGTAGCAACGAATACGTGGCCGACCTGTACCAGTCCAGTGACCCGGCCGTCCTGCGACTAATCGCACGTTGTGTCGAAGTTGCTGCGGAATTTGATCGCCCGCTTTCGATCTGTGGCGAAATGAGCAGCAGCCCGGCGCGCGCGCTGCTGTTGTTAGGAATGGGTGTGCGTCACTTGAGCGTGCCGCCGTCATCCCTGTTGCGAGTCAAAAAAGCGATCCGCTCGGTATCGATCCAGCAATGCGAAAAGATTGCCCAGCGCGTGATGAAGCTCGAAGCGGCACGTGACGTGGATCTGTATTTGCTGGACCGGCTTGGCGAGTACGTCCCGGAGCTGATCGTGACCTAGCTGGATGTGACCCCGGTCGCCGAACCTGGAACAGCCACACCCCTCATCAAAACACTCCCTTTTCATGTCCCTGCCTGAATCTCCAACCGATCCGACGCCACTCGAATCGGCCGACACGCCGTCGGCCGAACCGTTGCGTTTGCGGTATCGGATTCGATTCGCCAAAACCGGCTTGTTGCGTTGGACCAGCCACCGCGACTTGGCGAGGTTGTGGGAGCGGATGATCCGGCGGGCTTTGCTAAAGCCATCGATGACCGAAGGTTTCAATCCGAAACCTCGTATCAGCTTTCCTTCGGCATTGGCACTGGGGATCAGCGGCGACAACGAAGTCGTTGAACTGGATTTAGCCGAACGACTGACCGCCACCGAACTGCTGCAGCGGTTGACCAAAGACGACCAACCGGGGCTGGCGATCCAGAGCGTGCAAATGCTGCCCGAAGGTTCCGGGAAAGCCAAATTAAAACACACCGATTACATCATCACGGCACCCGATCCCGAACTGGGGGCTGCCGAGCCGAACGCGGTCGACATTCAGTCCGCAATCGACGAACTATTGAACAAACAACAGGTCACGGTGACCCGCAAAGACAAACCGCTGACCGTGAACGTTTCGGAGCAGATTCTTCGGCTTCGATTCGATCATCAAATCGACCTTTCTCTTGCCGCCAGTGATGCGGCGATCCTGAAACCAACCGACGTGTTGGATCTGATCGGTTGTTCCGATTGGATATCAAATGGGTCACAGATCACACGTACAGAAGTGGTTTTAAAACGTGAGTTTGAAACCGCGGATCCCGAATTTTTAGCAATCGCAAACCAAACGCCGCACGACGGCGAACCCACCCAAGAGGTGCCCACATGAAACGCGAAATGTTGATGAATGTGCTCCAACCCGAAGAGAGCCGCATCGCAATTTTGGACGATGGCAAACTAGAAGAACTCTACGTTGAACGCAAAAGCGTCGAAGCCTTCGCCGGAAATATCTACCGGGGGAAAATCGTCAACCTGGAACCGAGTATCCAAGCCGCCTTCGTCGACTTTGGCGTCGGTCGAAATGGATTCCTGCACATCAGTGATGTCGAACCCCAATACTTTCGCCAAGGCGGATACGATCCCGAAGAGATCAAACGCGAGTCCGATGAAATGGCCGAGGCCGCTGCCAAGCGCGCCCGCGAATCCGGACGTGGCCAAAAACGCGCCTTCAAAGGCGGACGACCACGCATCAAACCACCGATTCAAGAGATCTTTAAACGCGGCGACGAAGTCTTGGTCCAAGTGATCAAAGAAGGCATCGGCACCAAAGGTCCCACACTCAGCACGTACATCTCGATCCCCGGTCGCTACCTGGTGTTGATGCCCGCGCTCGAACGCGTCGGTGTCAGCCGCAAGATCGAAGACGACGACGATCGTAAACGACTGCGACGTTGCCTGTTGTCGCTGAACCCGCCGAAGGGCCTGGGGTTCATCGTCCGTACCGCTGGTGCCGGACGCAGCGAACCAGAACTCGGCCGGGACATGGACTACCTGACGCGTTTGTGGAAGACAATTGTGCGTCGCGTGAAAACCGGCAGCCAACCCGGTGTGCTGTACGAAGAAAGCGATCTGATCATCAAAACGATCCGTGACATCTACAACGATGACATCGACCAAATCGTGATCGACGAGAAAGAGGCCTACGAGAACGCACGCGATTTTCTGAAGATGGTGATGCCACGCGTCGTCGATCGGTTGAAGTTGTACGAAGGACCGATGCCCCTGTTTCACAAGTACAAGTTGGAAGAGGAAATCGTCAAAATCCACCAACGCCAGGTCAAACTGCCCAACGGTGGATCGATTGTGATCGACCCGACCGAAGCCTTGGTCGCCATCGACGTCAACA
Source organism: Stieleria tagensis (assembly GCF_024129865.1). Lineage (GTDB taxonomy): Bacteria > Planctomycetota > Planctomycetia > Pirellulales > Pirellulaceae > Stieleria > Stieleria tagensis. The sequence continues at coordinate 789 of NZ_JAMYFE010000072.1, read as the reverse complement.
GCGGCAATTTCCGCAGCGACGATTCCGCCGAAGAGAACGCGTTCCGATTGAATTTGGCGGCGGCCAAAGAGATCGCCCGGCAGTTGCGACTGCGTGACCTGGGAGGGGTCATCGTCAATGACTTCATCGACATGCGAAAGGAGAGTCATCGTCGCAAAGTCGAACGGGCATTGCGCGACGCGATGGCCGGTGACCGGGCGCGGACAAAAATCCTGCGGACCAGTCCCTTCGGACTGATCGAAATGACGCGGCAACGGATTCGCCCCAGTTTGAAACGCAGCATCTATCAGGACTGTCCATGCTGCGAAGGACGCGGGTTGGTCAAGACGGCCGAAAGCATGTCGATCGAAGTCGTGCGGATGCTCGCTTTGGCGATGAAGAATGAACACATCGTGCGCGTCACCGTACGCGTCAACGATGCCGTCGCGGCGCACCTGAACAACCAGAAACGGCGCAGCGTGATGGAGATGGAAGACACCGGCAAAATGACCGTTCAAATCCTTGGCAGCGAAGGGCTCTACCCCGAGCACATGGACATGGACTGTCGCGACTGCCAAGGCGAACGCGTCGAAATCGATTCTTAGTCGCTTGTCCGTATCGCAATCCGAAACGCAACTTTTAAAGTTGCGTTTTGGCACGGGGCACGGGGCATTGGGTGTCCCAACCCGACGCGTCAGTTTTGAAGTTGCGCTTTTATCGCAACCCGACGCGTCAACGAGGGGTTTAGCCGGTTGATGGGATCCCTTGCTTACGCGCTTTGAAGCCAGCGCTTATGCAATTCACTCTCCC
>NZ_JAMYFE010000071.1 GCF_024129865.1 Stieleria tagensis | reverse complement strand
TGTTAACGGGATCCCTCGCTCACGCTTTTTGAAGCCAGCGTTAAACTGCCGAACCTGCTGGAGGCGGGCTGGGCAGGAAACCCAGGTGAACTTCTGTGGCTGGCCTCTGTGAGCCCGGTTGTGCTTCCGCAATAGAACCTGCCTCACAGAGGCCGGCTACAACGTACAATGATGCCAACCGGATTGGTGCCATGGGTGCAACTTGGGAGCGGATTGATGCGTCTGACTCGACTGGGAATCCTTTTGGTGAGTTGCTGTTGCGCAGCCACCTGTTGCGGACAAATCCTGCCTGCTGACACTGACACGGACTTGTACTCGCTGGTGATCGCACCGATCGATTTGACCGATGCCACTCGCGCGATGACCGTCTACGACCCCGACGTAAACGGTTTCATCGACAAATGATTTGGAACCGGCCGGCACGCAAGAATCCAGCCGCCAGATCAACCACTTGGCGGTCGAAGAGCAGCGAATTGTGAGTCGCGCCCAAGGTGATTCGATCGCGCAGCCCGGGCATCGTCGTATTTTTCAGGGGAACCAGACAGTCGTACTTGGCCGCGATCACACCGATTTCCAACTGGTCGGGCGACGGCAAAGAATTGACGTAGCTGTCCGGCGCATCGGACAGTTCCGAAAACGGGCGACTGATCCATTTTGTGATTCCCGACGACAGTCGCGCCAACGGAAGCCCCGAAATCGGCGGCGCCAAAAAAACGATTCGCCGCAGCCCGTCGGGCTGAGAATCGCACAGCGCGGCGCGTGTGATCGCCGACCCCATGCTGTGGGCGACGATGTGAAAACGTTCATCCGCCTCGTCTAATTTGTCCAGGTAGGCGCGCAGCCGCTGGGCATGTCCTTCCACAGTTCCCCACAGACTGTGATAGGACCAACAGACTGCCTTGAACCCACGCTTGGAAAGTCGATAGCGCAACGGTTGCGTGAACACGGAACTACAGGCATAGCCATGAATGACGATAACGGTTTCAGAAACGCTATTCACTTTTCGCAGTATCAATCAAAAAGTTGACAAGGTCGTCGTCTTGGAAAAAGCCCGGCCAAGCACTATGCCCTTGGCCTTCGATTCGTTTCAGCGTGATGTTCGACTGAGCACCATTGGCATGATAGGTTGTTTCAAACGCGCCGGAGTTTTGTTTTAGTGGAACAAGCGTATCCTCCGTCCCATGGATCAGAAAAACCGGAATCTTTGCCTGGGCAATACGATCAACCCGTTTAATCGGATTCAGTTCCAATTGCTTCTCGAGCAGTTCTTTCGCCGAGACGCCATAAACCGCCGCAGCCCGCTCGACGCCTGGGTAGCTCGTGTAATCAAACACGGGATAGATCCCACCGATCGCCGCCACGCGTTCGGGATGTTCAATCGCGAACCGGGCCACCGCCAAGCCACCACGGCTGCGGCCCAGCAAGACCGGCCGGGAGCTATAGCCGCGTGAAACCATTTCGTCATACAGCGCATCAAAGAGGGGCTGGCTATACGGACTTCCATAGCCCTCGCCGATGTCGATGCCGGCGACCGACACGCCAGCGTCCAAAAAGCGTTGATGCATCCAGGTTTCATTTTTATCCGGGTATCGACGCAGTGTCGGCGCGTAGAAAACCCATGGTTTTCCATGTTTTGTCGTCGCCGGATTTTCCGCTGCCATCAAAAATGCATGTCGATCCGCGACACGAAACGACTCGCCCTGCGGCAGAACTTGAACGCGTTTGATCCGCGCGGCCTGTTGTGCGTCCCACATCTTGCCCGCGTTGTGCGTTCGTCCTTGTTCCTTTTCTAGCACCGTTGGGCTGATCCCTTCGGATGCCATCGCGATCGATTGGTCCAGTTGGTTCTGCCAGGCAGCAACCAATTCCTCCAGCACATTGGCATGGGGTAGCGCCAGATCTGTTGACTCGCCACGGTCGGTTGCCAAGTCATACAACTCCCATGGTTCGCCTTCGGGGGCCACGGCTTTCCAATCCCCGCGGCGCATCGCCTTGTGTCCGTCGTGATACCACCATAGTGAACGCGGCGGGGCATCAACCTGGTGTTCCAATTCCGCCACAAAGCTTTCTCCGGGCGGTGGCGGTGCATCTTGGCGATGTGACGCGCCGGCCAGTTGCAGAATCGTTGGAACGATATCGATCACATGGTGCGGATTGCGACGATAATCGCCACCGCTGCGAACACGCGCCGGCCAGGAAACCAACATCGGAGTCGAAATGCCGCCCTCGTGGGTCCACGTTTTGTGACGTCGAAAGGGCGTGTTACAGGCCGTCGACCAGCCCGGCCCCAGACACAGATAGGTCGCCCCGGAACCAGGCGCCGCGCTGGGGTCGTGCCCGTCGCCGCGAACCATGATTTCAGCGCTCGCGCCGTTGTCGGACAGGAACATCACCAACGTGTCGTCCCATCGCCCCATTTGGCGAATCTGATCGAACACCCGACCAATTTCCAAATCCATACGGTGAATCATCGCCGCGTGAATTGCCATTTTGGTCGCTTGGAACTCCTGTTGCGCTGGCGTTAAATTCTTCCACGGCAGCGGACGATTGAGCTCGCCGTCACCCAAAATCTCAAAGGCGTCGGGAAAGTGGTAGGGTGGCCCCAATTCTCGCTCGACAGCGGAGACCTGGCCGATCGTTGCCGGGTCCAGCAATCCCATCGATTGCATTCGCTGCCAACGTTGCGCCCGGATCACATCCCAACCAACCGTATAGGTGTCCGAATAAATCGCAATGTCTTGTGGCAGCGCATGCAATGGAAAATGCGGCGCGGTGAATGCCAGATACTGAAAGAATGGTTTGTCGGCGTGATTGGCGGCATGGTCTTTTAAATTGTCAATTGCGTCGTCAGCCATCGCGCTGGTCAGGTAAAAATCCTCCCGAAACTGCAGCGGTTTTTCACGCTTCCCGCCGGCCGTTTCCTTCACTTCAAAATACCGACCGGTCTGATTCAACGACGTCCGATCGAATCCCGAATCAAGCGGTTGGCCGTCGATATGCCATTTCCCGGTGTGATACGAGCGATAGCCAGCGGTCGACAGCATTTTCGGTAGCAGTTCTGCCCACTCGGGGCGTTCGCCACGACCACCACTGGGAATCCCCGGCAAATGGTCTCGGCGAATCTGTTGGGCGTAATAGCCGGTCAGCATGGATCCACGCGTCGGCCAGCATCGACCGGTGTTGTAGAACTGCGTGAACCGCAGTCCCGTCTCCGCGAGCGAATCCAATTGAGGCGTTTGAATCTCGCCGCCATAGCAACCGAGATCCGAAAATCCCAAATCATCTGCCAGTATCAACAACACGTTGGGTGGATCGGCAAAACAATCGGCCCTGCCCGCCGCTGCGATCACCAGCAACCAGCACAGGCAAATCAAGGATCGAAAACGATTGTCGCTGCCAGCGACCGTCAAATCGCTGGCCCATTTGGAGTGTCGAGGGGGAATCAGTCTAAGCATCAAATTGATCTGGCGAGTGGTACGGTAGGATATTCGATTGTCACATCCTAACGCAGGCGCCCGGCAAGCGCTTGCATCAGGGGTTTCCTTGGCTCATGCGTTTTGGGTTCGATCGTAGCTGATCCCGCCAGGGTTCAGTCGGTTGGGGTGCAGACGCGTCTGAACCGTGGCCGGTCCAGCGACGGCCTTTTGACGTTGCAAACTATCTGGGTTCCATTGTCAGTGTACAATTGCTTCTGTTGTGTTGTTCCGATCGTGCCCCGCCCTGATTTTCCCGCCCAATCGTCCCGCCGATGCACTGTATGTCTCGATTCGTTTGCCTGTGGATGCTAATGGCCTCGGTTGCATTCGCCCAGGACGACAACGACTCCACTGCTCCACCGCTGCGGCTAATCGCCGGAGGCCGATTCATTCAGGGCACAGACGGTGGGGAGCGGGCGCTGCAGCAGGCGTTTCCGCTGTCGACGGCCGGCCAAGGATTTGGCAACGCCGAATCCCCCGCTCACCCGACTTGGATCACCAAGCCTTTTTTTATCTCGACAACCGAAGTCACGGTGGGCCAATTCAACGCGTTTGTGCAAGCGACCGGTTACCAGACGACCGCCGAGCGGGGGCAGACTGAAATGGTCGGCTGGGATCCGACGCCCGACGACAAACCGCTGTATCAATCGCACGACTTTTCTCGCGATCGTCGCTTCACGTGGAAAGACCCCGGATTTCCGCAAACCGATCGCCACCCGGTTGTCGGTGTCAGCTGGCAAGACGCCAAAGCCTACTGCCGCTGGCTGGGCGACCAAGACGGCGCGGTCTATCGATTGCCGACCGAAGCGGAATGGGAATTTGCCTGCCGCGCCGGCACATCGACTTGGTTCTCATTCGGTGACAGCGCCAAAGGCGTCGCGTATCAACACGCCAATTTTGGCAACGTGGAACTGGAAAAACATCGCCCCCACGCCGCAGAGCGACAATGGTTACTGGACTGGGACAATGACCCCGAAGATGGCAATGTTTTTACGGCAGCGGTTGGCAGTTACCAGCCCAACGCGTTTGGCATTCACGACATGCACGGCAACGTTTGGGAATGGTGTGAAGACCTATGGTTGGACACGGTCTACAAAGATTTCGAGCGGCCCAAATACGACCGTCCTGCCGGCACCGCCGTCGATCCCGTCAACAGGGACCGTCCGCAAACCGACGTCAATGATTTCCACACCATCCGCGGTGGCAGCTGGTACAACGGTGACCTGATCTGTCGCTCGGCCAATCGAACTCACTGGGACGCCGAAGACGCAGCCTGCTACATCGGTTTTCGCATCGTACGAGAGGCCGACCCGCTGCAGTCGACGACGGCCCGAGAAGCCTATCAGCGCGAGCAAGCCACGCTCGCTGCGATCAAAGATGCGGGGGGAGAACTGCATTCGTCGGATGGGCTGAACACCGAATTGCGACTGGAAGCCAAGCATCTCGATCGCGAACTGTTTCGCCAACTCGCGCTGTTGCCCGATTTAAACCGATTGAGCATTCGGACTCGCCAACGCGATCTCTCTCTCACTCAGTCCGCACTTGATACGATCGCGGACCTGAACCGTCTGCGCGAAGTGGACTTTCAATCCGGATTGGGACTCGACAAGCTTGATTTGTCGCCGCTGTGTCGCCTGACCAATCTGGAAACGCTGAAATTTTCGCGTCAAGATCCGTTGAATGACGTTCAAATCGAAACGCTGTCGGGGCTGACATCGTTGGTCGAATTTGAGTGTTTTGGGATCGGTGGCGGATTGACCGATTCCGGCATTCAAACGCTTGCAGGAAATCGACAGTTGCGTTCGCTAAAGATCTGGGAGAACCAAGCCAGTGGGGATTTCCTAGCGGCTTTCCAAGGTTGTCCGCTACAAACGTTCGTCTGCACCGCTCGCAATGGTGACGGTGCGATGACCGAGGATGGGGCCAACCGGCTAAGCGATTTTGGTGACCTGCGAGTCTTAGCCCTGGACCAACATTCCAATCTTCACTCGACGGCGATGCAGACCATCGGCGGTCTCAGCAAACTGCGGCAGCTCGGCCTGCGCGGATGCACTGGACTTCGCGATTCGGATTTCCGCCACTTGGCTGGACTAACTGAACTGCGTGAACTGGATTTGATGGACTGTGGCGCCGGCAATCAAGCTGCGGAGGCGTTGGTACAGATCCCACGTTTGGAATCGCTGAAAATCGGCAACGAATCCATTGGCGATAGTTCCCCTTTAGATGATTCAGGCCTTGCCGCTCTGTCGCACGCTTTCTCGATCGAGCGATTGGAGTTGGGGTCCAATGCGATCAGCGACAAAGGCATCGAATACTTGGGACGCATCAATCGGCTGCGGTGGTTGACGGTGACCTCGCAGGGCGTCACTGGATCCGGTCTCGGTCCGCTAACGTTATTGCCCAATCTACAAGAACTGTCACTGCGGACTCCGGGTTTGACGGATGTCGCATTTGAATATCTGGCCACTGCCAAACAGCTGACAAAAGTCAAACTCGCTCACCGCGGTGTGCAACCAGCGTCCGCGCTGACCAATCAAGGACTGATGAAAATGGCAGCTGCGGTTTGGCTAAGAGAGCTTTGGGTTGCACGTAACGACACCCAGATCACCGAGGACCAAATCAAGCAATTGGATTCGCTGATGCCCAAGACCAACGTGATCCCTTACACCGTGACATGGGAATGAATGATTCAATGCGTTTGATCAGCCTGACCCTTTCGTTTGTTCTGCTACTCGCGCCGGTCGGCCTGTTCAGTGCGGCGTCTGCTGCTGAGACCCCCGCTAGCGATCGCGATCGCGCTGGCATTTCAACGTTGGTGCAAACCTATTGCATCGATTGTCATGGACCGGACCTGCAGGAGAGTGATCTACGATTGGACACATTGCCGCTCGACCTGAAAGATCCACAATCCGCGGCCAAATGGGTCGAGGTGATGGACAATCTGAATTTAGGTGAAATGCCGCCTGAAGGTGAGCCAAAGCCGCCAGTGGAATTGACCGAACAAGTGGTCGACTGGATCGCCAAAGAGCTCAAGCACAGTGCGACCATGGCCAATGGAACCGGCGGGCGTGTGCTGATGCGACGGTTGAATCGTAAGGAGTACGCCAACATCGTACGCGATCTGCTGCGAGTCGATTTCTTGCCCGGCGAAGGACCGGCGGATCTGTTGCCGCCCGATGGCAAGATGAACGGATTTGATACCGTCAGCAAGGCGCTGTTGCTGGATCCATCACTGATGGAAAAGTATTTTGATGTCGCCGCTGCGGTCGCCGACAAGGCGATCGTTACCGGGCCACCGCCAGTGCCGACCCGCCGCAATCGGATGGAATACGAAGACATCACCGGTGGAATCGAGTACATCAAACACGTCCGCGACACAATCATGGTTGAAAACGGAATCATCTCGTTATCACACGGTATGCGTTCCGACCAGAACCTGCGCCATCCCTGGAATGATCAACTGATTCCGGTGCGTGGACGTTACCGTGTCCGTGTCCGCGTGGGAGCCGATCCGAAAGACCGCGAGCAGTTGTACATCCGCATTTCGCGCGGTGGTGATGGGGATCTGTATTTTGGGAAAGTGCCGGGAACATTGCAGAAGCCCGAAGTGATAGAAATCGAACGCGCATTTGATGTTCCTGGAAGCGACGAGATCGGCATCCAATTCGAAGACGCACCCGGATTTGGTCGCGTCAACTACCACTACTCCAATACCCGAAAACAGGCCGCCGCAGAACTCGAAGCGGGCAATGCGAAACGCGCTGGTCGGATTCGCGCCCAATTGTTCGCCCAAGGCTTTCCCAACCAAGGTCGTCAAGAACCTGATACCCGGACCACGGATCATCTGCCGCGAGTCTTGTTCGATTGGATTGAAGTGGAGGGCCCGTTGTACGACCAGTGGCCGCCCAAAAGCACCGAAACGCTGTTCCACCGCGGTTTGGACGAGTCGGAATTTGATTTGCAGTACGCCCGAGAAATCTTTGCCCGCTTGTTGCCGCGCGCCTTTCGTCGTCCGGTCGATGCAATCGAAGTCGAACGCATCGTCGGTATCGTTGATGGCGAAATGCAGCACGGCGCAAACTTTCCGGCGGCCCTGCAATCGGGAATTGTCGCGATGCTGTGCAGTCCAGCTTTCTTATTGGTCGCTGAATTGGACCATGATCAAAACCCAAGTCAGGCCATCGAGACAAAATTGGTCGCCGCAACACGGCGACTGAATCCACATGAATTAGCATTTCGGTTGAGCCTGTTTCTGTGGAGTTCGATTCCTGACGCTCCACTGCGATCGAATGCCGACGACGGAACGCTTAACGATCCAGACGTGCTGTTGCAACAGGTGCGGCGAATGCTTGCCGATCCGCGTTCCCAGGCGTTGGTCGATGGGTTTGCACGCCAGTGGTTGAAGGCCGACGAGTTTGATCGATTTGCCATCGACCAGAATTTGTACCGAGATTTCTATCGCACGCAGAACGCCGGATTGAACGAAGCCATCAATGCCGAACCGATCGAGTTTTTTGCCCAAGTGCTTCGCAATGGTGAAAACGTGCTCGATTTCTTGGATAGCGATTGGACGATGGCCAATGAAACGTTGGCACGTTATTACGGGATCCCCGATGTCCAGGGAGACGATTTTGTTCGTGTGGCCTTGCCCAAATCAACCCATCGTGGCGGGTTGGCTACGATGGCAGCGCTGCACAAATGGGGCAGCGATGGGAATCGCACCAAGCCGGTCGAGCGAGGCAAGTACCTGTTGGATGTACTGTTCAATGATCCTCCCAAACCGCCACCGCCAAATGTCGGTGAAGTTGAACCAAATGTAAAAGGCGAACAGCTGACGGTCAGGCAACGTTTGGACCAGCACCGCAGCATCCCAGCGTGTGCAAGTTGTCACCGCACCATCGATCCCTATGGATTGGCATTGGAGAATTTCAGCGTGACCAGTCGTTGGAGGACCAAACAAGACGGCGAGCGACCGTGGTGGCCTGACGAAGCCATCATCGACGCCACAGGCACGCTACCCAACGGAGTCGCCTTTACCACCGTTGAACAATTTCGCGCCGCACTCCGCGACCAAGGCGATCGCTTTCTACGCGGGCTCGCCGAAAAGATGTTTACCTATGCACTCGGGCGAATCGTCGAACCAGCGGACCATGCTACAATCGACACCTTGGTGCAACGCATGAAATCCCAGGATCATACGCTAAACAGCTTGATCGAGGGCATCGTTCTGTCCGACGCATTTTTGACGAAGTGAATAGATGAGCAAAATCCACGCGCCTCGAATCGATCGCCGCACACTCTTGCGGGGCACCGGTGCGGCAATGGCCCTGCCGGCCTTACTCGCGATGCAACCCAAGCGCGCCCATGCCGACGCGGCAAACGCTGCACAGCCAAAACGACTGGGGCTGTTCTATTTTGGCACCGGCATGAACATGCGCGAGTTGGAACCCGTGGACGAGGGGCGCGACTACACGCTGTCGCCGACGTTGAAAACGGTGGCCGCGCACAAACAAGACTTCACCGTCCTGTCCGGGACCTATTTGGAACATGGTGGAGGTCATCAAGGCGACTACACGTTTTCTACCGGTGTCAAAGCCAAAGACGGAAGTTCCATTCAGAACGCCGTGTCGATGGATCAGATTGCGGCCGAACAACTGGGGCGGCAGACGCGTTTCCCATCGCTGCAAATGTGCATTCAGCGTGGCACCGGATTCGGCGGCAACCTGAGAACCCTGGCGTGGAACCGTGATGGGGTTCCGCTAGCCTCGGAGAATGATCCCCACGTGTTGTTCAACAAGTTGTTCAAGGTCGATGGACCCAGCGAAAAACAATTGCGACAGCAGGGCTTTCGTCAGCGCCGCAGTATTCTGGATTTGGTGCTGGACGATGCCAAACGGATGCAACGCGTCGTCGGCAGCCAGGATGGCGTCAAATTGGACGAGTACTTCAGCAGCGTGCGCGAAGTCGAGAAACAGCTTCAGCGCGATATTGATTGGAGCACCAAACCTAAACCGCAAGTCGCGACGGACTCCATGAGCGATTTTTCGGAAAGCTATCAGATCAATCAGCCGGCCGGACAATTCGTCTACGAGAAGTATGCGAAAATGATGTACGACTTGATCGCGTTGGCCTACGAAACCGATTCCACACGCGTGATCAGCTATGTCGTGCGTCAGGAAAGCTCGGGTGGAACGTTCCCCGAATTCGGTGTCTCCAAAGGGTTCCACGAACTGACACACCACGGTAACGATCCAAAGAACTTGGCGGAATTGGCCCAGGTCGATCGGATCTATTTGTCACATTGGAACTACTTCCTCGATCGGCTCAAGTCGTTCACACAGCCAGACGGATCGAGTCTGCTAGACCACACCGTGCTAGGGTTTTCCAGCGGCATGGGGATCGGACATTCCAAAGATCGCTTGCCCAGTTGTCTGTTCGGAGGCAAAGCCGCCGGGATCGCCCATCAGGGCCACCTGAGATTGCCCGATCAAACGCCCCTGTCACGTCTATGGCACACAATGCTCGACCGAGTGGGCGTGGATCCCGGCCCACAATTCCAAGACTCCACCGGTGTGATCAACGAACTGATCGCCTAGCCCCACGCAGTCACCGTTGGAGTTCACGCTTTAGCGTGCCGCAGTCGGTCGGTTCATCAAAGTTCGGATTCAATCTATTGATCCAACCCGTGGTAGCCCCAAACGTGGTAGTTGTCCGCTGGTGTACTCTTGCCAAGTCGTTCTTCGATGTTCCAGACCGGTTGGTCGTTGTAGTGGACGTCAATTGCCCAGCAGGTCATCGGTGCGATCGAATAGCGCCAGGACGTTTGACCGTTTTGTTCGGTCGCTTCTAAAACTAAAAACATTTCCGGATCAGTGCCGTGAACGAACGCGAACATGGCACCGTCGACTACGTCTTTCTCGGGATCGGAGTAGCGATACACCGGTTGCGGTAACAGGCGCAGTTTGTACGGTGACCGCGCGGTGTCACCCGAACGGACTTGGAAGTGGTCGACCGCACTAAATTCACTCGCAATCCGCCGCATCTGTCGCAGTCGACTGGCCGCAGAGCGTGAATCCACGACGACGTCCTTGATCGATTTCCAACGAAGTGATTCTGCCGTCGGTTGCCAGGGGATGTCGCCGGTCTTTGTATTGCGCATCGACAATGGCGCTGGCGCCAGCGATTGAGCTTCATGCAGCCAGGTGCCGTTGGCAAGTTGAAACACCTGTGCAACCACAGCCGGGCGAGGTCCATCTTTCCACATCGCAATGATCCCATCGGGGACGCCGCTGACCGGGTTATTGAACCGCATCAAGGGACGGTCGTCCAGCGTCAAGTGGCGTTCCGATTGCCCTGTCGTTTTGACATCATAAACCCGCGACTGAGTCAACATCGTCTTCAAACGCTCGGCCGACAGAGCTTCATCGACCACCCCACCGCGAATATCAACCACCTGACCCTTGTCGTCTGGTACCAGGGGTTCGTCGGCAATTGCCAGGGCGGAAGCAAACAAGAACGTTGATGCGGCGATTCCGCAGGTCCACCATTGCGACTGTATCTTCACGAGACGTTCCACCTGATTGATTGAAAGGTTGCAAGGCAAACTAAGACATTATGTCTTGATTGGCAGCAGTTCGCAATCCACGCAAGCATTTTTGCCCATCAACTTGGTCCGGTATGGCAAACATCTGTCGACAGCCATCGCCAACCGGAGGATCATCCCGGACTGGCTGATTGTCCCGCCTGATCAGCCGCTTCAACTGAGGAGATTCTGGTTGCCGCTAGCTGGGGTCGCCAGATTGCAACAAACTCATCGGCCGCGAGCGGTGAATGGTGAGTGCCGGCCACGCTGCGCAAAGTATTCCTAACAATAGGACCAACAAGAAACCGCAGCCAATCGGCAACCAAGGGACGACCATCGGGGGATGCAATCCACCAAAGAAACTGGTGTATTGTGCCAGCCCCGCTCCACACCAACCGCTCAAAATCCCAAAACCAACGCTCAGTATACCGGCGATCAACGCGATAAACAGGCCTTCGACCAGAATCGCACGAGCAAGATCCGAACTGGTGAATCCGATCGAACGGAGCACACCGAACTCCCATCGTCTCGCACGTACCGACGCCAACATCACATTCAACACGCCTAAGCAAGCGATCAGCAACGTGATGAGTGGGACAAAGCTAATGATCCAAATCCATCGCCGCGCCGATCCGGTCAATTGGTCGCGGATCCCTTGGACCGGCACCACCCGAGCGCTTGCCTGCGCGCCCTCCATCGCAGGCAGTGACTTCAGCATTGAGTCGGCTGCTGCTTCGATCGACGCCACGTCTGTGTTAGGCTTTGAATACGAAAACCAAACATGCGAAGCCGCTGGTAAGTCGAAATCGGATGCCACGGATTCGTAGTCGGCAAACACCAGCGCAGCGGCGCGGTGGGTACGGGGTCGCAGCCCGGTCATTTTTGTTTGCCAATGCCAGCCAGGTAATCGTACGGCGCCTACGATGGTGTAGATCACAGGGTTGCCAGCGTTTCGAGGCGGATCCAGTGCAATCGTGTCGCCGAGGCCGAGTCCCGTTTCTCTCAAAAAGTGATCCGGCACCACACAGGCATGTCCCCGTTTCATTTTTTCTGCCGCTTCGGTAGCGCTGCCAGCGACCCAATCCAATTGCAATAGCGGCCGATCCCCTGCAAACGCACCCGTTGGATCAAGTCCAACAATCACCACGTTGTCTTGACGGGTCACCGAAGCACGATCCGCACTGCTGGTCAGATCGTCAACCAATCGCGGTTGTTCGACGACCAGTGGCAAACAGCGATCTGAATCCACCTGTTCATGCATCGCAAGTTCGGTGATGCGGTCCGGCGGCATTCCGGGTTTCAGGACGATCATCGCATCCGGTGCCCAGGATCCAGGGACGAACGCCTTGAGCATGGTCGCACCCCAAACGTGAATCCCAACGAACAAACCCAATCCGAACGCCATCGCGGTCGACGCCCCGACGGTACGCCAGAGATTGCTTGTGATTTGACTGGCCAACAATTTCGGGTCGATCCCAAACGCGCGCGCCAGAGAGGGACTGGAATAGCGATCGACAACGAAGACGAGCGACGGAGCGAGCACGACGAAGCCGGTCGCCATGCATGCGAATCCCACGACCAGCGCCAGCCAGATTTGATTCTCACTTGGCGGGAAAACAAATGTCAGCAGCGGTCCGGTTGCGATCAATAAAATACCCAACGCGACACTTCGCCATGAGAGTGACGCTTCGGCAGCCGCCTGTCCGCGTGGCGCCATGGCATCGACAGGTTTGACGCGGGATGCTCGATAAGTCGGTATGATCGCAGCCAGCAATGCACCGCCAAAGGCTGTAATTGCGGCCAGGCTTAAACTGCGGGTCCCGAATCCCAGGCCGTGATGCAGTAATTTTGAAAACGACAGCTCGACCAGTGCGAGCAAGGTCCAACCGGATGCGATTCCCACCACCAACCCCGTCGTGCCGAGCACCAGCGATTCGACCACAATCAGGCAACCGACTTGGCGGCGTGTCAGCACCACCGCACGCAGCACCGCGTACTGACGAATGCGTTCGGTCACACCCATACTGAGTGAACCGAAAATCACAAGCATAGCGACGAGCATTGCGACGCCCGTTGCGGCAAACGACTGTAGCCGCACATTTGCCGCGGCCGATGCTTGATCCAGCGCTTCCTCGATCTCAAACGCTTCCTGAAACTGGAGCGGTGTGGAATAGTTGCTTAGACGGGGCGCCCAACCGAAGCGAAACTGGGTGATGTCGGCTTGGGGGTCGATCGCCAATCCCAACAAACTGATCCGTGCGGTTTCACCCGAGATATGCTCAGCCAGCGGGACCGAAATGAATGCTTCGCCGGAACTAGGGGTCAACATTGAAATCCCCACGGCCTCGGCACCAGTTAAAGACGGTGCGTCGGCAAGACCGACAACTTGCAATTTCATCTCCGTTTCCCCGCTGGAACTTGGCCGAGGAAATTCGACGATGATTTCATCATTCACTTGGATTTGACGACGCTTAGCAACATCGGAGCGCAATACCACTTGATTTTCCGTTGCGGAATCACCGTTGATCCAATGTCCGTGCGCGATGTCAAACGCTGGCGTGGTGGAATCAGTTGCCAAAAACAATAGGCTAGGCAGTTGACCGCGCGGTCCCGATCCGGGCCCCAGGTCGGCTGTCTGGTCCACACGTGCCACGGGCACATCATCGGTGTGCGACTTGTTCGTGACCGAGACAGATTTGATCCCAAACCGGTTCGCCCACATCGGTTCCACCGCCACCACGGCAGGATCATCACGCAGCGGTTGCAGGACTTCCGCCGGCACCACCTCAGCCGCATCACCGCTGATCGGCGCGATCGCTAGTTCGTAGCGTCCGAGTGCAAGGTTGGCGTAATCGTCGTAGGTCTTCTGTAGCGCTTCGTAGCTGCTGCTGACCCAAATCACCATGCACACCGCAGCGGACGTTGCGATCGTGGTCAACAGCACGCGAGTTTTTCGTTCGCGAAGAAATGCCAACGCCAATTTCAAAACCTTCACGCGACGACCTCCGCGCCGAGCAGGGATTGATACTGATTGGCAACCGATTGCGGGTCACGTCGGCCATCGGTCGGGAACTCGGCTAAATTCGTACCGTCTTTGAGCACCACGATTCGGTCCGCCCACATGGCGACATGGGGTTCATGAGTCACCACGACGACCGAGCGTTGTTGTTCATCAACCAGGTCTCGCAGCAACCGACAGATCTGTGTTCCGGAAATTGAATCGAGACTGCCGGTCGGTTCGTCAGCCAACAAAATCGCTGGGTTGCAAATCAGAGCCCGCGCGATTGCGATTCGTTGTTGCTCGCCGCCCGACAGCGCCGCTGGTTTGTGATTCCGGCGCCCTGTCATACCAAGACGTTCAAGCAGTACGTCCACTTGGCGATCGAGATCCGGACCATTGGTCGCCGGCAACCGAAGATTGTCTTCGGCAGACAAACAGGGGATCAAATTGAAAGCCTGAAAGACGATTCCAAGATTTCGTTGTCGAAATTTTGTCAGTGGCACGTCTGACAATTCCGAGAGATCTTGGCCGGCAATCAGAACGCGGCCGCCATCGACATCAATCAATCCCGCGATCGCATGCAGCAAGGTGCTTTTGCCTGAACCTGAGGCACCCATGATCGCGACGAACTCGCCTGGATCGACGACCAGGCTGATGCCGTTGAGCGCAGCGATGGTTGCAGCGCCCTGAGAATATTTTTTCACGACTCGATCGACTTCGAGCGGTGGTTGCGATTCCATTGAATTCATTTGTCAAATGCTGTCTATCAGGGTAAACGAGAGACCATGATAGGCAGAATGACGTGACGGAAATTCCGCCGCGGGCGACCAAAATTTCGTCGCCAAATCGACCACTTAGCAACAGCGGGCTCTGACGAGCCTGATTCTTGCTGCGCGGGCCCCTTAGGCGGCCTGTGGCAGCGCGTCATCGTCGTCGTGGGCGTCCTGCGTCTGGGCATCGCTTTGCGTTTCCACTTCCACGTCGGCGGCAGCGATCATCGGGATGCTGACCGGGCCATCGTCGATCGCCGAATCGTCTTCGTTTTCATTCCGCTGCGCGGTTTGTGGCGCGGTCTGTGGCGCAGCGGCGATGATTTCTTCGCCGCGGAACACGGCGACCACGTCACCGTCGGGACCCTGGATTTTCAGCTCGTCAGGCTCCATGAACCAGGTTGCCCGATGGGTCGTCGCGTCAAAGGTCCGTCCGGAATAAAATCCGTCACGAATCAGAATCGATTCGGACACAATTCCCGCGTCGGACTGGTCCGCGTTTGACTGGCTAGGACTCACGTTTTCACTGATCCAGCGCTGCAGATGGGCACGGACGGTGGCCAAACGTTGTGAGTTAGTCATTCGATAGGGGGTCTGACGAGGATGCGCATCGGAAGTGAACGCCGACGGCCCAGGGGCCCGGGGAGGCTAGAGATGTCCCGTGGGAATTTGAGGGCTGTCGGTGTATCGTTCATCGGCGTTTCGGCGCGGCGGCCCCGCATCAGAGGACACGCAATCGCACTGAGAGCCCAGATTGCCTATTTTGTCAGTCTGGAATTTTGACTTTGACTGTGGAGAGCGTCCTGCCCGGGCGCTGACAGGATGCGTATTTTGCTAAACGAAGACCAGTTGCAAGCGGGCGTGGAGCGGCTGGCGACGGAAATTGATCGGTTCTACGGCGACCAACGCCCCGTCACGGTGATTGCGGTGATGACCGGCAGTGTGGTCTTGTTCGCCGATTTGATTCGACGGTTGTCGATGCCCCAACGCGTGGGCGTGATTCAAGCGTCCAGCTACCGCGGCGGCACCCAATCCCAAGAATTGGAAGTCAATGAGACGATGATGATTGATGTCAAAGGCCGAGACGTGTTGTTGGTCGACGATATTTTTGACACCGGCCGGACTTTGGATAGGCTGACCGGATTGATTCGAGAGCGAGGCGCAAAAACCACCAAAACAGCGGTGCTGCTGCACAAACACCGCCAACACGAGGTCTCGTTGCGGCCTGATTTTGTGGGCTTTGAGATCCCGGATGAGTTTGTCGTCGGCTATGGGCTGGACTATTTGGACATGTATCGAAATCTGCCGTACTTGGCGGTGCTGGAACCGAGCGAAATCGACGCCACCAAAAGCGAATCCGAGCGGTGAGTCGGGCGCTGCGTCGAAAACGTGTGCTGTTGGTGGGTCGTTATTTTTGGCCCCTCGGTTCGATTGATTCGGCCGGCCATCTGATGGACCTGGCCAGTGGTCTGAATCGGGCTGGGATGCAGGTGTCCGTGTTGACGCCCAAGCATTCGATTGTTTGGCCGGATCGATTTACATTTCGCGAACTGGAAGTGCATCGGCCGATCCGGGTGTTTCGTACCGGCTGGACCGCGCGTGGTGATCGTTCGGTTTCACGCTACGTCCGCTACCTGCGAGATTGGATCGCGTCGGATCAATGCAGCTGCGATCTGGTGTTTTGCGACAGCGGCCGCGAGGAAGCGATCGGGGTGGTCGAAGCGGCCAGCGCCAAACAGATTCCGGCGGTGGTTCGAATGTCGGGAAATGGGCGATGCAGCGATTTGAATTTCATTGATGAAAACCGGATGGGAAAACGCTGTCGATCTGCCGCGATCGATGCCAGCGCCGTCGTGCTAAACAATGCCACCGCGCATCGACAATGGTTGGCACGCGGTGGCACTGCCGAAACATCACACCGTATCGCCGTCGGGATCGGGCCAACAATCGAAAGTAGCGTGACCATCCGCCAACAGTTGCGACACTCGCTGGCCAAAATCAACGGAGACCTGTTTGTGCCGGATGCATCGACGGTGGTGTTGTCGGTCGAACCGATGCGTGCCGAATCGGGGCTTGGCACATTGGTCGAGTCGGCGTACTCGTTGGCCGAGAAAATCAATCACCTCCAGTTCTGGTTGATCGGTGACGGTCCCTCACGTGATTCGATCTACACGCGGATTCGAGGCGACGGTTTGCGTCAGATCACTTCCATGCCAGGTTCCTTTGGCCAAACCGACGACGTGTTTGCAGCAGCCGATTTGATGGTGCATGTGGGCGACGAAGGGTTTGATCATCAGATCCCCAGCGCGATCGCGGCATCGTTGCCGTTGGTCATTGCGGATTCACCGACCGCTCGGGAATTCTTTTCCACATCAGCCGTCGACGCGGATCGCGGGATCATCGAAAGCCTGCGCGACGCAGACCAACCGCCCGCCGACAGTGGCGACACGGCGGCCAGTTTACTGTGGTGGTTTGATCCAGCCCGACCGAAAACGCTACGCTTTGCAATTCACCAAATTGTCCGTCACGCAGCAGCGGCGCGCAACCGTGCCGACCGATTGCGGCGACTTTTGCAACGCGAAACGCCACGCTCAGAATCGATTGCTCACTATGTCAATCTTTTTCAGGCACTGATTGATCGGTATCCTTCCACCGCAACCGGGCATGACGCGCCGGAGAATACTTTATGAAAATCCGATTGGCGTTGATCATTCCGACGATGGATCAAGGCGGCGCTGAAAAACAGTTGGCGTTGTTGGCCGAGAATCTACCGCGTGAAGAATTTGACGTTCACGTCTATTTGCTGACGCGCGATGGGCCGCGCAGCGAATCGTTGCGCCGATCCGGAATCCCCGTCACAGTGATCGGCAAACCATTCAAAGCCGATCCGACAGCACTCTTGCGCATGAAACAGGCGTTGCAGCAGTTCCAGCCCGACATTGTTCACACGTGGCTGTTCGCGGCCAACAGTTTTGGCCGCGCCGCCGCCTTGATGGCTAAGGTCCCGATCGTCATCGGTAGCGAACGTTGTGTGGATCCGTGGAAGCGATGGTACCACTTTTCCATTGATCGATTCCTGGCGCGACGAAGTGCGGCGATCACCACAAACAGCGACGGCGTTCGAGAGTTTTACGTCAGCCATGGTGTGGATGACGACTTGTTCCGAGTGATCGCCAATGGCATCCCACCACGAACCGTGGACTCGATTGAGCGCGAGGAAGCGTTTGCCCGATTGGGCGTGAACCCGGATCGCAAACTGGTGTTGGCGGTCGGTCGACTGTGGCCACAAAAGCGATACCGTGATCTGATTTGGGCCGCCGAACTGTTGGCTGGCACACGCGACGACACCACGTTGGTGGTGATCGGTGACGGTCCTCAGAAAAGCGAACTGTTGCGGTTCCGCGATGCGGTCACGATTCCCAAACACGCGGGGTTCGTTGGCAATCGCGATGACGTCGCGCAGTTGTTGCCGCACGCCGACTTGTTTTGGGTGGGCAGCGAATACGAAGGCCAAAGCAATGCGATGATCGAAGCCATGCAGGCCGCCGTCCCAGTGATCGCGACCGACATTCCGGGCAATCGCGACCTGGTTATTCCTGATCAAACCGGGCGTTTGGTGCCACTGGGAGATCGCGCGGCGTTTGCCCGTGAATCAATCGACTTGTTGGCCAATCCACCGTTGGCCGCCGAGTTGGCTGAGCGAGCGCAGCGGCGGATTGCCGAGCAGTTTTCGGTGGCTGACATGGTCGATCGGCATGCCCAACTGTATCGCGATTTGTCCGGTTAAATCGACTTTACCGGGGGCGTGGTTGAATCGGATTGATATCAGATTCGGTCTGTTGCAGGCAAAAGCTGATAAGCCATTCCGTTCGTAACGATCACGCCAAGCCCGGTGAAACGAAAATGAATTGAAACCGCCGATTTGCTTAAGTTCCAAGTTGAGCGACAGCTTTCGACAGATACCATCAGGATGTTGTTGAGTGGCTCGCCCGATTTTCGGGTGCCGAGAGTGGTTCACCGTGGACCTCTCATAACAACCAGATGTGTCGGTGTTACCGACGCACATTCCCTTCCTGCCCACCAGTCCAGATGGATATGCGAGAAACTCACCGACACGCGATCGACGAAGTCGAAATGATGTTGGTCAACGCCCGGCTCCGGGACGAGTTGGAGCCCTATCGTGACGAGTCCATTGAGTCATCGACCAAACGGATGACGTTGCAGGCCGAGAATGAATACTTGGCGTCCATGCTCGCATGGGAGCGAGCCCCCGCGTTGCCCATCGCCGATTGGTTTTCCCCGCCGATGCACTTGCTGCCTCCCGACGCATTGGGTGATTCGCAACTGTCACACCGGTTGAAACAAATCGTCGACCAACTGTACAGCAAGAACATCGTCTTGCGATGCACCGACCACCTGTCCGATCGCGAACTGTACACGACCATCTATCGCGACATTTTGCCGTGCTGTGAAAAGATGGTCGAAGTCCCCGGCAAAGCGCTGGAGTGGATGTGTGTCGACGACACCGAAACCTGGCTCCGCTACTACGCCAGTGCCGTCGAGCGACGCCGCCACCAAGAAGAATATGACGTTGAAATGCCGCCGGCTGAGACGCCCAAATTTCAACGGCAATTGCCGGGAAACTAGGGTCGCGGCATTTTTCAGCGGGATGTGACTCGCCGGATGCCCATCATCGGCAACCGCAACATCGTCGACGTGATCCCCGTGATCATCCGTCTGGACCAATGTCGCGTGCGGTAACGCCACATGCATCCCAGTGCGGCGACACCGTCTTTCCAGGTGATTTTTTTGCCTTCGTCGTAGCTTCGATAGTCATACCCGGTTGGCACCTCGACGATTGCGACCCCGCGGGCTGCGACTTTGCCTGTGATTTCCGGTTCGAATCCGAATCGACATTCTCGAATTTTGATCGAGCGGACCAGATCGCCACGAAACGCTTTGTGACAGGTTTCCATGTCGGTCAGATGTTGGCCGGTCATGCAATTGCTGATTGCAGTCAGCGCCCAGTTGCCCAATCGATGAAATGCCGACGGATCGGCCTGGTCTTGCAAATAACGTGATCCGTAAACCACTTCGGCCTGACCGGTCTGGATCGGCGCGATCACCTGCAGCAAGTCGATCGGATCGTATTCTAAATCCGCGTCTTGGATGGCAACGATCGCGCCGTGGCTGTGCCGAATTCCCAACCGCACCGCCGATCCTTTGCCATGGTTGCGACCACGCCGAATGATTCGACGATTGAGACGCGGTGGAAGCGATGCCAACCACTCTGCGGTGCCATCGGTGCTGGCATCATCGACCACAATGGTTTCGGTGTGCGGCGGCATCACCTGGTCGATCCGATCCAGAATTTTGGGCAGGGTCGTGCGTTCGTTCAGCACGGGAACGATCACCGTCAATTCGTATTGGTCCATCGGCTGACCTTGCAATTGTGCCAATACCAGTTCGATTCCGCGCAGCGACTGATGGGCGCGTGCGACCACTGCATCCGACGTTTCCAGCAAATCATTGCGGTGCGATGGGGGATCGATTGACGGTTGTGAATGGGCAGACATCAATGAAACCGTGATTCCGAACAAAGTCGCTGGACCGAAAAGTGAGCAGACCACCAAGCTTGACGCGCGAACAATGGCGGCGACTCCTGCGAACTGCAAATCGGGCCAGACTAATCACTCAGAGATTGACGATTTTCCCGATTGACCGGATTGTCGCTGTGCCACAGGACGAACGGGACTCACCAGCAGGTGGCTACTCGTCGGGCGTTTCGGTTGGTAGGCTGAAGCGTCTGTATGGTGATTCACTCGCCCACCCGCCGCATACGTCGCGTCCGTTTGTCTCTACCCGGGTCCCAATGTCCATTGAACCGATCTATCTGCTGATCGCCCTGCTGCCGCTGATCGCCTATCTGCTGTTATTAGGCGTGATCCGCTTGCTGGGACGCGTTTTGATCACGACGGGCGGACGTGACATTGCCGCACTGGGGTTCGCCGTGGCCGGATTGGTTGCGATCGGCCCCGGTGAATTGTTTTTTCCAACCAAAGCCGCCGGTGTGTTTGGCCCCTGGGTTTGGTTTGCCTTGGCAACGTTCTACGGATTGATCGTCTCGCTAATCGCCCTGACCTCGCGGCCGCGCTTGGTTGTTTACGGGCGGACACCGAAACAGATGTTGGATCCGTTGTTGCAGGCGGCCAAAGAGCTGGATCCTGGAGCAACCAGCGACGCAGATTCACTGCAGGTCGAATTGCCGAAGCTGCGGATTCATTTACGGGCGGCCGGACAGCCAGGCCTGGATTCGGCGTCGATCGAATCGTTCGAGCCGATTGCGACCAGCGAGTTTTGGGACCAGTTGCTGGGGCATTTGCGCGACAAATCCCAATCCAGTTCGGCCCCGGCGCAGCGTCGCGGCGGCACGATGGTGGCGGTCGCGACTCTGTTGGCTGCGTTTGCCCTGTGGCACGCGTTGGCCGAGCGCCAACAGGTGGTCGAGGGGTTCCGCGACTGGCTGTGGCGGTAGCGCCCGTCATCCCAGACGGTTACATTCGCACGCCAACGGTCAGCAAAATGTTTGCATAACGTTGTTGATCGGCGGTTTGGATGGTCAGTACATGATCATCGGTGCTAACCGCTTTGTAAAAATCCCACTTGTCGATCGGTTTCAATTCCAGATCGAGTCCTTCCGCTTTGATGGTGGCTCGATAGTCCTCCCAGACCGGTGGGTCGCCATCGAGTGCGTAGGGTCCCTCGGTTTCGGTCTGCATTGTCTCAATGGCTTCGACCGGGATCGCCGACAGCACTGCTTCCAGCACTTGGTTGCAGGTCGGTACGCCGGGCATCAGATTCAAACTGACCAGTTCCGCGCGAGGGCCACGTTTACTGGCCGCAGGGTAATTTCCGTCGGCGATCAAGATCGAACTATGGTGCCCTGAAGCGGCTAGGATGGATGAGATCTGGGGGTGAATCAGTTTGTGGCGTAACATAGTAGCTGTGTGAAGTGCGGGAAAACAGAAAACGACGGTCTCTCTAACAGGTCGACCCAACGTGTGGCAGCGACGACTGAAGCTCGGAACTTACTTTCGAATTGGTGTGTATGTCCATTGGTCATTCGCCCTGCTGATCGCCTACGTCGCCTATTCAGGATACCAGGACGGAGTCCAGGGAATGGCGTTTGGCGTCTCGCTGCTGCTGGGCATGTTCCTGTGCGTGACACTGCATGAATATGGTCACGCGCTGACGGCGCGGCGGTTCGGGATCGAGACCTTGGACATCACTTTGTTTCCCATCGGCGGCGTCGCCCGATTACTGAAGATCCCACGGATTCCTTGGCAAGAACTTTTGGTTGCGGTGGCCGGTCCGGCGGTCAATGTGGCCATCTTGTTGATCTTAGGACTGGTTTTATTAATCGTCCCGGGGATCGGATTCCCGTCGGTCGGAGACTTGTTGACGCAAGCCGAGGCACGAGACCGCGTTTTTGATGCGCTCGATGTGCCGTCGGTTCTGGGCTACCTGCTGTTCTTGATGATGGTCAACACGGCGCTGATCCTGTTCAACATGATTCCGGCGTTTCCGATGGACGGCGGGCGGGTGCTGCGCAGTCTGTTGGCAATGGCATTGGAATACCGCCGAGCCACTCGGATTGCATCGTTGGTGGGCGTGGCCTGTGCGATGTGCATGGGGGGACTGGCGATCTATTACGGCAGACCGATGCCGGGATTGATTGCCGTGTTTATCTGTTACGCCGGACTGTCCGAGGCCCGCCAGGTCGATGTGATCGAACCGCTGCGCCATCTGTCGGTCAAAGACGCGATGCTGCTTGATCCCCCGCGGCTGTCGATCGACACACCGCTGGATGAATTGGTGGAACGATTGCGGTCCTGTCCGACTTCGGCGCTGCCGGTCGTGGGGCCCGAAAACATGGTCGCCGGAATTCTATTGCTGGAAGATGTCGCGGTGGCGGTTCGACGCGGCGCCGACGCCAGAACCACTGTCGGCCAGATCGCTCGACATGATGCCCCGGTGCTGACACCCGAGCAATCCTTGGAATCGGTCGTCACGCGACCACTGGAAGGGTGCCGACAATTCGCGGTCGCCGGCGAATTCGGCCAGCTGGTCGGCATGCTGGATTTGGACACGCTACGCACCCGGGTCGGGTTGCTCAGCTAACGGCGGCGCCCCGTTGAACAACGAATTGGGGAAATTTCATAGTTTTGCAGGCATGAAGCGCCCCATCGGTCCAGTGAAAATGCCCTACGCTAACGAGTCACTTCACGACTCATCTGACTTTCTGCGTAGGCAACATAGCAGTGCAAGCAACATTCACAGATCTCGCCCAGCGAATGTTTGTCGGCCCCGTATGGCCGGCATCGATTCTGGTCTGCCTGTTGGTTGTGTACACCCTGATCGCACTGATCGGGCTGATCGAATTGGATTTCGATGCTCCGGATTTAGACCTGGACGCTGACGTCTCCGGCGGTCTGGATGCTCCGGAACTGGATGGCATTGATGTCGATCTGGGCGGTGCTGACGTGAATGTCAGCCATCACAGCGGGTTGGATTTCATCAACGGACTGGCGGCAACGACCGTCCGCTGGACTAATTTCGGCCGCGTGCCGGTGGTGGTCTGGATGGGCGTCTTTACGTTTCTGTTCTGGATGATTTCATACGGGCTGTGGCATGGATTTGATTCCAAGCACTATGCCCCGACCTGGATTCCATCGCTGTTGCTGATTGTCCGCAATGGCGTCATCTCGATTATCGCAACCAAATATGCGACTCAACCGGCCGTTGGGAAATTTTCTCCTCCGGCCGGCTACGACAAACACAGACTGATGGGAGCAACCTGTGAAATTTCGTCGATCTCAGCAACCCCCACGTTCGGGCAAGCTAAGTTTCGGACGAACGCCGCTCCGCTATTGCTGAACGTCCGCACCAACGGAACAGAGATTCCGAAAGGGACGGAAGTGCGGATTGTTGATTTTGATCCGATCAAACGGATTTACACCGTAACTGAAATCCTACCGGAGAACGACTCGTGACCATTAATACGTTCCTAATGCAACCGGCGCTGATCGCCGAGATCTTCGACGGAGTCGGAGGGTTTCTGCTGATCGGATTCGGCATCCTGCTGTTTCTGTTGTTCGCGGCGATCGCGACTTTCAAAAAGTGCTACATGGTCGTGGGACCGGACAAGGCGATCGTCAAGACCGGCTTGGGCGACATGAAAGTCACCACCGGTGGCGGCATGTTGATCTATCCGGTGGTCCAGCGCTACGAACTGATGGACCTGTCGCTAAAAAGTTTCGAAATCAGCCGGCAAGGCAGCGAGGGATTGATCTGTCGCGACAACATCCGCGCGGACATCAAAGTCGCCTTCTTCATTCGCGTCGATAGTAGCGAAGAAGAGATGAAAGAAGTCGCCGGTGCGATCGGCGCAAAACGCTGTTCTGAAATTGAAACACTGCGTGAGCTGTTCGACGCAAAATTTTCCGAGGCATTGAAGACCGTTGGGAAACAATTCGATTTTGTCGAACTGTACGAAGAACGTGACAAATTCAAGAACGAAATTTTGAAGGTCATCGGCACCGATTTGAACGGCTACCGACTGGACGACGCGGCGATCGATTATCTGGAACAGACCCCTCTGGAAATGTTGTCACCGAACAACATCCTGGACGCCGAGGGGATCAAGAAAATCACCGAACTGACTTCAGCCGAAAAGGTCAAAGAGAATCAGTTCACCCGTGACAAAGAAAAAACGCTGAAAAAGCAGGACGTCGAAGCCGAGGAAACGATCCTGGCCTTGGAACGGCAACGCGTCGAAGCCGTCGAAAAACAGCGGCGTGAGATCGCGGAAATTTCCGCCCGCGAACAGGCGTCGGCTGCCAAAGTCCAACAGGAACAACGATTGGAATCCGAACGCGCACGGATCACAACCGAAGAGGAACTGGGGATCGCGACCGAAAACAAAGATCGCCAAATCTTGGTTGCCCAACGCAACAAAGAGAAAACCGATGCGGTCGAATTGGAACGTGTCAATCGTGATCGAGACTTGGAAGCAACCGAACGACTGCGTGTCGTTGGCGTTGCCGAGGTCGAAAAAGAAAAAGCCATCGAAACCGAAAAACGCAACATCCAAGAGGTGATTCGCGAACGAGTCGCTGTTGAACGCGCCGTGGTCGAAGAAAAGGAACGCATCAAGGATACCGAGGAACACGCCAAGGCCGAGCGAACGAAGAAAGTCCAGATCACCGGCGCCGAAATGCGGGCCGAAGAAGAATTGATCCGGCAAACCAAACTGGCGCAAGCAGAAAAAGAATCCAGCGAATTGTTTGCCGAAAAGATTCGCATCGAAGCCGAAGCCAAACGCGACGCTGCGGAAAAAGAAACCGCGGCCACCAAGATGCTGGCTGAGGCCGAAGCGGCTCAAGCGGCTGCCAGCGGATTGGCAGAAGCTCGTGTCCAAGAAGCCAAAGCCGGCAGCTTGGAAAAAGAAGGACTGGCAGAAGCCACCGTGCTAGAAAGAAAAGCCGTCGCCGAAGCCAAGGGCATCGAAGCTCGAGCGGCTGCGACTGAAAAACAAGGACTGGCCGAAGCCAATGTGGATCTGGAAAAATATCGCAGCGAAGCGACCGGTATCACCGAGAAAGCCGAGGCGATGAAATTGTTGGACAGCGTTGGCAAGGATCACGAAGAATTCAAGCTGCGTCTGAACAAGGAAAAGGATGTCGAAATCGCAGCCATCGATGCACAACGCGGGATTGCCGAAAGCCAAGCCGGAGTTGTCGGCGAGGCACTGAAAGCAGCTCGCATCGACATCGTCGGCGGCGACGGCGAGTTCTTTGACCAGATCACGTCGGCGGTCAAGGGCGGTAAAGCGATCGATCGCTTTGTCTACAACAGCCGCGTGGCGACCGATATCAAAGACACGTTCTTTGACGGCAATGCGGAGTACTTTCGCGACCAACTGAGCAAGATGATCGGTCAGTTTCATCTTGATACCGACGGCGTCAAAGACCTGTCCATCGCAGCGTTGATCGCCAAAATGATGGGGATGGCCGACACCGAAGATGTGCGTTCACAATTGACCAGCCTGTTGGGTATGGCGGGAACAGCCAACATCGCCGACCAAAAAGCGGGGCGATTGCTCGATTCCAAGTCGGCTAATAATGGCAAGTCGGCGTAACCCCTGAGCCTTCTCAACCCGTCTCCGACTGAACACCGCCAGCACCATGACTGATTCTCAACTCGCCGCAGGGACCTACGAAGTCCTACGCAATCGGCTGCGTGACGCAGCGTCCGATCTGCGGACGCGGCTAGGCAAATTGAATGAGTCGCGCGCCGAGGTGTTTGGGAGTATCGAGACAAAATTGATCGCCACCGAACGCGTGACCACGGAACACAACTGTGTGCCACGCGATCTGGTCTCGGTCGGCGACCAGTTTTTGTTCGGATACAACGTTCAATTCGGGCTGAAAACCGAAATCGAACTCGCCGACGTCTTTTCTGCGTATCGGCTCGCCGACAACCAGTTCCATGAATCTAATCTGGATGTGATCGGTGACGATCGATTCCACACCGATTTCAGCGAACTCTATCGGTTCTACAAAGACACGCGATTTTTGCGCTTCTTCTGTGCCGGGCCGATGTTGCACATGGTGTTTCAAGTCGGCAAGACCGAACGTGACATCAAGTCTTTCAAATGGCGGATGGCTTCGGACTCATTGCAGTACATCGACAACCGCAGTGAACACGAAGTCCGTCAACCGGCCCAACACGAATTTCGCTGGACACGCACCACCCGTGACCAACATCGCTACGGCGATCACCCACACGTTTCGATCGAAGACTTGGTATACGTCGAAACCGTCGGCGGTGATTTGACCATCAAAGTCGAAAACAATACCGGCAGCGGCGAAGGGATCTATGCCGAACCGGTCGACAACCCCGACCAGAAACTCGATGACGCGGAAATTCACTACGCCGTACTAGGCAATCTGGTGCTGCTAAAAATGAAGCCGTACCAGGAGGAAAAAACGCGTTACCTGGTTTTCAACAGCAAGATTCAAAAGGTGATGCGGCTAGACGAGATCGCGGACGCTTGCGTGATGTTGCCCGGCGACCAAGGCTTGATTTTCCCCGGCGGCTATTACCTGCAAACCGGTGAATTCAAACGCTTCGACACCGGGCTGAGCGACATGCGTTATCAACGCACGATCGCGGCCAGCAATGGTGAAGATTTTTTGTACCTGTTCTATGCTCCACACACCGGAACCTACGTCCAGCTTCGCTACAACCTGATTCAACAATCCGTCGAAACACCGTTGGTCTGTCACGGGCAAACGTTTTTCGAAGAGGGCGAAATGGTTTGTTTCCGGTCCCAGGAACAGCCCCAAAAACACCACGCGGTTCAGATCTGGCAAACACCGTTCACCGGTCCCGATTACGTCGCCGAAAACCAGACCGATTCCTACCTGTTTAAAATCGGCAACAAAGAAATCGTTCGCGGTATGGCCGAATGCAGCGAACTGTTGCAACTGATTGACAAGGATGACAGCTATGAAGGCTTGTATGTCGACCTGGGCAAAAAGGCGTCAGACATCCTGGACAGCTATTTCTGGATCGAAAAAGCCGAGACGGAGTCACTCGGCGAACCACTGCAAAAGATCCGACAAGCCGCCGGTGCTGCGGTCGAAGAATTTGACAAAGTTGTCCGGGTACGCAAGGAGACTGAGTCTCGTACCCGTCAGGTGCGATCGGACATCGAAAGTCTGATCAAACAGATCGAGCGAAGTCGGTTTGAATCCATCGATGATTTTGTCGATTCGTTGGCACAGTTGCGCCAGCAACGTGGGCATGCGTTGGGACTGAAGGATCTGCGGTATGTCGACGAAGCTGTCGTCGAGCAGCTGGAGGCGGACACGGCAGAACGCAGTGAGCGGTTGAGTCGACGATGCGTCGATTTTTTGTTGACCCCCGGATCATTGGACCCCTACGTCGAACGAATTGCCGCTGCCAAAGAACGCGTTGCCACGGTAGAAACGGTGGCCCAGTCCAAAACGTTGGGCGAAGAAATTGATGCCGCTGCGGGACAACTGGAACTGTTGACCGAAACCGTTAGCAATTTGCGAATCGACGATTCCACCAAGCGAACGGAGATCATCGATTCGATCGGCGACGTGTTCGCAGCGGTCAACCGAGTTCGCAGCGCACTGAAGGCTCGGACGACTGAATTAGTAGGCGTCGAAGGCCGGGCTGAATTCGCCTCGCAATTGAAATTGTTAGAACAGACCACCTCGGGCTATTTGGATGTCTGTGACAGCCCCGAGCGATGTGACGAGTATCTGACGAAAGTGATGGTGCAATTGGAGGAACTCGAAGGCAAGTTCGCCGAGTTCGATGAATTCATTGAGCAGCTAGCCGCTCGCCGCGAAGAGGTTTATGCGGCATTTGAGTCCCGCAAAGTACAACTGGTCGAGAAACGCAATCGACGCGCCGAATCACTGGCGTCGGCAGCCGAGCGGATTTTGAAAGGCATCGACAATCGGGTTCGGTCGATGGATTCGGCCGACGACGTCGCCGCCTATTTTGCTGGCGATTTGATGGTCGAAAAAGTTCGCGACATCATCCAAAATTTGCAAGATTTAGACGATGCGGTGCGTGTCGGTGATTTGCAAAGCCGGATGAAGACGATTCGTGAAGATGCCGTCCGCCAACTCAAAGATCGACATGATCTCTACGAAGACGGCGGCGACGTGATCCGGATGGGTGAACACCGATTCGCAGTCAACACCCAGCCGCTGGATTTGACCACGGTGATGCGCAACGACGCGATGTGTTTGCACTTAACCGGCACTCAGTTCTTTCACCCACTCGATGATCCTGCACTGACCGATTCCAAGGATCTATGGAACCAGGAACTGATCAGCGAGAACCGAGACGTCTACCGGGCGGAGTTCTTGGCCGTGGAACTGTTTCATGCACTCAAACAATCGCGTCAACCGATCGACAGTGAAGAGCTAGATGCCAGCTGGGTTCAAGCAAAAATTGCGGGACGATTCGGCGAGGGCTATGCCAAAGGCGTTCACGACCACGATGCCTCGTTGATCTTGCGCACACTGGTGGAAATGGATTCCAAGATTGATTTACTGTCGCATCCGCCAAGCGTTCGTGCGGCGAGTTTATTGTGGTTTTCCAAGTTGCTGGACGGCAAGACCCGAAAGGCGATGACCGATTGGATCGGGGGCTTTGCGAAGCTTGCCAAAGCCTTTCCCAATGCCGATCCGGCCGTCGAGTTCCGTCAGAAACTGACAGAACTCGCGACTGTCGACGAAGCTCTCTGGAGTCCGTTGTTCGGCCGCGATGTCACGGCAACGGCCATCGCAGACTATCTGTTCGACCAATTGGTGCATGTCTCGCGCAAGAACGTCGCCAGTTCACGCGCTGCGGGATTGTTTCAGTCCTTTACCGAATCGATTCCTGAAGTCGATCGCCAGAAATGGTTGGCAACGGCGCTCAAAAGTAACGAAGCGGATCCGGTTTGTTCCTTTGTGTTGGCTCGCAACTGGGCGGAGGCCTATCTGAAGAACCATCCCAACAAAAACGAGACCGATCCCGCAACCGACTACGTCGATGAATTGGCTTGGTTGATTCTGTGCGGTGACCTGGGGCAATCGCGAGTCACCGAGGTGTCGATTTCGACGATGCTCGAAGGAATGGCCGGCAGCCATTCGCGGATACAGAGTGGACAGATGGTGCTGCACTACCACGAATTGCTGCGCCGGGTGGGACGCTACATGATCGACGTGGTTCCCCGCTATCAAGCACTGAACCAAACCAAAGCAAGACTAATCGCCGATGCGCGGGCAGACATGCGATTGGATGAATTCAAACCTCGCGTGTTGACCAGTTTCGTTCGCAACCGCTTGATCGACGAGGTCTATCTGCCGTTGATCGGAGACAACCTGGCCAAACAGATGGGGGCGGCTGGTGAGAACAAACGCACCGACCGAATGGGATTGCTGTTGTTGATTTCGCCGCCAGGATACGGCAAGACGACGTTGATGGAATACATCGCCAACCGCTTGGGGTTGGTGTTCATGAAAATCAATGGTCCCGCAATCGGCCACCAGGTCACATCACTTGATCCCGCCGAAGCACCCAATGCAGCGGCCAAGGAAGAAGTCGAACGATTGAACCTGGCGTTGGAGATGGGTGACAACGTGATGCTGTATCTGGACGACATCCAGCACACCCATCCCGAGTTTCTGCAAAAATTCATCTC
Source organism: Stieleria tagensis (assembly GCF_024129865.1). Taxonomy (GTDB): domain Bacteria; phylum Planctomycetota; class Planctomycetia; order Pirellulales; family Pirellulaceae; genus Stieleria; species Stieleria tagensis. Next base: position 5,903 of record NZ_JAMYFE010000071.1, on the reverse strand, counting down.
GCTGTGTGATGCCACTCGAAAGATCGAGGGAGTCAGTCACGGTCGTACACGGACCTACGATTTGCGTGGTCGACGCGTGGCAGTGGTGATGGCCGGAAACCCTTATACCGAAAGTGGAGAGCGGTTCCAAATCCCAGATATGCTGTCCAACCGGGCCGACGTGTATAACTTGGGTGAAATCATTGGCGAATCGGCAGACGCGTTCGAGATGAGCTATTTAGAGAATTGTCTGACCAGCAATGCTGCGTTGGCACCGCTCTCTACGGCCGGCTCCGACGATGCTCGCGCTATCATCACGGCCGCACAGCGTGACACGCTCGAGGGCATGGAACTGCAGAGCAACCTGTCGTCGGACCAAGTCCGCGAGATGTTCGAAGTGATGCGCAAATTGTTGCGTGTGCGTGACATCGTGTTGCGAGTCAACCGAGCGTACATCCGCAGTGCGGCCCAAGCCGACGCCTACCGCACCGAACCGCCGTTCAAATTGCAAGGCAGTTATCGCAATATGAATCGCATGGCGGAAAAAGTCGCCGGCGTGATGAACGCAGATGAATTGCAATCGTTGATCGTTGGCAGCTACCAACAAGACGCCCAAACGCTGACAACCGACAACGAAGCCAATGTGTTGAAATTCAAGGAATTGATGGGGATCCTGACTGCGGAAGAAAAGGAACGCTGGGATAGCATCAAATATTCGTACGTCGAAAGCACTCGCATGCAGGGGATGGACAGCGAGGATCAAGCCGGACAGTTGATGCGGCAACTCGCTTCGATGCGTGACGGTTTGGAATCGATCCGCCAGGTGATCTCCAAAGCAATTGCGGTGGGCAATGACGGGACCGAGGAGCGGATGGACGCGCGGATCGACCTGATTCGCCACAGCCTGACCGCTTCGGCCGAGCAACTTTCGGGAACCCTGAAAACCACTGGCGAACAACTGCAGCGGATCAGCGACCTCCAGGCCAACGCCGCGCCGCCGGATCAGAAAGTGTTTGTGCAGCACAAAGTCCCGCGGGTATTGGCGGATTTAATCAAAGGCCAGTTCCATTTGATGCAAGAATGGTTGCGGCCGATTCTGACTGAATCGATCGGCAATGGTCGCGATTTGTCAAAGTTGAAGGAACAGCTGGATCAAATGGCTCAGAACTACCGCGAAATCGAAGACACCTTCGATGCCGCAACCGGCGAAGACCGCCCGTCCTAAGCCGCTACAATCCCAATAACCGCTACAACCGTCAAACTGTCCCACTGGCTCAAGTTGGGGGCAACGGCGATGTGGGTAACCAGTCAGGCAAATTGGTGAAATTAGCGGGGCAAACTTGAGTCAAAACACAAGTTTTTTGCGTCTTTCTTTGGCAATTCGCTAATGAACTGCGTAATCTTTTAACGTAAGGAGCGCGCGTTCTAAAATGATCGCCGCTGCCCTTTCGAAACAAACGTAGTGTCTCCCAAGGTTTTTCCGCGATGATTCGCCAGCTCTCTCGATCATTTGTCTTGCTTGGTTCAGCAACCTGCCTGTTGGGTGGTGTCGGTTCTGCCCAAGAATGCTGTTTCCCACAGACGTATCGATGTGAGCCACAAACCGTTCTCGAACGGCAAACGGTGCAACGCATGCGCCCGGTGTATAAGACGGAAATGGTCGAAACTCCGGTGACGTCGTATCGGCCTGTGGTCCGCACCAAGACTGAAATGCGGGAGATCACCGTCCCCGTCCCGTTCACCGAAACCAGCTATCGCGAAGAACGTTTTACGGTTTGGAAACCCGTCACCGAAACCAGTTACCGTGACGAGACTTATACCGAAACCGAATACGTGACAGAAACGTCCGAGCGCGAGGAACAATACACGACCTACCGGCCCGTGACGGAAACAAAGTACTACCAACAGCAGTACGCGGTGCAACGACCGGTGACCGAAACCAAGATGTACCAACAGCAGTACACGGTTCAGCGTCCCGTCGTCGAGACTCAAATGCAAACGCAGCAGTACACGACACTGCGCCCCCAGACAAACATTTACAACCAAACCGTGGACGCCGGCGGCTATGTGCCGACGACGACGATCACCCCTGGTTCGGTCGGATATGCAACGACCTACAAACGTGATTTGTACGCGACGCCGGGACCGTTTGGGATTTTTGCTCGTGTTCATGGTGGCAACGTGGTCGCACCGTATTACACGCCGCCGACCGCTCAAACCCAGTACCAGTACCGCCCGAACTATGTGCAACAGCAAGTTGCTCAAACGTCCTACCAACCTGTCACAGAGCAGGTTCAGGTGCCCGTTCAGGTCCAACGAATGCAGACCGAAACGGTGACTCAGAACGTGCCGGTGCAATCAACGCGGATGCAAACCGAGTATTTGACTCAGAACATTCCCGTGCAATCGACGCGAATGGTTCCGACCACGATGGTTCGCAAAGTTCCCTTCGTGGTTCAACGCCCCGTGACGCAAACCAAAACTCGTAAGATCCCTGTGACACAGCAACGCTGGGTCACAGAGGAACAGGTTCGTAAGGTTCCGGTCCAAACCAGTCGTGTCCGATACGAGACACGAAAGGTTCCGCAAACCATTCAGTACACCGAATACGAACCGGTCACACAGATGGTCCGCCGTCCAGTCACACGTCAAGTCTACGAGTCCTACAACGACACTGTCGTCGTGGCGAGACAAGTCGTTCAGCGCGTGCCGATGTCGTACTATGACGCGTTTAGCCCAGCGATTGTCAACGGTTATTCGTCGTTCGCCGATCCGGTTGTGACCCAGCCCAGCGACAGCGATTCGCAAACCAGCATGAAGCCGGCAACGGACTTTGATGACATGCCAAAATCGAAACTCAAAAGTTTTGAATCCAACACCGAACCGGCATCGCCGTCGAACGAAGGCCCCGTGGAATTTAACGCTCCCCAGCCAACGCCCGAATCAGAAGACGATCAAGAGTTGCCCGAACCATCCGGAGCGTCGATCTTGGACGCGGGTTGGAAGATCAAGTGGAATCCACGCTACGACCGCAGCATCTAAGCAAAGCGACAGCGATTCAGCACTGATCTGCGCACCGTTGGAGTTCAACCTTTAGGTTGTTCGGCATCTAGGTTGTTCGGCATCTAGGTTGGTTCAGCATCAGCTTCCAACGCGCATCACCTATTTCACTTGCGACGGGTGCACGTAGGGTTTGCGGTAGGGGCGTTTTAAACGCTCGGTCGCTTCGCTGTCACCGATGATGGTGTGGGTTTGCGGATCAAATTCCAGTGTTCGCCCCAAATCCATGGCCAGATTCGCCATAATGCATGACGCGCTGGAGATGTGCCCCTGTTCGATATCAGCAACTGGCTTGGATCGGTTGTCGATGGCGTATAAGAAGTCTCGCATGTGGCCGCGAATGGCCGACGCGACATGCAATTCGAGCTTCCAGTCCCGCTGATCGGTTTCGTCACTGGGATACTTGTCCGTTTCAATGACCGCTTGCCCGGTTAGTTTTTCACCGCCGCCACGGGGCGTGAATTCGTACTTGTTGACATCCAGTTTCAAAGTTCCTTTGTCGCCATAGATGATTCCAGCCCACGGCCATTCGGGGTCTGGCGCAGCACCCCAGCTGCGATGTGTCCAATTGACCGTCAGTTCATCAAATTCAAAGCCGGCGGTCTGGGTGTCGCTGATATTGGCTTTGGATTCATGATCGACAAAGATCCCTCCACTACTGTTGATGCGAGTGGGCCATCCCAATCCTAATTGCCAGCGCACCATGTCCAGCATGTGCACGCACATGTCGCCGACGATGCCGTTGCCATACTCCATAAACGCCCGCCAGGATCGTGGGTGCACCAATTTGTTATAGGGTCGCATGGGTGCGGGCCCCGTCCACATTTCATAGTCCAGGTTGGCCGGCGGTGCGGTGTCTGGCGGATTCTGGCGGGATCGCATGTGGTAGTAACAACAGACCTCGGCCATTGCCACATCACCGAGCAATCCTTGATCAACCACCCGCTGTTTGGCTTCGATCAAATGGGGTGTGCTGCGGCGCTGCGTGCCGACTTGCACCACGCGTCCGCTGGCCCGTGCTGCGTCCAGCATCGCTTTGCTCTCTAGCACATCACATCCAGTCGGCTTTTGCACCCAGACGTCGGCCCCGGATTGAACCGCCTCGATCATCGGCAACGCATGCCAGTGGTCCGGCGTGTCGACCAAGACGATATCCAAATTCTTTTCCGCCAGCATTTCCTTGTACGAAGCATACGTCCGCGGACGTTGTTTGGATTCCTGGCGCGACGCGATCAGATCGGCGCATTCGTTTAACATTTCCGAATCGACATCGCACAACGAAACGACTTCGACCGGTTCAATATTCATCAATTGCAACAGATCACACTTGCCGTACCATCCGCATCCGATCAGACCGACTCGACGTTTTTTGTCACCGGCCGCAGCATAGGCATTGTGTGCGACCGTCGACGCCGCAGCGGTGGCCAGAACGCTGCCGGCAATAAATTTACGTCGATCCATAGCGGTTTTTCCGGTGAGTGATCAGGGGGAGAAGCAGGTGGGCTGATAAGACTCATTATCGTCGTTGCCAAGGCAGATCGCAACAGTCACCGCCTTGCCGACATGCCCCGCTGTCGCAGCAGATGTTTGCGACGAACGATTCCGTGCATACCACGATGGTTGGTTGTTGTATAACCTTGGATCTGGAAGCAACAAAATCGAATTTAGCAATGAGAAGTCCAACGATGGCGATAAGTCCCCCGATCGAAGGCTTGGTGGCCGCAACGTTCACTCCGTTTGATTCTGACGGAAACTTGTTGACGGCACGGGTCGGCCCGATGGTTGATCGTTTGATCGAGCAAGGAATCGCTGGGCTGTATGTACTGGGCAGCACCGGCGAAGGTCTCTCGTTGGCCATTGATGAACGCCAACAGGCAGCCGCGGCGTTTGTCGAAGCTGCCGGCGGCCGGATTCCCGTGATCGTTCAAGTCGGCTGTGAAAGTTTGGTCGACGCGAACCGTTTGGCCGCACATGCCCAATCCATCGGTGCGGATGCCATTTCCGCCGTCTGCCCGGTGTACTTTAAACCGGCATCAATGGAAACTCTGGTTCGCTCGATGGCCGAAATCGCCTCGGGAGCGCCCGAGCTGCCGTTCTACTACTACCACATTCCAGCTGCGACCGGCGCGGCCTGTGACATGGTCGAGTTTTTGCGAGTCGGCGGTGAGCGAATTTCGAATTTGCGCGGAATCAAATTCACGTCGCCAGCGGTGCATGAATTCCAAGCCTGTTTGGACTATGCCGACAATCAATTCGACATTCTGTGGGGCACCGATGAAATGCTTCACAGCGGGCTGGTCGCCGGAGCCAAAGCGGCCGTCGGCAGCACCTACAATTTCGCCGCACCGATTTATCAGCAACTCCTGCAAGCCTTTCTCGCCGGCGATGCCGAGCAAACCCGACTTCACCAGCATCGGGCACAACTGTTAGTTCGGACCTTTGTCCCGTTCGGTCCCCGAGCCGCACAGAAAGCGATCATGTCGATGGTTGGCTTCCAATGCGGACCGCCGCGTCTGCCGATTGCCGCGCTCTCTGACCCCGCCGCCAAAGCATTGCAAACCGAACTCAAGTCAATTGGTTTCTTCGACTGGATCAAATCCTAGAGGGCACGTTGCCGCGTCGTATTAGATGCCAATCCCACCAGCTCGAAACACAAGCAAGTGGATCGACGGTGTTACTTGATCACGCGTTTTGACGTTGCGCTGTTACGATAACCCGACGCGCGAGTTTTGAAGCCAGCGTTTTTCATCACAACCCGACGCGTGAGCGTGAGTTTTGAAGTTGCGCTTTTACGGTAACCCGACGCGTCAGCGAGGGATTTAGGGTGTTAGCGGGATCCCTCGCTGACGCGTTTTGAAGTTGCG
>NZ_JAMYFE010000070.1 GCF_024129865.1 Stieleria tagensis | reverse complement strand
TCCACTCTGTTCGCTCAGTCGGATGCCCATACCGGTCAATGCACTTCTGCCAGTACCGTCTATGCCGCCAACCTGACCGCGTGTCTGATGGTTCATCAGCTGACGCGATGGCTGAGACAGATCCCGGTGGAACGGGATTTAAGCGTCAATCTGCTCGCTTCGGAAATGGTCCCGATGTAGCGGCGCCGCTGACAACTTCGTCCCCGTCTCGCATCGGAGGAATCTGGAACTGTCAAAACCACCTTACTGGATCGAACAATTGAACGGAGGAAGAAACAAAGTCCGATGCATCCACTGTTTGCTGTGATCTTGGTTCTGGCCTTGTCGCTTGCAATTGCCGTGACCTTGATCCTGCAGGCGAGAACTCAAATCCGTGGGCTGCGAAGCATCTTGCTTCATGTGCTCAACAACAGAATCCCCAACAATGAAGAGGAGGTGTATGAGAAAGAACTCTGGCAGCCGCTGCGCGATGCTGGTCACGATCGTGACCTTGCTCGTGACGGCGGGATGCCAAAAACAAGCTCCCGGCCTGAGCGGTCCCCAAGTGGACCAAATTCTGGACGTCCAGCAAACGATCGTCGACGAACAGACAGGACTCAATCAAGGTCGCGATGATTTGGAGTCGGATCGCAGGCAATGGGCCCAGCGCGACCGCCGAGATCCGATCATCGCCGAATCGATTCAGTCGGCAGCGATTCTAATCGCTTGTTGCCTGCCCCTGGCGATGCTCACGCTTCTCCTGTGGCCCCAGCCACGGCAGGACGGCGAGCAGGCGGCCAATGAAGTCTTGGTCGAGATGTTGACTCCCGACTGCCAACACTTGCGTGACGATTCCTCGGATCGAGAACGCCACAAGCTACCCGATGTCTAATCGCAAGTCCTAGAACCAACCAGCACCCCGCCGGATCATTCCGGCGGGGTGCGCTTTGGTGGTGGCGGTGTATAGTTGCCGCGACCACTCATTTTTTAGCCCCCAGAACAATTCGCCTTGGATCGGTTGCTAGCTGCGTGATTGATGACATGACCGCTAGCCGACGCGCCTTCTGTTCCGCGTCGCGGTACTGACGAATGCTCTCGGGATGCGAAGTTCGCCAAGCATCTGGCAGCAACGCTTCGTAGTCTGTCGATCCAACGGCAAGTCGGCGGAGGCAGTCATCCACATAAGCCCAAACGTCCAGATGATGCCGGGCCGCCGATGACACCAGGCTGTACATCAAAGCGGCCACCTCGCCGCCACGATAACCGTTACCAAGCATTCACGATCGAAGGATCAGCGTCGAAATGCCGTATGCCATCATCGAGCAAGTGAGTACGGTTAAAAAGTGATCCTTGCCTCTCGTCACCGTTGTACGAATCAGACCTGAGTTCCTGACGATATCGTCAATGTCATCAGTGGTACCACGAAGGCCACGGTAAATCTCCTCCGCAGCATCCCAGGATCGGAAATCATCGACGTCAAGAATCCGCCCGCCTGTACTCTTTGGGTCAGCAAAATTTTATTTCATACCCCAATCAAGCTCCCATCCGCTCTCGTCAAAGTACCCAACAAGATCTTCATAGCTTTCAACCCAGTCATCTCCACCACCGGTAAAATCCGGGTTTGGGTTGACATGTATGAGGAAACCTCCAGTATTCTCGGAGTCGTCATCTATACGTACCCAGCTTCCTATATCGTCACCCGCAAGGACTTTCCCGACGACACCAATTTTTATATTGCTTTTGCTCATTATTGAATGATCGGAATATGGTTGTTCACAAATGGCTGACGCCCACCCCTGAATGTCTCTAGGTGAACATGTGGGGCAAAAGGCTCGTGGTCACCCATAAGCGAGCTGTTGTCCATCCGGAACTGTCGTGTTCCATCTGCGCTTCTATACACACCACTACCTGATTGGCCAATCTCCCGGTAGTCAGGACCTAGGAATTTGATTCCTGCTTCTAACGCTTCGTTTTCAGTAAGAGTGTGTGCCGAATCTATCCTTCTTACGCCTGCTCTCTGCCGCCCTCCCAGTGTCTCACTGATTACATCATCTATTTTACTCCCTGGGGCAACTCCACCGCAGTCGTCTAAGCCTGCATTGTGGACTAGGATTCCGGCATTGCCGATCTCGTAGACGTGTTCGGTGTGGATTTCCAGGTTGTAGACTGGCTGACGCCACTCGAAGTTCTCGACCTGAACGATCTCTATCGTACCACTTCTCGACTGCAGCTGTTCGCCGACTTGCAGTCCTGATAGTGCAACCCAATCTTGGCGATCGGCTGACCAAACCGGATGAACCATCGTTCCCAAAATCTCATTGCCGTCGGCAAGCGTGACTCGTGTCATCTGCTCGACCTGACGCGTTCTGAACCGTGCCGTGATGACGTTGCCTTCACCGGCTGCAATTTCCGGACTTGGTTCGATCGAGGTCACCGTGCCCCATGAATTCAGCTCCAATTCGGGAACCGAGAAATACATCGAGCGATCCGTTGCCAACTCAAGCTGATCGAGAAGCTCGGTCGGACGGAGCAAGTCGGCATCACGCCCCCAAGCAAGAGGGGCTCCTATCCGCCAGCCAAGCAGTCTAGATAGACACTACGTCTTTACGAGTCCTGACACGTTTTCTCTTCCGGCCAGATTTACCATGCCCTCAATCGCGGCAATCAACGGCAAACGGTGTTTCACAAAGAAGAAGATTTTCTCGCCTTCGAACGAGTTCTCGCCGTAGGTCTGGTGAAGCACCCGGTCGAGTTGTTCGCTGTTACGCTGATGCCCAACCGGACGTCCTCGCAAACACTCATAAATACCCCCGTCACGTTTTCTTTCCTGGAAGATGTCGGTCTTGGCGTTCCCCCGGTTCAGGGCGTGGTAGATCCCGCCCGCTTCGTCAGCACGTTTTGGTCGTCCCATCAGACCAGTCTACCCGACTCAACGACCGAAATCAGCACGCGGACTTCCAAAAAGAGTCCTGCCACCTTTTTCTTGTTCAGAAGAAAGGATGTGGCTTCCCGATCATGCGATGCGTGATGCTGTACTGTCTCGGCAGCGGTGCGGCCCTGGAGATCGCGATGGCTCCTTATCGCGGCAAGGAGACCGGCGAGAACAGCCTGCTGCAAACGATCATCGGTCTGCTTTTTCCCGGTGAAATCTTACTTGCCGATCGTTACTACGCCACGTTCGCGAACATTCACGGCGCCTATCGGCGGGGCTACGACGTGGTGATGCGGGCACATCACAAACGCAAGATTGATTTCCGCAAAGGCTACAAGCAAGGCAGTTGTGATCAGATCGTTGCCTATCACAAACCGGCCTACCGATCAGTCTGGATGTCGAAGCAAGAGTATGACCATCTGGACGATTTTATTCTCGTTCGACACCTGCGTTATCGTGTCACTCAAAAAGGCTTCCGAGTACGCTACGTTGTGTTGGCAACCACACTGCTCGATGCGTCAAAGTATTCGGTCGAAGATCTTGCCGACCTATACGCTCAGCGGTGGCAGGTTGAGTTGGATATCAGAAGCTTGAAAACCCATATGCAGATGGAGCACTTGCGTTGCAAGAGCCCTTCGATGGTTCGCAAAGAGATCTACGCGCACATGATTTCGTATAACCTGATCCGTGACTTAATCGTACGAACAGCGATACGATACTCAACGGCTCCGAAGTATCTCAGCCACACAGCCGCGGTTCAATCACTCAATGCGTTTTCGGAAAAGCTACAAGCTGGCAGTAGCCGAATCGAATCGCTCGAGAGGGCGTTACTGGAATCCATCAGCGAGCACTCGGTCGGCGATCGAAAACCAAGAGTTCACCCACGAGAAATTAAGCGTCGCCCCAAACAGTACCCACTCATGAATCGTCCCCGTCACGCCGCCCGAAGGTCAGCAGCATGAACAACTTACGGCTTAACCACGCGGCATTCGGGCCTGACCCCTTTGCTTCTTCAGGGAACCAACGGCTTGCGGCGGGCCAGGATGACGACTAGCCGCAGAAGATCGTTGTCGGTCTGTGCACCTTTAAAAATGCCTTAATCCAGATGATCACCCGATCATCTTTTTAGCCAGGCCCCTGAAATGAACTAAATGACGAGACTACCCGGTACAGTAACCAGAAGATAAGACCACCAAGCAATAGGTTTCCAGCGCATCCAATAAACGCGAACCTGAGCAGAACAGTCTGGTTCTTGAGTTTTACGATCACAATGCCTGAACTGACCGCCCCAACGATGCAGCAAGCTATCATTGGCAGAAAAGCGATACCCCAGAAAAAGTAGGTAGATACGACACCAATCGGACACAGCCAGGAAAGTAAACACAACGCCCTAAACTTCGCGTGCATTTTCTCAGCCTCATCTCTCGGCTTCGATAGCAGCGAGCTGGACTTGTATGGATTTATGTCTCCCCTTCGGCTCTTTTCGCCTTTCCTCATTTCATGCAACTAAAGCTGGGGTGTGGGAAGAGGATCGTCTTCATTCCACGTAACGGTAGTAGTGATCGAACCGCTAGTCATGTATTGCTGCGCTAGCCCAGCAAGATGAAGTCGTGCCATCGCAGGCTGGTTGGTCGACTCAGGCTTGTTCGGGTCCCAGTCATATGGGTCCCACATGTTGTAGGTATGCGTAACAGAGTAGCCAAACTTTCCATCTACGTAGGACCCAGTAATCGTCGCTGTACTCCAGCCCGTGTACTCCCCTACGGCGCGCTGCCAGACAGTACCGTGGGTTCCCTCCAGATGTACTTCTTTGTCTACGAGCTCGAGGGTGCCAACGAAGTGCTTTCCATGAACCAAACCTACTAGATATGAAATCGCGCTATCCCACCGGGTAGAGTTGGTATCTAGCAAGATCTGGCGTACATCAAGCGACCGATGGGCTCCTGTATTTCCACGAAAATGCTCCATCGCATCCTTTGCTTCTTGAGAGTACCCGAGATACCATGCCGCCAGCGGTATCCCTGCGTAGTTGGCGTGATCCTCGGCAGTCGCCGGGACAGTATTCCAACCCGCCGAGGGTGTAGGTATGAGCGCGACGACGTTGATGGCTCCTGGGTCAGTGTCTTTATCCTTCGGTGGCGCGGTGTTGCCAAGCTCGAACTGCCCAAATCCGCTGTGGTTGATAGTGATGTTTACAGTAGTTGGATCACTGGTCGAGTTTCCGTCGGATGCGGTAACGTCAAACTCGTCATTAGACGGAACACTGGTACCACCTACCTGTGGCACCCAGTAGGCTGTGTTACTGGGGAGACCTTCTTCACCAAAAAGGATGAAACCTTCCTGTGGATTTCCGTTCACAGAAACCACCGCACCACCTTCTGGATCGTCAAACGGAATGCTGACCCACTGCAGAAAATCGGCCTGTAAGTTGGCAGATGCCCGACCATACTCGGGGGGTTCATTTAGGGCAATCGCACGTCGAT
>NZ_JAMYFE010000007.1 GCF_024129865.1 Stieleria tagensis | reverse complement strand
GGATAGATCGCATTTCGTTATCCGACTGAACTCCCATCGTTTCACATCGAGGCTACACGTACCCGAATACATGAGTGAGCACATACCCGAGCGAACGTACGCGGAGATCGAAGCTGAACAATTCCGTAAGGAACTGCCCGGGACGATTGGTTGCGTCGCGGCCTATACTTTCGTCTCTTTGATCGCCTGCGGCTTATATATCCCTGCTCCGTATGACATGATCGCTGCTGCCGGACTCGTGCTACTGTACATTGGAGCAATCGTCATCTTCGGCCAAGGCTCCATCCTGGAAATGGGTGTCATGGCCGTCATACTGTTGATACTTAGCTGCCAGATTGGGTCTATCGCTTCGAAAGACAAAGCGGATACGGAGACGAAGCCAATACCGATTCAAAATGGCGGGTAAACCAATAAGAATTTGACATCGCGTGAATGAACAGCGGTGTTGGCATTGGTTCTTTATCGATCCTGAAGAGGGGCTGGCGATTTGAGCGGACGAGCCGATGCTCAAATTCTCTGTTCAAGAAGGCCGGAGTCGGCGACGCCCCATTGGGATTTGAACCCGATGCTGTAGTGCGGAGGACGAGTTTTTGTGCAGGCTCGGTGGATTATCCATTGGCCACTGCCGGTTTGAACGTGAAAGTGATTTCGGGCTGTTTGCCCCTGCTGGTGTGGAGGATTTATCCGACCGAATCGAAAGCAGAACGCGTCATGCTTGGTCGGATAAATCCTCCACACCAACCAAGCATCCGAAACGAGGGGTGGTCTTCAATCGCTTTGTTTGGGCAACTTTGATTCTCCGTGCCTTGGTGCCTCCGTGAGATCGATTGGTCCGCGGTCTCTCACAGAGGCACGAAGGCACGGAGACGAGATGGCGATCGGTCGACGGTGCGGTTGCCTGTGCGTTGCGTTGCTTCGAAACTCTGGCATCAGCGGATCAGTTGGCGGGATTTTGTAACCACGAAGGACGCGAAGGATCCAATTCGATGCCCTTTGGCACCGTGTGGTCGAATGTGCTGTTCGAGGTTCATCCTGCGTTGGGTGCCGGGTTGCTTGAATCGGCATCCAACTGGGCTGCGTCTACCGCATCGATTGATGGAATCAAGCGACTCGTCCTCGAATCGTCTCGCCTTCGTGCTCTTCGCGCCCTTCGTGGTTTAGCTTTTCCCTGGATCGACTGGTGACGTGTAGAATGTGGAATCATGCCATCCACACGAAGGCCGCGAGTCAGGTCGATCGGTTTGGTCTGAGTCGCCCGTGCGGCCATCGGTGATGGCCCTTCGTTACACGCCTCAATCAACTCATGGGCTGGAAGACATCCATCATTATCGCAAGCCAGGATGAGCAACCCAACCTGGCCTACGACATTCGTCACGATGCCGACGCGGCTGCCCGAATTGCTGCAGCTCTACCCGGTGACTTTGCATTTGCAGGCGAATCAACGTTTGAGGAAGGCGCGTACCCGCGTAATGGCAATCTCTATGTTGGGGCATATGGCAATTCTTTGCTCATCGGACACATGGACCTCGCCGGCTCCTGCTTCAACGGCGATGTGCCGCCTGTAGTGAGCGCGGTGGATGCGGTGTTGCCTCGTTCGTCTATTCTCGCCCTCGAACTTCACAGCGTAGTTAATCTTTATGGCTATGCACTATTCGAAAAAAACAGGCTTGTTCGTGGTCGCGCCGGCAGTGCGGATGATGGTGTCTTTCTTGATGTTGGTGAACCGCTCTCAGAGGAACAGCCGCTATTGGACAAATCCGTAGTCAACGCCGATGGAGAACAAGTCTGGGTCGATGAATTCGACGGAGTGACCGAAGAAATGGATCATTCATGCATGGGCGAGGAATTCGTTTTCGAGGTATCGCGGCGGTTCTTTGGCGAACGCTTCGATTGCTTTGATCATGACAAGCTACTGATGTCAGAGTTCAAATCGACGTCAAAGACGTTTTGGCAACGCTTGTTTGGCCGCAAATAGACGGCGTGTAACAATGGGCCTCCACACAAAGGCAGCGAGTCAGGTTGATTGGATTGGTCTGAGTCGCCCGCGCGGCCATCGGTCAAGGCCGATCGTTCCGCTGAAAGGTGTGTGGCGCATTCATCGATTGGTAGTTTTTGCGTTGGAACTCCGTGTCTTTGTGCCTTTGTGAGATCGTGGTATCGAAGTCTCTCACAGAGGCACAACGGCACGGACGACGAAATAAAACCCCCAGCCCCTTTTAGGTTTCGGTTGGGGAATCGGGGCTCGTCGCGGCGCGGCTGCCGACCAGAATTCCGGTGCCACGTAGTTTCCACAGGAAGAAGGCGGCGCCGGCTAACATCAGGCCGCTACAGACGTAGAAGATATTTTGTGGCTCGAGGCCAAAGCTGGGGCGGATCACGGCGTACATCACGCCGGCGACGGTCATGAAGGCGAACGAGACCGCGTTGGCGGTGCCGAGGAACTGGCCGCGTTCGTCATCGGGTGACAATTGTTGCAACAAGGCTTGCAGCGGGATGATGTAGAACCCGGCAAAGAACCCCGCGCAAAGGATGAAGAACGAGACGTTGCTGAGCGCCACCCGCAGCAGCGGTCTGGTATCCGGCATCCAGGGTGGCACTGCGGCCAACAAGAAGAAAAACACGACCAGGCCGGCTGCCCCGATGGTCGTCAGTTGCGGTTTGATGCTGTCACCCGAGATAAATCCGGCCACGGCGCAGCCGAGTCCGATCGCTACGCCCAGCACGCCCATCAGCACGCTCGCTTCGGTGTGATTGATGTCTAGCACCAGCGTGTATTCCGGCACGATGAACAAGGCCAAACCCGCCAGCAAGTAAAAGTAGCCCCAGGCCAACATCACCATCAGCAACCGTGACTTGGACATTTCCCGGATGGTTTCGATGTAGGTCGTGAACGGATTCAATTTGTATTTCAGGTTGCGGTCACCGACCGGCAGTGGCGAGATCATGAACGACGCGGCCAATCCGATGATGGCCGTGACCACCAGGATCACACCGGGCAACCATGGCAGTGCCGCCGCGGTGTCGCTGGGGGCGTACAGTTCACTGGTCTTGCCGGCGATGATGGTCCCCAAAATGACGGCGACATTGGTCAGCATGTTGATCGCACCGTTGGCGCGACTGAGGTGTTTGGTGCGGACCAATTCGGGAATCATCCCGTATTTAGCGGGTCCAAAGAACGAGCTTTGGCAGGTCAGCAACGTCAGTGCGATCATCGTGATCCACAGATTTTGATAATAGAATCCGATCCCGGCCAAGGCTGCGATCGGGATTTCGACGGCTTTGACCCACAGGGTGACGGTGCGTTTGGAATGTCGGTCGGCGACTTGGCCGGCGAAACCCGACAGGATCATAAAGGGCACGGTGAAACAGATGCCGACGATGCCTTGCCCGCCGCTGCCCAGATCACCGCTCCAGGCGCCGTCGATGACCATGAAGGTCAACACAACTTTCAGGATATTGTCATTCATTGCCCCAAAAAATTGGGCGACCATCAAGCCGACAAAGCCGGTGTTGAATAGTCTGGATGAAGATGATTTCACGGATGTCATCCAGCGGAGTCAAGCGAGTGTGTGGGGGGAGATGCGGCCGATTCTAGCAGCGACGTGTTGTCATCATCAGATCGATTTCAGCGACACTTGCAATCAAGAGCCCGCTGGCACCATGATCAGTGCGCAGGGCCGGTTCGGTTGACTGGCGCTACCGCTGATTCCACCAAATCACCACATCCGCTTCGGTCTTGCCGGGTTCTCTCAGCAGGTTCCCGGTGGCGAAGTCGACTTTCCCATCGCCATTGAAGTCACCGGTTTCCAGCGTGGCATGGTAGTGCGCGCTGTTTTCGCCGCGTGTGACTTCGAAAAGGCCGTCGGATCGTTGCTCCAGGATCAGAATCGATGGCAGCTCGGATGACTGTAGCCGTTCGCTGGTGGGGCCGGCCAGCAGTGCGGCGGCGACGATGTCCAGATCGCCGTCACCATCGACATCAATGGAACGCGCGCTCATCACACCGGGTAAATCACAAAGATGGTGGTGTACCCATGGAAATTTGCCCGGATTTTCCAGCCACTGGACGGAGTGGTACTGTTTGGGCCCACGGTCGAAGGAGTCACCATTGCTCATCAACACGTCACTGTCTCCGTCGCCGTCCAAATCGACCAATTCGATTCCCGAAGACCCATAGGCCGGGTCGGGTGCCTGCCACAGGACTTGTTTTTCGAATTGCAGTCCGCCCTGGTTCAGGAACACTTCGACGGTTTCGTGTTCTTGGCTGATTAGCGCGACGAAATCCAAGTCGCCGTCATGGTCGATATCGATTGGTGGGACATGGATGGTGCCGTGTCGCGGATCGATCGGGTGTGTTTTCCACTGCGGTGACGTCGATGTTTTTTCGTCGTCTTGCCAGCCCAGGTTCTCCAGCAGTTTGATTTGACCACTTTTGCGCCATCCGAATTCGGCGACCAACAGATCGGTGTCACCGTCACCGTCAAAGTCTCCCGGCCGTGCATCGGCGATGCGACTGAGGCCCGTTTGTAGTTCAATGCGATCGAATCGATGGGACGGTGGATCTTGTCGAAGCCAGACCAGTCGGCCGATATGACTGTCGTCGGCGTCAAATTCGCCGATGTCACAAGCGAGCAAATCCATTGATCCGTCTTGATCCAAATCGCAGGGCTCGACGTGTACGGGTTGAAACAGCACGCCCAGTTGCTTCGTCACCGGGTTGTCGCTGTTGGGCCAGCAGGCTTTAACAGCGCCGGTGCCGATGTCACAGTAAACCAGTGCGGGTCCACCACCGAACCCCAAGTCGATCCAGTCGATGTGAGTGGTCCCTGGCGGTCGATTGCCGGAGAGTCGTATGGCCTGGGGTTTGAACAGGTGTTTCGATTTTGCATAGCCAGCGATCGAACCAGGAATCGAAAGTTGATCCGGGGCTTGGTATTGGAAATAGTTCAAGACTTCGTCGTATGGCGGGACTTCCAAATCCGATCGCCCGGACATCCCGTACAGCATGAATCCTTGGTTGACTTCGTGTTCCCATTCATCATGCGGTGAACTCGACGGCAATGGCATCGCATGACAGTCACCGCAGAATCGTTGAACACGTGGTTGCACGCGTTTAATGTAGGCGAGACGCGATTCTGAATCAGACGCCGAGTCTGCCGCGGCGGGGTCGGTTTGCTGAGCATTCTTTGTCGCCGATGATTCTGGGAGAGGCGTCGGCGTGCGGTCCGACCCACAACCCAACACAAGGACGTTCAGCGCTACGATCACGATCCATGAGGTCCAGGAAACCAGTCGATATTTGCTGGAAGACAACGGGCGGGAATGCGACATGAGGGCCAGGAGCTTGAACAAACGGAATCAATTCGACGTGTTACCGGTGAACAACTCCAATTGTAACGGCTAGGATTGTTTCGACGATCCTTTGACTTCGCCTGCCAAAATAAGGGGCCCGTGCGGATGAATCGTCCGCCGGGTAGACCACGATTGCCCCTACTTTCTTTAATTCTTTCTGTTGGACATCCAATTGATGCTTAGCAACCGGCTGCGACATCCTGCGTCGATTCAATCGTTTTGGGTGGCGATGACCTGGATTGTGATCTGGAACCCGTTGCTGGTCGGTTGCCGTGAGGCAGCTGTTCCAGAGAAAACGGTTTTGGATCCGGCGTCCGCACTGCGGCAGATGCGACTGGCCATCAGCAAGCAAGATTGGCAAACGGCCTGGGATCAGGCCGACGTGGTACTGCAGCAGCATCCTGACGACCCAGAATTGCTGGTCAAGATCGCGACGGTGGCCCACGAAGTTGGTCAGCCAAGTCGTGCAGCCGATTTGTTGATCGACGCCTGCCGAGTGGAAGGCCACAGCGATCCGGCGCGCGTCCGGCGGTCGGTCGTTGCCTTGATCGAAGTCGGCCGGTTGTACGATGCGCTGCAGTGGCTGGAAGAAGTCGTCGCGGCTGACCCGCAGCAACACGCTAGCCGTCGCTGGTTGTTTGATCTGTATCGCAGTGCGGGTGATTTGATGGCGGCGCGGCCGCACGGTTTGATGCTGGTGCGACAACGACAGTTTGATTCCAAATTATTGGCGGCTCTGGCGAGTGACAATCAACAGAGCGATGATGCGACGGCTGTCAAAGCGATGGTGGAACGAAATCCGAGTGATCGACGACCGTTGTTGAAGGAAGCCGAGTTGATGTTGGCTGGTGGGCAGCAGGCCGAAGGCATTGAACTGCTGCGAAGTATTTTGCAGCAGTATCCGCAACACCCACCCAGCGCAGCGCGGCTGTGTTTGGCGCTTGCCGATGCTGGGGAATTTGACCAATCGATCTCGCTCGCCGATTCGATGACCGACAGTCCCGTGACGCGACAGCCCAGTTACTCGATCGCCCTCGGTCGCTGTCAGTTGCACAATGACAAATCATGCGACGCGATCACGCGTTTTGCAGACGCGGCAAGGCGGAATCCGGATTTGATCGATGCTTGGCAGGGCGTGATCGAATCATCGCAGCGGTGCTCCAGCGGTGGTGACGGCGCGCAGGTTGTTCCGGTCACAGAAATTGAAAACCGAGTCCGTCTGTTGCAGAAGTTGGAAACGGAGGTGGATTTGTTTGAGCGCACCGGCGGCATCTCTCGCGAATTAGCGATCGCTGCGGCGGAATCGCTGCGTGATTTGGGGCGCTGGTGGGAGGCCGAGGCCTGGGCATCGTTGGCGATGACAATGCCCGCCGACGATTCGGTGCCGGCCGAAACCGTTCGCAACCAGATTGTGACGCTGCTGCGCAAGGACACACCGGATCAGGTGATCTCGGTCGACCCGGCCCTGCAGTGGTTGGGGCAATAAAAAACCCTGCCCGAATTCACGGACAGGGTCGCATTTGATTTCAGTGAAACCGTCGTCAGAAGCTCAGCGGCTACTGGTTCAACGATTCCTGGATGACTTCGCTGGCCGCTCGCGTGCCAAGCGCGCCCCACAGACCGTAGGGGCTGGCTTCGCCCGGATTGGGTTGCGGTGCATTAGAGTTGCCGGCTTCGATCGAGTCAGTGATAAAGATCACCGCGCCATCGCCCATCAGGATATGGCAGCCACCTTGGTGGCGGCTTCCGGGAGGAGCGATGCCATTGTTTTCTGGCCAGCTGTTGGCGCAGAATCCTTTGTTCGGTGGCAGGATCGTGGTCACCGTTTGGAAGATCGGACGTGCATTGGCCCAGCGGAAGCCTCGCCCGGTGCCGCCGCCGATGCCACGCGGTTCGTCACCGGCGGAGTTGCCCGTGCCCACACCGTCGGGGTCCAACCAGAACTGAGGCCGCTCGGGATTCAGGAACAATTCTTCACAGTGGTTCGGGTTCGTATAAATCGTGTTACCGACCGAGACGGCTGGTGTGGTCCGTTTGTCCCCGTCTTTCAAATCGGTCAGGATTTCACCCATTGCAATGGTGTTGGACAATCCGTCCAGCACGTCGCGAAAACGACTGAATGCCCGCGGCATAA
Source organism: Stieleria tagensis (assembly GCF_024129865.1). GTDB lineage: Bacteria > Planctomycetota > Planctomycetia > Pirellulales > Pirellulaceae > Stieleria > Stieleria tagensis. The sequence goes on along the minus strand of NZ_JAMYFE010000007.1, from coordinate 69,415 downwards.
AGAAACCACGGTTGCGAGCAGCATTGACGCCGGCGGCCCAGTTGTTGGGCGTCAGGTCGCCGTTCTTGTCGCCGTTCCAGCGATCGGTGCGATCGCCGGTGGCCATGCCGTAGTTGGTTCGTCCCATCGCCGGCAATCCAACACCGGGGTCACTGGGGCAACGGAACGCCGGGACGTCGGTCCACCACGGTTTGTATTGATCTCGGTTGCCGCCCGGTGTGGGCGTCGGGCCCATCGGCGGGAACGAGAACGTCGGCGGGGAGCCACCGATCGGGAAGGGATTGCTAATCGATTCCCAAAGGCCTTGTTGTTCGATGAAGGCGGACAGTGGAACCAATGCGCTTAGCAATTCGTGGTTGCCATAGTCGTTGCTGTTCCACCAGTTCGTTGCGCCACCCGGTCCGGAGCTCAGCGGTGCGACCGGAGTCGTGCCGCCGTAGTTGACCGGCAAACGTTTGTAAGCCGAGTGATAGTTGTGCATCGCCAAGCCGATTTGCTTGAAGTTGTTGCTGCAACTCATGCGGCGTGCTGCCTCGCGGGCAGCTTGGACCGCTGGCAACAGCAGTCCGACTAAGATGCCGATGATGGCAATCACCACCAGCAGTTCGACCAGCGTAAAGCCGGTTCGTAGGGAAGACCTTCGCATTGAAAACTCCAGGGTTACGAAGATAGAAAATCAAAATAACAACAGCGCACAGCGCTGAGGATCACAAGACTTAGTTCCCCATTTCCTTGGCCATTTCGGCGTCGTACTTCGCTTGCTCTTCCGGCGTCAGTTCAGCGGATGCAGCCGAGTTGGTTTCATCCGGGACGACAACCGTTTCCGAGGATCCACAGCCGGTCAGTGCGAAAGTACAAATCATCAAACCCAAAAAAAGAAACGCAGATCGCATGTTTCAGTGCCCAAATTGAACGGGGAGCGTCGCACGGCAATGAGCCGCGTAACAGTGGAAAAAGGGGGGAAGTGAACGCGACGAAACGCAACCTGTCGGAGACCTTTCTGTTACCGAACACAATTCGCGTTCAATGATCGAGGGTAGATTGCCGTCTCGAGAGCGGCAAGGGTTTGCACAGTGACCTTAAGGCCGGTTGAGGTAAGGTGGGTCGACGGTCGATGTTGTAGACTGTTTTTCTGACAGGCGATTCCACCCGGAACCCTTCGAGCGATTTTCGTGATTGATTGTTGGAAACTAGCGTTAAGACGAACGATTTACGCCCTTTTTTGTTCGGTCGGGATCTCCGGTTGTAGCCCTTCGTCAGCTCCGCAGCCGACCCGTAGTAAGATAGATCCACCTAAACAGGTGGTGTCCGAAAGCTCGCGAAAGAAAACTCAAAAAAAATACAAAAAACCTCGTAACCCCCCCCGGAATGATGGCACCGAAAGTGTGTCAAGCTCGTACGACGCCAAGGCCGTGGAGCGGCTGATTCGGGCGGGCAGCTTGGATCAGGCTCAATCGCTTGTGCAGTCACGCTTGCTGTCTGCCGGCGATGATCCGGCAGCGTTATTCCAGTACGCCAAGCTGCAAGCGGCGCGGGGGAATTTGCAGGCTGCGGTCGAGACGCTCGACCAGCCAGCCATTCAAAACAGTGAAGCGGCGCTGCCGGCACTCGGCCAGTCGGCTGAATGGCTGGTGCAGCTGAACCAGCCGCGATTAGCCCAGCAGCGCTATCGCCAGATCCTGAAAGTGGCCCCGCAGGCCGACATCGTTCATCGCAAGCTCGCGGAGTTGTTGTTGCGTTGCGGGCGCCCCACGCCGGCGCTTCCCTCGCTGCGGCATCTTTGTCGCAGTGGGAATGTCAAACAATCGGAACTTGCCGCGTTGATTGCGCCGGCTGATGCGATCGAAGTACCGATCATCGGCGCGGCTGCTGAGGCGCGGCAGTTGGCAACGAAGGGATTTTACTTGCAGGCCGTCAATCAATTGAAACCAGTGATCGACCAGCCCGAGACCCCGGCCGATGTGACCGCATTCTATCTGCGATTGCTCGCCGAATCGCAGCAATTTGCGGAGTTGGACCGGCGACTGCCGCACGTGCAACCTGCGGTGCTGGATGATGCAAACTTTTGGTCGGCGGTTGGAATTCGAGCACTTGATGCCGGCGACGCCGAACTGGCAGCGGGCACGCTGTTGCAGTCGCTGATTCTAGATTCCACAGCCACACGCTCGATCCAACGTCTGCGGCAAGCGTTTCAAATGTCCGCCCAGCCGCAATGGGACGAACGACTCAAACAACGATTTCGGTGCAATCGCGATGCGATCCGCCACAGCAACACGATCGCCAAACTGACGAGCGATTCCAGTGCATCGCAAGCCGAGATTGCGACACAAATGGAGCAACTTGCGGGGCTGCTCAACACCATGGGGCGACGGTTGGAGGCGGTCTTGTGGCGCACGATGGCTGCCCAGGGACGCGGCGATTCGGCTGCTGCAGCGGAATTGCGAGTCGCCTTCGGTGAACTTGCAATCTCAGACGATGCCTTTCCCACGGCAGACGAACTGCGATTGGGGTTGCCCGCCGATGTGACCGGCGATCCGCGGGAGCTGATCGCCAACGTATCAAGCTTGCGACGCGAATCGCCCGCCGCCGATCAACTCCAGCAGCAATCGGACCCCTGGCCACCGATTTCCGCCGACGCAAGTTGGGTCAATGTCGCTGGTGAAGTCGGCTTGCACCACCGTTATGAGGTCGCACACGATCGACAGCGCGATGGGTTTGCGATCTATCAGACGTACGGTGGCGGCCTGGCGGTGTTGGATTTCGACCGCGACGGTTTAAGTGATCTGTATTTTGCCCAGGGTGGCATCGATCCGCCACAGTTCCATGCCGCCGGCCGGGAAGGGGATTGTGGCAACCGCTTGTATGCCCATTGGGGGCAACAGCTACATGATGTGACTCGCTCGGCCGGTGCCTGTTCGACCGGATACACATTGGGTGTCTCTGCGGGGGATTGGAACCAAGACGGCTTTGATGATTTGTTTGTCAATCGCTTCGGCGCGCTTGAGGTGATGACCAATCGAGGTGATGGAACGTTTGCAACGGAAGTGGTTTGGCGCGGATCGCCGACTTGGGTGCCGACGTCGGTCGCATTGGCGGATGTCAATCAAGACGGGTTCCAAGATTTGGTCGCGTTGGGTTATGCCGACAGTGAGATGGTTTGGCTGCAACCGCCACGCGACTCGAACGGTCGGCCGAAACAGTCGATCGGGCCAGGCAACTTTGCGGGAGCCGCCAACCAGGTCGTGTGGGGGACGCAAAGAGGTTGGCAACCGGCAGAGCCGCTGGGCGGGTCGGCTGTCGTGCCCGACCGATCGCTTGGCATGATCATTGGGCCGCTGACAGGCCGGCCAGAGGATCGCGTCAACCAGATTTTTGTCGGCAACGATCAACAGAACAATCGACTTTGGACGTGGCATCCACAGCAACCGTCGTCATGGGAGGATTCGGCGATCATTGATGGCTGTGCGTTTGGCAATTTTGGTGCGGCTACCGCAGCGATGGGGATCACCGCGTCCGACCTGAACCAAGACGGCGCGTTGGATCTGCATATCACCAACTATCAGAATGAACCCGTTTCTCTGTACGAGGCCATCGGCGATGGCCTACGCGACCAAACGGTGCGTCGCGGGTTGCTGCGGTCGACCGTTGGCGTTCTGGGGTTCGGATGCCAAGGCGTGGACTACGATTTGAATGGTGTCCCGGATCTGGTGGTCACCAATGGTCATATCGATGACGCAACCGAAACCGACGAACCCTTTGCCCAACCGATTCAGTTGTTCGCACGCCAGGATCGATACGCATTGGTTGCCGTCGATGATCCCAGTGGCTATTGGGAACAGCCACATGTCGGTCGGGCGATGGCCCGGTTGGATTTTGATCGAGACGGGCAAGACGATCTAGCGATCACACATTTGAACGAACCTGTGGCGCTGCTGATCAATCAGACGCCCACGGAGAACCATTGGCTGCGTTTGAGTTTGGTTGGCACCCATTCATCACGGTTGCCAGTGGGGGCAGTGATCGTGGTCCATGCCGACCGAGATTGGTACCATTTCGTGACCGCGGGCGACGGCTATTTGTGTCGTAACGAGCCCTGTTTGACGATCGGGTTGGGTAGTCACTCCGATCCGGTTTCGTTGACGGTGCTGTGGCCTGACCGAACGCGGCAGCGGGTGGATGGATTGTCGGTGGACACCGATTGGTTGTTGGTCCAGGATCACGACGCTTACGAGTACGTGCGGTGATCCGCCTCGCGCCGCCAGAAACAGGATGGCAGAACCAATTTTGTTGGAATTGAATTGATGTCGTTGACCAAGTGGATCGTCGGTTTGCTGTTGTGTCTATTGATCGCAGCGGGGTTTTGGACCGCTCGCGGCGACCGTGACGACGCAGCGGTGGTGGCCGCCTTGCAACGCAGGCGGGCAGGGGACGCGATCGAAAAATCCACCGCGGTGACGACCGTGCATCGATTGACCGACCAGGTGATTGCCGACGGCAAACAGATTTCCCAAGGGTGGGTCGTGCAAGTCCGCGATCGCGCCCGACCGCGCATCAAGCTGCCGGCAAGACCGACCGCCAGGGGAGGGTTTGCTGACGATGCGCCGCGATCAGCCGGTCGCGAGCGTGAACCAGGACTGGGGTTTGTTGGTGCCGACGCCTGCGCGGAATGTCACCGCGAGCGGCATGCCGGATTTCGCGAAACCGGACACTATCAAACCAGTGCCGTTTGCACCGCCGATCGGGTTTTAGGCCCGCTGCAGCCGCCCGGCAATCAACTACAAACGGACGATCCGTCGTGGTCGATCCGAATGCAATCCGAAGACGGCCAAGTGGCGCAAGTGGTTCAGTTGCTGGATTGGCGATTTCCAATTCCGATGGATGTGATTGTTGGTTCTGGAAAGTTGGCCCAGACGTTTTTGTTTTGGCAGCAGGATGCGCTGTATGAATCCCACGTTTCGTATTTCACCAAGACGCAGATGGATGGTTCGGGGCAATGGTTGGCCAGTCCCGGATTCGAAGCGGTTGACGCCAATTACGCGAGGCCGATTCGTGTCGAGTGCTTGGAGTGTCACGTGACCTACATCGCTAAAAAGGAACCGCCCAACCGGTTCCACCGCGAGAGTGCGATCTGGGGGATTTCTTGTGAACGCTGTCATGGGCCTGGGCAGCAGCATGTCGAATTCCATCAACAAACGCCGTCACAAACCAAAGCAAAATTCATTGTGCATCCGCAGGACCTGTCGCGCCAGCAACAATTGGATCTGTGTGCCCAGTGTCATTCAGGCGGATTCAAGTTTCGTCAGCAACCGTTTCGTTTTCGACCGGGTGACGACATCGATGATTTTCACAAGTTGTATCATCCCGATTCAGAAGACACCGGTGTGCACACCAGCAACCAATTGACGCGGCTGAAACAGAGTGAGTGTTTCAAGCAATCTGAAATGACCTGCACCACCTGTCACAATCCACATCAGTTGCAGCGTGGTGATTTGGTGGCGTTTTCAAAGGCCTGTTTGAAATGCCACTCGGCGTTGCAGTGCAAGCAGAAGACGTTAACGCCGGTCGAGCTGGCTGCCGATTGCATCAGTTGTCACATGCCGCGGACGGTGAACGTTGACATGCAGGACATGGTGACCAAAGGCCTGGAGGTATCGTCGATCGATCACTTCATCCGTGTCGATCGAAAAAGCGACCTCGCGCCTCATGCATCGCGATAGTGGCCGATGACATCGGGCAGCGGGTATTCGGTGATGTCTCGATCGCCGGACCAACTGGCGATCTCGTGCAATCGTCGATAACCCCGCGTGACCAGTTCGCTGTGCTGGATGACAAAGTCGGCGTCCAGATTTTCTTTTGCCATCGGTCCTTCGGCGTGTATCACCGGGAAGCGATCGTCGACGATGAACTGGGCCAACACCGGGTTGCAACGCAGGTGTCGTTCGGCGGTGGTGTGCAGGACTTCGGGGTCGAGTGTGCCGATCACGTAGCGGAGGTACAGATCGCTTTCGACGATCGAAGTCACATCGCCACCGCAAACGTCACAGCGATAGCCTTCGTCACACTTCATTACATCTCCAGCACGTCGAACATGTCGTACATGCCCGCCGGTTTGTCGATCAACCATTTCGCTGCGGCCAGCGCGCCGGCGGCGTAGCAGTCACGGTTGCTGGCGGCGACGTTCAATTCGATTCGTTCGCCCAGCATGCCGAATACGATCGTGTGCTCGCCCGGGTTGTCACCGACGCGGACGGCGTGGTAGCCGATTTCATTGCGCGTGCGTTGACCGGTGTGGCCTTCGCGGCCGTGTACATGTTTGGTGTCATCGCCCAATTTATCAGCGATCAGGTCGCCGAATTTCAACGCCGTTCCGCTGGGCGCGTCGGCTTTGTAACGATGGTGGCGTTCAATGATTTCGATATCCAATCCGCCCGGCACGTCGATCAATTTTTCGGTGATCTGTTGCGCCAGTTTCATCGACAAATTAACCGCCAGCGACATGCTGGGGGCCCACACGATTGGGATGCTCTCGGAGGCTTCGCGGAGCCGTTCAATTTGGGCATCGGTCATGCCGGTGGTGGCCAAGACCAACCCGGTGCCGTGCAGTTCACATTTTTCGATGCAGCGATCGATGGCTTCGGGCAGCGAGAAATCGATCACCACATCGGCGTCGTTGGGCCACTTGGAAGCGACCGGGATGTCCAGGGTTTCGACGCCGGCCAGATCACCGGCGTCTTGTCCCAGCAGTGGATGCTGGTCGTTTTCGATCGCGGCGATCAAACACAACGAGGGGTCGGCGGAGGTCAGCGCGACGACGCGACGACCCATGCGACCGGCTGCACCGTGAACGGCAATTTTCAATGGACTGGACATCGGATCGTGTTACCCAAAAGCGTGCGATGGCAAAGCTGCAGGCCTGAATGTAACGCGCCGCGAAGCATTGGGGCAGGGAGACTAGGCGTACAACTGAATCGCTTTGATGATGTCATCGAGCAGATTGGGGACCGCGATCGCTTTGTTGGCGTGTGACGCTTTGGTGACACCTCGGCAGCCGAGCGTCTGTTGAAAGACGTCTTGGTCGGTGGTGTGATAGGCGACCGTGGCGGTGGGGTCTTTCAGTTCGTGTCCGGTCAAAATACAGACGACTCGATCGCTTGGTGCGATCACGCCTTCGCGGCGCAGTATTCTGGCGCCGGCTACGCTGGCGGCCGAGGCCGGTTCACAGCCGAACCCGCCGGCGCCGACTTTGGCTTTGGCATCCAAGATTTCTTGATCGCTGACCTGGCGGACCACTCCGTCGCAGAACTCCAGTGCCCGCAAGCATTTTTTCAGGTTGACCGGTCGATTGATTTCGATCGCACTGGCCAGCGTGTCGGCTTTGATGCCGTTCTGGTCCATGTAATCGTTGTACTCGCGAATCGGATTCAGATCGACGTGGCCGCCGTTCCAACGCACGCCGCGGCGCTCATGCAGTTCGTACAAGGTGTCGGCGCCACTGGCGTTGATCACGGCCAACCGAGGCACGCGATCGATCAACCCGAGTTGTTTGAGTTCCATGAACGCTTTGCCGAACGCGCTGCTGTTGCCCAGGTTGCCGCCGGGGACGACGATCCAGTCCGGCACTTCCCAGCGCAGCGCCTCAAGCACGCGGAACATGATGGTTTTCTGGCCTTCCAACCGAAACGGGTTGACGCTGTTGACCAAATAGATGCCCAGTTCTTTGGCGACTTCGCGGACCCGCAGCATGGCGTCGTCAAAGTCGCCGGCGATTTGCACTGTCAGGGCGCCGTAGTCCAACGCCTGGCTGAGTTTGCCGTAGGAAATTTTGCCGCTGCCGATAAAGATGATCGCCTTCATCAACTGCGTCGCACTGCAGTAGAGCGCCAGCGAGGCCGACGTGTTTCCGGTGCTGGCACAGGCGGCACGCTCGGCACCGAGCAGGTTGGCGTGAGTGATCGCGGCGCACATCCCGTTGTCTTTGAAGCTGCCCGACGGATTCATCCCCTCGTACTGGAGGTGCAATTTACCGCTGTCCATGCCCACGAATTTGCCGACGGCATCGGCTTGCTGCAGCAGGGTTTGGCCTTCGCCGACAGTGACCACGTCTTTTTGAGCGACAAAGGGCAGTAGTTCGTGGAAACGCCAGACGCCGGAAAACCGCACCGGGTTGGTCCGCTGGCTCCACATCGCTTCGAAGTCGCTTAATTTGTTCGGGACCGCGGCCCGTTCCCAGTCGTAACTGACATCCAGCAGGTAGCCGCATTTCGGGCATGAGGTGTGCAATTGGCCGGTGTCATAGGTCGTCGCGCAATCCGGATTAATGCACTGTTGAAAGGCGAGGTCGGTGCGGATCGAGTTGTGTTGTTGTGCGGATTGGATCATGACACGTCACAGGTGGAAAGTGTTCCGGCCGAGAAGGCAGCACTTGAGAGCATAAATAGGTAGCTCGGATTTGTCGCTAGCGCTTGGCCACACTGATCTGGGCAAGCCGGGGAAACGATTCTACCGTGTAAGGCTGTTTAGACTCACCGGCAAAATTGGACGATTAGGATGATCAATCAGGCGGAAGCGACGACCACTTCGCCCGGCGTTCCCAGCCAGCGGCCCTCACTAGTGGGGCGTTTTGCTGTCTTTTGCGCACTTGCCGCGATCGGCGGAGGACTGGATCTATGGTCCAAGTCCGTCATTTTTGCTTGGCGAGGACTGCCCACCCAAAGTGACATTTGGTGGGTTTGGGAACCGTATTTTGGGATCGAAACCGCGGTCAATATTGGGGCCGTGTTCGGTCTGGGGGCTGGCCAAGGGACCTTTTTTGCCGTGATGTCGGTGATCGCAGCCATCGGGATCTTTGTCTGGCTGTTTGTTTTTCGCGCCGCCGAATCGTGGTGGCTGACCGTTGCGCTGGGGTTGGTCGGTGGCGGCATCATCGGCAATCTGTACGATCGGATGGGGATGTGGTGGCAACCGGGCTATCCGGACGAGTGGCGCAGTGGGGTCCGGGACTGGATTCTGTGGCGGATCAATGCCCGCTGGACCTGGCCGAATTTCAATATCGCCGATTCGTTGCTGGTGGTCGGCGCCGGGATGTTGCTCTATCAATCGTTTTTCCCGGGACAATTTCAATCGACATCGACGGGCGAAGTGACCGGCGCAGCGCCCGAGTCAGATCCGCATGACAGCCACCAGCCGCAACAGGAAACCCTATGAGTGAATCAGTAGCGAACCAATCGGGCCCGCAGAATCCCGATCATTGGGCGGATCTGGAATCCGGTCGGTTGACCGCCCTGGTCGCCATCGCCCGCGCCGCAGGCCAGCACACCTTGCAGTACTTTGGTGCCGGCGACCTACACGTGGACGCCAAGAGCGACGATTCACCGGTCACTGTGGCGGACCGCGAGGCCGAGCAGTTGGTTCGCCGCGAGATCGAAGCGAGCTTTCCCAACGACACGGTTCAGGGCGAGGAGTTCGCAGAGAAACCGGGCGGTTCGTCGTACCGCTGGGTGGTCGATCCGATCGACGGAACCAAATCATTTATCTGCGGCGTGCCACTGTATTCGACGCTGTTGGCGCTGGAGAAAGAGGGCCAGCCGATCGCCGGCGTGATCTTCATTCCGGCGCTGGGCGAATTGTTGGTCGCCGCGACGGGGCAGGGGTGTTGGCACGAGCAACGCACCGACAGTGGAGTCGCCCGGCCCTGGCAGCGGGCCCAGGTGTCGCGCCGCGAATCGCTTTCCGAAGCGGTTTTTCTAAGCAGCCAGTTCGATTCGTTCGGCAAGCGCGGGGCCGGCGAAGCGTTTGACACGTTGCAGCGGGAATGTCGAATCACCCGCAGCTGGGGCGATGGTTACGGATATTTATTGGTTGCGACCGGGCGGGCCGACGTGATGGTCGACCCGATCTGCAACGCCTGGGATGTCGCAGCCATCCTGCCGGTGATCCAGGAAGCCGGCGGGAAATTCACCGATTGGAAGGGGCAACCCACCGTGCGGGGTGGGGACGGCGTCGGGACCAACGGGCGACTGCACGCGGTGGTGATGCAGATTTTGGGTTGCGGCTGAGCGCTAAAAACACCTAATCAAAGCACTCGGTTGAACATTTGATTCAGTTATGTGGAGACAGCCATGGATTGGCGGATCGGATTCTTGGGGCTCGGTTTGGTTTCGGCTTTGGTCGTCGGCGGGGTCGCCGATCAGCCGCCGGGTCCAGCTGCGCTGCCGCGAGCTCCGTCTGAACTGCCACCGGCGCACTCAACGTTACCGCCGGCGCAATCTACTTTGCCGCCGGCGCAATCCACTTTGCCGCCGGGTGGGGAAGTCCCGGGCTATCCACCACTGCCGCCAAAACCCTCTGGATTGGGGGGGCAAACCGGTTCAGCGGGAGAGTTGATCGGGTTTAGCGGATTTGACGGCTCGGGAAGTCAGACAATTACGCTGGTTCATACCGGTAAAATGCAAATCGCCGTGTATCATATCGATAGGTCGGGCCAAATCCGCTTGGTCAGCAGCCGCCCGATCGACGCCGACTTTTCCTTGACGCTCAATCCAACCGACCCGCTGCCCGGACAAATCCGACTTCTTAGCGGTCAGGTGAAGTAACCTTCACCTTTGGTCCGAGCTACAAGGTACAGGATGTTGGCGACAAGCGCCCGTTCGTAATAACCCCGCTCGAATCAAATTCCGCTCATGTCTTATCTGTCACTCGAGGAAGCCGCTGCAAAACTAGGGATTTCGACGGAACGTCTGGTCGAACTCCGCAGCGAAGGACAAATCCGTGGTTTCCGCGACGGTTCCAGTTGGAAATTCCCCGACAACGAAATCGACCGCTTAGCAGACGATTTGGCCGATCAGGCCGATGATGCCGGTCGTTCGGGCCTGGTCGATGATGGCGGCGAGTCCGACGACGATTTAGAGATCGATTCGGTCTTCGACACTGACGAAGGCGCGTTGATGGAGATTGATTCGGCCGAATTGCGGCTGGACGATCCCGCGTTGATGCAGGAGAGCAATGATTCGATCGATATCGCGATCGATCCCAAAGAGGGCAGCACCGGCCCGGTCGCCAAAGCCGAGATCGAAAAAGAGGCCGACAAGATTTCGATCAGTGATGTCGATATCTCCGACGACTCGTCGGCCTCCGAAGACGAAGAATTCAGTTTCGCCGGTGAATTGGCCGAAGAGGACAGCGATGATTTGGTGCTGGGCGCCGAATCGGAAGACAGTTTGGACCTGGACATGCTGGCCGATGATTTGGGAATCGAATCGGGCGGTGGCAGCAGTTTGGAAAAGATGAAAGATGCCCCGGCACCGGAAAGCGACGTGGTGCTGGGGAAATCAGGTGCCGATGTCTTGAGCGAATTGGATTTGCTCGGTGCCGAGCAAACCAGCGGTGGCAGCGGCGGCGGCAGTGGTTTGATTTCCGGTGACAGCGAGAATCTGTTGACTTCGTCGGGGCTGGGCAGCGGTCTGGGGTCCAGCGTGATCGGCGAAATCGATGACGCTTTGGATGACGACGACGACCTGGTCATCGCCGATGACGATGCCGATTTGATGCTCGATAGCGTCAGTGACATCTCCGTGGCCGGTGACAGCGGAATCAATTTGATGAGCCCCAGCGATAGCGGCCTGTCGTTGGAAAGCGAGCCGCTGGATTTGGCCGGCAGCAGTCTCTCGGCGCTCGATTTGGGTGCCGAGTTGACCGATGGCAGTGGAATTTCCGGTGGCTCTAGCAGCAAAAGTTCTGGTGGATCGGGGACCGACTTTGCCGCTTCTGACGAAGAGTTCCAGTTGTCGCCCTCGGGCGTCGGATTGGATGCCGACCTGGAAAGCAGCTCCCAAGTCATCGAAGTCGAAGATTCTGAAATCGTGTCCGACGCGGTCGACCTGCAAGACGATTTTGGCGACGACGCCGGATTTGCCGATGCGGGATTCTCCGAAGGTGCCTTTGACGACGCTCAGCCGCTTGATGCGGATGCATTCGAGGAAGCACCGGCCGGCGCCGTGGGATTGGATGCCGATCCGATGGGCGACGGGATTTCAATGGACGAGGTCAGCGATTCACCGGCCGTCGGTGCCTCGGCCGGCAGCATCGGCTACGAAATCCCTTTCTCGCTGATGCAGTGCCTGTCACTGATGTTCATCATTTTGGTGCTCTCGCTCGGCGGGATGCTGATGACCGACCTGGTTCGCAATATGTGGGCCTACAACGAAACCTCCGCGCCGGTCAGCTCACTGACCGATTCACTGATCGGGTTGATGGGCTGGGGCTCGTAGTGGCGCGTTAACTGTTAGAAGTGGGGTAAGCGTCCAGCTTGCCGTCATTACAACAGGTGAATCGCAAGCTGGACGCTTACGCCACGATTCGGGCGTTCCAGCGGATTGGACGGGTACGAAAACTGGGGGTGAGACGTCTATACTGACAGCGTCAGGATGAAACGCTCCCCGCCGGAAACGGATTTCCCCACCTTCCCCGCCCAAAATTCGAATGAAGACCACGGACCTGTCTGTGAATCCATCTCTGCGCACAGACCCGGCCAGTTGGCTCAAGCTGGTGATCCTGTTGCTGACCTCGACGCTGGCCCTGGGCTGTCAACAGCAAGACGAGATTGTCACCTACACCATCCCGACTCAATTGCCCCCGGAATTGCGGCCGGCTGATGAGCGATTGTTGGCGGTGATGGTGCCCCGCGGCGAATCGGTGTGGTTCTTCAAGGTGATGGGCCCTGCAGATGCCATCGCATTGATTGACCAGCCGTTTCGAGATTGGGTCAGCCAAATTCAATTTGATGAATCCGGCGAACCGGTTTTGGACGCGCTGCCCGAGGGCTGGCGGCAAGGCGGTAAAAAGCCGATGCGGTTTGCAACCATTGACATCAATACCCCTAAAAAACAACTGGACCTAAGCGTTTCCACACTGTCCTCGTTTGGCGAGTGGGATGCCTATGTGCTGCAGAACGTCAATCGTTGGCGAGACCAAGTCAGTTTAAAACCGTCGGATGACAAATGGGCCGGCGGCGAACCGATTGAGATCCAATCGGCCGAGGGCGAGGCGGTTTGGGTTGATCTGACAGGAAAACCTGGTGCCAATTCGATGGCCGGCGGAGCATCCAGCGGACGAGCGCCGTTTCTGGATCGCATGCGAGCCGGTGGTGGTGGCATGCCGCCGATGGCTGCGGGAGACCCGGTTGCGGGAGGCCCGCCAGCGGCAGACGCTGCTGCCGGGACGGGCACTGAACCATTGAAGTTGGACTTTGATCTGCCCGAGGGCTGGCGGCAGGGGAAAAAGACGACGATGCGGATCGAGGCCTTTCTGGTCGGTCCGGAAGAGGCTGAGGCCGAGGTCACCGCGATCCCGGCACGCGGAGACGTGCGTTCCAACGTGGCTCGATGGATGGGGCAAGTTGCCGGTCAACAGCCAGGTGACGATGCGGTCGATGCCATGCTGGCCGGCGTGGATGAATTCGACGTTTCCGGCCGTCCAGCAAAGCGGTTCATCATCGCCGGCGATCAGGACTCTGACCAACAATCGATCGATGCGACGATTATTCCGCTTAGCAATGGTGAGAGCTTGTTCATTAAAATGACAGGTCCTCCCAAGACGGTGGCCGAGAACGCGGATTCACTGAGAACTTTCCTGGATTCGCTTTCGTTCTAACTGTATCGACAGGCCAGTGATCCAACGACTCACGAGATTGAAATCAAAATGGCAACGGCACCCAAACCCACCGACGCGACGACACAACAGCGCAATTCGTCCGATGTGATCACATCGTCGGATGTACTGGCCGCGCTCGGGTCACTGAAATTAACGGTCACGTTGTTCGCCGCCTCGTTGATTCTCGTTTTGGTCGGCACCTTGGCCCAAGACGAAATGAACATGCAGGACGTCAAGGAGCGTTACTTCACGACTTGGGTGGCTTGGATGCACCTGGACGATTTCTTTCCCCAGGCGTTCGTGCCACATGCGCAGCCGTTTCCCGGTGTGATTCCGTTTCCCGGCGGGGCGATGATTGGGCTGTTGTTGCTGGTCAACTTGATCGCGTCCAAAACGACTCGCTTCAAGGTCTCGTCATCGGGTAGTCGCTTGATGGCGGGCATCGTGTTCTTGGTCGTCGGTTTCGCGGTTGCGGGGCTGATCGTTGCCAGCGGACACAGCAGTGATGGGCTACAGGGTGCGCCACCGATTTCCTACGCAGCGCTCTGGCGGTTCGTCCAGGCGACCGGGATCGCGGGAGCAATCGGGCTGACCGCGGTCGCCATGAATGTCCAGCACCGTTCGCTGCGACGGGTGGCGTACTTTTTTGCCGCGTTGGTTGCCGGTGTGATTGTTTACACGTTGCTATCGGGCACACAGATTGGTGAACCGGGACTGCGGATCGTTTGGCAGTTGACCAAAGGCCTAGGTGCCGGATTGATCTTGTTGGTCGGATGCCTGTTGATCTTTGGACGCCAGGGCGGCAATTTGCTGCTGCACTTTGGGGTCGCCCTGTTGATGTTCGGTCAATTTGCGTTTGGTGATCGCCAGTTAGAACAACGAATCAGTTTGATCGAAGGCGCGTCGACCAATTCGCTGGTCAACCTGGACCGCGTCGAGTTGGCGTTCATCGTTTCCGACGACGACAAAGACACCGTGACCGCGATCCCCGGGGCTCAGGTGGAGGCGGCTAAATCCAGCGGCGACTTGATTCGCGACGATGCCTTGCCCGTGGACATCAAAGTCCTGCAGTACTTTGGGAATTCCGATTTGGTCAATCCCAAGCCCGGTGCCGAGAATCCGGCGACCACCGGCGTGGGTAAAGAGGTGCAAGCGATTGCGGCGCGGCGACGCGGCGGAACCGATGGCGAAGTCAACGTGGCGGCGGCCTACATCGAATTGATCGACAAAGAATCCGGCCAGCCGATCGGCACGCACCTGGTCAGCCAAATGTTGTCCGACCGCGAAACACTGGTGCCCGACGGATCGTCCGAAGATGTCTACGACACCGTCAAAATCGGTGACACCGATTACAAGATCGGTTTGAAGTATCACCGCGAAGTCAAACCGTACTGGGTTCATCTGGAAGACGTGCAGCGTCGTAACTACAGCGGTACCGAAACGCCACGTGACTACAGTTCGTATATTCGCATCATCGATCAGGAGACCGGTGAAGATCGTCGTGAACGTGTTTGGATGAACAATCCGCTGCGCTATCGCGGGGAAACCTTTTTCCAATCCAGTTACACGCCGTTGCCAAACGGCAAAGAGTTGACCGGATTACAGGTCGTTCGCAACAGCGGATGGTTGATCCCCTATGTCGCCTGCAGCATCATGGCGCTGGGCATGTTGGCTCACTTCATGGGCACACTGAAACGTTTCGTCGGTCGCCGCGAGCGGGAGTCGGTCAAAGAATTGGCGGCACTCGATGACGCCGCGCGGAAACGTCGCCTGTCGTTCACACCGGCATGGATTGCGATCGCCATCGCCGGCAGTTTCGCGCTGTTGATGTTGATTCCTTGGCCGGCCGTGATGACCTCGCTGCGCCCCGCCACGCGAGACACTGAATTCGATTTCTATACCGCGGGGAAAATCCCGGCGCAGTTCGGCGGACGGGTGATGCCGCTTGATGCGTTCGCCCGCCAAACGCTCAAGGCGATCAGCAACAAAGAATCGTTGTCGATGGACAACGCACCCGAAGCGATCAAGAAACGCGTGGACGGTAAATCGATGCCCGCGATCCAGTGGTTGATGGAAGTCGCGGTCGACCAATCGGCGCTACGTTACTTGCCAATGTTTCGTGTCGACGCCGAAGAGGTTCGCAGTCAATTGAAACTGGAGCGTCGCGAAAGCAAGTTGTATTCGCTGGACGAATTGTTGTCCCAGTGGTCGGCGGCCAGCGCGTTGATCGCCGCCGCCCGGCAAAAAGACGAAGCGGCGCTGTCGTTCAAAGAACGCAAGTTGCTGGAACTCGATCGCCGTACCCGCCAATACATGTTGACCGCCGAGGCGTTTCAGTTGCCGCGACCGCCGGAGGTACCGACCGACAATCTGCCCGAGGGCATCACGGCCGAAATGGTCCAGCAGTTTGCCGTCTCGCAATTGAAGCAGCGGATGGATTCGATTCAAACCATGCCTACGGCGCGGATCATTCCACCGACGCAAGACGAAGTGGCATCGAGTGTGAACGACCCGGATTGGAAAGCATTCGCCCCAGCATTTTTCGACGACGCATCGCAGGGGCCGTCCGCGGAAGGCGACGGCCAATGGGCATCGGATCCGTTTAGCAAAATGATCGAAGCCTATGCCGACGAGAAACTGAATTATGAAGGTTTCAATCAAGCCGTTGATGATCAATTGTCGCTTTCGGCAGGCTATGCGGTGCCCGGATTTAGTTCCCGCAAAGTCGCTTTGGAACGTTGGATGGAATCCAATTCGCCGCGGATCCGAGCGACGATCCTGTACATCATTGCGTTAGTCATGGGACTGGTGTTTTTCGCGACCGGTGGACACCGCTTGCGCAACGCTACCTGGGGTGTGTTGCTGGTAGCCGCAACGATTCACTCGGTTGCATTGCTTAGCCGAATCTATATCACCGGGCGCGCACCGGTGATCAACATTTATTCGTCGGCCGTGTTCATCGGTTGGGCGGCAGTGGTTTTCGGATTGGTCGTGGACCGTATTTTCCGCTTGGGATTTGGCAACATGTTGGCTGCGATCACCGGGACATTGTCCCTGTTGGTGGCATGGGGGCTTAGCTCCGGTGACACGATGCCTGTGCTGCAGGCGGTCTTGGACACGCAATTTTGGTTAGCCACGCACGTGATCAGTGTCTCACTGGGCTACGTCGCCACGTTGGTCGCCGGCATTTTGGGAATCGGTTATCTGGTTAACAATTGGCTGGGGGCGAGCGAAAAATCCCGTCAATCGTTGTATCGAATGATCTATGGTGCCACCTGTTTTGGAATTCTGTTCAGCACGATCGGAACGATCCTGGGTGGCTTGTGGGCCGACGACAGTTGGGGCCGCTTTTGGGGCTGGGACCCCAAAGAGAATGGGGCCCTACTGATCGTGATTTGGAACGCGTTGATGTTGCATGCTCGCTGGGACGGGATGGTCAAGGCACGCGGATTTTCGCTCCTGGCGATCGGCGGCAATATCGTCACCGCCTGGAGTTGGTTCGGGACCAACGAACTGGGGATCGGACTGCACAGCTACGGATTCACGGAAGGCGTGCTGCGAACATTGATGGTGTTCATCACGATCCAAATCGCCTTCATCCTGGCGGGGCTGTTCTACTGGCGCAAGCCCAGCAGTACGTAACGATGCACAGGGCACGTTGGTGTGGAGGATTTATCCGACCGGATTCTGGGAGCGTCTACCCGGTCGGATAAATCCTCCACACCAGCGCCGAGTGGATGTTAGTCGGCGGCGTTTTCCTGTGGTGTGCTGAGCAATCGGCGGCCCAGATTGCCGTAGCGGTGGTAGTCATGCGAAATCGATTGCTCGTTCATGTAACGCAGCGTTTCGATGGGCGCATCGTCGATGACGGTTTCCGCAACGATCGTGACGAATGCCGTGCGGCAGGCGTCATGCAGCACGGTTGCCAACTGTTTGGTTGGTACCAGTAACCGCAATCGATCGACACGTCCATCGGAGATCTCTGCGGCCAACGCGACGTCTGATTCTTCGACCCATTCCGGGTGCCATGGCGAGGTGGCGGCCAGCACCAGGTGATCGGAGACGGACTGAATCAATTGCGTTCCCGGCGGGTGTTCTGAATCGAACGAGTAGGTGACGTTGCATCCAGCGGTTGCCGCGGCGATCATCGACAGCGCGATGTCGTTGGCCGATTCGTTGCCTAGCAACCGGATCCGCAATTGTTTGACAGGCAGATAGCGGCGCCAGTTGTCTTGGCCGATCAATCCGAAGTGATCATGCATCTTGCCAAAGGTGTCGTGCCAAGCGATTTGGGCGTCGGCGGCGAAGCGTTGGACCAGTTTGCGGTCGAGTTGGCTGTGTTCGTCCGCAACCGCCAGCAGAGCTGACAATGCATCTTGAATCGATGGCTGCTGGATGCCGGTGTCGTCTGTTTTGGCCGTTGTAGTGGTTTCATCGACGGGTTGGTCAGGGCCATCGCGGTCAGGGCCATCGCGGTCAGGGCTATCGAGATGGATCAGCGGCAACACATAGTGCGGCCCGCCGGCTTTGGCCGCCGGCCCATAACCACTGCTGCCGACGCCGCCGAACGGTTGACGCAACACGATCGCACCGGTCGAAGGACGATTGACATATAGATTGCCGGCATGAATGTTGTCCCGCCACAATTCTTGCTCGCGGTGATCCAGACTTTCCAGCGCGCTGGTCAATCCGTATCCCGTCGCATTGACCATTTCGATGGCTTCTTCCAGCCGGCCGAAGGGCATCACACCCAACACCGGACCGAACAATTCGGTGCTGTGGGTGAAGCTACCCGGACGCACGTTCCATTTGATCCCGGGGCGATACAGTTGTGGGTTGTCGTCGACGTGGCGCGGCATCACCAACCAGTCTTCACCGGGTTCGAGTTCTTTGATGCCCTGTTCCAGATCACCTGACGGCGGACGAATCAGTGGACCGACACGTGAGGTGACGTCCCATGCCGATCCGACAGGCAGACTTTCGGCGGCGTCGGCCAACGCCTCGCGGAACTCTTTGTCGTCGTACAGTTCTTGTTGCAGTAGCAGCAAGGAGGTCGCGCTGCATTTTTGTCCGCTGTGACTGAATGCGCTGTGCAGCACATGTTTGATCGCCAGGTCGCGGTCACACAACGAGGTCACAATGGTCGCGTTCTTGCCACCGGTTTCGGCGATCAGATGCAAGTCCGGTCGCGACGCCAACATGGTCTTTGCGGTTTCCGTTCCGCCGGTCAACACGACGGCGTCGATTCGCGGGTCCGTGACCAGACGTTGTCCCGCTCCGCCGCCGCTGCAAGGGATCAATTGCAGCGCCGATCGTGGCACGCCGGCGTCCCAGAAACAGCGGGCGATTTCGTAGGCCGGCAAGACCGTGTCGCTGGCCGGTTTCAAGATCACCGTGTTGCCGGCGGCGAGCGAGGCGACGATGCCGCCGCAGGGGATCGCCAGGGGAAAATTCCAGGGGCTGATGACGGCCACGCTACCACGGGGCCGGATCGAGAATCGCCCGGCCGCGGAACGCTCCAGATAGGGCTGCATCGTCAACGGATAGAACTCGGTGAAATCGATCGCTTCGCTGACCTCCGGGTCGGCTTCGGTGATCAATTTTCCGCCATCAATCATCATCGCGCCGATCAAGTCACCTCGGCGCAGACGCATGTTTTGCGCCGCGGCACGAAATAGATCGTAGCGTGATTGCCACGACATCTCTCGCCATCCGGCGGGATCGTCGTGGGCAACGCCGATCGCGTCCAGCACGTCTTGCTCGGTCGCTTGGACGAATCGACAGGCAACGCTTTCGGGCCGTGACGGGTCATAGGATTCACGGGTCTGGCGGCCGGCGTCGCTATCGGCGGCACGTGATTCGTCGCCGATCAACAACGGAATCGACACCGCTTGGTCGTCGCACTTGGGTTTCCACTCGGCGATGACCGACTGCGCCCACTCCGAGTGATGTGGCAATGACCAATCCGTGTCGGGCTCGTTGATGTATTTCCACCAGCGCGCGGCCGGCTCGGGTTGGGCGGCAGGTTGGCGGTGGTCTTGCGTGCGACGGGGGTTGGTGTCGACGTCGTCGATCTGACCTAACGATGTGGTGAAGTCAGATGCCAGTTTGTGCCAGGCTTCGGAGTCCGGTGTCAGACGAAACGAGTAGCGAAGGAAATTTTCCGGGCCGGTGTTTTCATCTAACCGACGAATCAGATAGCCGATCGCATGTAGGAAGTCGTCGCGCCGACAGGCCGGTGCATACAACAACATTTTTGGTGTCGATTCACACAGGGCGCGGCGCTGATGATTGGCCATGCCTTCGAGCATTTCGAATTGCATGCGGTCCAGGACCGTTCCGGTCAGGTCGTCGGCGGCGGGCTGATCCAACCGGGTGCGATTGCCCCATAGCAGTGCCAGTGCGATGTCGAACAAGTTGTGCGATGCCACACCAATCCGTACGTGACCTTGGGCGGCCGCGTCGATCATCAGCCGCAGCATGCGTTTGAAATTGGCATCGGTATGCACTTTTTCCTTGTACGGCGTTTGTGGCCAGCCGCCGACCGAGGCCTCGACGCGTTCCATTTCCATGTTGGCGCCTTTGACCAACCGGACCGTGATCGGTAACCCCCCGGTGGCGACTCGCTCGGCGGACCACTGCAGCAGGTCTTTGAGGACCAAGTAGGAATCAGGCACATAGGCTTGCAGGGCGATTCCGGCTCGGGCTTTTTGCATGCCGGGTCGACCCAGCGTGTTCTTGAAGACGTCTGCGGTCAAATACAGATCGCGGTACTCCTCCATGTCCAAGTAGACGAACTTGGATGTCGAATGGCCTTTGGAGTTGACGTAGGCTTCGCGGATGGCGGCGCGATACAGCAGTTCCAAACGGTCTGCGACGACACGCACGGTGTGTTTTCTGGCAACGGTCGAAACCTGGCTGTAGATCGTCGACAGTTTGACGCTGATGCACGCGATCTCGGGTGTCCGCAACGCCTGTAGGTAGTGCTGCAATCGTCCGCTGGCGTCGTGTTCGCCCAGCAGCGCCTCGCCCAGAAAGTTCAGGTTCATCTGCAGCCCGGTTTCCTGCCGAGCCGCCAAGTGTTCGCGCAGCGGTTCTTGTTCGGCAGGCAGAATCACGTTGGCCGTCTCCTGCCGCATTTGTTCTTTGACCATCGGCACCGCGACGCCGGGCATGTAGCCGCCAAAGGTCTGAAAACCTTTCAGCATGGTTCGTTCCAACGGGCTGAAGAACCGCGGGATACCCTGCACGTCCAAAATGTGCGTCAACTGATCCGCAACGCGAGCCGGGCTGTGCGTGCGAAACGCTTGGTCAGTCATCTCGACCAATGTGGCTTTGTCGCCTGGGTGACCGATCATCCGGTCCAGTTCGGCCTGTTGACGGCGTTCCTGCGGCGTCTGCAAGGTCTGCGAACGGATCAACAGAGCTTTAGCGATCGCAATCGCCGCGGCTGCATCGTCGCCGGGATGGTTGTTGGCGATTGCCAGCAGAGATTCGAGATCGAGTGGTTTGTCGTCGGCCATTGCTTTATAGAACCAAGGTGCGGTAGACGGTCAGTTGATGCACGATAGGCGGCTCGGCAACCACGTCGCAACAGGGCGCTAACTGGTATTGTTCATGACCTTGGCGTCGAGCGACGCAAATTCATCGTTGGTACGGTGTTACGAGAGCCTGTCAGAAATCAATCTGCGCCAATCAGCCAGCCGCGCACCCGGGGGCCGGTTTTTTGGAGTTGGTAATGTGGGTCACAAGGGACGGTGAGCTAGTGCCGCAGGGACCGTGAGTTAGCGCTCGACGGCTGATGAATCATCCGGGCGCTAGTGTTGGCGGATCGCTGGGCCGCCGGAAGCACGGCGAAGGCTACGGATTTCGCCTGCTGGACGAGAGGCAATCGCAGGCGCCGCGGCGGCGGGCAGGAAGATTTGATGCCAGCTGGAGACGGCGCTGCTGGGGGGATCCAAGATCGCAGTGATCTGTTGAGTGTCGCTGCGGCCGCCATCGGTCCATGCGATCGGACGGCTGTGCGCATAGATGGCTACGCCCGGCTGTGCCGCGTCGCAGACTCCGGTCAACTGAATCGATGCGTCGTTGATTTCAAAATCGATCGCTGCGATCCCGCGCGGGGTGGCATTGGAACTGCCGATCGCCGCCTGTTCGTCGATGATCAGTCCCAAACGATCCCGCATCGATGCCAACAGCGGATAGCCGAGTCGAATTTCGGTGGCCCGCAATGAACCGATCATGCTGACCCGCCGACCGGGCTGGATCAGACAGCGTCGCAGATGCAATTCCGCATCGCCGATCACACGGTGTGGCAAGTCTTGTGTCAGCCGACTGAGTTCGATTCCGGTGATCGTTGGATTGCCCAGTTCATACACCCAGCCGTCGGCTTGTTGACGGGCGGTGATGCTGCCGGAAAAGTGCGCCTCCGGTCCCAGCATCTCGGCGGCCGGAATGTATTCGGCGATGGCGGAGCAGGGCAGGGCAGTGCCGTCGGTGGAAAACACCACTTCGGTACTCGGCAAGGGATTGCTGCGATCACGAAACAAACTGGCGCGCAGCAGCGGCTCGCCTGGCGTGCTGGTGTCCCCCGCCGACGCGATCACGCGCACCCCAGTCGACTCGGGGGTGACGGTCGCCGAAACGTCTTTCAGCGGCAGCGATCCGGTGCGGCTATGAATGTTCAGATTGGACGCAATGATCTGGATCGGCAACACCGTGTGCGCCGGCGCGCTGATCAGCCGGTCGTGGATCAACGACCAGGCGCGGCCCAGCCCGGCGGATTGCAGTTCGGGCTGGTGCAGCCAGATGCCGACGCGATCCTCGTCGTGCAAGTAATCGATCAGGCGGATTTTGGCGATGTTTCGACCCGTTTCCGGATCGCTCATCCGTACATTTTTCAGCACGTACTTGCCCGGCGCGATTTGCTGGCAACTGTCGATCTGGAACACCAGCCCCGTTTCACGTCCCAGCTGATACGTCAGTTTTGCCAATTGGCGTGATTGGTACCACGAGGTCCAGGTCACCAGCACGGTCATCACCACCAACGAGGTCGGCACCGCGCAGCAGAAAACGAACAACAACCGAGCCACGGCTCGCTGGGTTCGTTCATGCATCCATGCAACCCCTGAGGATAGGAAACCCTGAGGATAGGAAAGTCCAGCTTGGATTCTAGGTCTGATTCCCCCGTCGTCGGTAGACCGGTTTAGCCGCCAAACCGGGGAAAACCAGCCAACCGGCGGTTGCTAGCAAACCGGGCTGGTGTGGAGGATGTATCCGACCGGGTGTGTTTCCCGTAGCTGGGCCCGCCAGGGTTCAGACCGACAGAACCCTGGCGGGGCCAGCTACGACACTGGCTTGCTGCGACGCTGCATGGTCGGATAAATCCTCCACACCAGCGCTACTCCGTTTGGATTGGGACTTGGTATTTCCAGACGACTTGGCGGACGCCTTGTTTCTTTAACCAGGCATGGACGCTGGCAAAAGCCGCTGCGGCGTCTTGGGTGGGTGACAGGTACAGCGAGACCAGCGATTGACCGTCGCCGGGGCGGGGCAGCGGGTCGATCTGTGGCGTTTCGTCCATCAGGTCTTCCTCGACCACGTAGGCTTCGACCAAAACGCTGGTTGCCAGCAGGGGACTGTCGGCGGCGAGATAACCCAGTTCTGTCAGCAGCGGTTGCAGATAGTCTTTGGGCTGTGGCGATTCGCCTTTCTGTTCATAGGCCCGTTCGTCTTCTCGCCACAATTTGAGGGCTTGCTCGTATTGGGCATACGCTTTGTAGAGCCGACCGGCTGATCCCTGGGCAGTGTCGGCTTGTCTGTCAATCCAATCGAGCCGGTCCTGTTGCACCTGTTTGGCGCGATCGGCAGAGCGTCGGATTTGTTGGCGAAAGTTCTCGGTGGTCGGATCGTTGGTGATATCGACCGACTGCGGTTCCGCCGAATCCCAAGGCACTGAATCGGATCGGCCTTGCAGGACTCGCAATTTCGTTTGCAGGTCGCGCTGCTTGTCGGTGAGCGAACGTTTGGGCGTCCAGGGTGCGATCGGAACGAATTGTCCGATGGGATCGGGCAGGTCGTCCGCGGCGGTCGTCAATTGGTCGGCCAATTCATTGTCGACGACGACCATCAATTCGGGCGTCATGGTCGCGAACGATCGCCGCCAGATCGCATCGTCCATCGATTCGAGTCGCGGATCCTCGTTGGCTTGTCGTTCCACCGCTTGGGCTTGGGCAACAAAGTCCAGATCAAATTCGGCTTGTGGATCAGCCGCCATTGATCGAGTCGGCCGGCTGGTGAAGACCACATCACCGAGTCGTGAGACGGAATCGTCGGTGTTTTCCGTCAGCTGCGTAAAGGCGGCGGAGGCGGAATCGGCATCGGGAAAACGCCAGGCCAGCAGGTCCAGTTTGGTCTGTCCCGGTTCGGCGGCGGGTTGGCCCAATTTGAAATCACCGTCGCTGAGCGGGACCGACAGATGCTGGGATTGGAATTCGGGGAATTCATCAAACAGATCATTGCCAAACCCGACCACGGCCAGCGTAAACAGGCCGATGATGCCTGACACTAAACCGGTGAAATAGAGAGCCCAAAGCCCCAACGTGGCCGGCCAGTTGGGCGGGCGGACGGTCACGTTTTCGTAAACCGACAGCACCAGTTTTGCCAGTGCTGTGGTGCCTTGGGTCGGCAGTTTCGCTTGCTCGACCGCGTCGGACACAATCCGAATTGCTTCGACCGGCATCTTGTCTTGGGTCGGTTCGGGCAGCGTCTGGCCGCGGACCAGTTCGGTCGCTTTCGTGGTTCGCCAGACGGTCGGCAGACCCACCATCATGGCGAACCCGATGCCGAATAAAAATGGCTCGCCCGACCAGGCGGCGAATGCCAGCAGCATGCCGATGGTCATGATCCGAAACAGCAAGTCCATGACTTTGGATCGCGAGAACAGGGTCAGGTGCGCAACCTGGCCTCCGTCAAGCGGCAGGAAAGGCGCCAGGTTCATCACGTTCAAGATCAACGTGAACAGGGCAGCGTTAAAACAAAGTTCATTTCCGGTTGCCCAGCCGACGACGCCCAGCAGCAAACCGATGGCGATGCTGGGCAGCGGACCGGCCAGCGCAACGATCGCTTTCTTCCAGCCGCTGACGCGATAGTTTCGACCGCTGACCGCGGCGCCCAGCAGGGGAATGAAGAACATGTGGATGTTCTTGTATCCAAACAGCTTCATCGCGACGTAGTGCCCCAGTTCGTGGACCAACAGAATTGGCACCAGCAACAGCACCATTTCGATGTCCCACTGCATCGCACCCAGGCCGACGAAGAACGCGATCGAGACCGCCAGCAACAAGATCTTGGTCAGCCAGCCGGACTGTTTGGTTTCCTGGTGCCGGACCGCGTCGATCAGTGGTTGCAATTCATCGACCGGGGAAGCTTCCGGGGCCGGTTGGCTGGGCAACGGAGCGTCATCGGGCACAAGTTCGGCCAGCGGAACCGCGTCGTCGAAGGCGCCTGCCTGGGAAGCGGCTGGATAAGCGACCGACGAGTTGCCGGCGGTGCCAGCTGCGACTGCGGCGCGCTCGGTCGCCGCGCTGACGATCGGGTTGGCAGCGGGTCCGGGGACGAACACGCCACGTTTTACTTGAAAGGCTACAAATTCTTCGTGAGTGTGCTCCAGCAGATCGAAGGCGGACTCGGATTCGTTGGCGATCATCGGCCGGGCATTGCCCAGGGCATCGCGGAGGTGATTCTGGTGCAGTTCTCGCAGTCGTGGCGGATCGACTTTGGGGTGATACTCCGCCGCCCAGTCCGGCGGATCGATCAAGTCGCGCGTGGCTGCGGTCGTCAGAACGATTTTTCCGCCCGGGCCGAGTGAATACAGGGCCAGGCGGGCAAAACGATTGTGTTTTTCCAAGTTCGGCCACAGCCGATAGCGGACCCAGGCGACGGTGTCACCGTCGGCGGATCGATAGGCCGCGCCGCCGTAGCGCGTGTTGTTTTGGACGTCGTGGATTCCGATCCAATCGATCCGCGTGAACCCCATGTCGGCCAGCTGTTGGTCCAAGCCGGTCAGTGCCGTCATCAGCTCGGGTTTCAGCGCCTGGCCGGCGATCCGAAACGGTTGCAGCGACGCGACCGGCGGGATGTCGGTGGAGGATGGGATTGGGATGCGGAACAGTTTGACGAAGCAGGCGATCACCAGCACGATCGGTTTGGTGATCCAGTTTCCCTCGTACAGATACTCGGCAAACGAGACGTGTGGGGCGCTTAATTTAAAGAACATAGTGCCGAGTCGTTCGGTGAGGAAAATTGCCGGGCCGATCACACGCTTCGTCGGGTCAGGATCGACCGGAGAACAGCGATGCTTCTTCGATCGTGATGATGCCTTGGAACGCTTTGCTGAGCGCGCTGACTCGCAGTGTCCGCATGCCCTCTTTCACCGCTTGTTGGCGGATCGCATCGACGGATGCATTTTCAAAGATCATGTCGTGTAGCTTTTCCGACAACGTCAGCATTTCGAAAATCGCGACCCGACCGCGGCAACCGGATCCGTTGCATTTGGTGCAGCCTCGGCCGCGATGAAAGCTGGCTTTCTCGGCCTGTGCTGGGCTGATCCCCAGCGATTTCAACTGCGCGGCGGAGACATTGACCGGGGCGCGACAATGTTGGCAGATTCGCCGGGCAAGTCGCTGGGCGACAACGACTTTTAACGCGGCGGTGATCAGGAACGGTTCGATTCCCATGTCCCGCAGTCGTGCGATCGCGGTGACGGTGTCGTTGGTGTGCAGCGTGGACAACACCATGTGCCCGGTCATCGCGGCTTGAAAGGATGTCTTGGCCGTTTCCGTGTCACGAATTTCACCGACCAGGATCACGTCCGGGTCTTGCCGCAGTAACAATCGCAACACTTGGGGGAAATCCATGTCCAGGTCGCGGCGGACGTTGAC
This sequence comes from Stieleria tagensis, assembly GCF_024129865.1. Lineage (GTDB taxonomy): Bacteria > Planctomycetota > Planctomycetia > Pirellulales > Pirellulaceae > Stieleria > Stieleria tagensis. Next base: position 42,827 of record NZ_JAMYFE010000007.1, on the reverse strand, counting down.
TTGGGTGATCCCGAACACGTTGAATTCCACCGGGTCTTCGATGGTGGTGACGTTGCGCTCCATTTGGTTCAGCCGATTGATGGCCGAATACAGCGTCGTCGTTTTGCCGCTGCCGGTCGGGCCGGTGACCAGGCACATGCCGTATTGTTGTTCGCTGGCCGTGGCCATGACCTGGGCTTCTTTGGCGTTCATACCCAGTTTCGTCAAATCCGAATTCAGCCCGGTCGCGTCGACCACTCGCAACACGATCTTTTCGCCGAATCGCGTCGGCACCGACGATACGCGGTAGTCAACACTGCGGCCGTCGATCACCAATCGCAGACGACCTTCTTGCGGTCGGCGGCGTTCGGAGATGTCCAGTTCGGACAGGATTTTCACACGTGACGAGATCTGTGGGTAATCGCTGGCCGGGCCGGCGGCGATCTGCGACAGGCTGCCGTCGACACGGATTCGCACGCGAAAGGCTTGTTCGAACGGTTCAAAGTGGATGTCCGATGCGCCGGCCTGGAACGCTTTGGCAAAAATCGAGTCGCAGAACGCCACGTTCTCGCCGCCCGATTTGTCGGACGGCGTGTCGTCACGATTCGCAGCCTTGGGCAGTGAAACGCTGGGCAAAATCTGGGGAGGCTGATTCATTTCATAGGGGTGGGACGGGTTACGGAGCAGGGCTGGTTATGCGATTCTTGGCGCATGAACGCAAACGATTTTGAAAAATACGACGGCCTGATTTTTGATTGCGACGGCACGCTGGCGGATTCGATGCCGGTCCATTATGTCGCCTGGCGTGACACGCTGCAGCGGCACCGTATCGAATTTCCCGAAGCACGATTCTATTCGATGGGAGGGATGCCGAGTGACAAGATCGTCACGCTGCTGTCGACAGAGCAGGGCGTACAGGCCGATCCGGTCGCCGTGGCGAATGAAAAAGAGGTTTATTTTCAGACGTTGATCGACCAGGTTCGCCCCAAACAGGCGGTCTGTGACATCGCTGTGGCCTTTCATCGCAGAAAACCGATGGCCGTGGCCAGTGGCAGCGGGCGGATCGTGGTGGTCAAGCAACTGGTGTCGCTGAAGATCGACGAATTGTTTGCCGCCGTGGTGACCGCCGAAGACACCGAACGTCACAAGCCCGAACCCGATGTTTTCTTGGAAGCGGCGCGGCGGATCGGCGTGCGTCCGGAACGTTGTGTCGTGTTTGAGGATTCTCCGTTGGGTTTCCAAGCCGCCGAAGCGGCCGGGATGGATTGGGTCGATGTACGCTGAGCATGCTATCCTTTTGAATCTCGTCCGGTGGATGCCGGATCCCCGCTCTGTTCTTTGATTCATCGTCTTCCGCAGCATGAACCGCAACGACGCCGGCCGATTTGATTACTCGGACATTGATGCGGGAGATTTGTTGCCGGGATGTTCGATCCCGGTGGTTGGTGACGACGGGCCACTTGGCGACGGCCAGCCGTTGCATGCGTTTCGCCGCTTTCAACCGTTGGCGATGGATGGACATGGTCCCGCCGCACTGCGTCAGATCGCCGATTCGATGACCGATGTGATTCGGTCGCTCGATCGGTTGCACGGATTGGAACGTTGTTACGGGCGCATCACGTCGGGTTCGCTGCACAATCGTGGGACCGAACGGGCGCCGGCGGCGACGTTGTGGATCGACCCGCAGCGGGCAGCCCAGTCGGATGCCGTTCATGGTGGCGACAGCGAAGCGATGTATTGGACCGCGCCGCGATTGAAATCCGCCGCGAACGCTCATCCGGCCGATGACTGGTACGCACTGGGGATCGTGCTGGCTGAATTGGCGCTGTCGTCCAGTGCGGTCCGCAAGATTTGGGAGCTCAGTCGCCAAGACGGCCAGTTCGCCGAAAGTTTGATCAAGAACCTGAACGTTTCCGGGTCGGCCAAGCGATTGGCAAAGATGGCGACGGCGTTGATCCGTGACGGCGCAGCGGGCAAAGTGAATCCTGCAACGATTCAGCGGCTGAGTGCGCGGCGACCGGTCTATCCCGCTGGGCTGATGTATTGCTTGCTTGCGATCATGACCGTCTCGGTGTTGATGAACGTTATCGGTGCCTCTCTGCAATCGGGGCAACGAAAACAGCAGCAGCAACTACTGGCGGCGATGGAAAAGGATGTGGACCGCTTGACGCAAGAAGTCGAAACGATGCATTTGAAACAGGCGGAATCGAAACTCGTTGCGACTGCGGTACCGCAACCGGCCGCTGATGTGAACCCCAGCGGCGGTGATCAACGCCGTTGGACCGAGCAACTGGCCGGTCGGTCACTGGAGCAAGTCATCGCGCAGGCCGGCGATTTTCGATCGTCGCAGTGGGCGCGGTCACTGGAAACATTGGCGACTGTCAACGGCCAGCAATCATGGCGGGCGGCTGATCCGACGCTGCGCCGCTTGATCCAGTTGGCCGTCGATGCGCCCTGGGAATCTCGCCGGATCGAGCAGGCCACTCAGCGGCTCGATGCACTCGGCGAAGCCTACCAGCGCTGGCAATCCTGGGCTCGCAGCAAACGCGGCATCGGTGAACTGCAAACTCAACAATCATTGCTGCCGTCGGGCCAAGTCAAAGATTTGCTGGGGCAGTGGTTGGGGGAAGCGTTGGAGGTTCGTCAGTTTGATTTGCGAGTGATCGATGTTCGTCCCGCGGCCGACAACTCGTTCACCGCGCACCGGGTCGGGTTTGATACGCCGCGTGGTTCGGCGTCGCTGGATTGGCAGTGGGAAACCAGCGAGGGCAAAGCCGCCTCGATCGAATTGCCCGTGGAGGATTATCACGCCGGCGATCCGCTATCGTTCTGGTTGCAACAGGACAGTTCGATTCCGCTGTGGAACACCACGGTGATCGCGCACACGCTGGAAAGTCCGTTGTTGGTTTGGCAACTCGGGCGAGAGCTGCGGCTGGAGGATAGCGAAAGTGGCTATTCTGTGATTTTGACAACAAACAAACGATTTGGACCGCCCGTTTCGATTGGAGATCGGGCCTTGGGATCTGGGGCAAAAACAGCACCCCCATCGGCAACGAAAAAGGTCGTTGATCCGATGGATTCGTTACCGTTTTAAATGCCAGCGATTGAAATGCAGTTCGATGGGTGAGTTTTGAGGTGACACGGTTGCATGAGACATTGATATTTCCCGGCCCGACGCGAACCGGCCTGTTGATTTTGCTTGCCAGTCGCGGGTTGGTGTGGAGGATTTATCCGACCGGCTTTATTCTTCGCAGAAAACCGTCGCCCGGGTCGGATAAATCCTCCACACCAGCGCTCCCGGGTCGGATAAATCCTCAGTGAACTCCAAGTCTCAGTGAACTCCAACATTTGATGGCTCCATGATTCGATCTCTCTTTACTTTGACGCTGATCACCTTCGTTGCGATTCCTGCGTCGGCATTCGATCCTTCCGAATGGTTATCGGTCGGCGGGGAAAAGTCCACTTCGCCGCAAACCAATTCAGCACGCAACAAGCTGGATACCCGCGAATTGTTGCAGCGTTATCCGGTCGGCAAGACTTGGGCGGCATCCAAGGTGTTGCGGATTCGCGGATTAGCAGTCAACGAGAATTGGGGAATCGAGGGACGTACGAATGTCGTCTACACGAACCGCTATTCCAGCAAGACACAGGTGTTGGAAAACGAACTGGGCGATCTGACGTTTCAGATCGATGTGTTGGAGGCGTCGCAGCAACGTGTGACCAGCGAGAAACGGTTGCGAGTTGCCGATTTCAGCGATGCATCACCGATTCTGAAAATTGGTTTGGAGCAATTGTTGGATGTGACCCGCACCACCTTGCCGCCGGCCGACGTCGCTTACAAGCTGATGATGACGTATGGGAAAGTCGATCCCCGGTATGAGAAAGTGTTGACTCGGTTGGCTCAGGCCAGCGGATTTGACGTCGAACGATTGACGCAGATCGACGAGGCTCAGCTGGTCGAAGACCCGGCGCAATATTCTGGATGTCAGTTCGAAGTCGTTTGGTCCAACGGTTTGGGTGTCACCCGCGTGCGGCAGACCGATGGACCGGTGACGGTCAAATTGGATGACATTCGCCGCTGGGCCGAGGCGGCTGATCCGCTGTTGGACTATTACGTGATGGACAATGTGAATCGCCCAGTCGGCGACACCTGGAGTGTGGATGCCGGCAATGCCAGTGGGATGTTGGTCCATCAGCAGGGTGGGCAATCCGAAGGCACGCTGAAGATGAAGTACTTGCGAGACGCCAATTACGACAACCAGACCTGTCGCCAGCTGGTGATCCAGAACGGCGATCTGACGTTGGCGCTTGACCAGAACGCCAAATCCTATGATGCACGGGTGCGGGGCATTCAAGGGCGAGTGTTTTATGGCAAGTCAGACTATCTGGTGTTGCAGGCCAACGGGACCTGCGAGATCAAAGCCAATGTGAAAAGCAAAACTCATCTGCTGTTTGGAACCAAGTGGCAACGCGACGTTCAGACCGATTTTCGCTACGAGGCCCAGTTGATTGCGAGCGGACAGTGACCCAGGGCCTGCCGTCGCCGCGCAGTGCGATTGAATTTCAAAACCCCGGCGCGGTGATCCGGCTAAACGATCAACGTTCATTGATCATCGGCCGATCGGACAAGCCCGTCGACGGATCTGAATTGCATACCGTTCGTCATCGCGGGTTGATGGATCACCACGCCGCGTTGACGATCGTGGATCGGGATCGGGTGCAGGTCGAGAATCTGTGTCCACAGGATTCGAGTGTCTTTGTCAATGGACGCCCGATGCATCATGCACTGCTTCTCGGTGGCGACGTGCTACAGATCGGTCCGCTGGCGTGGCGGTTGGACAGCGGCAAACAAGTGCTGGTGCCGGTGTCGCCGATCGCCGGATTTGATTTGGCCGTCGATGCGGAAGTCCCCGGCAGGTTGACGCGCACACGATTGACTCTCCATCGCGGTCAGATGACGGCGTTGGTCGGGCCCAGCGGATGTGGCAAGTCGACGTTGCTGGAAACGATCCGCGATGGCAGTGGGTTGGTCGGCCAGTTGCAGACCGCAGGCCGCGTGTACTTTGTTCCCCAGCGTGATCTGGTTCACCATGATTTGCGTCTGGGCGATGCCCTGCGCGCGATCGGTCGCATCTATGGACGCCAGTTGTTGCCGTTCGAGATCGATGCGGCGCTGGATTCGGTGGGTTTGTCGCCTTCGTCGGCCGAAAAGTTTCCGGGCCAACTGAGCGGCGGCCAACTGCGGCGGTTTCGCATCGCCGGGGCATTGTTGTCCGGTGCCGGGGTGATCGTGTTGGACGAACCCGACAGCGGGCTGGATCATGAAACCGCCGACGAAGTGATTTCGTTATTGCGATCGTTGGCGATTCGAGGGGCCACCATTATTGCCGTGACCCATCATCGTCATGTGTTGGCCGCATTCGATCGAGTGATCACGATGCAGCCGACCGAGGGTGGCGGGGCTGTCGAAACCGATGACCAGCGTCAACAGGCCGGCGATGCCGAAGCGATCGTTGTGGCCGATCACTCGGCTGGTCCGCTGGATTGGAATTGGCGGCGGTTGCCGGTGCTGTTGCGACGCGAGCAACAAAAACTAACGTCGCCGCGGTTGTCCTGGTTTTCACTCGGATCGCTGCGATTGCCCCATTGTTTGATCGGTTGGTTGTTGGTGCCGTTGCTGTTTGCCGTTGCGGTGGCGGTCAGCGTGCCGACCGACCCCGAGCGTGATTTGGCCGACGGGTTGTATGGCCAGATGGCGCCGATCGCGCGGCTGGGGTTTCTGGCTGTTGTGTCAGTGATCTGGATGTCAGCCAGCCAAAGTCATTTGTCGATCACCCGTGATCGCGAACTGTACGACTATGAACGGTCGTATGGACTCAGTTGGGGCGGGATCTTGACCGCCAAGTCGGCCGTGTTGACGCTGGCCGGATTTGTTCAGACCGTCGTGTTTGCGGCGCTGCTGTATTTGATTCGGCATGTCTGGTTGCAGCGATCCTTTTTTGTTGACGAGCGGATCACGCAGCTGCCCGGTGTGGTGCTGGTGCTGTTGGTCGTTTCGTTGGCGGCGACCCTGTTGGGGCTGTTGATTTCGGCGGTCGCCGGACGCGCGCCGTTGGTGGCGACGGCCATCCTGCCGGTGGTGATGATGTTTCAAATTCTGTTTAGCGCACCGTTTGCGGTCTCCAAACCCGATCGTTATGAACCGTTGGCTGATTACGGCCAGTTAACGATTCAGATCGACGATTCGGAGGACAGTGATCCGCAAGACGACTGGGAGGATGAGGTGATGGACTCGGAGAAACCGTTGTGGGTGACGTCGCTGGTGTCTTACACGACGCTGTCACGTTTTGGCGACCAATGGCTGCGCTCATTTGCGGTCACGCCGGATCTGCCTGAGAAAGCCGCTGTGGCCCAGCGACGATCGGCGGTCGCACTACTGGTGATCGCGGGCGTTTGCTTTGTGTCGGCTTGGTTTGTGTTGCTGATGCAATCGACGCGAATCGGCGTTCGCCGACTGACGCGGGTGGCTGCTGTCGCCGGGCTGCTGGCGTTTGCTGTCGCGGCGCCAGCGGTAGCGCTGGGGCAACAACCGGCGGATCAAAACGTGCAGGGTCCAGCGGATGATGCGGGACAGGCGGGGGCTGGTTCACCGCCGACAACCATTCGATTGTCGATCATTGATGGTCGGTACGACGAAAACCAGCTGCGCCGCGCGATGGGCGGACATGCCGAGGACACGCGACTGTGGCGTGAGTTCGGCAATCAAGATCGAATCGGGTTGGTGGCTTTGGAATTGGTCGGCAAGATTCGATTCACGCTGACCGAGCGCGAGTTGACGATCGAGCTGATGCAGACGCCGCACTGGGACTTGATGAAACGATTGGCTCCGCCGCGATTGATCGGTGCTGATGCGGTGCCAGCGGACGGGGATGTGGTTTTGTTTGTGCATGGGTTGGAGGGCGGTGCGTCAACGTTCGTGGCGTCTGCGCGTGAATTGCGGGCGCGAGGGATCGCATCGATGCGATTTGATTATCCCAATGACGGGCCACCTGATCAGGTTGGTCGTCTACTGGCCGAGCAGCTGATCGAGTTTCAAAAGCTGCATCCCGGGGTTCGAATTCATATCGTTGCGCATTCCCTGGGCGGGTTGGTTGCGACCTGGGCGGTCACCGAGCCGGGGTTTCCGGCTGATTTGGTGCCCGACGTCTTTACGCTCGGCAGCCCGTTTCACGGATCAGCGTTGGCCGAGTTCCACGACGAGTTGGAATTGTTCGACGTGGCGTACCGGTTGGCGACACAGACACCCGGTGCGCTGGACACGATTGCCGACGGCCGTGGCGAAGCGGCGCGGGCGTTGATCCCGGGCAGTGAGTTTTTGCGTCGATTGCATCAGCGGCCACGGCCGGTCGGGATTCGATTTCACCTGGCCGCGGGCACCAAAAGTTTCATCGGCGCCAGCCGCCGCGAGCGATTGGCGCTGGAGTTGCCGGCGGAGTTGATGCGCTTAACCGTCGCCGAAGGGTACTCCGAGCGGTTGCAGAAGTTGTTGGCAGCCGACGAACTGCGTCAGGGGCGGGGGGATGGGGCGGTCACCGTCCGCAGCGCGTTAGGACTATCAGATCCGGCAAGTTCGACAAGTTTTCCACTTTCGCACACCGGGTTGGTGTCCGATACAGAGCCATTGGAGTGGGTGCTATCGCAGGCCAAATTGGGCGAACCTGTGAAACCACAGGCAAAGTAGGGGCTTTCTCCATTTACAAAACGGGGCAGTCCCTCGTAAACTGCCGGGCTTTCCCGAGATCGCTATCGGTGCGCCCGTTGGGTGGTTCGTGGCACAGTTTGGGTTTGGCGTTCCACCCTCGTTTTTTCCTGTTTTAGCGTGTTTGATTCCCTTTCGGACGGTTTGCAATCGGCGTTCAAAAGCTTGCGTGGCAAAGGCAAGCTGACCGAAGGCAATATGCGCGATGGGTTGGACATCGTTCAACGCTCGCTGCTCGAAGCCGACGTGAGTTACCCGGTTGTCCAGGAATTCATGAAGCAGGTGACCGAGCGAGCGCTCGGACGCAAGGTCCTGCTAAGTCTGCGACCGGAAGAAGAACTGGTTTCGATCGTCCATTCGGAATTGGTTTCGATCCTGGGGCCGGTGGATCCGTCGATCCATTTGAAGGCCGATCGCCCGACGATCATCATGCTGTGCGGGTTGCAGGGCAGCGGGAAAACGACAACTTGTGGCAAGCTGTCACAACTGTTGAAAGAGCAGGGGATCAAGCCGACATTGGTCGCCGCCGACCTGCAGCGTCCGGCTGCGATCGAGCAATTGAAGGTCATCGGTCAACAGTTAGATGTGCCGGTTTACAGCGAACCGGACAATAAAGACCCCGTCAAGGTTTGCAAAAACGGTGTCGCCCAGGCCGTTGCCGATGGGGCTCGGGTGGTGATCTTGGACACCGCCGGCCGGTTGGCGATTGACGAAGAGCTGATGGCCGAACTGTCGCGAATCGACAAAAAGGTTGGTCCCGACCAGGTGTATCTGGTGGTTGACGGGATGACCGGCCAAGATGCCGTCAATAGCGCTGACGCGTTCAACAAATCGCTCGAGTTGGACGGCGTGATCATGACCAAATTGGATGGTGATGCCCGCGGCGGGGCGTTGCTGTCGGTAAAACACATCACCGGGGTGCCGATCAAGTTCATCGGCACCGGTGAGCATTTTGATGCGCTTGAGCCGTTTCGACCGGAGGGCATGGCCGGCCGGATCTTGCAGATGGGCGACATTGTCGCCGCGGCTGCCGAGGCGCATCGGATCGTCGATGAACAAGAGCGGGAGGAATTGGAAGCGAAAATGGCTTCCGGCGACTTCACGCTGGACGATTTTAAGAACATGATGGAAAAGGTCAGCAAGCCGGGTCTGATGGGCCGGATGATGAGCCTGATGCCCGGAATGGGGCAGTTCAAGGATGCGATGAATAGCGAAGAGGCCGCCGGCGGCATTCGCCAGACCATCGGTGCGATCAACAGCATGACCGCGGCGGAACGGAAGAACCCCAAACTGATCGACGCCGCCAGGCGGACTCGGATCGCCAAAGGTGCCGGTGTGCAGACGCCGGTGATCAGCCAGTTGGTCAAGCAGTTTGAAGTGATGAAGCCCCTGATGCAGGGCATGGCCGGCGGATCCACCATGGATCGCGCTCGCATGATGCAACAGTTGCAAGGTGCGATGGCAAGCGGCGACGGCGGGTTGGGTGGCATGCGAGTCAAGAAACCGACTGGCAAGCGATTGTCCAATGCCGAACGCGCCAAATTGCGCAAAGATCGCGAAAAGATGAAGCGACAGATGAAGCGAAATAAACGCTAAATACAGATAACCCGTCCATTTGACACAGTTAGTTTTTTCCTGGAGTGAGTAAGCAATGGCAGTTCGAATCCGTCTGAAAAAGATGGGTCGTACCCACCGACCTTTCTTCCGAGTTTGCGCGATGGACCAACGGTCGCCGCGTGACGGTCGGGTGATTGAAGAGTTGGGTTTTTACGACCCGATGTGCCCCGAAACCGATGCCCGCGTGCAGTTGAAAGGTGATCGCGTCGATCACTGGATCGGTGTCGGTGCCCAACCGAGCGAAAAGGTCGCTGTACTGATCAAAAAGTACGGTACCGATGGCACCCACTTGGATGCCCAAAAAGAAGCTCTGGAGCGACTTGGTCGCCGCAAAGAATACACCCCCGCACCCCCGGAAGCTGCCAAACCGGTTGCCGCTGAAGCCCCAGCCGAAGAAGCTGCTGCTGAAGAAGCGCCCGCGGCAGAAGAACCGGCTGCAGAAACCGAAGCAGCTGCTGAGTGAAATCGGCAGTTGTTCCGGGAGAATTGATCCGTGCGATTTGACATCGTCACCCTGTTCCCGGCGATCTTCGACGGTTACCTGACGCAAAGCTTGTTGGAAAAAGCGATCCAGAAAGGTCTGGTCGAAATCCACCGACATGATTTGCGTGATTGGGCCGCCGACACGCCGCACCGCAAGGTGGATGATCGACCGTTCGGTGGCGGACCCGGCATGTTGCTGCAAGTCGATGTGACGGTGCCCTGCATCGAAGACGTCGATCAAATGGTGCAGACGCCGGCCAGAAAAATCCTATTGACGCCGCAAGGCAAACGATTCGACCAGCGAATGGCCGAAGACTTGGCGGTCAGCGACCGAGTGATGTTGTTGTGCGGTCGCTATGAAGGGTTCGATCAACGAGTGATCGACCTGTTGGAACCAGAGGAGGTGAGCATCGGGGATTTCGTTCTCAATGGAGGCGAAGTCGCAGCGATGACGATCATCGACGGCGTCGTGCGATTACTGCCCGGTGTGCTCGGTGATGAAAACAGTAGTGTGGATGATTCATTCAGCCGAGGAAATCGGTTGTTGGAGTTTCCACAGTACACGCGACCGAGAGAATTTCGCGGGCACAGCGTGCCCGAGGTTTTGTTGAGCGGTAATCATGAAGCGATTGCTGCCTGGCGGACCGAGCAAAGTCGCAACCGAACGAAACAGCGCCGAGCCGACTTGCTCGACCAAGAAGACAATTAACAAACCACCTAGCCGGGCGCGCCTGTCGCGCACGTTAAACCAAAGAAGAAGAGAGAGCGATGAGCCAAGCCATCATGGACAAGGTCGAAAAGACCTCGATCAAAGAAAACCCGCCGAAGTTCGAAATCGGTGATACCGTTGACGTTCACTTGCGAATTTTGGAAGGCAACAAAGAGCGGATCCAAGTTTTCACCGGTGTCGTGATCGCGATTTCGGGCAGTGGATCCAAAGAGATGTTTGTCGTTCGACGCATCGTGGCCGGTGAAGGTGTGGAGCGTAAATTCCCCATCCACAGCCCCCGCATCGAGAAAGTCGAAGTCAAGCGCAGCGGTGTCGTACGACGCGCCAAATTGTACTTCTTGCGTGGTCGCGTCGGCAAAGCCGTTCGTTTGAAAGAACGTCGTCGTTCGTAAGCAACGCCGCGTGGCAAACGAGAGGCGTGAGTTTTGACGTTGCGATTTCTCAAGCCCAGCGGGCGGCACATGTACTGCCGGCGGCGTAAGTCGCCGAATCAATAAGGAATGAGCCCCCCATAGCCCGGAGGGCGACACAGTCATCCAGCACCGCTGCGTGAAAGCTTGTGTCGCCCTCTGGGCTGGCAACTAAATCACTTGAATTACCGGCGGCTCACACCGCCGGCAATTCGTGTATCGCCCTCCGGGCTGTTAAAGCGCAACTTCAAAACTCACGCGTCGGGTTGTAATAAAACGCAACTGAAATTGCGTCCCAGCGCCGCTTTCTAGCCAAGGTCTGCTTCCTCCCACCACAGGGGCGCCGGCGCTATGCCCAGGCTTCCGCTTGCCAGCACGCTCGGCCGGTTGCACGGTCGTTATCAGGATTGGCGGTACGGTCGTGTGGATCCGCAGGCGCCGATCGGGCGGCAAGGCGAACAGGTCGCCGCGCGATTGTTGCGACAAAAAGGGTTGGTCGTGATCGCCGAAAGCGAGTCCGACCGCGGTGGTGAAATCGATGTCATTGCCGCCGACAAGCGAACTCGTACGATGGTTTTTGTTGAGGTCAAAACGCTGCGGACGCTTCGTCCCGGTCATCCAGCCGATCGAGTGGACGCGAACAAGCAAACGCGGATCACTCGTGCTGCACTGCGATTTCTCAAACGTCGCAATCTACTAGGGACGCCCTGCCGGTTTGACGTGGTCGCGATCTGGTGGCCCGATGGATCGCCCCAGCCGACCAAAATTCAGCACTACGAACATGCCTTTGAAGCCGCCGGTGAGTTTGATTTGTGGTCGTGAATCCCGATGACTATCTAGGCGTCTGTAGTGTGATTGATCACGACGCCGCCGAGATCCGGCGCGTGGCGGTGCAGTTGTGTGGTGCAGATGCAATCGACACAGCGCGGCGCTGTTTCGAATTCGTGCGTGACCAGATCCGTCATAGCAGCGATTTTCAACTGAACCCCGTGACCTGTCGCGCCTCGGACGTGCTGATGCACGGGACGGGATACTGTTATGCCAAAAGTCATCTGTTGTGCGCGCTGTTGCGAGCCAACCGAATTCCCGCCGGGATGTGCTATCAGCGGCTGACGGTTGCCGGTGACCAACCCCCGTTTTGTCTGCACGGATTCAACGCGGTGTATCTGCCGCCGTGGGGTTGGTATCGCATCGACCCGCGAGGCAATCGTGACGGAATCGACGCGCGGTTTGATCCACCAACGGAGCGACTTGCGTTCACCACTGATCATCCGGGGGAAATCGATCTGCCGGGGATCTACGCCCAGCCACTTCCCCAAGTGGTGGCCTGTTTGACCCGCCACAACAGTTGGGGCGCGGTTTACCGGGATTTGCCAGACGTTGACTGCACGGCCCGCAGAAGCTGACAAGCATTGCCATTTTTGTTGTCTGTTTTGAACGTGGTGCGTTTGCGATTCAATGGCTCACGCGACGCACGCCTGCTATCGTTGATTGCTGTGTTCCGTATTCGAGGAATCGGATCCGCTATATTGATCTGTTCCTGTCGTTTCTTCTGATCCATGGTTTCCCGCCTCAACCATTTGACTGTCGATGAATAAGTTTGCTGCGATTTTGATGACGATCGTGCTGTTGCCGGGAATGGTTGTGGCTCAGAATGCGGATTGGCCGCAGTGGCGTGGTCCAAATCGGGATGGCCATGCGGCACCGCAGCGGTTGCTTCAGCAATGGCCCGACGGCGGCCCGAAATTGGCCTGGAGTGCCGACGGTTTGGGCACCGGATACTCCGCGGTTTCGGTCGTCGGTGACGATGTGTTTACGATGGGTTCGATCGACGGCCAGAGCGTTGTGGTCTGTTTGTCGTTGACCGATGGATCGGTGCGTTGGCAGACGGCGATCGGTCGCGCCGGCCAAGGCGAAGATTACAACACCGGTTGGGGTGATGGGCAACGCGCTACGCCAACCGTTGATGGTGACCAGGTGTTTGTGTTGTCCGACATTGGCACGATTGCGGCGCTTGGCAAGACCGACGGCGTCATCGCGTGGCAAGTGGAATCGGTCGACGACCTTGGTGGGTCGATTCCCAACTGGGGCTATAGTGAATCGCCGCTGGTCGATGGAGAACGCGTGGTGGTGACCCCGGGCGGCAGCAACTTTATGGTCGGTTTGGACCGGCGCACGGGCAAGAAAATCTGGTCGACTCAAGACGTTGATATCCCGGCGCAGTATGTCTCGGTGATCAAAGGCCGCTTGGGCAAACAATCGTTTTATGTCACTGCCAGCGAGCCGGGTGTGTTGGCGTTTGATGCCGACAGTGGCAAACAACTGTTCGCCGATTCGGCGACGGGGAACAAAGTGGCAGTGATTCCGACGCCGGTTTTATCCGGTGATCTGCTGTATCACACCAGCGCCTACGGGGCTGGCAACACACTGCTGAAACTGCGCGAAACCGATGACGGAATCGCAGCCGATCCGGTTTACGCGTTGACCTCGAAAACCATGGAGAACCACCACGGTGGTGTGGTGTTGGTCGATGGAGTGATCTATGGATTGACCAAGCAAGCTCGTGGCAATTGGATGGCGCAGCGTCTGGAAAGCGGCGAGGTCTTGTGGCGCGAGTCGGCCGGCGAGAATCGCAGCGGTTCCATTTGTTATGCCGACGGCCGGTTGTACTGTTACGGCGACGCCGACGGATCGGTGACGTTGATCGAAGCCGATCCGAGCGGTTGGAACCAGCGCGGTCGGTTGACGTTGCCCGCGCAGACCCAGATCCCGCGCAAGTCCGGCGCCATTTGGACGCACCCGGTGGTTGCAAATGGCCGATTGATCATCCGTGACCAGGATCTGATGTATGCCTATGAGATCGCTGCGGAGTGAAATCGCGGCGGCGGAAAGACTTTTTGAAAATTCTTGGGAAGTCTTCCTAAGAACAACGGTTGGCGGGTGTTTTGTGAATAGACACAGAACAACAAGGCGACGATGGCGGACCAACACGGCAGCGAAAAACAAAGCTGGGTGCGGGATCTGGTGCGGCTGCATCAATCACCGCTGATCCGTTATGCGCGGTCGATTGTTCGCGACGAACATGCCGCCCGCGACATCGTCCAAGAGACTTTTTTGCAATTGTGCAAACAGTCGCCCGAAGGACTCTCTGGCCGCGAAGTCGCTTGGCTGTTCCGTGTCTGTCACAACAGCGCCCTGAACCGCTTGCGGAAGGAACGACGGATGACTCATAGCACCGAAACGGCGGAGTCGGCGGAGATCAGCAATGACCCTTCGCTGGCGATGGCCGCCCAAGATGACCGCAGTTGTGTGCTGCGGCTGATCGAAGAGTTGCCGGAGAACCAACAGCGGGTGATCCGCTTGCGATTTCATTCGGGACTGGCCTATCGCCAAATCAGCGAGGCGACGGGTTTAACCGAAGGCAATGTCGGCTACTTATTGCATACCGCACTGGGCAAATTGCGAGAGCAGATGATGCGACTGGAGACGTGATCGGCAGTTTTGTCGGTCGTGTCCGAAGTGGCTGGTTGATGCATGTGCTTTCAATATTTGTCTGGGGAATGAATCGATGATTGATAAAAATGATCCTCGCCTGACGGCGTACTTATGCGACGAATTGCAGCCCACCGAGCGGGCGGAAGTCGACGCGGCGATCGAGCAGTCGGCGGAGCTTCGGCGGCACGTCGACGGGCTGCGGGAAACAATGGCTGCACTGCAGAGTGTACTGGCTCCCGGGGCCGACGACGATTCTCAGGCCGCTGCTGATCGTTTGACTGACCAGCAATTGGCCGAAGTGGATGCTGCCGCGGCAGCGTCCGGCGCAAACGTCACCACAGCACTGCCACAGGGCGAATCAAGTGGGCGTGCGACCTGGCGGCGATTGGCGATGGCGGCATTGCTCTTGTATGCCGTCGGAATTTCTTTCTTTGCCTTTCGCAGACCCGTCGCGTTACCGGTGACCATGAGCGGTGTGCCCACGGTCCATGAATCTTCGGCAAATCAGCAAGCAGCGGACAAGCGAGAATCCGAATCGCTACAGTTATCTGCAGCGGATGCCGCGACGTCGGACTCACCGTCGGAAGCGATCATTGAAAACCCCGCCGGCCGAGGCGAGGGCAGGGGAGGGGCCGTCGAATTGGGTCGGCCGGCGGCGACCCTGGCCTATTCGCCAGAACTGAGTGACCGCATCGATCAGCCGGCTGTGCAGCAACTGCGGACAGAATCGTTTGCCCTCGATTCACCGGCCACTGCGCTGGCGCCAGCCACTACACCAGCACCAGCACCAGCGATGGCAGACGCTGAGTCCGTTGAGTTGCGGCTCGCCGCGCCGCGAGAGCCTGTTCCGCAACAGGCGACCCCACAACGACCGCGTGAAATGTCCAGGCGTTATCGCAGCCCTCAACCCGCCGGCCCACCGCAGGCGGATCCATCCTGGGACGAAGCCGAGGTCGAAAATATGTTCGGTGTCAGTGGAGGGAGCAGTGCCAATGCGACCAGTCGAGGTGCAATGGCGATGGATGGCGTGCAGCCGATGAATGACATGTACGGATCTGATGAGTTGAATATGGAGATGGGGATGGACATGATGATGCGAGGGGGGATGGCAGGTGCCTCGCAGCCGGAAATCTCAGCACGCTCGCCCGTGGCTGCGGAAAGTCAATTCTTGGGGTTCGATAGAGCGCCTGAATTGCAATCGGAAGCGGAGGCTGATGTCAATCGAGAGATGCAGACTGAACTGTTTGAATCTGGCGCCCGGCAGTCTGGTGACTCTCTCGGTCTGGAACGTGGGCGAGCGCAGTTGCGACGGTCGCAACCCCGATATGCTGCTGTCCAGCCGCCCAGCGCGGCGATCGACGAAGCATCGCCCACCGACGAATTCGCATCGCCGGCTGTGGACTTTGACGTGGATGACCCTCAACCGGTCCAGCAGCAGCTGAGCGAGACCAGGCGTACCCAGGACGCCGATGCAAAACGTCAGCTGGCCAAGGGAGGCTCGGAAAGGCGCCTGTCTGAAAGGAAGGAATCGGAAGCAACACCGAAGCCCTGGAAACCGGCTTCGGCGGCCACCAACCGGGCTCGGCTGAGTATTGGACAACACGACGACTTGCTGTTGGCCGCTCGCGACACCTACGTCCGTATCGACGGTTTTCGAGCCCGTGTGATGTTCGATCTGTATTACTACAACGACCGGGCCCAACAGCTCGAGGGGCAATTCCTATTGCGATTGCCCGACGATGCCGCGCTGCACTATTTTGCGTTCGGGCCGACCAACCTGAGTGTGCCTCGGGCATCGCCGGCGACCCGAACGACCGGTAAGCCGGGTGAAGAGACCGACGACGCTGCCGTCGACAAGGTTTCTCAAGCGGTGTCGGCGCTGCGCAAGCAGACCGCATCGATCGGATCGGACTTGGCGCGGCGGGCGCGGGATCCCCAGTACAAATCGGAATCCAATTCGACCTTTGCTGATGTGAAAACGGCCTATGTTGCTCCGCGACAAAAAGCGGCGCTGGCCTATGAGGAAACCGTTCGCCGCCGCGTCGATCCGGCCTTGGTCGAATGGGCCGGTCCCGGCATCTTTCAAACCAAAGTCTTTCCGCTGATGCCCGGCAAGTTGCATCGAATCGTTGTCGGCTATGACGTCACCTTGGCCGACGTGGCAGATGACGATGGCGGATTGGATCGATTGTTCCAGCTGGACTTGCCGGAGGATGAAGCCGGCGGACGAGTGGAGTTTGACATCGTTGCGGCAGCCGGAACGAGCGCCACGATCACGCCGGATACGGATCCGTTTGTGTCCGGCGGCCGCGCGTACTATCGATTCGAGGACGCTGCCCCCCGCGACTACACGGCACGCCTGTCGGGAACCGAATCGGTCGTCATCAAACATTCTGATCCCGCCGGCGGTGATTACTTTGCGACCCGTGTGATCGCAGATTTGCCGCAGCAGGATGCCAAGGTCGACAGCCGCCGCGCCGTGTTCCTGTTGGACACGTCGTGGAGTGATCGCCCGGAAGCGTTTTCCAAGCGGTTGGCGCTGTTGGAACAGATCCTACGCCGCAATCGAGACTCGATCGATCAGTTCGCGGTACTGATGTTCAATGTGCAGCAACGCTGGTGGCAGGAACGGTTCGTCGCCAACGATGATGAAAGCTTGACGGCGTTCCTGACGTTGGCCGACGATTTGGCCTTGGAAGGAGCGACCGATCTGCATGCGGCGTTGGTGGAAGCGACGGCGCCGCGTTGGAGCCGGCCGACCGACAAACCACAGCCGCGGGCAAACTTGTTTTTGCTAAGTGATGCGGCGGCGACCTGGGGGGCGACGGATTTGCCAACACTGGCCGGAACGCTGCGTCAATCATCCGCTGAAAACGCTGGCGGTGCTCTGTTCACGTATCCGTTCGCCGGTCAACCCAGTGATCGCGCGGTGATGCGATTGTTGGCCGACGCCAGTGACGGGGCGGTGTTCACCGTGGCCGACGCCAACGAATACGAAACCGCCGCGGTGGCTCACCGCAGCCGTCCCTGGAAATTAACGACAGCCTCGGCCGAGGGAGCTGATGAAGTCTTGATTCAGGGCGGATCCAAAACGATCTACCCAGGACAGCCCTTGGTCGTCGCCGGACGCGGCCCGTTGCAAGGACCGATCGAACTGGTGTTCCAGCGTGGCAGTGAGTCACAGACGGTGACGATCGATCCCAAATTGGAGGTCAAATCCCCGGCTGCGGCCAGACTGTACGGTGGCATCGCGGTCGACCAGTTGGAACCGTATTCCACGGAACTCGAAGAGATCACCGTTGCATTCGCGCGCCACTTTCGTGTGCCCGGACGGACCTGTTCGATGGTGATGTTGGAATCGGAACAGGATTATCAACGGTTCGGTGTGAATGTGGCGCCGGAGGAAGACCAGTTGGTGATCGCCAGCACGTCGGTGTCTGCGGTGATCGATGCCCAACAAGTAAACGACACCACCGCATCCGCAGCTTCGCGAGATCGATTCGTCGACTGGATTGAATCCTTGCAGTCGGCATCGCTATTGAAGCCATCGACCGCGCTGCGGTTGGCGGTGGATCAAATGCCGGCCGACTCGTTTGGCTTCTTGCCGCGACCGTTGCAGTGCCGCAGTTATTTGAAAAGCGAGTTCGAGCCAAACTATTTGGACGAATTGGCGATCGACACGCCCAGTTTCGAAGGGGTGATGTCGGCCGCGGACCAGATGCTGATTCGCTTTGGTGCCGATGACGCGATCAAAGTTGCCAGCACGCTGGTGGAAGCCAAACCATCGGATATCGACACCTTGCGCAGCGTGGCTTTTCGGGCGCTCGAGTGGAATCGCGGCGATCAGGCCGTTCCGTTGCTCTGGCGAATCGCTCAGGCCCGACCCTACCAGCCGCAATGTCTGATGTTGCTGGCACGAGCATTGGCCGAGTCCGG
Organism: Stieleria tagensis; assembly: GCF_024129865.1. Lineage (GTDB taxonomy): Bacteria > Planctomycetota > Planctomycetia > Pirellulales > Pirellulaceae > Stieleria > Stieleria tagensis. Next base: position 24,418 of record NZ_JAMYFE010000007.1, on the reverse strand, counting down.
CGAAACTGATTCGGCAGTTGTCTGTTACGAATTGGTCAATGGTGGAAATTGGAACGAGCGTTGGTCCAGCGCCCCGCAAATCGCCAAGGTTGAATTGCTGAATTTGCTGGAGCAGATGGATGCCGACGACGGCCAGTTATCCGGTTACGCCCGCGCCCGGTTGCGTCAACTGCGCACGCAAGTGGCCGCCCAGGGCGTGGACGTCAGTGTGATCATGCATTGGAACACCGACCGTACCGACGTCGATTTACACATCATCGAACCCAGCGGAGAGGAGTGTTTCTACAAGCACAAATCGACGGCGTCCGGTGGTCAGATGACGGCCGACATCACGCAGGGGTTTGGTCCCGAGATGTACACGCTGGCGACCGCGCCGAGTGGCGAGTACAAGGTCCAGGCCAGGTATTTTCGATCGGATCAGAATCGTACCAGCGCACCGACCGAAGTCCTGGTCACGCTGGTTCGTGATCTGGGGCGTTCGTCTGCAAGTCGACAAACAAAACGATTCACCTTAAGCGGCCAGCAGGAGAAGCAGTCCGTGCTGCAGTTCCGCGTGAAGGAATAGTCCACCTATCGTTGAGTCTGGGTTGTAGCAGAACAGGTATCCTAGCGAACAGCGTCGGTTAAACCGCTCGGGAGACGGAACGTCCGACACCGTTAGGCTCTCGTCGGTTAAACTGCTGAAGTGAGTACCATCCGGACACAGATAATAGCCTTGAGTCAGACCCGATCTGCCAGTGGATTCACTTTTTCCGATTTGCGGTGTCTTCCACTCCAGACGAACTTCGTCGTCTGTTACCTGATCCGGTCTTTACCGAAGCGATAGGAGTGTTGGAAATGATTGCCCGAAACCCAGAAGAGAAACGATACTACGAATCCCGTTTGAAAATGCAACGTGACGAACAAGCACGTCTCGAAGCCGCAGAGGCCCGCGGTGAGGAACGTGGTGAGGCCCGTGGTGAGGAACGTGGGAAGGCAATCGGTCGCGTTCAGCTTTTGCAATCACTTGTTGGAAATCACGAATCAACTGTTGATCAGTTGAGAACGCGAACTTTGGACGATCTCGCTGCGATGGAACAAGACTTGAAGCGGCAACTTCGCGACCGTGGCTAAGGCAAAGGTGTGACTTTAGGGGACACTTTTTTATAACGAATCAGTGTCGTAGCTGGATCCGCCAGGATTCAGTCGATCTGAACCCGGGCCGGCAGGGCTACGGGGAGCACTGTTAGTGAATCTTTCAATGATGCTTAGCGAAGCACCGTTTTGATTAACAACTTTGATTCACCTTGGACGGGGACGGTGGGGCCGTCGCCGAGGGCGATGGTTGCGGTCACGGTCAGTTCGGTGTCGTTCTCGAAAATCGGCGTGGCGTCTTTGCCAGATGCCTGGACCGCGTTACATAGCCAGGCCATGTAAGCACCCAGACTTTTGGTTAGCGTTCCGGAGGTGCCAACGGCGCTAACCAATTGCGGCAATCCGATCGAGTACGACGTGCCGACCGAGGTCACGTCTTCAAAAACGATCGGCGGCAATTGGTTGCCGGCATGCATCGGGTGCAGGGTGATCGTCGCGGTCTCGGTGTTGCTGGTCAGTCCGTTACCGGCGGCGACATCAATGATCGCCAGTCCGCCGTCGGGTGTGATCAGTGGGGCCGCCGGTACGTATGCATCGTCTTTGATTTTCAGCGGCACGATCACGGTTGCGGAGGAATTGGCCAACACCGGGGCGCAGAGGTTCGTGTCGCATCCACAGTGGTCTTTACGAATCACCGGGATCAATAGATGACCGCTGACGCCATACGGCGTCGCCACATGTGCATCGATGAATCCGCGATAGCTGTTGACCGATTGTGGTTGATCGTCGCGGTCTTGGTAGACGATGCCCAGTCGTTCGTCATCGACCACTGGCAGTCCACGGGGAAGAGTGACCTGCATGATTTGTCGGCTGAGCAATGACAGCGACTTGGGGGCCTTGGTGCCCGCGATCAGCTTCGTTTCATGGACACTGAAGTTGTCGCCAACCAGAAAGAACACTTGGTCGTCGACGTCGGGGTCATACCCGGGACTGCCATACCAACCCAGCAGTTCGGGGCCCAATTCACGAGTGCCACTGCTGAAAATTTCAAAGCCGCCCAGCGTATTGGATTCTGGGATTTGACAGCTGAGTGTTTGCAGGGGCAATTCGCGATCGAGTTGAGCGACGCGCCGTAGCATGCGATCGGTTTCGCCGCCACGATAGAGGTCCGGACGGCTGATACAGGTTTCCGCGGCGATTCGCATTTGCGTGATCGCGCGGCTGAGTTCGGTGATTTGCTTCATCGACAGTGCCGAATGCGAGGGTTTGTCCAGGCGGAACCAATTCGTGCGCGTATCGAGTGTGACGCCACTGATGAAGGAGGGCGCCAGGATCACGGCGATACACTCTCGCATCCCGGGTTCGAGTTCACGTTCGCGTAGTAGTTGGCGATCGGTCGGTCCGCCGACGACCAGATCGCGTAGCAGGGTGACGGCGTTATTCTGGACGGCGGCCGTTTGGAACCGCGGGTAGAAACGCCAACCAAAGGTGTCTTCGCCGTGTGCAAATCCGACGACGGTTCGATTGACATCGATGGTTGCCATGTCACGCTGCAACTGCCGGACAAATCGCATCGCGCCGTTGGCGCCGATCTCGCCACTGGCAACCGCGATCGCCGTTGCAAATTGCATTTGTCGATAGATGGATGCCGAATCGGCAATGTTCTGTTCGGTGACCATCGGATCGATCGTAAAGATCTTGAGCGGCCAGCGAGCAGTGACATAGGCGTTAAACGCGTCGCGGGCTTGCGGTGACGGATCGGGCCCATAGAAAGTCAGCCACTGCGACGGTTCAACGCCGCAAACCTGGTCGATTTGGTATTGCTGCATGTCATCGATCAGCCGGTCGTTCAGCAATCGGGACAGCACATAGATGCCCCAGACCAGCGTTTCGCTAGCCCGGTGTGATTGGTCGTCCGCCAATTGATCCATCACCCATTGGCGCCGTTGGGCGATTTCCTGTTCACGTCGTAGTCGAACGAGATCTGAAAAGGGTAGCGCGTCGCCGGAGACATCCATTGACGTCCACAGGTGTTGCATCGGTGGTCGCGACAACATTTCATAGGCCGCCTGGATTTCCTCTCGCAAAAACGATTGCATGTCCGTGATGTGCACGATTTCACGATTCAGCAAATTGCGCCGGAACGCTCGATGGGATTCAACGGCCAGATGCCCGAGTGCTTCGATCCCGTAGACTTCGATCAACTGGGTCGGCGGAACTGGCATCTGCGAACGCCGCGTCAGCGAGTTGCCGTCGCTGACGATTGCACTTTCTGAAGCCAAGAAGTTCTTCAGCCCGGCGGTTAGCTCTTGGATTTGGTGAACCGGCAATTCCAGGCTCTGGGCAGCGTTTCGTTCGGGTGCTTGGTCAAGTGCTTCAGATTCATCGACGGTCGGTTGCTTGGATCCGTAGGTGTCGCTGATCTGTTGGAATTGGCGTTTAGCATTGCTGTAGGCGTGATCGGATACGGACATGACCATTGGCATGGCAGGCACCAGTTCCGTGTCAGACGGCTGGCGTTGCACCATGCCGGCATGTTTCTGGCTGTCGACTTGATGCTCTAGTTTTTCGAAATAGCCCACCAGTTCATTGAACTCGTCGATGAATCGCGGGGCCGATTGGAAATCAAGGCGGCCTTGAACCACGAATGCGTTTGGCATCAGGCGAAAGAATTCGAATCGAGTGATGTCCAGGCCGTTTTCGTTGGCCTTGGCAATCAGATAATCGATCAGTTCCGGATCGTCCGTCACCAGGTAGCCAGTGGACAGCAGCGCATTGAGTTTGCCGATGGTTTGTTCGTAGCGTTGGAAATGATCTAGCAACTCGGAAACAAATTGAGGGTCACTGTTTAGAAATCGGGTCAGCGGCAGTGCGAGTTGGTCGATCAGGTCGTTGACGACTAGGTCACGGTAGAGTGACGGCAGCAGATCTTCGCCGAGTTGCATCGATGCAGAAACGGTGATTTCGGCGCCATGCCCCTGCTTGCTGTAGGTGCCCGGTAACACCGAGATCGGCAATCGCACCAAGTTGATGCTGTAGCCGGGCGAATCCGAGGTGTCATCGCCTTCGTTGATTCGCCGCAGTTCCGAGAGATGATCCAAGTAGCGTTTGTGCTGGTCCAAGACGGCGGTCTGTTCCAGTTTTAGCGCACCTGCGAACAGGCTTGTGCTATCGCTGGAGAGTCCGAATCCACCGACCAGCGGATCGTTTTGCATGTCGATGCTAATACTGGTTTGCTGGCTGGTTCCCAGCAGGTTCGTAGCGTCGGGAGCATTGGTGCCGGAACCGACGCCGACGGCCGCTGCCAACAGCGCTTGATCGCGGACGAACGAAGCGCCGCTCAAGCGGTTTTCGTCGAACTGGCCGACCTCATCGGAGAGTTGTTGTTCCACTTCCTGGCGGTACTTGGTCAGTCGAGCTTCGCCCCAGACGTCGGGACTTTTGGCGACGATGGTTCCATAGCGATCGATCTGGTGTTCCAGCCAGTCGATGTTTTCGGCCAGGGTTTCAACGGCGTTATCTTGGCAGGTCGCAGGTTTTTTGCCGTGCCCGGCGAGCGGGTGGACGATCCGCTGCAACCAGGGCGGCCCGGCGGTGGTCGGTCGTGCGGCGAAACTGAGCGCGAGGCAGAGCAGGGCACTGGCGGCGAAGCAAAAAATTGATCGGTTCGTCATTCGCATGGTTCCGCCTGATTTCAAAAGTCACGTTGTTGACGGTGCCGCGCTGCTTGGAGCCAATCGCACAACCGTCACCATCGTTTCCTTCGGGAGATGGTCAGGGTTCCCCCCCGTTGAAACCTCGTCGGAGAGCGAAGTTCAAACCGGCCAGCCGGGTCAATCGCTAGGACCGGTACAGTTTCCAACTGAATATTCGTCTACTCAATTCAGTCCCGGTCCAGCTTGGGAGATCGCTCAATGCCCGGCTTTAGGTGAAGAATGCGACCTGAAAGCAAGCTCGCGACGTTCGACGCTGTTCCTGCCACAGCGACTGCATTAAGCTCGCTCAAGCGTTTTGAAGTTGCGACACGAACTAAAGCACCAGCCCGTGACGCGTCGGGTTAGGAAAAAACAACGGCTGATGCAAAAGCGCGATTTCAAGATTGACGCGTGGGGTTGCACGAAATCCTATCAAGAATCGATCTGCACACGAGGGTGTTTGATTGGCCATGCACTGGAACCGGACGTTCGATGCGGAGCTGATGATCAATGATTTTTTCGTCACCTGAGTTCGTCTATCTGTTCTTCCCGATTTGCTTTTTGCTGTATCTGGGGATCTCGCAGATCAAGGCGGTTTGGCCGGCGCTTTCGTTTTTGGTGATCGCTTCGGTTATTTACTACGGTGTCTGGGAGCCGGGTTACATCTGGATCCTGGTGACTTCGATCGGAGTCAACTATCTGCTGTCGGCTCTGATGCGGCGTTCCGATCGGAGCGCGAAGACGGCGATGTGGCTTGGCATGTGCTTCAATCTTGCCGCTCTTTTCTATTTCAAGTACTTCGCGTTTGCGACTGAAATCGCACAGATGCTTGGACTGCGGGAAACATCGGTGGCCGCGATGATGTTACCACTTGGAATTTCATTTTTTACGTTTCAGCAGATCACGTTTCTGATCGATCGCAGCAACGGCGTGCTGGAACATCCCTCGTTGCTCGACTATTCGTTGTTCGTCAGTTTCTTTCCGCAACTGATCGCCGGGCCAATCGTTCATCACTCGGAAATCATGCCGCAGTTCGCGAGCGTGCGGGTCAGTTGGGACGCAACCGCGCGCGGATTGTATGTGTTTGCGATTGGACTATCGAAAAAGGTGCTGATCGCAGATGAAGTTGCAAAGCTCGCCAACCTTGGTTACGCCAATACCGAATCGCTGGGGTTCGTTGACGCCTGGATCGTCAGTCTCTGTTACACGCTGCAGCTGTACTTTGACTTTTCGGGCTACTCGGACATGGCAGTCGGTATCGGTTTGGTGTTTGGAGTCCGATTGCCTTGGAATTTTCTTTCGCCCTATCAGGCGACCAACATTTCCCAGTTCTGGCGAACCTGGCATGTCACGCTTTCTCGGTTTCTAAAAGACTATGTCTATATCCCCATCGGTGGATCACATGGTTCCAAGGCACGTACGGCGATCAATCTGATTTTGACCATGTTGATCGGAGGGGTTTGGCATGGGGCCGGTTGGACGTTTGTGCTGTGGGGATTGATCCACGGTGTTGCCCTGGCTGGCTACCACCTGCTGCGTTCAAAACTGACTCGGGTGCCGACGATTGTCGGCTGGGCTGTCACGCTTTTACTGGTGCATTTTGGCTGGGTCTTTTTCCGATCGACGACGATTGAGCAGTCTCTAACGATGCTTGGACAAATGATGTCGCCCTCTGTTTCTAACTGGAGTTATCGTCAAGAGGCTTGGGTGGCGTTTCCCTACATGCTTGTGGGATTGTTCATCGCGCTATGCTGTAGAAACACCGCCGCAATCGAAAGTCGGTTGAAGCTATCGATTTGGGACGGTGTTTACGCTGCTTGTCTGCTTGCCACCTCGCTTGTTTGGATCCTGGGTCAATTCGCAGCGCCGGAGTTTCTGTACTTTGATTTCTGAACCAGCTCAAACCGAATCGTCCCCGGGTCGTCCACGCGCTGTCGTGTTGCTGGCGTTGATCGCCATCTCATCACCCTGGGTGTTGGCCTTTGCACTCGGTCCACGAGAGCCACGCATTCGTGCCTGGAGAAAATCCGTCTATGAGAAACAAGAATCTCGCGCGGAACAGGTATCGTCCCCGAAAGTGATTTTGATCGGCGGCAGCAATGTGTTGTTTGGCGTCGATCGCTATCTGCTGGAAAATGAGCTTGGGTTGCCAGTGGTCAAGCTAGGTCCCTATGCGCCCATCGGGGCAGATGTCATCGCAGACCGAGCGACTCGATTCATCGAGCCTGGTGACACCGTCGTGCTGATGGCTGAATGGTCCAACTACGAAAATTCCACCAACAATTCGTCGCGTTTTGATCGCTATGATTGGCAGGAGTCCTTTCCCGCAATCGAAGAAGGTCGAGTTCTAAGTGATCGACTGAAATGGTTTTGGATCTCACGTCGGACTCTCTCCAAAGTTCGGGAACGCATCGATTCGCTGCCACGCCGCTTCGGCAATGCTGCGCTGGCGGTGCTAGGTGGATCCGCGACAGACGAGACCGAACCGGCGGAGCCTCGGCGGACTCGTTCAGGTGACATCTACACGGTGGAGAGCTTTGACGAATCCGGAGAGCCAAGCGTGGCGCGCGAGTTGCCTCGGAAAACACAGGATCAGATGCACGGGATTGATTTTCCGACCCACCTCGATTTTGTCGACAATCGTTCGGAACGATTTGGCAATGCGGTGCACCTTCTGGATCAAGCCTGTTCCGAGCGGCAGGCAACATTGTTGGTGCTGCCACCGATCACGCTGGCCATCGCAGGAGTCGACGCGAAGGCACGTGAGAACGCGCAGCGCGAGCTCGCCAGCTCACTGAAGCAGCATGGTTTTCCGGTTGCGTTTTCACCAGGCCAGTTGACGGGAAAAGCGGAATGGGCCTTCGACACGCCCTATCATCCGATTGACCGGGGCACCGAACACCTCTCTCGAGAGCTCGCCCAGATCATCAAACCCTGGTTACTCGATCCCACTCGATGACATTGTCTGGGTTTGGGTTACACTCTTAGCCAACTGCGTTTCATCAAGATTGGTTTTTATGTCTGAACAACTTGCCCCCAGTCGCGACGGTTTAAGCGGTGACGATGTTGCCGCGATTGACCGTTTGCACCATGCTTATGCCGACCTGTGTGCCGAACTGGCGCGTGTGATTGTTGGCCAATCCGAAGCCATTGAGCAATTGGCGATTTGTTTTTTCGCCCGCCGCCATGCGTTGCTGGTGGGTGTGCCGGGATTAGCCAAGACGCTGTTGGTCAGCAAGTTTTCCGAAACATTGTCGCTGAGTTTCAGTCGGGTGCAGTTCACGCCTGATTTGATGCCGATGGACATCACCGGCACGGACATTTTGCAGGACACTCCGGAGGGGCGTCGCGAATTCCATTTCGTTCGTGGGCCGGTGTTCGCCAACGTGGTGCTGGCCGACGAGATCAATCGAGCGCCACCGAAGACGCAGGCAGCGTTGTTGGAAGCGATGCAGGAAGGCAATGTCACGGTGCTGGGCAAGGAGTTTGCATTGCCGTCGCCGTTCATGGTGTTGGCGACCCAAAACCCTGTCGAACAAGAGGGCACCTATCCGCTGCCCGAAGCTCAGCTGGATCGGTTTATGTCGCTGATTGAACTGGGGTATCCCAGCGAAGCGGAGGAGATCAAGATCGCGCAGTTGACCACCGGCGCGGCGCAGCCAGTCCTGGATTCCCTGTTGTCGGTCGACGAGATCCTGGCGCACCAGGAAGTGGTGCGTCGTGTGCCTGTCCCCGATCACTTGTACGAGTTTGCCGCCAAACTGGTGCGACAAACACGACCTGACGGTGGGACCGCGCCCGATTGGCTGGTACCGTTGGTGGCTTGGGGCGCCGGTCCCCGGGCGGTGCAAAGTCTGATTCTAGGGGCCAAAAGTCGGGCCGCGCTCTATGGCAGCTACATGGTGCGGATGGAAGACATCATTGCGGTTGCCCCGTCGGTGTTGTCCCATCGTTTGGTGCTAACCTTTGCGGCCCAGTCCGAGCGGGTCTCGGCGCGTGAGATTGTGGCGCGGCTGCTGTAGTTCCTGCCCCACTTTTTCGTGGCCAACCCTAAAAGTTTGCTGTGGCACGGTGTATGATGCGTCGTCCTGGCGAGCCTGCTCGCCGAACCCTCTGCGGCCCTCTGTGGCCGACCCGCCTGGAGGGCAGAATGGACCGTTTGCCGTTCGCATCCACACGCCGTTTGGTCAGGCTGTTCCCGCCGAGATCGTTTCTGATTGATGGATTCTAAATTGCCAGATGTCGACCCAGGACGGGAGTTTTTTGATCCGGTGTTGGCCGAGCGTTTAGCGACGATCCCGTTGTCGGCTCGCGGACCGATGTTAGGAACGGTTTCGGGCCGCCATCAAAGTCCTCACCGTGGATCCAGTGTCGAATTCGCCCAGTACCGACGTTACCAACCCGGCGATGATCTGCGGCGATTGGATTGGCGTGCCTATGGTCGTAGTGATCGTTTCTATGTGAAAGAGTTTGAGGCAGATACCAATTTGCGATTGGTGTTCGTGGTCGATGCGAGTGGTTCGATGGGATTCGGTCAGAAACTGCACGTCGCCCGACAAATCGTCGCCATGCTGGCGTACTTGGCGATCGGGCAGGGCGACGCCGTCGGACTGGTGGCGGCTGGGGAATCGGCGGGTCGTTTCATCCCGCCGCGACGGATCGCCGGCCAAGTGACCGTGTTGTTCAACGAACTGCAGTCAATCACGGCCGACGGGCCGACGACGATCGAAACGACGCTGCACGAAATGGCAGAGACGATTCGTGAGCGGGCGATGGTGGTCGTGATTTCCGATCTGCTATTCCAGCCGGCTTCGCTGCGTAGCGGATTGGAGCACTTGGCGTTTCGGAAACATGATTTGGCATTGTTGCACCTGATGGATCCGCGCGAACTGCGACCGGATTGGGATCGACCAGTTCGATTGCAAGACTTGGAAAGTGACGAATCGCTGTTGGTTGATCCGGACGAAATCGCCGCCGGGTACGAGACGGCCGTGCGTGAATTTATTGATGAAATCGAGACGATCAGCCGCGAGACGGCGGTCGATTACCATCGCGTGATGTTGGACCAGCCGATCGAAGACGTGTTGATGCGGTTGTTGGTTCGTCGCAGAGACACCTCGCCATGAGTTTTTTGCGTTCCGCAGCGCTGTGGTTCTTGCCGCTGGTGTTGATCCCGATTGTGATTCATCTGATTCATCGGCGGCGACACCCCACGATGCCATGGGCGGCGATGATGTTTCTGCATCGTGCTGCCGGTTCGCGCAGGGGACCGGCCAAGTTGCGACGCTGGTTGATTTTGGCCACCCGTATGTTGGTCGTTGCTGCATTGGTGTTCGCATTGGCGCGGCCGTTGTCCAGCGGTGCATTCGGAGTCGCCGCCAGTCGAATCGGCCAGGGAGCCACGTCGATCGTTTTGTTGGATCGTTCGCCCAGCATGCAGCGACGGGTCGCTGCCAACCAGACTCGGATGGAAGTCGCGCTCCAGGGTGTCCAGCAGACAATCCAGACGTTGGGCACTGACAAAATCATCTTGATTGAAAGCGTCGGTCAGCGGCCGATCCCGATCGACGATCTGAATTCATTGCCGGCGGCGCCGGTGTGCAGCCCGAGCGCCGCTCGAGCCGACATCGCGGAAATGTTTCAGACCGCGGTTCGCTACTTGCAAGACCAGGATCGTGGACCGGCAGACATTTGGATTTGCAGTGACGGCCAGACCGGCGATTGGCAACCCCAATCGCAGCGTTGGCAACAGGTTGCAATGGAGGCCGCGGGCCTGGGAGACGCTGTCTCGGTTCATCAACTGAGTTTTCACCCCGACGATCAAATCAATACATCGGTTCAAGTCGACCGTGTCCGCTGGAGCCGAGCGGGGCAGGGCAGGGCGGTCTTGATTTCAATCACGTTGGAGCGTGACGATCCGACCGCGGTCGTGGTGCCGGTTCGAGTCACCGTGGGCGCGGTGACCACGACGGTTGATATCGCCGTGGCGGATGGGGTCGGTGAACTGGCCGACTATCGAATCGATGTCGGCCAAGAATCCGATCTGGTTTTCGGCAAGGTCGCGATCGCAGCCGACGTGAATACGGCCGACGACATTTCCTACTTTGTCGCACCGACCGAGGTCCGTCCGCAGTTGAGTTTGTTGACCGAAACCCGCTGTGATGCACTGGAGGTGGCCGGGGAAGTTTTTGGAACATTGGTCTCAGAACCAGCCAACCTTGCCGAGTCGCAAACACAACTGTTCGGCGATTGTTTATTGTGGCAGGGCCCGCTTCCGGCCGGCCGTGAATCGGAATCAATCAAGTCGTATCTGGACGGCGGCGGACAAGTGGTGTTTTTTCCGCCCCAGCAATTGATCGCCGAGACGACGTTTGAAGGCGTCGGCTGGGGAGCCTGGGTGGACGACAACGTTCAAACGGCATCGCTGGATCAACTTGAGTTTCCGATTCAGCGCTACTGCGCCGTCGAAGGAGAGCTGGTCAAACTAGCGGAGGTCGGCGGTCAAGACGTCTTGATCGGCAAGATGCGTGTTGGCACTGGGACGGCTTGGTTCTGCGGCACCGACGTCAGCAATCCCAACAGTCTGTTTGTGAAAGATGGATTGGCGCTGTACGGGTTGTTGTCCCAGGTGCTTGAAACGGAACGTGCAGACGCAGCAAATTCGGATGCGATCGCGGGCCTGCAGGCAACCGTCGCATTTCAGTCTGACGTGGCGGCCGATCCACAGATCTTGCTCGGTGATGCCAATGATTTGAACATCACACTTGAGCGAGGCTTTCACGCCGGCGTCTACCAATTGGCCGACGATGGGTCTGGCACACCGGAGTTGTTGGCGATCAATTCACCGATGGAAGAGTCACTGACTGAATTCTTGACGGCTGATCAGCGGCGCGAATTGGTGCCTGGGTTGAAATGGAATGAAATCATCAACGCTGGGCCAGACCAAAACGCGACGACGGGTTTCGTCCGAGAGATTTGGGGTGCCGTTTGGGTGTTGCTGATCCTGGGCATGCTGTCGGAAGCTTGGTTGTCGTTTCCGCGTCGCAACCGGAGTCCGGCGTGATGTGGATCTTCAGTCTTTTGGCGATCGCCGTTGTCGTTGGTCTGGCAGTTTCCGCGTGGCAGCGCGGTGGTCGGCGTTGGCGAACAGGATGGGTCGAAGGATTGCGGGTGCTGTTGGTCGCCGCCGCGGTGTTGTTGTTGTGGCAGCCCGAGTCGGTTTATCAAGTTGAATCGGATCAAACGTCCGCCGTGGTCGTGTTGGTCGATCAATCCAACAGCATGCAGACGCTGGATGCCAAATTCGAAACCGCCTATCAGACGCGCGCTGCGGCAGCGGATCGGGTCAGCAACGATTTGGCATGGCAGCAACTGGGGGACCGGTTTCAACGCGTCGTGGAACCCTTCGCGGTCGAAAACGCAATGCAAACGGATTTGGCCGGCGCAATCGATCGGGTGGCGGAGCAATTTCAATCGGTTGCATCGATCGTGTTGGTTTCCGATGGTGATTGGAACCAGGGTGGATCACCAATCGGGGCGGCTGCAACGGTGTCAACTTCGGCAGCGGTGCCGGCCGGGGTGTCGACGATTGGTATCGGCAGTGAACAGCGTTTGCCAGATGTCGAGTTGGTTTCGGCGGATGTGCCGACCTTTGGAGTGGTCGCCAAACCGGTTCGCATCCCCTTCACCGTTCGCAATTGGTATTCACAACCCAATGAGTTGACCGTTTCGTTGCAGGTTTCCGATGCGAACGCCAGTCTGTCGACGGTGGAACAGCAAACGATTCAAGTCGCCGCGGGAGGGCGATATGACGGAACGTTCACTTGGCAGTCGGATGTTGCCGGCCCATTTCAATTGACGATCGATGTGCCGGTCGTGCAGACGGGCGGGATTGCAGAAGCCAACGCAGAAAATAATCGACTGACGAAACAGATTGAAATCCGCAATGAACAGCTGCGGGTGTTGATCGTTGAAAGCGTGCCTCGATGGGAGTACCGCTATCTGCGCAACGCCCTGTTGCGTGATCCAGGGATCGAAGTGTCTTGCTTGCTGTTTCAACCTGATTTAGAAAAAGTTGGCGGTGGTGGTCCAGATTACTTGTCGGCGCTACCCAGTGATGCGGCGGAGTTAGCATCCTATGACGTGATCTTTTTAGGCGACGTTGGTGTGGGTGCGAAACAGTTGACCTTGGAACAATGTCAGCAGATCCGTGGTTTGGTTCGGCAACAGGCCGCAGGTTTGGTTTTGATGCCGGGACGCAGTGGAAACCAAAACTCGCTGTTGGATACAGAATTGGCCGATTTATTTCCGGTCGAAATGGATCGCAATCAGCCGGCCGGTATTGGTGGGCCCACTCCGGGGACGTTAACGTTATCGGCGATGGGGCGGCGGAGCCTTTTGACAGAGTTGACCGAGACGGCGGACACCAACTGGAGCGTCTGGAAATCATTGCCTGGGTTCTATTGGCATGCGGCGGTCACCCGTGCCAAGGCGGGCAGCGACGTCTTGGCCGTGCACGGACAAACCAGTAATTCCTATGGTCGTCTGCCGTTATTGGTGACCGGGACCGCCGGCGCGGGCAAAGTGTTGTTCATGGGGACCGATTCGGCGTGGCGGTGGCGACTGGGTGTCGAAGACAAATACCACTATCGATTTTGGGGCCAGGTCATTCGCTGGATGGCGTACCAGCGGAACATGGCGGTGGGCCAGACGATGCGTTTGTCGTATCGACCCGAACAGCCACAGCCCAATGAAACGATTTCCTTTCGCGCCAGCGTGATGACGAGCGGCGGTGAACCGGCGACAGCAGACGTTGTGGCGGTGGAAACGGTTTCACCGAGCGGCCAACGCCAGACGCTGTGGCTAGACAAACAGGACGCGCAGTGGGGCGTTTATGCCGGCCAGACCCAGTTGGCTGAAAGCGGTGAGTACACGTTGACGCTGGTTCATCCCTCTGAACAATCAACGATTGACGCGCGGTTGGTGGTGCAGGGCAGGGGGCGTGAACAGGTCGGAGGGCCGGCACGTTTGGATGTGATGCGTGAAATTGCACGCGTCGGCCACGGCCAGATTTATGGCGCAACCGAGATTGCGAGCCTGGTGCAGCGATTGAACCAATTGCCGCCGCCCGATTCCGATCTGCGTCGTATCCAGTGGTGGAATCATCCGGCGGTCCTGTTGGCTATGCTGGGTGGGTTAGCATTGTTTTGGATGGGACGAAAATGGGCAGGAGCCATTTAGTGATCAGTGACCGGCGACAACAGCGACTGGCGATTCCAACCGGCTTGGTGAACAAGTTGGCTGGGTTCCGACGTGCGCTGTTGATTCGGATGGCCGGCGACATGGGGAAATGGGTGGCAGCCGCTGGATTGATGGCGTTTTGGATCTTGCTGGTTCTCGATCGCGCCATGGAAACGCCGCAGTTGATTCGCGCCGCTTTGTGGTTGATGATCGGATTGACGGTTGTCTTGGCGGTGATTCGGTTAATGCAGACGGCCCTGCAGAGTCGAACGCTGTTGCAGATTGCGGAGCTGATTCGAAATCGAATGCCGATGTTGGGGGATCATTTGGTCGGTGCGTTAGAACTCGCGGATAGCCGAACCGAGCAAGCGCGGTCGACCTCGCTGTGTGTCGCCGCGCTCGAACAAGTCAGCGTCGACGTGTCGCAGCAGAACTTGCACGACGCGTTACCGGTCTCGCGTTCAAAGCTGGCGGCGCGTGTGGCGATTGTGTTGTCGGTCGCCTTGGCCGCGACGCTGATCTTGGCGCCCGGTTTGGTGATGCAAACAACAACTCGATTGTTGTTTCCGTTGTACCCGGTTCCACGTTTCACCTTTGTTTCCTTGGCGAAGCTACCCGAGACATTAGTGGTCCCCCACGATGAAGAATCACCTTGGCAGGTCGCTTTGACGGCCGACAGTTCCGTGGTGCCTGGGCAGGCGACGATGACCATGGGAGGCCAACGAATACGGGGTCGATACGATGCCGAAGGCGGTTATCCATTGATCCTGCCGCGGTTGATCGAACCGGTCGATGCGGTGGTCCAGGTCGGCGACGCCATCGATCGTCTGCGGGTCATCCCTAAGATGCGCCCGGAGCTGACCGATGTGCGTGTCGAGGTGATTTTGCCTGACTATCTGCAGCATCGATCTGGTCGATTGAATGAGGCTGATGCGTCGGGGGAAACGGACAATGCGATCGGTCAACAGTTGACCGGCGGTCAGATCGAAGTGGTGCGGGGCAGCACGATCAAGTTGCATGTGAACGCGTCGACGTCGCTGCAATCGGCTTCGGTCGATGGAGATCCTTTGGCGGTCGCGGAAAACCAGTTTTCGGTGTCGATCCCGAGTCGTGACGAACCAACCGACCAGACCGTACGACTGGATTGGATGGATCAAGACGGGTTGCAGGCCGCGGCGGAGACGGAGATCGTGGTTCACCGATTCCTCGATCGAGGCCCCACGTTGTTCGTCGAATCCGATGAAATCCCCTCTCACTTGCTGAATCGCCAGCAATTGAATTTCCGCGTGTTGGCCGAAGACGATTTTGCGGTCCGCCGTGTTGGGATGCAGTGGACGGAGGCAGACCAAACAAACGAGCAAGTGTTGGCCGGTGGTGTGACCGACGTGCAGGGTGCCATCGCAGCCGTCTTTCAACCGTCTGCGGTGGGCGCCCTGTCGGGTGAGGTCCAATTGCGTTTTTGGGTCGAAGACGATTTTCCGGATCGTGAACGTCGCTACAGCGATCCGATCGTCTTGAACGTTCTGTCGACCGACGAGCATGCCGTTTGGATCGCCGGACAATTTGACCGCTGGCGACAATCCGCAATGGACGTCCGCGATCAAGAACTGAATTTGTTTCAACGAAACCGTGAACTCAGCCAAGTTGCTGCCGAGCAACGCGACGCTGCCTGGCGTCAGGCAGTCGCACAGCAATCCGAGGCCGAAGCGTTCAACGGGCGTCAGTTACAGACGCTTGCCAAGGAGGGTGAAAACCTGTTGCGCCAGGCTGCTCGCAACGATGCCGTGGCGACCGAGTATGTGGAGACATTGGCGGAGACATTGGCAACACTGCAGGGAATGGCACAGGATCGAATGCCGCAACTGGCAGAGCGATTGAAACAAGCTGCCGCCGCCGAGCAAGAGGAATCAGAGTTTGCCGAAGTCATCGATCAAGAGACATCGATGGGCAGCGCAGCTGGCGACCCTTCCGATCCTTCGACGTCAAAGCAAAAAGACGATTCGTCGTCGGAGTCCGAGCGATTGGGGTTGGCCGGAACGACGGTTGTCGACACCTCCAACCGCGCCAGCCAATCCGACGAGGACCAGGACGATGATCCGTTGCAGACCGCGATCGACGAGCAGACGGATTTGGTGGCAGAGTTTGATGCGGTTGCTGAGCAACTGAGTGAATTGTTGGGCAAGATGGAGGGCAGCACATTGGTCAAACGTTTGAAGTCGATCAGTCGGCTTCAGGATCGTGTGGCAATGCAATTGGGCGCGGGGATCGGCCAAACGTTCGGTCAGCCGCCATTATCCAACACCGCATCGGTCAATCTATCGTTGGACGACGTGGCGGAATCGTCGCGCCGAATGCGTTCGGTCTTGGATGATTTGGAAGCGTTGTGCGAACGTCGCAATCTGCCTCATTTTGCTGCGGTCCTGAATGAAATCCAACACTCCGAAGTGCTGGATCGGTTGAGTGATTGGCGCGAGCGTCTGGCCGCCCGGCCGGGGACCTCCATTGCGATTGCCGAATTCTGGGCAGACACCATGGACCGCTGGGCGGATGATTTAATCGATCCAGGTTCCGGCGAAGCAGAGCAGGGGCCAAAGAGCAGCAAGTCATTGCCACCGACGGTGGTCTTGGATGTCTTGCGGGTGTTGGAATCAGAGGTCAACCTACGCGAACAAACACGGGTGGTCGATCAAGGTCGCGGCGCAATGCAGCAAGAACAATACAGCACGGCGGCACTGCGATTGGGTGATCAGCAGACGTTGATTCGCGATCGTCTAGAAGTTGTTGTGGAAGATGTAAACGCACTGCCCGGTGCACTGCTGGATTTTGCTGGCGAACTGGAAGTGTTGCAGGCGGCGGTATCCGCGATGGATGATGCCAAGACGTTGTTGATCGCGCCGGACACGGGGCCCCCTGTGATCGCTGCCCAGACCGAAGCCATCGAGTTGTTGCTGCGCAGCAGTAAGGTCAATCCGGCCAGTGGCAGCGATTCCGGCGGTGGCGCCCAAAGCAGTAGTGGCGGTGAGACCGATCAGGTCGCGGCTTTGCTGATCGGCCGTGGATTGAACGAGTTGGCGGGGGAGAGAGTTTCCGAGACCGAACTGTCGGTGGGGCGTGATCGCGGCCAAGTGCCGGAGCAGTGGCGTGAGGGACTTGATCGCTATTTTCAACAACTCGAGCAGCGTTTGAAACAACCGCGTCAGCCAGCGACCGGAGGGCAGCGATGATCTGGCGTTTCCCGCTGTTTCTGCTGGTGTGGCTGTGGTTCGGCGGCCCGCCGCATCGTTTGCATGCACAGTCACCCACGATCGGCGAAATGGTATCGCGTGATGCCCAACAGGTTTACGCAAAGGGGCTGGAATTCCTGGCTCGTACCCAGGATGCCCGGGGGACATGGCCGGCCGGCGAAAGCGTCGGGCCGGGGACGACCGGTATGGCCGTACTCGCCTTTCTGGCGTCCGGAGAGGACCCGAATTTTGGACCGCACCGCGAAGTCATTCGCAAAGGTTTGCGGCACATCATCGGCAGCCAATCGTCGGTGACCGGATACATGGGCCCCAGTATGTATCATCACGGATTCGCCACGCTGGCATTGTGTGAAGCGTATGGCAGCGTCGACGATACGGACTTGTTCACGGGCGCGCGCTCCAATTCGCAGCGCAGTTTGGGCGCCGCGGTCGAGTTGGCGGTGCGATCGGCGCTGACGTCACAGCAACAAAACCGCAAGGGCGGTTGGCGTTACGCCCCCAATGCAAGTGATGCCGACACGTCGGTATCTGGCGCAGTGATGATGGGGCTGTTGGCGGCTCGCAACGCCGGGATTGAAGTGCCGGACGAAGCCGTTGACCGAGCCATCGCCTATTTTATCGAGATGACGGCATCCGACGGCACGGTCGGATACACCGGTGCGACCGATGGCGGCGGCCAGTCGATCGCTCGCAGCAGCATCGTCAACTTGGTGCTCGCGATTGCTCGTCGGAAAGACCTGGACGCCTACGATCAGACGACGCGCTACATCGTCGCCAATCAAGACGCTGATCCGAACTGGCCCGAATACGCACGCTACTATCAAGCCCAGGCGCTGTTTCAATCCGACGTGGAAGTATGGAAGCAATGGAACGAACGATTGATTCGTGTGTTGAAACGCGAACAGCAGGATGATGGCAGTTTCAAAGGTGACTTGGGGGTGACCAATAGCACGTCGATGACGTTGCTGGCCTTGGCGGTGAACTTTCGTTTCTTGCCGATCTATGAGCGCTAGAATGATTCAGTCTCTGATCCAGCGGATGCGGCAAGTCTCGCCGATGGTGCTATTGATCGTGGTTGCCGGTTTGCGCTGTCCCTCCGCTGCAGCGGAATCGTCACCGCTGCGATTCACATTCCTCGACGGCAGTGTTGTCCATGGGCGACTGGCCGGATCGGACCGGCCGCAGCATGTGCGGTTGGTGAACGATCTGTTTTCACAGCCGATGGAAGTCCCGCTGGCGATGGTGTTAGACGCTGTGGTGCCACATGCCGATGACGATCAAACCCGTGGGGATCAGGCGGATGCGACGTTCCGTTCGTTGGCGTTGCTACTGACCGATCGGACGCGATTGATCGGACAGATTCAGTCGTGGGACGATAACACGTGTGTCGTTGAGACCCGTGATTTAGGGCGAGTGGAATTTGATCCCCAGCGTTTGGTCAGTGTGACGGCAGCGGATCTGGTACCGCAGCAGATTTTGGCGCTTGCTCATACCGCAACCCGTTGGCAAACGGGCGCCGGATGGACCTTTGTCGATGGCCAGTTGGTCGCCGACCGTGGTGCAGCAATCACTGTTGGCGAGCTACAGTTGCCTGATCGATTTCACCTTCACCTACAAATCGAATCCGAGGGGCTGGTCGATTTGGAATGGTCGCTCACGGATCTGCGTCGGGGCAGGGCAGGGCAGGGCGGTCCGGACGGGCGTGTTGATCGCCGTGGTGGTTCACTCTCACGATTGCCGTCGGAACGATTTGTGACGCGGATGGAGTGGTTCGGACAGGATCTTTCGATCGTTCGTAGCAACGCGTCGGTATCCGATTCGGCGGTGTTCCGATCCCTGCGGCCCAGTGGAGTATTGGACGTTGACTTGTACTGCGACCAAACCAATGGCGTGTTGTCCGCCTATGAGTCAGGACAGCTGCAGGGCAGGGTGGGGCTGCGCGATGACATGCCGATCAAACGCCGGTCGATTTTGTTGGAGAATCGAGGTGATCCGGTGGTCGTCAAGCGACTGGATTTGATGCGTTGGGACGGCATTGATCCCGTGTCGCGGCGTCTGCCGGAGAGGTTTAGTTTGCTGCGTGACGAAACATTGCTGGGCGGTGTGGCAGACCAATGGCGCGACGGTCAATTTTTAATTGCCGGTCACTCTTTACCTGACGGTCAGGCGATCGATCAGCAGCAATTGTTGCGAATGGAATATGGCCGCCAAACCACGCCGGAACTCAACGACACTTGCGAACTGACGCTACAGGATGGCTGTCGTGTCGTCGGCAAGTTGGTCGGGCAATCCGCCAGCGGCGCGCTGTTGGTTCAAGGCCATGCAAACGTCCGCTATGAAGTCGAATCGAGTCGCATCAGACGGTTGGTTGCGGCAGGGGACGTCGCTGGCGTTGGCGATGAAGACGATCCCGTTGCTGCCGCCGAGTTAATTGCCGATGGGATTCAGCTACGTGGTCGTCTGGTCAATTCGCCCGCTGAAGCGGTGCCCTTTGCCTGGCGGCCAAACGTGGCGACAAATCCGTTGCCGATCGTCGCCCAACAAGGCGTGCGGGTCGAGTTTGCCAGGGTCAGTGCGGGCGGCCAGGCTGAGGCAGAATTGATTCCCAGTGTGCAATTGATCGACGGAGACGTGGTGCCTGGTGAGTTGGCAGCGATCGATCGCGAGGGGGTCAAACTGATCCAGACTTGGGCCGGGCCGGTCACGGTCCCAACGCAACAGGTTGTCGGTGTACGGTTGCAACGTTCCGCGTCGGCGGGTCAAACCAGTTTGGAATCCGTCTTGACCGTTCCGCGCCGGTTGAAGAATCAGCCGCCGACGCATGTGCTGGTGTCACCGGCTGGCGATCTATTGCGCGGACAACTGGTTTCGATGGATCGGACCCGGGCACGCATCGAAGTCCGTGAGATCACCAGGCAGATCGCGCGTGAGGACATCGCCCGCATCGTTTGGATAGATCAAACCGGCCAGCGGACGCCGGCATCACGTTTTGCGGTTCAGACGCGGCAGGGCGCGCGAGTCGGTTTCCAGCTCGCGTCAATCGATGGCGATCAATTCCAAGGCGACAGCGAGGTGTTGGGACACTGTGTTGTGCCGATGCAATCGATTCAGACGCTGCACTTCGGTGACCGCCCTTGGCCCGTCGCAGCAGCTTGGCAATCGATTCCCGCCCTCGAGCCCAAGACATTTGAGGATTGATTGCTGCTGTGACTGCATCACTAGACGCTGTCGCCGCTTGGCCGCTGAGTGTCCTGGAGTCCATTTTCGCGGAAGCCTTTGTTGCGTAGCAGGCAGGCGTCGCAATGGTCGCACGGTCGGCCACCTGGGCCAGGATCGTAACAGGAGAGCGTCATCGAATAGTCGACGCCCAGTGCCAGGCCGGTGCGGATGATCTGAGCTTTCGTCAAATTAATCAGGGGCGTGTGGATCGTCAGTTTTCGACCGCTGGTTCCGTTGCGTGTGGCCAGATTCGCCATGGTTTGAAAGGCATCGATGTAATCCGGACGACAATCGGGATAGCCGCTGTAGTCCAGTGCGTTGACGCCGATGAAGATGTCGACTGAGTCGATCGTTTCGGCAAGCGCAAGAGCGAGTGATAGAAACACGGTGTTGCGTGCCGGCACGTAGGTGATCGGTACCGTATCACCGATTTGATCCGCCGAGTCGGACTTGGGGACTACCAATGAATCATCCGTCAGCGCCGATCCGCCGAACTGGGACAAATTGATGTCGACGATCCGATGCGATGCGACTTGGAAGTGTTGGGCTAAATCGACCGCGCGATCCAGTTCGTACTCGTGCCGCTGTCCATAACGAAAACTGATCGCGTGAGTGGCAAAGCCCTGGTCGCGTGCAAGCGCCAGACAGGTGGCGCTGTCGAGTCCGCCGGAGAGTAGGACAACGGCAGGGGGGAGCGTGTGGTTCATGCGACTATTGCTTTTTCCAAAGCTTGCGGCCGATCGAGGGATGGTAGTTGGTCCAGTTTTCGTTGTTGGTCAAATCGGCTTCGATCAGACTGGTGAACGAAGTGATTTTTGCATCCAAGTTATCGATGTGGTGCAGTGTGATCGCTTCCAGCGTCGATGGCAGACGGGGGCTGCCATATTCCAGTTGTCCGTGGTGCGAGACGATCAGGTGTTCCAGTTGGGTTCGCAGGTCGGCGGGGAAATCCAATTCAAAATGATCTTTGAATTTGGCAATCGCATCGCCTAGCATTTGCACGCCGATGACAATGTGTCCAACCAGTTGACCACGGTCGGTGTAGCTCAGTTCGCCGCTGCCGGATATTTCCTCCATCTTGCCCAGGTCATGCAAGAACGCGCCGAACATTAGCAGGTCGGTGTCCAGACGTGGGTAGCGCGGGCCGATGAAGGCACAGATCTGCATCAAGTCGACGGTGTGTCGGAGCAGTCCGCCGGGGTAGGCGTGGTGGTTGGACACTGCGGCGGTTGCCAGACGCAGTTTGTTGACAAAGTCCGTGTCGGCCAAAAAGATCTCGCCCAGTCCTCGCAGGTGTGTGTTGCGAAGCGAGCCGAGCAATTGGCGAAGTTGTTCCAGTGAGGCGTCTGCTGCGGAGGCATCAAACTGGTCAAAATCGGCAGGGTCGACTTCGCCGTCGGACAGCGGGTCGATCGCCGTCAAAATGATCTGCAACGAACCCTGGTGGACTTGGGTTCGCCCGATGCAGTGGACATAACCACCACGGTCAATTTTTTCGTAGTCCGAATCGTCGGCGTTCCACATCATGGCAACGATCGAGCCGGCTCGATCGGATAGCTTCAGCAGTAGGTATTTGCCGCCTTGTCGATTGACGCGGATTTGCTTGTCGGCCAAACGGAACGACTGCTCCAATGCTTGACCGTCAATTAGTTCGTTGACAGGAGTACGAGGCACGACAATTTCCAGAAAACGCGGAGTGGAAGGCGCAGGAAAAGGCAAATTGAACGAGCGGTTGCCACCGGCGGCCAGCAAAAGGATGTGGCGATGAGCGGTCGGTGGCAAGGTGTGGGCCGAGGCGGGGGAGCCAAGAAATCGCTCGCCACCACAGGGTAGGGGGGATATTCTCGCAGAGGACTTTGATTACGGGAAGCGAAGGTTATACTAGGAATCATGTCTACGCAGATTTCATCCCAGGCCGCGACACGATCGTCGGTCAATCTGGTTCGATCGTCACATTCTTGGACGGAAGCTGAAAGTGCTGCCGGCTTTGTCTTGCGGTACTTGCCGCCGATGCGGAAACAGCTGGTCGAAGTGATGGGGTCCAATACCGAAGCGGACCAGGCATTGAAGATTTTGCTGACGCATTTGGTGTCCGCCGGATTCGGCGAGCACAGCAAAGGTCGATTGCGAGACTTCCTGGCCAAAGCGGTGCGGTCCTGTTCTAAAGCCAGACTGACAGAACTGGGGACCTTTGACGCCGAAAAAGACCTCGCGACCAAGGTCGCGTTGGAGTCCAAGGGTTGGCTGCTGAAATGGCGTGACTGTTTGCTCGAGAGAGCCTGGCGGGCGCTCGAACGCGCCGAGCACAACGACATCAATCGCCCGCTGTATTCGATCCTGTGGCTGAGCACGGTCGATCCCAAAGCAAATCTGGAAGAATTGTCGGCGGCGGTTGAAAAACGGACCGGTATCAAAGTTCAACCGGCCATGCTGCAGCAGTTGAAACTCGAAGCCAAAGCGGCGTTTGCTCAACTGTTAGCCGACGAGGTTGTTGAGACTTTGGAGACTCCCGATAAGACGTCGGTCAAAAAAGAAATTCAGACGCTGGGCATTGGCGGCGCCTTCAACGGATTGAACGTTTGACAGCGGCGATTGGAAGTCGTCGCAACCTATGTCATACTGATCCCTCCCCGCACACCGGTTCACCGGTCCCACCTATCATACCACCGGCACGTTCGCCAACCGAATGTCTGTGTGGGTCTATGGAGTATTAAACGCGATGACGATTCTGATGCGTTTTCAAACGGTATGGATTCTGGCTGCTGTCGTGGCGGTTGGGACGTTTAGCGTCGGTCAAGCCACCGGCCAAGACAGCGCGCAAGAACGTCGGGCGGTCGATGACGAAGGCCATCTGGTCGATTTTCAACGTGACATCGTGCCGATCTTCCGCGTGCATTGTTTGGAATGCCATAACGAACAGGAAGCCAAAAATGATTTTCGGATCGACGATCCGGATGCGGTGTTTTCCTATGTCGAACCCGAGGACATCGAATCGAGCACGTTGTTCGTTGAATACCTGCTGTCGGAGGATCCCGATTTTTTGATGCCGCCCCCGTCGCATGGCGGACCGTTGACCCCGGCGGAATTGGCGCTGGTGCGGGTCTGGATTGAAGAGGGGGCCAGTTGGCCCGAAGGGACCCAGTTTGATGCGGGCGATCATGCTGACTTGGCCGTCCCTCAAGAGGTTCCCCCGGAACCCAAGACGTTGCTACAGCGGGTTTGGACCTTTCAAGGTTTCTTTCATCCTGCCACCGTCCATTTTCCCATCGCCTTGTTTTTGTTGGGAGCCGTTTTTGTTGTGCTCGGTTGGAAATGGCCGGCACTTGGAAAACAAGTCCCCTTGGCTTGTCTATTGATCGGCGCGCCCACGGCCTTGGCGTCCACGATGATGGGTTGGGCATTTGCGGCCGATCAAGGATACGGTTCATGGTCCAAGGTGGACTTCGATAGTGAGTTGTTTTGGCATCGCTGGAGTGGCGTCATCGTTGCCGGCACCTCGGTCGTTTTGGCGGTGATTGCATTGATCGGATTGCGTGGTCGTAGTGATCGGCTGGATCGGGTTTGGAAGATCGGACTACTCGCCTTGGCGGGAATGGTCGGAGCGGTCGGTCACCAAGGCGGCGAGCTCAGTTTTGGCAAGGATTTCTACCCGCGCGCCTTTCGAATCTTGTTAGGAAATGAGGAACAACCGGCAGATCCGCCACCGGTAGATGGACACGAAGTGGTGGCCGAGGCGCATCCAGTTGAGTGAGTGGTTGGCATCGATTTTTCCCCAACCGACTTGAGAACTGTTGAAGCCAGCGCTTTTGCGATTCACTCGCCCGAGGGAGAGTAAAGAGATCGATGCGGCCATTTGCCGAGTCATTTGAGTTTGAAAAGGCTGTTAAACGCAACCCGACGCGTCAGCGAGGGATTTAGCCGGTTGATGGGATCCCTCGCTGACGC
>NZ_JAMYFE010000069.1 GCF_024129865.1 Stieleria tagensis | reverse complement strand
CCACAGGTTCAGTTGCTGGTGACGCCCGAGCAATTTGCCTAGGGCCGTTGCACACTATCTGAGAGCTGTTGATTCAATCTTCAGCGGCGCTGGTGTGGAGGATTCATCCGACTTGGGTGAGGGTTTTCTGCGAAGAATAAAGCCGGTCGGATAAATCCTCCACACCAACTAGCGACCGGCTAATTAAATCAACAGCCCGGTCGGGTTACCATAAAAGCGCAACTTCAAAACTGACGCGTCGGGTTACCATCGAAGCGCCACTTCAAAATCCCCAAACCCACCAGCGTTTGGGTCCCCGCCAGCGATTTGCTCTCCCGCCATGCCACACACATTTCAATTTCACCGACGATCACATGTTCAATCATTGATCCTGGTGATCCTGGCACTCACAGCGATCGATACCTCCTTCGCCGATTCACCCGGCAGCGTATTCGCCGCACGGTATTGCGTTGACTGCCACGGCGATGACCAGGCCGAAGCCGATTTCCGTATCGCTGCGAGCGATGATCTTAAAATCCAAGAGCAGCGCGAACATTGGCACCGCATTTGGACAAAAATCAATTCGCGGGAAATGCCACCACCCGACGAGACACAACCCGACGACCGCCAGCGGCGTGCATTGCTGGATTGGATTGTCGAAACATTCGGCCCATTCAATGATCCAAGTTCGACTGACCACTGGTCCCTGAAACCACCGCGACAGCCGCCGGTTCCCATCGTCCAGGCCGCCGACGGCCGGTCGGTTCGAAACCCGATCGACGCCTTTATCATCGCGCGTTTGAATGACAACCAATTGACCCCGTCGCCGATCACCGATCGTGCAACCTTGCTGCGCCGTGCAACGCTGGATCTGACGGGTTTGCTACCGAGTGTTGATGAAACCGACGCGTTCGTGCGTGCCCCTGAACCATTGGAGATTGCGTTTGAATCCGTGATCGATCGCTTGCTGCTGTCGCCTCGCTACGGCGAACGATCGGCCCAGCATTGGCTGGACGTGATTCGCTGGGCCGAAACCGTCGGTTTCGAAACCAATGCCGAGCGACGTGATGCTTGGCACTACCGCGACTGGGTGATTGCTGCTTTCAACGACGATTTGCCGTACGACCAATTTATCTTGGACCAACTTGCTGGCGATGTCACTGGGGCGGACGCCGCACTGGGGTTCCTGACCGCCGGCCCGGCGAACTTGCCCGGCCAGATCGGTCGCGATGAACAAGCGATGCGTCAAGCACGACAGGATGAATTGGACGAAGTCGTTCGTACGGTCAGCCAAAGCTTGTTCGGATTGACCGTCGGCTGTGCACGATGCCATGACCACAAATTTGATCCGATCAGCCAACACGATTACTACGCCTTGCAGGCGATTTTTGCCGGCTTGCAGTATGGCAATCGTCGACTTCGTGGTCCGCAAAACGACACTTGGACCGCTCAGATCCCTGAGGTGCGCGACCAACTGGATTCGTTGCGAAACGAATTGGAATCGATGCGGCAACAATTCCAACTGCGCCCGGCGTTGGACAATGTTCAAACCGAATCATTCCCAGCGCAGATTGCAGACGCCGTTCGGATGCAAATCGATGCAACCACCAATGGCACCGCATCGCTATATGAATTCCAAATTTGGACCACACCTACCGACAACAACCCATCCAATAACATTGCCCTCGCCTCATCTGGTGCGTCGGTTTCAGCATCCAGCTTTGCACTGGCCAATCAAACACGGCACTTCGACAACCTGGTTGACGGCTCAATCGACCGTCGGCAAGCGTTTCCTTGGGTCGCAGCCCAGCGTGGACCTGCATGGCTGGAAATTCAGCTGCCCGGTCCAACATCAATCGATCGGATCACTTGGCACGGTGGTGCAAGCATTCCGCTGGACTACTACGTGCAAGTTCATGATCCACGCTCGGGCCGGTGGATCACCGTCGCCACAACCGACGACAGACTGCCTCGTATCGACGACCGACGATCCGCTGCCGAGGTTGCGATCAGAGGAATGAATCCCGACCAAACCACGTCCCTGTACAAGTTGCTGGCGCGAATCCGGGCCCGTGAGAGTGAACTACGACGCCTGAGCGATGGGCCGCAAACCTACGCGGCGAAATTCGCGGCGGATCCGAATGAAACCAGACTTCTGCATCGCGGCGACCCGATGCAACCCAGACAGGAAACCTTCGCCGCGGTGCCAGTTGCACTCGATCATTCGCCGCCAACCAATCATCCCGCCCACGAACCCGATCGCCGATTGGCGTTGGCTGACCATTTAGTCCAACCCGATCATCCGCTGACCGCTCGGGTCATGGTCAATCGAATCTGGCAACAACACTTTGGTGTCGGATTGGTGAAAACAGCATCTGACTTTGGACGCATGGGTGAACCCCCGTCCCATCCCGATTTGTTGGACTGGCTAGCGGTCGAGTTCGTCAAACAAGAATGGTCCGCCAAACAACTGCACCGTCTGATTATGTCCTCACAAACCTACCAACAATCCAGCCGACCACGGTCGGGTCCGCTGCGCGTCGATGCGGACACAAGATTGTTGTGGCGGTTCCCACCCCGGCGGTTGGATGCCGAAGCGATCCGTGACAGCGTGCTACAAGCCAGCGGAAACCTCAATCGTTCGATGTCCGGGCGCGGGTTTGATTTTTTCAATCAACGTGGCGGACTCTCGGATTACCAACCCAAACAAACCTTTGACGCCGACGGTTGGCGGCGGATGATCTATGCCCACAAAATTCGCATGCAATCGGTCGATGTGTTTGGTGCATTCGATTGTCCCGACGCCGGGCAAATGACGCCTCGCCGCAACCAGTCGATCACTCCGATTCAATCATTGGGACTCTTCAATAGCCCATTTCTCAATCGACAATCGAAATTCTTTGCCGATCGACTACGGAAACACAGCGATGATGATTTGCAATCGGCATTGCAACGTGCCTACTCGATCGCATTGTCACGGCCTCCCTCGGCGAAAGAGCAGGATGCATTGTTGACACTTGCTAATAACCATGGCTTGGAACAGGCCTGTCGCGTGATTTTGAACACCAGCGAATTCGTATACCTGCGTTGAGTGACATGAATTCTCATTTGCCACGACGAAATTTCTTGACCGGTGCCGCTGGCGGCCTGTCTTCGATTGCGCTTGCATCGTTGTTGGACCGATCGGTGCAAGCAGAATCCCCCGCGATCGACTCCACCCAACCTTGCGCACCGCGGCCACCGCATTTCCCGGCCAAAGCAACACGTGTGATCGAGATCTTTTGTTCCGGTGCGATCAGCCACGTTGATACGTTTGACTTTAAACCTGAACTGATTCGTCGCCACGGACAACCCCTACCCGGCAATGACAAACTGGTTTCTTTCCAAGGCCCCAACGGCAATCTGACTCAACCGCTGTGGAAATTTCGCCCCCGTGGTGAATCGGGAAAAATGGTATCCGATCTGGTCCCACACATCGGCGAGATGGCGGACGAAATCTGTTTCCTGCATTCGCTGACCAACAAGTCCAATACCCACGGGCCGGCTGAAAATGTGATGAACACCGGGTTCGCCTTTGACGGATTCCCCAGCATAGGCGCCTGGGTCAATTACGCGCTCGGTAGCGAAAACCAGGATCTGCCAGCCTTTGTCGCCATCGAAGATCCGCGTGGGATGCCTCAATCAGGACCGAACAATTGGGCCAATGGTTTTCTGCCAGCTGCTTTTCAAGGCACTCCGCTTAGCACCACCAAACCGATCCGCTACCTGCAATCCCCGCCGGACCTGCCACAAGGCGCCGACCAGGCGGCGCGCGACACGTTGCGTGTTTTGGAGAACCTGCAACAGAAACGTTATCCGGGCGACCAAGACTTGGCGGCACGATTGGCCAGCTATGAATTGGCCGCGCGGATGCAGTTGTCCGTGCCGGCGGTGACCCAACTGAACGACGAGACCTCGCAGACGTTGAAACTGTACGGTGCCGACAGTCCCAACCAACACAAATCTGACTTTGCGCGCAATTGCATCCTTGGACGTCGCTTGATCGAACAGGGCGTACGCTTTGTGCAGATCTTCAACGGCGCCTATGCTTCCGGCGGCCGCATCAATTGGGACGGTCACTCCAATTTGAAAGAACAATACGACGTTCACGGTGAAATCTTGGATCAACCCGTTGCCGGCCTGCTCAAAGATCTCAAACAGCGTGGCCTGTTGGAATCAACGCTGGTTGTGTTTGCGACCGAGTTTGGCCGGATGCCGATGTTCCAGGCCGGGACCTATGGACGAGACCATAACCCCGGCGGGTTCACTTGCTGGTTGGCCGGTGCAGGGGTCAAGAAAGGATACAGCTATGGAGCCACCGATGAATTCGGCTTCCTCGCCCAACAAAACCCAATCACTGTGCACGATTTCCATGCGACCATCCTGCATCTATTGGGATTGGAACACAAACGCCTGACACACTATCACAATGGCATTGATCGCCGACTAACCGACGTGCACGGTCAGGTGATTCACGACGTGCTATCATGCAGCCTCGTCTGATATGACCAAGCGTTCTCCCCAACGCCCTGCTATCGTCCAACATGCTCGACTCCATCGCACCACTGCTGGCGTTCACGCCGATCCTGGTGGTCGGAATCCTATTGGTCGGGCTGCGATTGCCAGCCGCCAAAGCGATGCCAATCGCCTACCTTTCCGTGGTCTTGATTGCCGCAACGTTATGGCGGCTCGACGCGGCAACGATCGCCGCGGCATCGATCAACGGTTTGGTTGTCACGGCGCAGTTGTTGTTCATCATCTTTGGCGCCATCTTGCTGCTCAATACTCTCTGCGAAAGCGGCGGACTGGCGGTGATACGCAGCGGGTTCACCAATGTCTCGGCGGACCGGCGCGTGCAAGTGATTTTGATCGCTTGGCTATTCGGCTCGTTTATCGAAGGCAGCGCGGGCTTTGGCACACCGGCGGCAGTTTGTGTCCCGCTACTGGTCGGACTGGGATTTCCGGCCAAATCGGCGGTGGTCAGCGGAATGCTCATTCAAAGCACACCGGTTTCGTTCGGAGCCGTCGGCACACCGATCTTGGTTGGCGTGAAAAACGGCTTGGACGGCAGCCAATCGGTCATCGACTATGCCCATCGCGAACTCGGTGCCGGCGCTGACATCTGGAGTCACGTTTTGCCGTTGGTCGGCCAACGCGTCGCATTGATGCACTTGATCGCCGGCAGCCTGATCCCGTTAATGGTCGTGACGGTGATGACCCGATTTTTTGGTGCCAAACGATCTTGGCTTGATGGCTTGCGAGTCTGGAAATTTGCGTTGTTCGCATCGCTGGCAATGACGATCCCATCGACGATCATCGCGCACACGCTGGGTCCGGAGTTTCCCTCGCTGCTCGGATCATTGGTCGGCATGATCTTGGTCGTTCCCGTCGCCCGCCGTGGCTGGTTGATGCCCGACGAACCGGCCTGGGAATTTGCCGAACCGGCGCAGTGGCCTAGCCACTGGAACGGCGATGTCAGCATCGATCTTCAACCACCTCGACAATCTCTCGCGGCTTGGAAGGCCTGGTTGCCGTACCTGATGATTGCCGTGTTACTGGTGATGTCGCGTTTGCCGTCCTTGCCGCTGGGTGACTGGCTGCGGTCGATCACGATCCCCAGCGACGAAGCGTTGACTGAGAACGTGTTCGGATCCGACATCAGCATCAAACCGGTTGCTCCACTCTATCTTCCCGGTGCGTTGTTCTTGGTCGTCTGCGCGCTGACCGCGGTGCTACATCAGATGAATCGGGCTGCGATCGTGACCGCCACCTCGCGTTCATTGCGGATGGTGGCATCCGCTTCGCTTGCGCTGTTATTCGCGGTGCCGATGGTCCAGGTCTTTATCAACAGCGGTAGCGGCGCGGCGGGCTACGAATCGATGCCCCAAGTGCTGGCAGCGGGCGTCTCCTCCCTGGCCGGTAACGCTTGGCCGCTGATGTCTCCCTTGGTCGGCGGATTGGGAGCCTTCGTCGCCGGCAGCAATACGATCAGCAACATGATGTTTTCGTTGTTCCAATTCCAGGTCGGCGAAAATATCGGTGTCGATCCAATTTGGGTGGTTGCGCTGCAGGCGGTCGGCGGCGCGGCCGGAAACACCATCTGCGTTCACAACGTGGTCGCCGCCTGCGCCGTGGTAGGATTGGTCGGCCGCGAAGGCGATATCATTCGCATTACATCGCTGGTGTTCCTGTACTACGTCACGGTCGCGGGCATCGTCGGCATGCTGGTGACCTGATACCAACGTTAGAAGTCGTTGGTTTTCTCTGAATCGGGCGATGTCATGCGACGGAAAAATTCACGGTAGCTGGTATTGAACTCCGCGCGTTTCGGAATGAACAAAAACAGGTCTTCCGACACAACGACCACCATTCCCTTTGCCGTTCGAATGCAGTGCAGGTCGACAAGCGGATACTCGTGCGTTTGACCGGGCGTGCTCCAACGCAACAAACGAACCGTTTGCGTGACCGTGACCATCGTGGCAGGCAGCACGCCCTTGGCGGCTAGGTTTGTACGTAGGCGGACGCGAAGACGATGAATCAACGCCAAGTAGACGGCAGTCGCCAATAGCATCACACCCAACTGACGGATCAGCAGATGCAGCGCCCGCAGGATCGGCCAATCGAAACTGACGAACAGTGTCAGGGCGATCATCACCAGCGATGCCAGTGTTAAACGTCCCCCTAGGCGGTAGAGCAGGAACTTGGATTCGGCATAGTGAATCTGCTTGGCATTCAATTGAAAATGCGCCGTCAGTTCTCCAGCGGGGCCGATCTCGGCAACCCTCTCTGCGGGTGGTTGATAGGGGTTCAGCATGCCGGCAATGCACCGCCTTGATCGGTTGGGTTTGCGATGACAAATGACGTCACCGCGGCGATTCGTAACCTACCCTAACCATGGTCCAACGCTACTCAACCTTAGAAACAACACGTCTTCCACATGCTTCGCTGCTATGAGCTTCGTAAATTGTACGAAGACCACCTCGCCGTCGATGGGGTATCGTTCTCGCTGGAACCAGGCAATATCGGTGGCCTTGTCGGTCCCAATGGGGCCGGGAAAACCACCACCATGCGGTGTCTAGCCGGTCTAATCCCTGCGACCGATGGCAGCATGTCCGTCGCCGGCTGCGATTTACCCAGTCACAATTCCACCAGCTTAATGGAACTCAAACGCCGACTGGCCTATGTACCGGATGACCCCCCACTATTCGACGATTTGACCGTCGGCCAACACCTCGAATTCATCGGCCGGATTTATCAGGTCGACCGGCATCGTGAGAAGTCATCCGAGTTATTGGACTATTTTCAGCTCGGTGACAAAATCAACGCCGGCGCCACCACTTTATCGCGCGGAATGCGGCAAAAGCTAGCGATCTGCTGTGCGTACCTGTACGACCCCTCGGTGCTGTTGCTCGACGAACCGATGACCGGGCTGGATCCACCGGGAATTCGATGCTTGCTCAGCTCCATTCAGCAACGCGCCGCCGCCGGAGCCACGGTGATTCTGTCCAGCCATTTGCTGGCGATGATCGAAGACGTCTGCACGCATCTGATCGTGATGCAGCAAGGCAAGCTCCAGTACTTCGGCAACGTCGATGACCTGCGCACCGAGTTCCCGGAAACCACCTCGCTCGAACAAGCCTACTTTGCCGCGACCACCATCCAGGCCGTTTAGCGCTCCATGCATTCTCCCCATCGACAACTGATTTGGCTGACCGCTCGACGTGGACTGTTCCGCATCCGGCGATTCTTGCACCGCATGCGCTCTCCCCGGCGCATCGTCGCCTCGACCTTGGCAATCACCTTCCTCAGCCTGTACGTGCTCAACGGATTTGTGATGCTTGCCTCGCGGCGGACCGCCGATTCGAGATCACTCGGCCTGTGGCTTTCCGGCGGCATGGTGCTGTATCTGATCTATCACGCCGTCCGCTGCGTCTGGACCGAACGCCAAGTCGACATGGAATACACCGAAGCCGAAAAACTATGGCTCGGTGGCGCCCCCCTGAAACGGTCCACCTATGCGGCCTACAAGGTCAACACGGTGATGTTCTCAGCGCTCCTCAAAACGTTTTTCCTGGTGATCGCTCTGGCACCCGATGTTCGCCACGCCGGACTGCTGGCCACCGGTATCTTTGCCGCTCTGGTGTTGCTGGAAACCGTTCGTATGATCGGACAACGTTTGATCAGCGGTCTCTCACAACGCTATCTGATGGCATCGCGTATCGCGCTGTCCGCGATTGCTGCTGCCGCGATCATTCAATTCTTTGGCCAACTCGTTTCGCTCACGCCGTCGGGTTCCGCCCCGGGACTGTATGTCCTAAACAGTTTCCGTGCGATCGGCGGCGTCGCCTCCTGTGACGCCGTCCAGTGGCTGGCGGTTGCCTGGCGTCCGGCGGCGATGCTAGCCACGACGACCGACCTGACCTCGCACACGTTCGTTCAACTGCTCGCCTCGGTCGCCCTCGTCCCGGCTGCCATCTTCACGTTGGTCCGCATCGACGGCTGGGCCGAAGCATCGATTTTGCGACAGGAAAAATCCCGGTTGGCCAGTGGCCGCTTTCATCGGGGCGACCAAGCATCAATCGACCATCAGACTGACTTCGCGCTCGATTCACTCGCTCAACGAATCGAATCGCTGCTTCCGGAACGACTCGGCGATTCGGTGGCGTTGGTGTGGCGCCAAGCGCTTTCGATTCGGCGTTACGCCGGTACGATTCTGTTTAGCTTCATCGTTCCGACCATCCTCTGCCTGTCACCCCTGTTGACCGGCCGAACTTCCAACCA
This sequence comes from Stieleria tagensis, assembly GCF_024129865.1. GTDB lineage: Bacteria > Planctomycetota > Planctomycetia > Pirellulales > Pirellulaceae > Stieleria > Stieleria tagensis. Next base: position 147,571 of record NZ_JAMYFE010000069.1, on the reverse strand, counting down.
ATGGGCGTTCATCGTTGCCGGGATTGCACTCTGCACAATGCTGCTCGCTCCACCGGCGTTGCGTTTGGATTTCCGCCGCGACTTGAAACGAATGCTGCTGCTGCGGTCGCTACCACTGCGACCGCTGCATGCCGTGCTGGGTCAATTGACACTGCCGGTGATGATCACAATCTGTTTTCAAACCGTGACGTTGGCGATTGCGGCCATCATCCTGGTGCCTGGCTGGTCGCAAATCATCGTTTGGTCTGGCATGTTGTCGGCGCTCGCCGTGTTTACCTTTGCCGCCGAAAACGCTTTGTTCTTAGCCTACCCACACCACGAAAACGCACAGGGCATCGGCATGGTCGTCCGCGCCAATGTGATGTTCCTGGCCAAAGCCACGGTGATCGCCGCAGCCGTCGGCGCGCTCTTTTTATGGGTCACCGTCTGTCGATCGGTTTTTAGCGACACACTGTCATTACCGGTGTACGTGATCGGTTCGATCTTTGGCACCTGGTTGCTCGCTGCTGCAGCGCTGTTCGGAACCGCCTGGTGCTGGGACCGCTTCGACATCGCTGCCGACCTGCCACCGGAATGATTAAAATTGGTCTGGGTAAACCACCAACTCAATCCGCCGATTGGCCGCCCGTCCCATCGCAGAATAATTGGGCTGGGACGGTTGGTTGGCACCTTGGGCAACGATAAAGAATTGTCCCAGCGGCATTCCCGCGCGGCGTGTGAATAGATCCAATACCGCCGAGGCTTGGGCGGATGCCAGTTGATGGCTGTTCGCGGCGCCACCGGCCATCGCTTGCGAGTTGTCGGTGTAGCCTTCGATGCCAATCCGTTGCCGTGGGAACAGGCTGCGCAACTGTGCCGCGACCGGGTCGAGCACTTGAACCGATTGAGGAATCAACTGAGCCGAACCGGGCGCGAACAATTGGTCGCTGGGGATCACGATGCGGATGCGATCACCCTCTTGGCTGACCGGCAGTCCGCCTAGGTTCAGACGCGATGCCTGCTGGCTCAAGTTGGTGTTGGGTTGGATCGATGCACCGCCACGTACTTGCGTAGAAGCTTGGAACCCACGGACCTGGGTCTGTGCTTCGCGAGCCGCGATCGCTGCGGATTCCAACTGCTGTGTGGAATCGGAGAGTTGTTTGCGAACCAGATCCAGTTCTTCGCGATAGACCTGCGACTGTTGCTCGCTTTGTGCAAGTTGAGTGTGAAGCTGGCGATTGTTGTCGTCCAACAATTGCACGCGACGACTGAGTTCGGCGAGTTGCGATGCATTTGGATCCGACGCATTGGCCCCCAGCGCCGAATTCATCGGCATCGTTGCCTGCGGGTATCCACCCGGGCCTGGAACCGCCCAATACGGATTTTGGCTGCATCCAGCGATCCCGCACACCGCTGCTGCGATGCACAAGCTGCTGCCGATTCGCCAAAGGTTCCGGTCGTTCAACGTCCCAATCATCCTGAATGAGGGTTACCAAGCACGCGGTCTCGCCACACATGACCTGCCTACAAATAGGCGTCGCTTGCCCGCCGGATCAAGATCAATCGGCCGAAGTTTCAATTTCTCGCCATTTTGGCTCAAGTCGAATCCCTAAATTCCAGCTTCGACCATGCCAACCAACACCAACAGGATCGCGCCCACGGCGATCACCGCCATGCGAATTGCCCAGCGATCTTGCTTGCGCAGCGAAACGTTTTTCGACCGGATGCCACGCAGCCACAGCACCAATGAAGTGCCCACCATAATCGTTAAAACGTTGATCGACACGATTAGCAACGGGCCAATGATCGGAGTCCCCGCCTCGGTGGGCTGCCAATAGCCACACACCACTTGCAGTCCCGCCGTCGACAGCGGTGGCACCAGTGCGGCCGCAATCGCCGCGCCCGCCAGGGCCGATGACAGATGCGACCGTGTCCGCGCATAGGCAGCGGCCATGCCGCCGATCAATCCGACACAAAAATCAATCGGCGACGGATCACAGCGGGCCCACATCTCCGTCGCCTGCTCCGGCGATAGATCCGGACTCTGAAAAACACGCACCAAACCGCCAAACAACATGCTAGCAAAAAACGCACCAGCCAATCCCAATCCGATCGCGGAAATGGCATTTCGGAACAACGGTCGATTACCCAGTGTGATCGCTAACCCAGCCCCCATGATGGGTGTCATCAGGGGCGCGATCAACATCGCGCCGATGATCACCGCAGCGCTGTTTTGCAACAATCCGAACGCCGCCAACATGCTCGAGGCGCTGATCAGCCCCAAGAATTCGATACTCGGTATCGATCCGCTCTCCAAATCCTCCTGTAGAGCGATCCGCTGTTCGCGCGTCAGCGAGGGCGCGACGGAATCCATCCAGTGACGCAGTGCTGCGAACATTCCAGGCACCACCGCCTGGCCTTTGCGGACCAGAATCACCGACGTCCCAAACTCTTGGTTCAGCAACTTACGACTGACCGCGTAAGCAACGTTGTCTTTTTCAGTCGATTCGATCGTGACCAGAATCAACGAATCGGGGTGCAACGCTTGGTCGTCAAACTCTTTTCGCAGCAATTCGACGCTCTTGTCAAAATCCAACTCACTCGGCGGCAACTGACCGATCGCCCATTTTCCCGGTCGCATGCCCAGCAATTTGGAACTGATTCGATTCGTTTCCGATTCATCGGGCCGGAATCCACCCATCAGATGTGATTCGTCCAGCGGCGGGTCGCCCGAGGAATTCAGCCAAACGACGGGAAATGGTGACGCTTCGAACAGCTTTTGCTGCAGCGACTGCAAATCCAATGTGTACGGGATGACCAACAGACGGCAGCCATGGTCACGGCTGAAATTCAACACATCCTCGACCGTGGGCGCAACGGTTTGAACATCAATCGCCCCCTTATTTCCCTGCCCCAACAGTTCACTCAGCACTGATTGAGCGTGTTTTTCCAGCACCAGCAGGTCCGTTCCCAGCACCACAGGCACGATATCGGCGTCCAACTCATCGGCGAACTCCCGACACCATTTGGCGCCGCTGCGAACCTGATCCTCCGAACGCAACAAAAAGATGACACTCATTCACGATGGTTCCGTAGTTTGATCGCTGCAAGAAGCCGAATTTATCCCCCAGCCAGGGGCCACGTGGAAGCCGCCTAGTGGCGCAAGACCGAAAAACCCGCTAAAACCGAACCGCCGACGAACCTGCCAGGACTTTTGCGGGTCGAGAGATTCAGATCTTGTCAGCGAAAAGTCGACCAAGTAAACTCCGCGACCCACAGCAACGCAAGTTGCCGTGCCCAATCCCCTGTAGCTCAGTTGGTAGAGCAGGCGGCTGTTAACCGCCTTGTCGCAGGTTCGAGTCCTGCCGGGGGAGCTTAAATTTCAAAAAGCGAAAACTCTCGCGAACCAGTTAGCACCTGCCGCCTGAATCAGGCAGGCAGGTGTTGTCGATTTCGGCCCGGTTTTTCGCGGTGTTTTCGACGTTTTGCGGTTTCGGCAATAGTTCTCTGTTTCGTTTCCAAACTCCGGCCTCCCGGACTCAACCACCCTGGTTGGCCTCGCACCCCAGAGACAACCCCGAGAACTCTCTGACTCTCTGTTTGACATGGGAAAACGGGTTAACACGGGAGACCGGGCTGACTCGCGAGTTCGCAATTAGAGCCCTGAGATGTTGCTATGACTTGGCAAGACCGAATCTCTGTCGACCCTCTCGTCTGTCACGGTCAAGCCTGCGTGATCGGCACGCGAGTAACCGTCTCTGTCGTCCTCGACAACTTGGCAGCAGGAGTATCGAGAGAAGAAATCGTCAGGAGCTACCCCAGCCTGAAAGTCGAAGACATCGACGCCTGCATCGCATACGCTGCCGAGCTGGCCCGCGAACGAATCGTGCCACTCACTCCCTAAAGCCTTCTCCCGAGATGTGATGGCGAGATTCAAGATCGACGAGAACCTGCCGATTGAAGTGGCCGAAATGCTCAAGGCCGCGGGGCACGATGCGATGACGATCTTCGATCAAAGCATGGTAGGAAATTTGGATCCAAAGGTTGCCGCGGTCTGTAAAGCTGAAGACCGTGCGCTGATAACGCTCGACTTGGATTTTTCGGACATCCGTACGTATCCGCCGGCTGACTATCCAGGCATCATCATCTTGCGTCCGCGCAACCAGGCAAAGCCAACCGTACTTGCGTTAGTCAACCAGCTGATTGCTCTACTGGAAACAGACGAACCACTTGCCGGTCATCTGTGGATCCTCCAAGAAACGGGGCTGCGAATCCGTTAGTCAAAAGACTTTGACGACTCGCTACTTTTGAGATGACTGCACACTCGCACTCCGATACCGGTCGCGCGAGAATTGAACGTGTTATCGGAAACAAAAACGGGCAGCTTCTGATGACCAATCGAATCAACGTATTGTTCGTTTGCAGCAAGAATCAGTGGCGAAGTCCGACGGCCGAAGCTGTCTATCGGGACGATCCGCGAGTGGCGGTTCGGTCTCGAGGTACAGCGACGTCCGCGAGGCAGACGATTCACGCTATCGATCTAGCCTGGGCAGACCTTGTCTTGGTGATGGAAGACAAGCATCGCCATCGGTTGCTCGCAGACTATCCCGGCGAGACCAGGTTCCTGCCAATCGAAGTTTTGCATATTCCTGACGATTACCAGTTTATGGACCCGGAGTTGATTGAATTGATTCGTTCCTCTGCCGATCCTTTCATTGACGCGGCAACTACAAAGGCTTGAACACAACCAGCGTGTGATCTTCCTGAATGATCACGTCGAAACGGCCCCGGCCAGCAAGTTTCAGTAAGTCACCTTCGATTCTGTTCACGATTCAAGACTCCGTATGGCATGATCTGACACAGCTTTCACGATGGCTTGGGGGTCGCAATCGTACAAGTCGGCACCTCCAAACGGATTCAGCTCAAGCAAACGACACTTATCATCCACCTCGCAAATGTCTAAGACGTAGACCGGCGATGGCGGTTCCATGGAGGATGCGATCTCCTCAGCCAAGTCGAGAGCATTTGAGTCCTCGCCTGCGGATGATGCACTCCGTGTTCCCGCGTCGTAGCTGCTGCCAGTAATCACTTGTCCATCAACGATAACAAAACGCCACTCGCGTCCAACGTTGGCGACCGGCGCGACAATAACCGGAAGCGTTTCGTCTTCGTAGTAGAACCCATGGTCGAGTGCCTTGAGGGAAATCGAATCTACATCCAGCACGCGACCGCTAAAAGGTTTCAGGGGGCTGTCTGGTCGAACAAAGACACGATCAGTGCAGCCAATCGAGCTTGCGACGTCGGCAGCATTGGCGACCAAGTCATTGGCCGGCACACACCGCCAATCGCGATGCAACAACCACTTGCTCGCTCTCGGGTACCAAGCCGTGCAGCAAAAATCATTCACAGGACAAAACGAACCGGGAGTCCAATCCGCCTTCACTTCAATGACAGCCGCATTGCCGAGTGACCCATGAAAAACAACCGGTGTCTGCTTATCGAATTGGGGTGGTTCGTCCAGCCACCAATCATCCCGTGACTCAACGATGCGATGTCCAGCTTCATTGATTGCTGCGCGCAGTCTTGCGTGGGAACTTGGGAACACTTCGGATTCGAGAATCCAGGTTGTCGCTGTCACAGTTAGTCTCGCCACGTATCGAATACTTCAATAGAACTGAAACGCCCGCGACGGATCTCTCCGCCGCGAGCGTTGTGCAATATCAGTAGTGGACGAGGCGACGAGTCCTAGCGTCCTGGATTCGTCGCCTCATCCACTACCGGTACGGAGATTTTAGCCGACCACGCGTGTCACCACGCCTGATCCGACGGTCCTGCCGCCTTCACGGATGGCGAAACGGTCACCGTCAGCGACCGCAATCGGTTGCTTCAGCGTGACTTTCAACTGCACGCCGTCGCCGGGCATCGCCATGTCGACTCCGCCCAGCACGTTTGCGCTGCCTGTCACGTTCGTGGTTCGGAAGAAGAACTGAGGAGCGTAGCCGTCAAAGAACGGCGTGTGCCGGCCTCCTTCCTCCTTCTTCAACACGTACACTTCGGCCTCGAATTCGCGATGCGGAGTCAACGTTCCCGCCTTCGCCAAGACTTGGCCTTTGGTGATCTCGTTGTGAGCCGTCTTGCGAAGCAACACGCCGACGTTGTCACCAGCGCCCGCGACCTCCAAGACCTCGCCGAACGATTCCACTTGCGTGATCACATCCGTCGCGGTCGCGGATCTCAGTCCGAGGATTTCGACGCTATCTCCGGCGCGAACCATTCCCTGCTCAATCTTGCCGGTCACGACGGTGCCGCGACCGGCGATCGAGTAGACGTTCTCAATCGGCATCAAGAACGGCTTGTCGATCAGACGAACGGGATCGGGAATCCAGCGGTCCAGTGCATTCAGCAATTGCTCAACGCACTCGATCGCCTTTGGATTCGTGGGATCGTCGTGCGCCAGCTTGGCCGAACCGCGAATGACCGGAGTCTTTTCGCCGTCGCAACCGTACTCGCTGAGCAACTCGCGCAAATCTAGTTCGACCAGCTCAAGCAATTCGGCGTCTTCAACCAGGTCGCATTTATTCATGAACACGACCAAGTGCGGCACGCCAACTTGTCGGGCCAGTAACAGGTGTTCGCGAGTTTGCGGCATCGGACCATCAGCCGCAGACACCAACAATACTGCGCCGTCCATTTGAGCCGCGCCAGTGATCATGTTCTTGATGTAATCGGCGTGGCCGGGACAGTCGATGTGGGCGTAGATGCGACCAGCCGTCTCGTACTTCACGTGCGAAGCGATCACGGTCACGGTCTTGTTCTTGTCACGAACAATGCCGCCTTTGGCGATCGATTCGTACGACTTGTACTTGGCCAGTCCCTTCTCAGATTGCACGCGCAACAGGGCCGAAGTCAGTGTCGTTTTGCCGTGGTCGATGTGACCGATCGTGCCGACGTTGACCGACACCTTGCCATTTCGTGTCATTTCGTTCTGAACCATAGCTCGCAAACTCCTTGGTAAAGGAAACGTTTCGCACCGATCGCCAGCGGCCGAGGTGAGCAGCCTCGGCAACCTTTTTGCCCTGCGTGAGCGCCAGATGAACGGAAACGAAGAAACAGGAAAACGCCGTCAATCACGAACCGGCAATCCACAAAAAAAGCCCGCCAAGTGAATCACCGGGCGGGCTTTGCGAATCGTTTTGGAATCAACATTCACTCACGACGCACCATCCCCGCCTCGCCGTCGAATGACGAGTCGGTCGTTGATGATGTTGATGTTGTGGTGAAGGTATTCATTGGGTTTCCAGAATTGACGGACCGAAGCAGAGACACCTATGGGTGAGACTGGTTCGCCTTTTTTTCGTAGTGGACGAGGCGACGAGTCCCAGCGTCCGGGATTCGTCGCCTCATCCACTACGATTTCATCGCAAACGCAGTTGAACGAGAAGATCGTTCAAATCATCACGACCTGATGGCATCTCGGGAAGCTTGCTGGCTTCGTACGCGGACTCGAGTTCGGCGGTGAGTCGCTCGTATTCTTGGGTGTGGAATTCCAGATCGGCAGCTTGAAGCGTTCCTTTCTCCGGTCCGGATCGCTTGCGGTCCACCAGTTCATCAATGTACGAAAGCTTCGCCGACTCGTTCAGCGTGATCAGGTTGGCTTCCACCTCGCCGGTGCGCATCAGGTGGATCCCCGTCAACAGCACGCGATAAACGTATAGCAGCGGCTTGACGCGCGGCGGTGAATCCTTGGCGAAGAGCTTCCACTGGGTCGCGGCAAATCCGAGATAGTGATGCGCGTGGTGACGCGTGATGCAGTTCTTGGCGATCGACTTCAGCTCCTCGTGCCCGGGAGTGCTGTACACCACCAGCGGCGAGAAGATTTGCTCAAGCACGTACCCGTTTCGCTTCAGCATCAACCGAAAGAACTTTTCCACGTCGTGCGTAACGAGATCGATCTCGAGGCCGGCGTAGATGCCCTCTTTCTCCACGGTTTGATCGCCTTCGTCGAGTCCTACGACGGTTTCCAGTGGCAACATGTGAACGCCACGGAGATCGAAGTCGGAATCGGGTGAAGGGAAACCATAAAGATGGGCTCCGCTGATGGTCGCGAAAAGCAGCGGGTACGGATGCGACTCGACGTGCTGAAAGAGATTTTCTTGTGGAAGGTTCATGGTAGTGGACGACGCGAGGAGTCCCTTTCTGGTTCGGGAGGATCGAAGGACTCCTCGCCTCGTTCACTATCGTCAGTCTTCCATTGTTGCATTCCTTGCTTTTTTAACCGTGACACAATGCGATCAAACCGATCCCAAAAGCCCACCGCGAATGGCTTCAGCTCCGGATAGCCTGGAACGATACATCCCGTAAAGCGATACTCCGCGAACCGGTCAGAATCGACAATGCCACCTCTTCCTGGATTTCTTGCAACGTCTTCGCAAAGTCGTTGAAAATTCGCCGCAATGCGTTCTTCATCAGTCAGTACATGATCATAGGCTTGATCCTGGAGCCCAAAACCAATCTTTTCGAGCGATTCGTCACAGCGGGGACGAAAATGCTTCATTGCATTGATTTGGTCGCAACCCGAGTAAAGCCCCATCCATACCATGTGAACGTGATCGGGCATGAGACAGAAGATTGGGCAAGCCAAGCCGTATCGGAAGATCGTATGAGTGAGGAGTTCACGGAATCGGTAGTAGAAAGTTGACCTTAGCCATCCAACTTTCCGATCCCGAGCAGTAATTGTCCAATGGACGATTGCCTCGCCCTGGTAGTATTGCCTCGGTAAGCGTTTCAAATGATCGCGTTTCATCGGTAGCCCAATTGTAGTGGACGACGCGAGGAGTCCCTTCTCAAAGTCCCGAAGCAGTGATTATCCGATGGACTCGTCGCCTCGTCCACTACGGGAGTCCCTCCTCCATCGCTCGCCGACGTGCGTCGACTAGGAATGCGTTGGCACGCTCGTAATCGGGACGGTCCGGGAGCTTGGTTGTTTTGAACGCAGACTCAAAATCGCTTTGCAATTCCTTCCGCCACGAGTCTGCTTCGGCGAACGGCATTTCACCTCGTTTGATCGTTAGCAATCGATCTCGATACTGGCCAACGTCGACCATCATCTCACCCGAACGCAACACGTGGGTTCCCGACAGCAGCAACCGTACCAAGTGCATCACGTGCTTCCACTTCACTCGGCCCTGATTGCGGATGTCGGTCTGCATCTTCTTGAACTGTGATGCAACGTATCCGGAGAACGTCTGGAAGATAAGCCTCGAGAGGAACACAGATCGCATCTCGAGCAGTTCTTCGCCCAGCGGAGTCACCGACTCAACGATTGGGGAATAGAGGCACTCGAGCACATTCGGGTTCGCCTTCAAAGCGAGCACGATGAACTTTTGCAGCTCCCAGTAAACCTCTTGCGTCTCATCGTTTTCCAGTTGCTCCGGAACCCCGAAGAGCGACCAGTGCAGGTCGGCTGCCGGTAGATAGATCCCGCGGCGATCGGTGTCCGACGCTTCATCTTCCAGCCCGTAAGCCCGCGATCCGATCACGCAGCGATAGATCACGCGATCGTACAAGCCTGAACTCATCAGCGGCGCATCGTTATCACGGATGCTGTTGGATTTGAACTCCGTCAACCGAACGAGTTGGTCGTGATGGATCGGAGCCTCGAACCCATCACTGAACTTCACGCGGTAGGCGTGTGTGCGATCGACTGGCGACCGAACGATCACACCGACAGCGCCCGCCGGGTGCGCAATGCGATCGTTTGCCGCCATGACTTCTTTCTGAGCGACCACCTGCGTGCCAACACTGTAGATAAGCGAATGTTCCATCACCGAAGTGTTTCCGTTGAAATCGATTTCGATAAAGTCTCTACCAACAAACATTTCCACGCGTTCAGTTCCCGTAGTGGACGAGGCGACGAGTCCCTACTTTCTACCACGATCTCGGACTCGTCGCCTCGTCCACTACAACGACTTAGATTATCGCGAACCAAAACACCGAGGCGCGTGTCCTGTCATGATTTATAGGAGAATCCCGCAGGGAGGAATTCAACATGACACTGAAAAAACTGGCAAAAGAAACACTCGACCTGATCGAGGCGGGCGAATACCATGCGGACGGTCGGACCGTGAAGTTTGCCGAGCAGCAAGAGTCGGCCGTCCTTGGCACACGCCTCTACCGACCTGATGAAATCGCTGCGCTATCCGCGTCCCCAGCCGATGAGAACCAAACGATTCGCGTAGTGGACGGGACGACTCAAGTCGTCGCCCAGCAACTATGCAAACTGGCCATGGCCGAACATAGCGAAGTTGCGCTGTTGAACTTCGCATCGGCCCGAAATCCCGGCGGCGGATTTTTGAATGGTGCGAAGGCACAGGAAGAGGACCTGTGTCGCTGTAGTGGTCTGTATCCGTGTTTGATCCAGTGCATGGAATACTACGAGACCAATCGTGCTCAATCATCGCTGCTCTACACCGACCACATGATCTTCAGTCCGTCGGTTCCGTTCTTCAAGACACGCGGCACCGGCGACTTGCTTGCCGAGCCGTTCTTTGCCTCGGTGATCACCGCACCCGCGCCGAACAGTGGCCCGTTTTTGCGAGGTAACCCAGAAGCTACCGAAGAGCTCGAGCAGACGTTCGAGCGACGCTGGCGGAATGTGCTACGCATCTCACGAAATCAGGGTGTTAAACGCCTGCTCCTAGGTGCTTGGGGATGCGGAGCTTTCGGAGGTGATCCAGTGATGGCATCACGTACAGCCAAATCGGCGATCGAGAAAGACGGAGGCGGAATCGACGAAATCGTCTTCGCGATCCCCGGCAATGGCCGGCAAAGCAAAGCCAACCTGGATGCGTTCCGCGAAATGTTTCATTGAACCCAAACTGTAGTAGACGAGGCGACGAGTCCCTAGCCATAGAATCCAAGTGGGAGGACTCGTCGCCTCGCCCACTACGCAAACTCAATTTCAGAAGGACACGCTATGGCAAGAAAACTAGATCAGATTCTGGTAGTCGACGTTGAGTCGACGTGTTGGGATGGCCCGCCGCCCGAAGGCGAAGAGAGCGAAATTATCGAGATCGGTTTATGCCTGGTCAATGTCGCCAAGCTAGAGCGAAAGAGCAAGCACAGTCTCCTCGTCTGTCCCGAGCGATCCGCCATCAGTCCTTTCTGCACAGAACTCACAACTCTGACGCCGGACATGTTCGAAGCAGCGGGCTCGCTCCGCGACGCGGTCAAACGATTGAAGCAGGAGTTCGATTCGAAAGACCGACTGTGGGCCAGTTGGGGCGACTACGATCGTCGCCAGTTCGAGCGAGTTTGTTCAGCGGCAGGCGTTGGCTATCCCTTTGGAATCACCTACCTGAATGTCAAATCGCTGTTTGCGGTATCGCACGGTCTGAAACACGAGGTCGGACTGGACGGGGCGTACGAAATGCTGAACCTGCAGATGGAAGGCACTCACCACCGGGGAGGCGACGACGCCTGGAACATCGCTGGTATTCTTTGCCGGTTGCTTGAAGCCGCAAGAGTTGCAAAGCCATAGTTGCAAGTTCGACGAATCCCGTTCGTCGGCCCGGGCGTGAACCGGGTAGGTAAGTCTCGTCGCCTGTTGACTTCTTCACCGTTGGCTTTGTTTGTCCGAATGACCTGGTGAACCTGTTTTTGCCTGAAAGCGTCTTCCTCGAAACTACCAATAGACGCGGAAATCGAGATGGACCAGCCAATCAAGTTCTACAGTACTGGCGATGAATACGGCGAGTTCTCGAACTTTGCTGCCTATCCAATACGAATCGGCAATCGTATGTGGCCAACGAGTGAGCACTACTTTCAGGCCATGAAATTCAAGGACAAGAAGGACCAAGAGCAGATTCGAAAAGCGAACTCGCCGATGCACGCGGCAAGGATGGGCCGCGATCGCAAGCGTACATTGCGCAAAGATTGGGAATCCGCCAAAGTGAATGTCATGCGTGAAGCACTGCTCGCGAAATTCACACAACACGAAGAACTCCGAGAGTTACTGCTTGGCACTGGTGATGCCAGAATCATCGAACACACAACCAACGATGACTACTGGGGCGATGGTGGAGACGGCTGCGGAAAGAATATGCTTGGCAGGATACTCGCCGACGTCCGCTCTACTTTGCGGGAAGACTTGTCGAAATCGAAGCTAGAGTAGGAAGACGCGACGTGACACCCGATCGGGAACGCACTTACTTTAGGCTTCGGTCGATGCAACCTCAGCAAGACGAAAACGCTCTCACGACATCCAAGCCATAACGATGACGAACAGTAGCGCAGCGATGCCGAAAATGATCATTAACCCTCCACAGCCAATGGAATTGTTGGATCCACTTACATCGCCGAAAAGATCAAAGTCGTCTAGCAAGGTGCTGACTCATGGGTGAATTGAGTGAAAGGCCGATGGCAGCTGGCAGCGTTTTTATCGTAACCGAAACTGCTGACTCGGTCGCTGCGGCTCCGGCGGCCGAGTCCGAAAGAACACGCTCGCTGCCCTCTTCTCGAAGATTGGAGAACGCCGTTCCCAAAGAGGGGTGGCTTTCACATTAAGGCGACACTGTCGATCTTGTCCTGCATCGATTGTTCGCGATCCGTGCGCGTGCCGGCTTTGATGTTGGTCGTGATTCGCGGTGCGCCCATCGCGTGAACACGTTCGTGGCAAAGCTTGATCGCCGCGAACACATCGTCCCAGTCGCCCTCGATGTTTGTTCCGTATGCATGAAGCTGATGCTCCAGCCCGGCTTCCTGTAACACCTTCTGGCACTCCGCGACGTACTTGCTTACAGAAACGCCCACGCCCATTGGAACGACACACAGATCCACGATGACTTTCATCTGACATTTCTCGGGACAAGTTGAAAATGTATTGAGTCCATGATTTTGAACGCGAGCTTTCGTGACGGCAATCCCGTCTCGTACAACGTCTTGAAGAATCAACCGGGCGATGGCTTCTTTGTGGTCGACGAGGAACACAACACGGTGCCGGCTACCGGCGTCGTCCACTACTTTCGCTGCGACGGGACCGTTCGCGCCGATCGAACTCGAAAAAGGCGTGCTGCTGACGATGTTCGGCGGCTGGAAGAGGGTGCTTTGGAAGTTTAAGATTAACTCTATGAATTGAGCTGCTCTCGACAATTCTTTGTCGAGTGTTGCCATCGCCGATGTCTCTGTCACCCAATCGCAAGGCAAGGTGACGACAATCGACGCAATGACGACTCAACTCCCCTGACGTACCAGCGAACGAGTCTTCTGATGAATCAGTCTGAAGCCAATGACCAATCACAACCCATGCCGATGATTGTGGTCGTGTTGGACGGTGAGCAAACATGGCTGGGAACCGCAGTGGACGATGACGCGGCGCTGACGTTGTGGGCGACGATGTCGGAAGATCCAGCGAACTGGGACGAGGTCGCTGCGTATTGGCCCAGGTATCGCTGCCCGGGAGTGTGCGAGTTTTTGGATGGCTTGCCGTTCCGTCCCTGCGATCGCTGCGACGCGTTGCAGGCAGTCGACGGACATGGGCGCTGGCTAGCGATCGACTTGACGCAAAAGCGAGTGATAGCCGGGGTTGGCCTCGAGACGGTCGGTCGAGACGCGACGTTGGCGATTGTCACTGACGAAAATGGAAACCGGCATTGCCCGTTGCCAATTCACTTGCCTCCTTGGTGGGAATTGCACGAATCGGCAAGTGCGGAGATCGTTAAAACGCAACGCGAAAACGAGGTTCAAATTCCCAGAACCAACCGCACTGTGCTCTTCGGTTCAGCCATGGTTGATGGTTTGGCATCCAGGATTCTCCAAGTCGTGGCGGAGGGACGTTTGCCGAAACTGAATGACGAGGCAATCGACGGAGAAACTGGCGTCCCCGAAGCGAGTCATCTGCTTCATGCATTGACGGTCGAGGTACATCGCGATTGGTTGATGACGTCGCGAACTGATCTGCGAGGTCGCTGTCCTCGAGAGCTGTTGCACGGCTCCCACCACTGGAGCGGTTCGATCATCGATGGGCAACGGCTGAGGTTCGAGACTGGTGCGGGAATGATTGCAGCACCCGATGATCTGATTGGCTACGACGATGCACCAATGGGTCGCGAAGAGATGATCATTTACTTCGACGTCTGCCGCGAAGTAATCCAGTCGGGTTGGTTCTGGTGCCAGAAAGAGCTAGAAACCGGCGCCGACGCAGATCAATTTTCAAACGGCGATCGCCAGAGTCGCTTGGCAGCCTTTCTCGCTGATGTCCGCGATTCGTGGTTGCAGTCTCCATTTGAGGGCGGGTCGCCAGCGAGTTTTATCGTCGAGTGCAGTCGTCGGCGGGTGCCGCGCGGCAGCGAGGTTCCGATTCAGGGCATGGACGGCTGCGAATCCCCGCAACATCTACCGGATTGCGACTGCCCGATTTGCGACATGATGGCCTCGGAAATGTTTGGCGTTGGATTCACCTCACTTGATGGGCATCACTTGGAACTCGACGAGGAGTTTGCCTTTTCGACTCACGAGTTTTTTGAAGACTGGCAGCGCGAACAAGATGAATACCGGGCTTTCAGCGAAAAGTTCAATCGTGAGCAAGCCGAGCGGGAAGCAAGGCTCGCGGCGGGTGAAAGGGAGGAGGATGTCTATGCTTCAGCTTGGTCCAGCCCAATGACGGACGGCAACTTGCCTGGCGATCCGAATGGCTACTTGAAGCTGTCTTTTCGGCTCGCTGAAATCATGAGCGACTTGGAATGCTTGGGCGCTGACGGTGATGCCCTCAAGAATCTGAACCTCTCGTTCCGTGACTACCGGCAAGACGGCAACAAGAACAATGCAGCGGCTAAGGAGAAGCTGCAACATCTGCTCAACGAAGCTGCCGATCGGTTTCCTGGGGTACTTCCGAAAGTCGCGGATTTTCAATCCCAGTTGGACGAGCGAGAACGAGCGGCACTCAACACCGATGGAAACGACTGGCTCGAAGACCAATTCCCGTTTTGAAAGGGCATTCATGGGTGTGACAATCCACTATCGCGGAACGCTAGACGACATCCGACGCACTCGGGAGATGGAGGATCAAGTGATGGACTTGGTGTTCGCGCTGGGTGGCAAGGCGACGGTTTGGCGATCATTCGCGGACCACGATCCGTCTCGAGTTGTTCGTGGACTGATGATCGACCTGTCGCCTGGGCAGGACACACTGAGTCTGCTCGTTTCCCCCCAAGGTCATCTGACGCCGTTATTCCAAATTGAAAAGGTGGAACAGTCGGCTTTTACCGAGCCGCCCTACTGCTTTGTGAGGTTCGACATCGGATTGAAGTGAGTCTATCCATTGCTGATGAAGTTCGTCCGCCAGTCGCATTGCGTCGGTATCATGCTTTGCTAGCGACAAAGTGGTGTCCAGTTCTTGCGCCGAACCGTTTCCGCCCAGACTTTCAAGAAACAGCTTCTGCTCATTGCGTTTCTGCGTCTTCGATTCGTGCAAAAGCTCCGCTTTCTGCTGCGTTGATAGTTCGAGTTTTGGCATCGTGTGTCAACTCAACTCCTAGAAATGTGCTATTGCAATGTGTTGAGCAGTTTCAAATCGCTGTGGTATTGTTTGACAGCAGCGTCATGTGACGCCATCGTTTTTGTCAAACCCAGCGAATACGGGCTACCGCTCCGGATCGTCTTCGTCTGAATATCGAGTCCTCGAGAATAGATCACATGTTCCATGTGACTCCGGTTGCGCTCCGCGGCGGGAATCTGGGTTTGTTGCGCCGTCGGGTCAGCCAGAAATTGACTAAGTTGCAAACAGTATTTGCATTCACATCCAACTTTCGAGTCGCGTCGGAAATCACTCGGTGGTTGAGGCTCACTGGATGTCGCATCAACCAGCCGTGTTTTTAGTCGCTCTACCCAATCCGCTAAAGCCCCGGGCATCTCATCGTGCTGTTTTAACGCAAACTCACGAAGTTTGACGGCGGCCGGAACTTGAAAAGAACGAAACTTAAAAACGCTTGGGCAACTATCCAGCAAATCGATCATGTCACCGAGACAATTGGCGTCGGCAGCGATGATTGCTTGGGTTAGTACGCGCCAACAATCTGTAGGCGGACTACCACGCCTATACCGCTGCTCGCCCAGATTTTTCGAGTGAGCCGACAACTTTGCGGCGGCGCTGCAAAGGAGTCTGTGAAGTTGATCGCGCGAAAGTCCGCAGTGCTTCTTGTCCTTGGCGACTTTGAGCAACCAATTTGCGTCGCGTGTTGCCAAGCCTTCCAGAAAATGGATTCTATATTGGTTTGGAGGCGGCACGCATTCGACCAGTCGATGAAGTAATGGCAACACCTCTTCTACGCCCAGGCGGCGAAGCGAAGTCGTCACAAATTGATTCAATTCAACTTGCCAATCCCGCAAGGAAACGACTTCGAGAAAGCGGTCGATCAAACACGGATGTCGCCCATAATGTGCTTCCAAAGATTCAGATTCTACCGAGATGCCGCAGACATATGAGTGACCTCCGTCAATTGCAGTTCAACAATCTCGAAGCCGCCGTCGATGACGCTCGGCAATTGTTGGCCAGCGGCTATGTCCGGAACGGAAACTGGTCGCTCGGGCAGATCTGTCGGCACCTGGTTTTGGTTCAAGATCCCAGCGTCGATGGCTATCCGGTTTGGATGTCGCTCTTTGCGCCATTGCGGCCTCTGGTGCGACGACTACTGATGCCCAAGGTGCTGAGCGGTGATTCTCCTCGCGGGATACGAACGGCTTCGATATTCGTTCCGCCAGACGATTTGGAAGATGCAACCGAAGTCGAAACATTTGCGGCGAGTGTTGCACGCCTGCTAAATCACTCCGGCAGTTTCGCTCCGCACCCAGGATTCGGCCGATTGCAACGCGAGAGCATTCTGGAAATCCATACCGCGCATGCTGCTCACCATCTCCGGCATCTTCGAGCTGAAGGTGACTCTGCTTGATTGGCCAGTGGAGAAAATCTCGCGTGTTGCGAGTACAAAAGCATGGACGAATCGTTTGACTTTCATGCGAGAGACGTAGTGGACGAGGCGACGAGTCCTGTTCATTCGCCGCCACGCGGGGATTCGTCGCCTCATCCACTACGTAAGAATTCGCGAGTTTTTTCGCGAACCATTCGGATCCCATAACGTCTATTACCCCAGAACCGGCCAAGCCGGAACACAAAAGTCACACCCAGAGAAGCGAGTCGAGCTTTCTGATGTTTACCAAGCAGCAATCAAATCAACTCGAACGGATACACGAAGGGATTGCCTTCGGCGGTAGCGATTGGTCCTTATCCAATATGTTCCTGCCCGGTAATAGCCCGACGTATCGATTGCTCACGTGACACTCGCTTCAAGCGAACTGCTTTCTACATGAAGGCTCGGTGTCACGCAGACATCGAGCCTTTTTTCGTGTCCGTACCGGACGAACCCAATTAGCCAACATGGGCTGGTAGCTGAGACGGTCTAGCGGCGGTCTGAAGAACCGCAGACGAGGATTCGAGCGCCTCCCGGCCCACTGACAAGGAAGATATGCGCCGACGGAATCGGCAACACACATCGGATACAGGTGCAGATGGAAGCACGCCTGCTTTGGGAGCAGGAGGGTCTCGGTTCGACTCCGAGGTGTCCGACTTGAATGGGAACACGACGGTAGTCGAGGGCTGGTTGCCCAAACACGGCTGATAACCGAGTTGCGCTGAGTTCAATTCCCAGGGCTACCACTCACGACAACGAATACGAAGGAGAACCAAACATGCTTCAGCGATTGAAACGCATACCCCAGATCATTCTTGGGGTTGTGGTGTAACTGGCAGCATGACGGACTTCGGGCACCGACGAAGGATGCGTTGGTCGTCGTGTAGGTGAGAGTTCGATCTGGTCACAACTTCGTCGATCGCGTTTTTGCATCACAACCCGTGGGATAGGCATCCTGCCTGTCAATCAGCCATCGACAAGCTGGAAGCTTATCCCACAACACGAAACACACTCGGCTGCCGGTTTGGAGTACATGGCAAATGACCGAAAGGTTTAGCGGGTTCAAGTCCCGCCCCGTCCGCTTTCATTGAATACGGACGGGTTCTCTGACCACCACTTCGCCGAGTGCTTTTTCGATTTGCCCTAACCAGACAACACAGCACAACACAAAACCATCGTGCTGCGAAACGGCCCCATTTTGTTCGGGGCGTTTCCACGCGGTGGCAAGAACACCGATCCGACTGCCGGAGTGGAGTCCATAGGTTCGATTCCTGTCGTCCCGACTCCAACCGCGCCGAGACGTTTCTCGGTCGCGGCCCCATCCCGGGGCGAAGCTCATTTGGGAGCAAACCTCTGCACCAAACTTCGTCGGATCACCTTTTTGAGTAGGAGGTCAAGATGGCCAACAAGAGTCTGTTTTCAAGCATCACGAGCGTTCTACCACGTGCACTGGCTGTCAACGAAGCTGGCGGTCCGGCGTACAAGTTCCCGGCCAAGCATGCGCTCGCGCAGCTTGCGGCTACCGGTACGTTCGGAAACGTGTTCTACGCGACGGCCTCGGATCAGCTTGACCAACTGCGAAAGCTGATCGACGAAGTCGACGACAACGAGTTCCTGGCAAAGCTGGCCGTCTACTCACGTGAGCGTGCTTACATGAAGGACATGCCGGCAGCGCTGTTGGTTGTGCTGTCGACTCGCGACACGGCTCTGATGCACCAAGTCTTCGACCGAGTCGCGGACAACGGCCGCGTTCTGCGCACCGTTTTCCAAATGACGCGTTCAGCTCAATTCGGTCGCAAGGGCCTGTCGTCATCGTTGCAGCGTGCGTTCCAACGTTGGCTGAACGACGCGTCTGTTGGCAAGTTGCTTTCAGCTTCGATCGGAAACGATCCGAGCCTGCGTGACGTCCTGCGAATGGCACGTCCGACGCCGAAGGATAACGCTCGCCGAGCGTTGTTCGGTTGGCTGACCGATAAGGAAGTCGATAAGTGGGCTCCAGCGACGGAAGCGGACTTGCCGGCCGAGGTTCAGTCACTGAAGGCGTTCCGTGCTGCGGAGACCGAAGAGGCTCAGGCGTTGATCGCTGGAGACCTGCAAGTTCGTTGGGATTTGCTGGCCGACTCGGCCAAGGGTCCGATCGTCTGGAAGGCAATTGCCCGCCAGATGGGACCACAGGCACTGCGCATGAACCTGAATACGCTGTTGCGTCATGACGTTTTCAAAGTCGTGGATCGCTCCGCCGATCCAACGATGCGTGAGACCGACGGAGCGGTCAACGACAATGCAATGATCGACTACGTTGCCGGCCGCATCGCGGACGTTGACGCGATTCGACGTTCACGTCAGTTCCCATACCAGTTCTTGGCGGCGTACCTGAACGCTGCGGACGAGGTACCACACAAGATCAAGTCGGCATTGCATGACGCGGCGGAGATCGCATGTGGAAACATCCCGCAGCTACCGGCGCCGGTGATCATCGGTCTGGACACGTCTGGATCGATGGCCATGTCTGTAACAGGTCGTACGGTTACGGGATCCGGCGGTCGAGGCCGCGCATCGAAGATGCGTTGCGTTGACGTCGCCGCGTTGTTCGCCGCGGCGATCCTGCGTCGCAACCCGGATAGCATCGTCGTTCCATTCGACACGCAAGCCTACCAGGCAAAGTTCGATCCGAGCGATTCGATCCTGAGCCTGTCGGCGCGACTGTCGAAGTTCGGTGGCGGCGGAACGGATGTGTCGTTGCCGTTGGTCGAGGCCAACAAGCGTTACGCAAAGCGTACGTTTGCTGGAGTCGTCCTGGTCAGCGACAACGAGAGTTGGATCAACTCCGGACGTATCTACGGATACGGCCGAGGCGGTTCGACCGGCGTCATGACCGAATGGGAGAAGTTCAAGAAGACTCAGCGCGGACACGGCATCGCCGATCCGAAGTTGGTCTGCATCGACATCGCCCCATACGGCAACACGCAAGCACCCGATCGACAGGATGTCCTGAACATCGGAGGCTTCAGCGATGCCGTCTTCAACGTCGTTAGTAACTTCCTAGAGTCCGACTTAGCCCGCTTCGTCCGAGAGGTCGAAGCCGTTGAGCTGTAGGACGATAGGCTAAAGATCGAAACGCCCGTGACGGAAATCTCTGTCGCGGGCGTTTTTTGGTAGTGGACGAGGCGACGAGTCCCTCTCTTTGCCTTCCCAGCAGGGATTCGTCGCCTCATCCACTACGTCGGCATGCGTGAACCCTTTAGAATGTCAAACATGGCTCACAACAACAAACTCGTCTCCACCAGCAAGTTCCTCAGCTTGGTCCTTCGCCATCGGCCCGAAGTGATTGGTGCCAAGCTAGACCCTGAAGGTTGGCTTTGTATCGATGAATTGATTGCCCAAGCCGACTCGCATGGAAAATCGATCACGCTGGAGCTATTGCACGAAGTGGTCGCCACGAACGACAAGAAACGTTTCGCATTGAGCGAGGATGGCTTGCGAATCCGTGCCAGCCAGGGTCATTCGGTATCCGGCGTCGAACTCAACCTCGAGCCGAAGACCCCTCCCGAGATTCTCTATCACGGAACGGTCGCGGCTTTCCTTGACAGCATCCGAGCCACCGGTCTGCAAAAGCGATCACGACACCATGTCCATCTTTCACCCGATGAAGAAACCGCGACCAAAGTCGGCTCGCGGCGAGGCAAGCCTATCATCCTGCGAGTCGCGGCCGAAACCATGCATCGTGACGGCCACAGGTTCTATTTTTCCGCCAACGGAGTCTGGCTCGTCGACGCCGTGCCACCAACCTACCTGACTTTTCCGGAATGATTGGCTGATGGCGAACGTTGAGGTTGTCCAAGGTGATCTTCTCGACCAAGACGTCGATGTAATAGTCAACGCTTGGAACCGAAACATCATCCCTTGGTGGCTGCTACTACCTCAGGGAGTTTCCGGAGCAATCAAACGCCGCGGTGGGTATGCTCCATTCAGAGAACTCGCTAAGCATGGTGCGATTCCACTCGGTGGAGCAGTGCTGACGGGCGCTGGCAAACTTCCCTTCAAGGCGATCATTCATGTAGCAGGGATCAGCATGTGGTGGCGTTCGAGCGAACGTTCGGTCCGCGACTCCTGCGTCAATGCTATTAAGCTTGCCAATGAGCATGCTTTCGGATCAATCGCATTTCCCTTGATTGGTGCCGGCACCGGCGGAGGATCAGCTCATTAAGTTCTTGATATGATGAAAGACAAGCTTTCAAGAGCTGAGTTTGACGGACGAGTCGTCATCGTTCAGTTTCAAAAACCGATAAGCAGTCGGGATTAGATCAATGCAAGTTGAGATCAAAGTTGGCGATGTGTTGCAATGTCCCGCTGACGTTTTGATTTCGACGGCGAACCCGTGGTTAAATCTTTCTGGGGGAGTCAACGGCGCCATCCTTTCAGCCGTGGGTCCTGCGATCCAAGATGAACTTCACAGCTACCTGAAGTCTCATGGAATCTCAGCCGTCCCCGCCGGAACCGTCGTTCAAAGCGGAGCCGGCAGTTTACCGTTTCAGTGCATCCTTCATGCGGTGGCGATCGATCCGTTTTATGACTCGTCGATCGATCTTGTTGGGCAAACGCTGCGTACCGCATTGGGAATGGTCATCGAACGAGGCGCACAGACCGTTGCTTCCCCGACCTTAGCCACTGGATACGGTCCGTTGACGATCCCGGATTTCGGTCGAGCCGTCTCACCGCTGCTGAGCGATTCAAACTTCGACGCGATCACACTCACAATCGTTGTCAGATCCGAGGAACACCGTGCCGAACTTGAAGAAGCCATCCACGGCACGGTAAATCAAGCCTAAGGAGGCTGCGTGAAGTACGGCCTGCTCTTCTGTTTTCTGGCAATATCGATGCTGTGCCAAGTTGTTCGCTGGCAGGTTGAAACGCGGAGTGGCGGAGGTGCGGAGCATCGCGGAGAATGGGTGGTGTGACCGGCAGGAGTTCAGGAGGGGGATAGAGAAATGACGGAAAATGAGTTGACCGATGCAATTATTGGTGCCGCGATTGAGGTGCATCGCAGGCTCGGACCAGGTTTATTGGAGTCGGTGTATCGTCGATGTCTTGCGTATGAGCTTCGAAAACGAGGGTTCTCAGTCGTCGAAGAGAAGCCGGTCGCCCTCGACTACGACGATTTGCATGACCCGTGTGCGTTTCGCGCTGACTTGCTCGTCGAAGAATTGATCGTCGTCGAGCTGAAAGCCAAGTCAGCCATCCATCCAATCGACAAGGCACAAACCCTTTCTCACCTTCGCCTGATGAACCTGAATGTTGGTTTGCTTCTCAATTTCCATGAAGCGAAACTTGTTGATGGCCTCCATCGAATCGTAAACAACTATCACGGCCCACGAGTTTCCGAATAGTCGCCCCTTCCGCAGCAAATTTTCCTCCGCGATTCTCCGCTCCTCCGCAACTCCGCGTTAAATTCCCCTGTAACGATGCCCATCGCCCGCGATACGATCGAGAGGAATCTGCGACTGCATGTCGATCGGCTTGCGGGATTGATCGGTCCGCGCACCTTGAGCAAGCCGAAAACGATTCAGGCCACGATCGGCTACATCGAAGGTCAGTGGTCCGAAATGGGATGCAGTCATTCGCGGGAATGCTACGACGCCATGGGTGATGAGGCGACGAACCTGATCATGGAGCGTCCCGGTACCAAACGAGCCAATGAGATCGTTTTGCTCGGCGCTCACTACGACACTGTCTTCAGCACACCCGGTGCCGATGACAATGCCTCCGCCGTCGCCGTAATGATCGAAGTCAGCCGATTGCTGCGCGAGCACACCGGAAAACGAACCGCCCGATTCGTCGCGTTCGCATGCGAGGAGCCGCCGTATTTCAACATGGATTCGATGGGCAGCCAGCACCACGCCCGTCTTTCACGACAGCGCGGCGACAACATCGTCGGGATGCTGTGCCTGGAGATGGTCGGTTACTACAGTCATGCGAAGGGCTCGCAGACGGTGCCGCCCGGAATTCCAAAATGGATGCACCGATTTTTCCCACAACGCGGCAACTTTCTGGCAGCCGTTGGCAACATGCCATCCTGGAAGTTGTGCTGGAGATTCCGGCGAGGCTTCAAACGTGGCACGCGCCGCATGCCCCTATTTTCGATCTGCCTACCCGAAAAGATCCACGAGATTCGTCTCAGCGACAACAGCTCATTCTGGGACCAAGGCTATCCCGCCCTGATGCTCACCGACACCAGTTTCTTGCGCAATCCAAACTACCACCAAGCCACCGACACGCCAGACACGCTCGACTATCCCAGGATGACCGAAGTCACCCTCGGCGTCGCATCCGCGATGCGTAAACTGCTCGGCTAAACCTCAACGATAAAACCGTTATTCTTGAGTTTGCCGGCAAGATCGCAAGATGCGCGAACTGGGTTGTACCGCGGGTGAACATCACCGGCCAAGTGATCCACAACGGCGAAACGATCGTCTACGCATCATCACTCTCAGCCAGAAGTGGCGTCGGCAAGAGCCAAGAATGGACGCGAGCCGAACCGTTCGCAATTAGTTTGAACCATTCGCTTATAGCCGAAACGCCCGCGAAGGCGTAATCCTTCTTGGGCGTTTTTTCTAAGAGCAAGAACTGTGGCCATCTCTCGCTCGACATTGAGCATGTACCCGAGCGGCAATCCTGTCGGGGTGTTGACCTGAAATTCAATTGCTTGCAAAATACCTCGCAGTTGATATAGCATCTGCAAGTACATGCGAGGTACTCGATGGTCGCGACAAAGTCGAACGAGATTGGACGGCTGGTCAAAATGGTTCGCCTGCAGCTTGGCCTTAGCCAGGAAAAGCTGGCTGCCGAGCTGGGCGTGACTTTCTCGACGGTGAATCGCTGGGAGAACAGCAAGGTTAAACCCTCACCGCTTGCGCTTAAACAGCTAGAGAATTTGGTTGTCGGGCTTGGGGCAGATGGCAAGAGCTTACGGGAGGAGTTTTTTACGGTCGAGCAGAAACGCTGAGGAAAGGATTTGGACCAAACGTGTCAAGTTTCAACTGTTCAATTACGAATGGCGGATACTCAGTTTACGAAATCAAGCGTTTCGGGTGTCGCAAATCAATCGGGCAATAAATAAATCGCCCAAACACCAGCAAAGAATCCACAACCAAGGATGGAATTCCAGTGAACCCTGAAATTTATCTCGACAACAACGCCACGACGCACCTTTCGGGTGCCGTGGGTGAAGCCGTGAAGACGGCGGTCGAGGAGAATTTCGGGAACCCGTCGAGCGAGCATCGGTCTGGGGAGAAGGCCCGACGGACGATTGTCGAGTCACGCGACGCAATCGCTAGTTTGCTCGGCGTGTCCGCCGATCGTTTGCTTTTTGGCAGCGGAGCGACCGAACTTAACTACTGGGTGTTGAGCGACGTTGTGCGAAGTCGCGGCAACGCCCATTTGGTGACGACGCAGGTCGAGCATTCCTGCGTGCTTGAAACTGCCAATGCTCTCGAAGCGAATGGCGTCCGTGTTACGAGGTTGCCGGTTGATCGTAAGGGACGAATCGACCTCGAGCAGCTTGTGCAATCTATGGACAACGAGACTTCATTGGTTTCGGTCCAATGGGTCAACAACGAAACAGGAGTCATCCAGCCCATTCGTGAGATCGCAGATGTCTGCGATAGCTTTGGCGTCCCGTTCCATTGCGATGCGGCCCAAGCAATCGGCAAAGTTGAAGTTGACTTCGATCGGATTGGCATCGACTTCCTCACGACATCGGCTCACAAGATGCACGGACCAACTGGTATCGGCGCTTTGTGCGTCAAAGACCGCCGTTCGCTTGGTCCAATGTTACGAGGTGGCAGCCAGGAACACGGCTTGCGGCCGGGGACGGAGAATCTGCTCGGTATCATCGGTTTCGGAGCAGCAGCCAGCGAACGCGAGGGCTCTCTCAGCTATGTGATTTCGAGTATTGCCAAACTTCGCGATCACTTTGAAGCGATGATTTCCGAATCGCTGCCTCGTGTCGTGATCAACGGCAGGACTGAACATCGAGTTTGCAACTCCACTAACCTGATGTTTCCCGGCCTCGACGGCGCGGCGATTGTCGCGTTGCTCGATCGCAATGGCGTCCGCTGCTCGCAAAGTTCCGCCTGCACAAGCAGCAGGCCGGAACCTTCATATGTCCTTCGTGCGATGGGACTGAGCGAAGAAGAAGCATTCGCGAGCGTGCGTTTCAGCTTCTCAAATCAGAACACAATGGCCGAAGTGGAGAGGGCAGCATCCAAGCTGATTTCGACCGTCGGTCGCTTGTCGGGTTTCGCACCACGACAGACGGAAACGGACAACCTGCAAGGAGCGTTCAAGCATGAGGTTTAGTGGTCACGAAACGTTTCCCGTTCGCGAAGGATGGCTTCATAAAGGAATGAAGCTGGTCTGCGAGTCGCCTGAGCAGTTCCTTGACGAGGAAGTTGCTGACTACTTAGGTGTTGGCCGCAACATGGCCAAGTCGATTCGCCATTGGTTGATGGTCACAGGCTTAGCCGAAGTTGCCAGCATCGAATCGCGCGGGCGTGCGACACTATTGCAACCAACCGAACTCGGTCAACTCGTTTGGCGGTACGATCCCTTCTTTCTTGACCAGGGAACGTGGTGGATATTGCACGCCAATTTGGTCAATAACTTTAATGCGACAACGACCTGGTCATGGTTCTTCAACAACTTTACCCACGACCGATTCGATCGAGCTGTTTGCCTGGAGTCGCTTCGTCGCTTCATCGAGTCGTCTCAGAAACGCGTCCCTAGCACGTCGACACTCTCTCGTGACCTCGGCTGCATGCTGCTCAGCTACGCACGTGCGGTTCCGGCTGGCAACGACGATCCCGAAGACGGTGCCGACTGTCCGTTCCGTGAACTCGGGTTGCTGAGCTACTACCGAACGTCCGGCTATTTTCACATTCATCAAGCGGCCAAGCAAATCCCAGCCAACGTGTTCGGATATGTGATGTCGATGGCGTTTCCGGAAGCCATGCGAGAGTCGAGAACGACTGACGTCAAACTGCAAGAAGCCGCCCGTAAATCGAGTGGTCCCGGACGGGTGTTCTGCTTGAACGGAGAGACGCTCTTTGAAACGGTGTCGCAAATCGAACAACGATCGGACGACTTCATACAAATCGCCGGCATGGCGGGCGACCGAACGATCCGGCTTCATTGCATGCCGACCGATGAATGGGCAACGCTGTTCTTCGAAACAAGAGAGGAGGTTGCCCATGTCTAAAACGCGAGCCAAAAAAGCCACACCTAGCGTCGACGCCGAACTATTTTTGCGGTCGATCAACATTGCCTTCGACGCGGATCACCCAGAACGGATCAGCCACTTCCGGCCGACCGCGAAGTGTGCGCCTCTGATCCGAGCATTGCTCGGTAACGAAGAACAACGTGCATTCTTTTTGGTCGCGCCGTACGGCTCGGGCAAGTCGCTGACAGCGGCCTATGCCGGGCATCTTGTTGAAAACAGTAAGTCGTCGGGCGAGGTGCGTCTGGAAATTAACCGACGCCTCGAAGTTGTCAGTCCCGAGTTGGCCGACTTCGCCAAACGGCGCAGGGCGAGCGTCAAACAAAAAGGGCTTGCGCTATGTCTCCATGGCCATCTTACAAGCGTCGGTACGCAACTGCGACTAGCGGCAGCCGATTCGCTCAAACGAATTGGGGTTCGCCGTTGGACAAAGCTTCGCAATTCAAAAGAAAACGATGTTGCCGAAGTCATCAAGCTGATTCGTGGCATCTGTGACGAAACAGGCTGCGATCGAATCACGATCGTTTGGGACGAATTCGGACGCCACCTTGAAGCGTTGGTTGCGGAAGGCCGCGGCGATGAACTTGCCGAGATCCAATTGCTTGCCGAAATAGCGTCACGGACAAAGGCGTTTCCGATCACGTTCTGCGCCATCTTGCACCAAGGTTTGTCGCACTATGCGTCCGGACTCCCGCAAGCGATTCGTTCTAACTGGAAGAAGATCGAAGGGCGTTTTGAAACAATTCAGTACGTCGACGACAGTAAGGAGATTTACCGGCTCGTTGGCGAGGTCCTTCAATCGAGGCGACCAGACGGGACCACTAGTAAGACAAAGCAGTCGATCGCGAAAAAATGTCTATCGCTCGGGTTGTTCTCCGACTTTAAGATTCGCGACCTTTCAACGCTGCTGATGTCGGCCTATCCGATGGAGCCTGCTGCCCTTTATTTGCTGCCGCGAGTGTCCGCGCGAGTGGCGCAGAACGAGCGAACGCTGTTCAGTTTCCTTTACAACTGCGATTTGTCCGGCCCAGTCCGTGTCAGCGACCTCTACGATTTCTTTGCACCAGCGATGCGAGCTGATACCGCAGTCGGTGGAACCTATCGGCAATGGCTAGAAACCGAGAGTGCTATCTCAAAGATTCCCGACGATGAAGGCGCGGTCAGTGCCCTAAAAACTGCTTGTCTGCTTGGCCTCGGGACAAGCGGCGCGAGATCGCGAACGACGGTTCAATTGATGAAGTTCGCCGTCGACGGCTACAAACCTAAGCAAGCCGACAAGACCCTGCGAGATCTCTTCGGTAGAAAACTCTTGTTGCACCGTGTCCACAACGATGACGTTTCGGTTTGGCACGGCACCGACCTTGATCTACGCGGTCGGCTTGATGAAGAGCGTGCCAAGCTTGGCACCGACTTTGACCTAGTCACGCTCCTGAACAGGGAAGCTTCGCCGCCGGTGTGGAAGCCCGTTGAATACAATGACACCCACTGCATTCGTCGCTTTTTGCCCGGATCCTACCTGAACAAAGATCAATTCAATGGTATCGAATCTTGGGCGTTGACCTCTATCGGTCACGACAGCGACGGTCACATCGCTTACCTTCTTGCCGATACAGAGGACGATCTTGCTGCTGCCGAAAGAGTTGCAGCCAAAACTAAGTCGGAGGAACGGCTTGTTTTTGCGGTTCCATGCGAGCCGCTTCCATTGCGAGACGCAGCCATCGAAGTCAGGGCTTTGCAACGAATGCAGCAAGACAACGAATTGGTTGAGTCCGATCCGATCGCGTTGTCTGAACTGCAGCAAATGACCGACGATGCCTTGGAGCATCTTCAAAAGCTGATTGACCGACTCGTGACTCCGTCGAGTTCGGGAGCAAAATGGTTCCATGCCGGCAAGCAGATCGACGCTTCAAATTCCCGTCAGTTGCGAAATTCGCTGTCAGAGATCATGGCAAGCGTCTTCTCAAAGACGCCCATGATCAACAACGAAATGATCAATCGGCGGAAGCCGTCGCCCGCCCTGGTCAACGCTCGCAAGAAGCTAACGATGGCCATACTGGAACGGCACGGCCGTCAACGACTCGGACTAGAAGGTTTCTTCCCTGATCGCTCGATGTTCAATACCGTTCTTTTACACACGGGGCTTTATCGTAAGGATGACGCTTCCGACCGCTGGAGTTATGTCCACGAAAAGTCCCTCAAAGATCCTGGCATGAAAGCGGTATGGGGAGCGTTCCGGAAATTCTTGACCGAGGCGTCAGAGCGGCCGGCAACATTCAAAGCCCTCTTTGACAAGCTTCAATCGCCACCGTTCGGTTTGCGTCTCGGCGTGATGCCGATCTTGCTTGCCGCAGCCCTCCGCGCGTTCCCGAGCGCGATCTCGTTGATGCACAAGGGGAAATATCTCAACGACGTTCTGCCGTCGGACATCGAGAACATTTGTAAGTTCCCTAAAGAGTACCAGATCCTCGTTCTCGACATTGACACATCCAAACAGAAGCTGCTTCGTGGCCTCTACAAGCACTTCAGCAAAGTCGCCAATTACGAAATCGAAGAAAATGATCTTGTCCGGCACTGCTTCGACGCATTGGAAGCTTGGAAACATCAGCTCCCGCCTGCCGCTTTCACTACTGGTCGTCTGTCAAAGGATACGGATGCTTTCCGAGCAACCATCACTCGGGTGAACGATCCGGTTCAGTTGTTTTTCACAGAGTTGCCAAGAGCGTTGTCCAAGTCGGTGGACAAACCGAAGTCACTAATCAACGCAATCCAGCGTTGTGTTGATGAACTCGAAAACGTTGCTTCGTCATACACCGATCAAGCGAGTGAGATTGTCCGAGCTTCGCTAACGGTTGGCAGCGATCCCGGAGAAAACGTGAGCGTCCGGGTAATCGCAAAACAATGGGCAAGTTATTTCCCCGGTCAGTTCACTGAAAAACTGAGCGACGGCGTTGCAAAAGGACTATTATCGCGAATGTCGCTCGACTATGAATCCGACTCGTTGTTGATCGATTCGTTGGCGAGCTTATTAGTCAAGAAATCGGTGCGGCGGTGGGACGACAGCATGGCTGCAGCGTTTGACCGTGAGTTCACCGCATACGTCAGCAAGATTGAGAATTCGGCCCGGACCTTCCCGGCACCCACACCTCAGCTCCAAGAAGGGCTTTCTCGATTAGTTCTTGGCCGTATGCAAGAACTGTACAATCAGCTTTCTGATCTAGTTGGCGAAGACGACGCGAAAGCAATGCTGGAACAAATTAACTCGATGACAGGAGCAAAACGCGATGGCGTCCCTCAATGATGCACTCGAAAGCGTTCGCGACGAAAGCGATCAAACGCTCCATGTCGTCAATATTTCCGGCGGCAAAGATTCTGCGGCGCTCGCGGTTTACATCCGAACAAAGTATCCGGAAATCCACGCATGTGCTGAGTACGTTTTTTGCGATACCGATTGCGAACTTGAGGAGACATACGAGTACCTCGAAACACTCGAGGACTACCTAGGAAAATCAATTCGTCGTCTCAATGCAATCACGCTGCTCGATATCCGCAACAAGCCGGACCGCAACCCCTTTGACATCATCTTGAAGGAAAAGTTTGGCGGCTATCTGCCAAGCCCACGAAGCCGTTGGTGTACTCGAGCACTGAAGATCGAACCGTTCGAGGACTTTATCGGTCAACGCCAAGCATACAGCTACATCGGGATTCGTGCTGATGAGAACCGTGATGGCTACGTCGCGAAAAAGCCACCGTCGCTGTCAAATATGCAAAACATCATCCCTGTCTATCCATTCAAAGATGACGGCATGGGACTGGTAGACATTAAAATGCTGCTTGAAAGCAACGGCGTCGGACTACCTAGTTATTATGAATGGCGATCTCGTTCTGGTTGCTACTTCTGCTTCTATCAGCAGATTGGCGAGTGGCAGCGTCTGAAGAAGAACC
The DNA here is from genome assembly GCF_024129865.1 of Stieleria tagensis. Classification (GTDB taxonomy): domain Bacteria; phylum Planctomycetota; class Planctomycetia; order Pirellulales; family Pirellulaceae; genus Stieleria; species Stieleria tagensis. Next base: position 117,415 of record NZ_JAMYFE010000069.1, on the reverse strand, counting down.
ACCCCGATCTGTTCGACAAGGCTAAGGAATACGAACGCCTTTCGGATGGGTTCACGTGGTGTGAGGGCAGAACGCTCGACGAAATCGCAGAATTGCCAGAGCAGCCATTGCCGATTCTTGACGAATCACAGGGTTGTGCAATCTGCCACCTATAAGCCCAACGCAGTTATAGACAACAGGCTCTCCCAATGGAAAAAATCAAAATCCCATTCGTGGTTACGCGCGAAGAACGAGCACAGATTAGGGAAGCGTATCTGTCCGGGATCGAATCCGCTGACGCGGAGAAGTTGAACTACATCGTTGAAAATCTTCCCAAGGTTCTGCGACGTTTGAAAAAATCGGATGAAGCTTGGCACGTTCAAATTGCTGATGTTGCCGAGCGTTTTCGAACCCTACTTCACCGGAGGTCAGGTGTAGCCGCGGTTGGCCGTCGCGAACTTGTCGCAGCGCTCTACTATCTCTGTCACCCATTCGAGGTGATACCTGATTACGTGCCGGGGCGAGGGTACGCTGACGATGCTCTAGTCCTCAATACATGCATGAGTCGTCTACGCCAACGTGGAATCAAGCTCGAGGAACCTTCGCGGGACCAACCGCTTCCTAAAAGTCTGGAACAGCAAGCTGAATGATTCCGCCAACAAAACACAAGCAAGTTTACGACGAGCAGATCCGCGGGGTATTCGGCACTTTCGGTGCTGGGATGGGGATACGCGTCTGCTTCCTCCAGGCAGCCCTCGAAGCTAACGAGCTTGGAAAAATCCAACTTGTAAGTGAAATACCTGGATCTGACCGTTGGCCGGTTCGAGACCTTTTCCAACGTGATGTCGACACCAAGCGTGTCGAGTCGAGCATACTTCCTTGGCTACAAGATCATAACAAGGTCAAGTTTTTTAATCCATTGACGCTGACTCTGGTTCCAGTCGATTCCGGTAGCAATCGCATTTTGGCTGAAGTGCCCAACCTGGCGAATTCGGAACTTGAAGATGACTTGGGTAGATGGAGTGTTCTTGAACGCCAGGGACTATACCGATTCCGCCACCTTACGAGCAAAGCTGGAAGTCACCGTGAATATGGCCTAGTCGAATGGAACAGTCGGAATGTTCGTTTAGTCGCGATCGACGGGCAGCATCGTCTCTCCGCGTTAAAACGGTATTTGAGCGATCAGAGCGGACCAGGTTTTGATGGATTTTTGGAATGGCATATTCCGGTTGTCGTTAGCGGACTTGATTGCGACGAACCAGTGCAGGCGTCAATACTCGATGTGGTGCGTAATATGTTTGTCTACATCAATACGCAAGCGAGAACTCCATCGCGTTCCCGCCAAATCCTGCTTAACGACGAAGACATTAACTACGTATGCGTTCAAGAGCTCCTGCAGTATTCACATGAAAACGATACCGTTGAGGACGTCGAGCAACGGGTGCAATCGCGTGTTCCGCTACTTTTCTACGACTGGCGAGGTGCTACGGAGAACGGGCGAGAGATGCCTTCACCTGCATCCTTGAAGTCGGTTACGGAAATTGCTGAGTGGTTTAAGTCCTATATTTTGGGCGAGAATATTGATGAGAACTTGGCCAATGTTTTCGGAATCGGCGGTAAGCACCCACTCTTTTCAGCCTTCGCGAGTGGAGAGTTGGCTTCGGGGCAAACGGAGCTTGTGCGCGAGAGGTTTCGCGAGTGGGTTCTTCCAGGAATCGCATACCTCCTCGAAAATTTTCGGCCGTATTCGAGATACATTGCTGCAGTGCGAAAGGCGGAAATTGCGTGGAGCAACAAAAATGATGTATACCGACACGCATTGTCTCAGCTTCGATTTGGATCTCATCGTGGTGGGGAATCTGTTCAGCTTCAGGTGGTTAAAGCGTACGATGAAGTCGTTCATGAACTTGTGGATTTGAAACATGAAATACCCAACATGCTCCAGCTCGACATTGGAATGCGCGGTGTTATTTATGCGTTTGGGTATCTCAAAGAGTGGTATGATGAGTGGACTGAAGGAGGCGAAACATCCTCTTGGTTGGATTATTCCAAATGGTTTACACGTCATCTCAACGTGATGTATCAGCAAGACTGGTTCTCCAAGAAGGGAAACGCACTTCGCTTGCATGTAACTCGGAATGCGGCCGACAACATCGTCAACCATAAGATTGGAGATGCTCAGAAGGCTCTCGGTCCGTTTGTGTGTACCGTGGTTTGCCGCAATGCATTCGCTGCAAAAGACGCAATCACCGATGAGAACGAGTGGAATGAGGTTTGGGAGACATTTTCTGAAAGTGCGTTGTTCGCAACTCTCCGATCCGGCTACCAAAAGCAACACGCCGCCGACTTCCGGACTCAGAACGTCGACTGGTCTGCCAGCAAGGTGAAAGAAGAATCAAAAAAGCAAGGCAATAAGTCTGCGCACGCTCATTTGAAGCGTTTTCTTAACACGCTTGAAAAGATCAAGGTGAGCTGAGTTGCGATACGGCTGGAATCTTGATCCAGAGTGCTGGAAGTTGCTCGCCATCTTGGTCGCTGATCTGACCTGGAAAAGCGTGCCGTTTGACAAAATTCATTCGAGCGTAGTTCCAAAATCGTCAGGAGTCTATCTCATATGTGCGAACACCCCGGTTGTGAAACAACCACCATTTAACCAGTTTTTTAACGTTCTCTACGCGGGTCTTTCAGCCACGAGTATTCAAGCGAGGTTCGTCAAGCATTGCCAAATGCCGGATGAAGGAATCCAAAACGCGAAAAGCTGCTACGGCTTTGTGACGAATCAAATGACGTTCTACTTTGCGCTAGCTTCTGCGGTCGAGGTTGCAGATCTTGAAAATCGACTGATCGACTGCTTTGGCCCATCCTGTAACAAACAAGCTGGGATTTCTCCGGTGATCACTGCGGTGGTCGGCGAAGGAAAACCGGCGGGCTAAATCAACTATTAGGGAGACATCAAATGAAACTATTTCCATCGATCCAGGGTACCGTCGGAACCTGGCGCTACTACAGCACGAAGATGACGGCTGCTGACCTTGCTTCTCAGGTGAAATTCGCCTCTGAAGTCTGGGAAAGCAAGGCGCTCGACTTGTGGATCCAGCGTGCTCTGAACGACTCGCGAGCAAAAAAGGATATTAGTGCTTATCTGGCAAGACACGAGGATCGTTTTTTTAATTCAATCGTTGTTGCGGCCATCGAAGGCAATCCAAAGTTCTTTTCAGTTTCAATCGCGGATGACCCTCAGTTTGCGTTGATCGCCGACGATCGAATGAACAGCTCATTTGGCGTTCTCCGATTCGATGGAACGCAGAAGTACTACGCGTTGGATGGGCAGCACCGGTTGAAGGCGATCAAAGCACTGATTGAGAACGAAACCGAGTTCGTTGCTCCGCAAGGCTTTGAAGATGAAGAATTCTCCGTGATCATCGTGGTCCAAAAGGCAGACGAATCACGAGATGAATTCATGAAGAAGTATCGACGATTATTTTCGCACTTGAATCGCCATGCGAAGCCAATGGATAAGGCGACCACCATTATCATGGAGGAAGATGATGCATTCGCGATTTGTACCCGGCGGTTGATTCAGGAACACTCTTTTTTCTCATGGGCCGATGGCGAGTCAACAAGAGTGCGCTGCCAGGGAACGGAGAGCATGTCGGTGAACGAGTCCTACTTCACCAACATCATCACGCTTTACGAGATGACTATTGATCTGCTTTCGACGCCCTCAAGGCAAAACTCCGACGAATGGGGGGACCGAGGCAAGAAATACAAAGCCATTAGGCCCACAGATGATGTGCTGGACTCTCTATACGACGAGCTGGTGACATATTGGGATGCAATACTAGACGAATTCTCCGTGTTCTATACTGAAACGCGTTTGATGCGAACCAACCTCGCCGAAGAGCACGACGTTGACAGTGAAATTTCCACAAACCACTTACTCTTTAGGCCGATTGGACAGGATCTGCTAGCCAAACTGATTCGTTGTCAATTGAATTCAAAAATGACGGATCCTGATGTGGTGTCGCCGCAAGAAATTAGATCCGCGTTGGCGGGTTTGGCAAAAGCTGAATGGCGGCTTTTCAATGCACCATGGCGTAACCTCTTCTTCGTCTACCAAAGCGAGGATAAGTGGAGAATGCGAAGCGAAGATAGGAAGAAAGTCCAAACCGAAGGGCTTCGGTTGATGCGTTGGATCGTTGGCTTAGATAGCTATGGCAATGAAGACGATCTAATTGATCAAATAAAGACGCCGTGGCGCGAACTGTTACTTAATGTGACCGACGATGAAGCTGATGAGATGTGGAGTGAGATCGAAGGCCAGGCATTCTCGTTTCGGAGTTAGATTAGTTTGTCAAGTGTTATCAGCACGGCCGGTATCGAAATTGACGGCAGTCAATTGGAGATCCGCGCGCAAACCACGACAGAAAATCAATTGTCCTTAACGTTACGAGGAGGTTCGTTTGGGAGTTTCGACAACGACTTGCGGTTAAGCCAACCGTTCCGATCGCAAATAAATGGCGAAAGGCTCGAACGCGTCGTCAGGACTCTGCTTTCACATGACTTCCTGCTATCAAAGAAGCTCAAACGCGGAGGAGAACTTGAGTTTTTGATTGAAGCGAGTTCAAATCGCAAGACCCAACGCTTGGAAGCAGTTGTGTCTCTAAATCAAGAATCGGCCGTATCATCCAAGCCTAGCGAGAGGATTTTGCCTTGGATTCTGCAACAAGCAGATACTTCTGACCTTTATCCTTTTCAACGAGATGGAGTCGATTGGTTGCTTTCATCGGATAGCCGTCTCTTGGCCGATGACATGGGACTCGGAAAGACCGTCCAAGCAATCTTCGGTGTTCGACATGGATTCAGTGAACGACTTTTCAAAACAGTCTTGATTCTTTGTCCAAAATCTCTGGTTTTGAATTGGCTTGCAGAGTTTCGCAAATGGGCTCCTGAGCTTATTTCACTAGCCATTTCACCTCCAGCCAAAAATTCTACGGCAGTTTGGGACCGGTCAGTCGACAACACGCACGTCGTAATAACGAACTATGAGCAGATCCGTGAGCTAGGAGCTGCTTTGGAGGATCGTCAGTTCGACCTGGTTGTTGCGGATGAGGCACACCGTTTACGAAATGCTACGTCCCAGGTAGTGCAAGGATTCAAGTTTATCAGGCGTATGCGATTCTGGGCGTTGACAGGCACGCCGATTGAGCGGGATTTGAAAGACCTAGCTACTCTTATGTCGTTGCTAGATGAGAAGCGATTTTCGATTGCTGATGCTCGAACTGCTGGTGCAGCATTGCGAGAGAAAGCTAAGCCATACATTCTGAGACGAACAAAGTTGGCGGTTTTATCGGACCTTCCCGAGGTTGTAACTCGAATCGAACCGCTAGAGCTGCTAGATAATCAACGTAAAACCTACAAAACTGTCCAGTCTGGCATTGGGTGTAATGGCGAGCAATTGAAGAATCCACTTCACAAGCTTGGTGAGTTACGTCGCGTCTGTGACTATGACCCTGTATCCAAAACAAGCATTAAGCTCGATCGAATTCACGAGCAGCTGCTTGAGGTCCAATCGTTGGGAGAGAAGGCGATTATTTTCTCGTTCGTCTTGGAGCCGTTGGAGGTGCTGCTCGCAATGACTCAAAAAACGCTTGGAGCAATTATGATTCACGGCGGATTGGATGGCGACGAGCGAAATCAAGTGATTAAGCGATTCAAAACAGATCCAAATATCACAGCTCTGTACGCTTCAAGCAAGGTAGCAAGTGAGGGGCTGACGCTTGTCGAGGCAAACCACGTCTTTTTCATAAATCGGTGGTGGAATCCTTCGTCAAATGCTCAAGCTCGGGATCGAGTCAACCGCATTGGGCAAAAGCGATGTGTCTTCATCCATGAGTATGTTTGCGTTGGAACGGTTGAGGAGAGTATTCAACGTCTTTTGATGGCAAAGGGCAACATTTACGAAAACGTTATCGGCAAACTTGAAGAAACGCTTCTGAAGGATTCAAGTATCGCGGCTCATCTAGATGGAAAGAAGGCAGATTAGGTCGATTTGACTAAGCGATGTCCACGCATCGAAAGTCCTGCTTCACGCAACCGCATTGCCCAGACGCTTTCTAGCTCGCGAGCGTCGGGTTCCGGCAGCAAGCCATGTTTGCTCTCTTGCCGCGAAAGCGATTTAAACAATTTGGCTTTGGGATGTTCATCGTGCAGAAGTTCATCTTTGCGGAAGAGCAAAGGTGGATCTTGCCAATTAGAATAGTCAAACATGTCGATCGACAGAGTCGGTAGACTGACTTTGATTCGCTGGCGAAGCGGTGGATGTGGACGCTTCTCAAAGTCGGGATAGGAGATATAACTGACCTTTCCAGAGAAACGATGCAACTTGATGACATTGGCTTCGTCGATTTCACCGACGAGCGCTCGGGCGCAGCCTTCGTAGATCCGCAGCATCGGCTCAAGGTAGTCGAGCGAACTCCGATGAAGGATAAGAGCGTTGTCGACGAGTTGGCCGACCGTGGCCCGTTGGCAAGCCTGGTCGATCGCATCAGGATCACCGACTCGAAACAGCAATGCGTCGGCGCGACCACACGCAATCTTGTAGCCTCCAAGGAATGCCTTCACGTCGTGTTGAATGGTCACCGGCAGTTGGGAAAGCGGTGGACGCTTCTTGAATCGAGCCAAGGCAAGGTAGACCAGCAAATCTTCGGTTCGCTTCTGAGCGATTTCTTCCCATGGCGACTCATCTGTTACCTTTTGAACTAGCTTGAAGGCGCGTTTGAGCGATCCAAACCGCGCAATGATTTCACCGGTTTGCTCAAGCTCCTCCGGTGCGGGGATGCGGCCATATTGAGTCAAGCAATCCATAAACGGTTCGAGCACGTCTTGGTTTTGCTCGAACAAGACTTCCGAAATGCGTCGTCGTGGCACCGATATTCGTCGGTGGTAACGGTTGGCAATGAACTGTTGTTTTGTCTTTTCGTCCTTGAAGATGTAGAAGACGCCTGGGGCCGCTGAAATGGCGTCTTCGCCAAGTTCTGATTCGAGATATTCCCGAAGTTCATGTTGGTTGTAGTATTTCTGAAAGGTCTGACGTGAGGTAAGCACACCGTCCCCGAATTGTTCCAGTTCTTTATCAGGGGCAGCAAACTCAATTTGTGCTGCGACGGTCAGCAAACTGTCACAAAGGGACCATGCTTTGCGAAGTGCCTGTGACCGCTCGTTGATATCTTCAATTACGTTGAGGACGTAACTCAGATTGACGATCTCGGTCCGTGTGATGGCCGCGTCGGGGCGAAAACTCGGATCCCAGCCAGAGCATTCGATCTCCATGTCTTCGAGCAAGTCGAGATCGCGACCGTGCCCGCATCCGTAATCGAACATGGTTTTTGACTTATCGAGCAGACCGTCCCTGAGCATGCACTTCACGGGCAGCGAGAAGCTGGCTCGTTTGATTGCCGTCCGATGACGCTTGATTTTTACCGGCGTGTTCTCAATCACGACCGCTTTCCTATGTTAACCATGTGATGTCGCCAACTGCTTTGGACGAGCGTAAAATGATTGAAAGAGCAGTATTTTAGCGTGTATCAAGCAATGCGACGACATCACACATGAGCTAGCTTTATGAATCAAAACCGCAATCAAGCACTCCCTGATGGTATCACTCGATCGCAGTTGCTCACCGCTGCCGGCGAGTTTGACAAACTCGGCCTGCCTGTAGGCTACAAACCGTCGCATTCCTACGACGTCGAAATCGATGGAAAGCTCTACCCACCGCCGGCGATCGTCGCACTCGCGGCCAAGGCGCTAACGGGAGCACTTCCAGAGCCTGGTTTCCGGGCGGGAGTTGGGACGAAGTGTTTTCAGATACTGGAAGATGCCGGCTTCTCAATTCGGCGAAAGGTGAAAGATGACTAACTTGCCGAAACGCTCGAAGACGTTCGGTGTCGGCAAAGACATCGGCGGCGCGGTCTACGTACATCGTTCGTATATGGAGCTGCTTCCCCAAATCGTTTTGGAGTGCGCCCAAATCATTTCCCCAAAAACGGACTTTTCCGTCGTGAAGTATGCAGAGAAAGCAAAAACTGTTTCCTTCATTGACAGCCCGGACTTCGACGATGCTAGTGAGCCTCTGGTTGGCGACTTGGCAACCGTAACTTTCGGTGGAAAGGTGACGCGGCGGAAACGATTGTCAGATCCGTACATCTATCATCACAAATGGCTCTTTGTGAAAGACGATTACGCCGGATTCGACGTCGAAGAGAGCAAGCAACACTCGCTCACGTGGCTCGCTCTGGATGGGATCGACAAGAAGCGAATCGGAAGACGGAGCTACTGGCGGGCGCATGTCTTGCCGCGATTGTCACGAAGGAATGAAAGGTGGTTGACAAGCGCTGATATGGCATCACGCTTAGGTGTGAGTTCATGTGAACTTTCGCATCTTCGAACTGCTGGGAAACTTCCGTTCAAAAAGCGGGGTAATTCTTTTCTCTATCTGGTTTATGAAGATGACTGAGGTGTATCCGGCGGTGCGATCGAGCCCGTCAGTTATTTGCGAACGGTCCGGTTGCGTGCCATTTCATGGTTGAATTTGCAGGGGGACAGGTACCCCTGCGATGAATGAATTGGGTCGGTATTGTGGTAGTGCTCTTCGCAAATGGTTCTTGCCTAATCGTTTGCACGAACCGTTCGACGAAGGCGACGGTGTTCGGTGACCGGATGGCTGTACGCCGAGTCTCGATCTTGCGAATGGTGAATGCGGCGAGGAATGGTTGCGAGTACTTGCCATCGTTGTCGTGCATCAGGATTTTGCAGGGCAGTTTCTCTGATTCGGTGTGACGAATGAACTCTTCAGCTTGCTCAATCATCCACTCTTGGTCGGGCTTGTACGTCGCCGGCGTGATGAATACTCGACGAGTCTCGATGTGCAGAAATACGAGAACGAAGACGTCACGCAAACCGGTTTTCGAGACAATCTTCTTGGAAAAGAAATCGCATTGCCACATCGTGGCCGCGTGGCGTTTCAAAAACTCGTCCCAAGTGCCTGGTCCACGTTCCGGACCGGTTTCGTAGCCGTTGCGTTTCAGGATGTTCTTCACGGTGTTTCGAGTCACTGACTCGATGCCGAGTTTCTTGAGTTCGCCGAGGATCCGGGTGTAGCCCCAACCGGTGTCTTTGGCGAGTTTCAGAATCAACTTTTCGATGTCCGCCGCGGTTCTTGGCCGGCCCTTCTTCGGTTGCTGCTTCTTCTTGCCGGATTCTTCTCGGATCCATCGACGAATGGTTGAGGGATGCACGATCGTCGCCAGCTCGTTCAACGCCGAGCCAAGATTTCTGGCGAACCGGATCAGGCGATTTTTCTCACGCTGAGTCAGACTCAGTCGCTTCGGCAGTCGGCTTCGCAGGATCTGGTTTTCTGCTTTCAAATAGCTCACTTGCCGAGCCAATTCCTTGTCCGTGGACTTGGCGATCACGAGCATCAAAGAGGTATAGACGTTTCGGAAGCTCGCCATTGAGATTATGCTGTTTTCACGGGGAAAGTCGCGATCGGAGCGGACTTTTTGCACCCCGGGATCGGCCCTCCAAAGTAATTCGAACCCGCGCCGGTTCAACGTAGACGCATCGTTTCACCGTCACTCTTCAACCCGTCACACGCGGCCACCGTCATACCAAGTGTGACGCCCGTAAGCCGCGGACTCTTGCACGTTCGAACATTCGTAGCCGTGACATTTGTGCCGCTTTGACCCCAAACGGCCTCTGACTCAGTAAGCCATTTCCCCATCAGGATTTACGAAAAAGAGAAGTCCCGCGAAATCTCACGCTGGGGGTCCTGCACGGGGAGGTGCTGGGATGGCCCGCCACGGGAAGGCGAAGAGACAAAACGCCTCCCGATAAAAGCTGAGTATTCATCTTTGTGACGCATCCCTGATGGAACGATGATTCGCGTTAGAACACGCTTTCTCGTACTTGCCCTTGCTTGAGGCCCTTGCGATAGACGACTAGGTTGCCAGGCGTGACCGTCTCGTTTTCGGGTAAAGCGACGTCACCTTTTTCGCTGCTCATTTGAGTGATGCTCTTCAAGTTGCCCAAGACGGACGTGCCTTCGACGGCCGTCCCTGAATCGTCGTAGTAATCAAACCACGGTAAGCCCGCGGCGGTATAGGACTTGGCTGTCGGCGCCGGATGCGGTGGCACTGTCCCGGTAATCGATTGCCAAACCATCGAATTACACAAGTGCACGAAACACCGCCCACCGGCGTCCAGGTTCCAATCGTCCAGCTCAAACGGATCGTCAAAGATCTCCTGACGCATTCTTCCGCCGGGTGCGAGCGCCATATCAAATTCCGCTGACAGGCAGCAATGTATACCAGCATCGTCACCCTCCAAGAAAGCCGAGCCACGTGACCGTTTCACCTCGCTTACCTTGGGAAAACGTCGCTCAAAAATATCCCGCTTCATCGGATAGACAGCCAGTTGCAATCCGCCGTGTTCTGCTTTCCCAGTGATCTGCTCTTCGGCGGAGTAGCCGGCGCCGAGCGGCATCGCGACGAATTGTCGGATCAGGCCTTTTTCCACGACATAACCATCCAACCACGGTTGCTGAGGGGCGATCATGTAATTCTGTGGTTTACGTCTCAGGTCGTCCCTCCACGCTTCGCCACTGACCGCGCATTGCTTGCCGGTCGCGACCTTGATCGCGAAAGGATACGACTCCCCGCGGTCCTGGATCGTCGACGCGCTGAAGTTCAACCACATCGCTTCGGATTGGTACATCGGCAACATCACGCCACCGCGCTGCAGCCATTTCGACGGGACGTTCGCAGCATGGTCATCCACATGCCGCATGGGGAACGCACCCAGTCCCGGTGGCAGCGGGTAGGTCCGATCGTCATCCGGTATGCGAAGCGTTCGCTGGAACTCGATTCGAAGCGTCGCCTGTGGATGAACTTCGGGAAAGGAGAATGTCAGTGCATCGCGTTCTAACTCGATCATTTGTGTCACCCGTGCTTTTACATAGAAATGAAGCTACCAGTCACCGTCGCGCACCTCACGTACGAGACGCAGTACCGCATGGTCCGGCAGATCCTTGAACTGCCGGATCAAGTCGGCAAACAACTTGGGCCGACGCCGGATAATGGCCTGCAAATCGCCAGAGACTTTTCCGGCAAGCGCTAACAAAACGTCAGGGTCTTCACCCAGCTCACTCGCCAAAGCGGCAATGGTTTTTTCCGACGGAGGCGCCTGCTGCCCTCGCTCGACCTTACTGAGGTACGAAGGCTCGACACCGACGCGCGCGGCGAGCTGCCGGACGGAAAATTTTGCATCGCCAGCCCGGCGTTGTTCGCGAACCTTACGTAAATAGTCACCGAAATCGCTCATCCGTGTACTATATACTACACACCCCACAGTGCAATCCTGTGAAAGAAAAAAGTTCTGAATCGTGCCCCTCGGCCGGAGCAATGTGCGACCGGGTTCTGCCCGAAAATCCGCAAAGGATTGATGACCGGTGATACCCGCGTGCTCTACCTCGGCTGGCTGGCGTGCAATTGGGACGAAGAATCACACGAGCCACCAAGATGCTCGCCGAATTTCGTGACGCAGTAGGCGGCGGCGAAGGATCACGAATGGCGTACCAAGCCGCCCGGAAAATCGCGAAAATGCATTCAAGGAACAAGGATTGAACTACCGATGACACGCCGCGCAAAACCTATCTCGCTGCGTTACTGGTCTGGCATTCCAAGATGCGACAACGGATCAATCACACATGCGTCTGAATCAAGATCGCAAATCAACTTTGCCGACCGCCTCAACTCGCTGACGGTTTGCTATGCCGGCGATATCATTGTCGCAACAATCAATTGTAGCATTGCAAAGTCGCCTTCTAAGAATCATTGAGGCAAGCATCGTTCGCGCAGTACAATACTATGCGACCTCCGGATTCAGTGCTTGTGGGCTGAGTTCGACGTGGATGGTGCCCAGTGATAGGATTTGAAGCGATGCATAGGCGTTGAGCCGAGTGAAAACCCACAAGGCGATGGGAATTGATCCCAACCGGACCAAATCCGGCGACGACAACACTTCGTAAAACCGCAAAACACGAACCCAAAGTGGCGTTGCCCAGCTCATGAAGTCTCTTCAAATCCTGTCGTTGTTTCTGCTGATTTTCCTTTCGCCGATCGCGACTGATCACTGCTTCGCCGCGCAGGAAGTGGCTATTTCGTCGCCATCGGGAATTCAGCAGATTCATTTCTCGCTTCTCAACGGCGTGCCGCATTACAGCGTTTCGTACGAGGGCAAGAAAATCTTGGCAGATTCCGCCCTGTCGCTGGATTTCGCCGGCGGCGAATTTCGAGACGCACTTGCCGTCGAACGACAACAAACTCACTCGCAGAATGACAGCTGGGTGCCGGTCGTCGGATCAAAGAGTTCCTACCCGGACTCTTTCAACGAAGTTATCATCCAACTTCGGGAGGCTACGGGCAAAAAGAGACGCCTCCATCTGACGTTTCGAGCCTACGACGAAGGTGTTGCCTTTCGGTATTCAATTCCCGAACAAGAGGGGATCGAAACGCTTCAGCTGAATGCAGAAGACAGCCAATTTCAATTCACAGACAATCACTTTGTCTACTGGGACGACTATCCACAGGCTGAGTATTCCAGAGTCCGAATCTCAGAAATGCCCGGCCGTTCAATCCGCCCGCTGCTGGTCGAAGCGGGGCCACATTTTGTCGCCATTGCTGAAGCCGGATGTCTGGAACATTACGCACCAATGATGTTGAACCGGTCCGGTCAGAATCAGTTGATCACCCGATTCCGAAGTGGAACTGTGACCGCAAAGAAAACGTTGACGACTCCGTGGCGAGTCATCATGGTAGCGGACCAGCCTGGCACCCTGGTGGAGAACCACTATCTGCTGCAGAACCTCTCGCCACCGTCAGCACTCGGTGACACATCTTGGATCAAACCGGGTAAGGTGTGGCGCAGTAGCCTGACGACCGATGGAGCCAAAGCAATCATCGATTACGCGGCCGCCAATCATTACCAGTACGTCCACTACGATGCTGGTTGGTATGGGCCGGAGCGTGATGCAAAATCGAATCCGCTGACGGTCATCCAATCGATCGACATGCAGGAAACAATCCGCTATGCGAACGACAACGGCATCGGGTTAATCTGCTACATCAACAAGATCGCAATGGCCGACTACGACCTCGACAACACGTTTCGTACGTTTCAGCAATGGGGCATACGAGGCGTTAAGATGGGGTTCGTGGACTGGAAAAGCCAATCCGATATGGAATTCCTGTTCGCCGCGATTAAAAAAGCGGCCGAGTACAAACTGATCGTTGACATCCACGACAACTTCAGGCTGACCGGAATCGAACGCACCTACCCGCATCTGCTGACGGTGGAGGGTATTCTCGGTAATGAAGAACGCCCCGATAAAGGCAACCCGCCGAAAAATGTACTCACGACTTCGTTTGCCCGCATGATCGCAGGCGCCGGTGATTACACGCCCTGCTATCTAAACGGTCGAGTCGTCAGTCGTTCGTTTCAGCTCGCATTAGGAGTCGTCTTTTACAGCCCACTGCAATACCTGCACTGGTACGATCAGGCCGACCGCTACGCCGGCCGATCGTTCCCGGAGCTCGAATTCTGGAAAGAAATGCCAACGACCTGGGATGATTCCAAAGTGATCCACGGTTCCATCGGCAGCTACATGACGGTGGCCCGGCGCAAGGCCGACCGCTGGTTTGTCGGCACGATCGTCAACGAAGACCGCACTTTGGAAATCCCTCTCACTTTTCTCGGCCCCGGAACCTTCACCGCAAAGATCTACGCCGAAGATCCAGAAGATAAAAAACTGGTCACCATAGAATCGAGACAGGTGACCGCAAATGATTCCCTGAAAGCAACCATTAGCTCCGGTAGCGGCTGCGCGATCCTGATTATGCCTCAGGTGTCAAAACCGACCCGGCGATAGCGGCAAACAGGCAGCCAAACACACATCGCGGTCATGTCCGCGCGGTAGAAAAAACCATCTGACCATGGATCACCAAGCCGCGAGTTCATGGCCGACACTTGATCCAATCGTAACGGCCGAACGCATCGACCAATCCCCAGGGCTGCTTGGTTTGAGGCCCGGCTCGCGGAGGCGGATGGGATACACTATCACTCTTTGTCCATTCTGGATGAAGTCTCGTCGGAAGGTTGCGACGGGCGATCTGATTATTTCCGAATTCTAGTTCAATGACCGATCGGACTATCCAACTGATTGCACTCGATCGCTTGCGGATCGTCGCGGCCGTTGACGGTGCAGCGACGCCTGAGAAACGTGCCGTCTATTTTGCAGAACTTGCAAAGCTTGGTTTTCGGTTTACCAACCCAGCGGAGTTTCGAGATTCGTTGCTGGATGATTACGACGTGATCGTTCACTCACTCGTCAAAATGCGGGGCGGCGATGTCGATTATGTACCCCTGTTCCAGTGTTTTCCAGCCAACGTTCCAGAGCAAGGTGAGTATCTGCTGCGCCGGATCATCGGCTACTTGGGCAACGTGCTGGGACAGTTCAGCGAGGGAGTGAAATTGGATAGTGGTGTGATAGTGCCTGAGTGGCTCTTTGACTTGGCGGCTTTCGGTGCGGACCCAATTTCACAGATGCAGGATATAAAACTGTTCCGGGCAGGTGTGCAGAACCAAGCGAGTCGAGCCGGGGACAATCGGACACAGTGGATTGACCTGACTATCGTTAATCCAGAACAGTTGTCGCAGCGACTGATTGAATTTTGCCAATCGAGTTTCTACTCGGCGTCGTCAATCAAGGACGGGATTCGAGCGGACTTAACTCAGTTACTCGATCACTTTGGAGGCGAATGCATTGACGCCAACTGCGTTGTTTTCAAAGAGACTCGGGCATTGTTGGCCCGTTATTATTGGCAACGAGATCAATTTGTGCGTGTCGCTGAACTGATTGATACACCGACGGACCTGCTACGCCTTTTTGCAGCATTGACCGACAGCGATATTTCGCTTGCCAAGCCGATCAAATTCCCGCCGCTGAAACGCTCACAGCGACGATTCATTCTGGGTGAACTCGAACGATTCAGTTCGTTGGCCGAGGATTTCAACCGTTATCGAGGTCTTTGGATCGCTGTCGCTAGATCGTTGCACGCGGGTGAATACAGCGGTCGTTTTCCGAAGGCTTGCGCGGCGATCGCGGAACTCCGTCGGGGGCGGGTAGGCACGTTCGCGTCCGAGGTCGAGCGTGCGATCGCGTCGGGCGATCTACCTGAAGCGTTGGACCTGCTCAGCCGGCGGCCAGGTCTGTTTGCACGACGATTGCAGCAGTTATTGGGATGTTTTGCTGATCAATCCGCCGAAGTTCTATCGCAGTTTGGATCGGCTGCGTCGCAAGTGCCGTTGAAAAATTTATTGATCATGGAAACGCACTTCCGCACCGTTTACGCCGAGCGTTTTCGGACGGTCATCAACAAGAAGGGACGGATTCGCATTATCGAAAACCTAGCCCCGATTTCGAGGGAAACGGCATTGGAAGCAGTCCGAATTGTCGGAGAATCACTTCGAGCCAAAATAACCTCAGAAAAAGATTCCTGGAGCGGAAAGCAGGTTTATATCGACCCGCGGCTTCGTGATTACACGGTTCCGCTTTCGCAGCGCAATGTCTCGGACGGCTTGCTCACCTTCGGTCGCGGCAGTCGAATTCCGTTGGCCGCCGGAAGTGTTTTGCGACTGTTTGTATATTGGAAAGAAACATCGGCGACGACCGATCTTGATTTGTCTGTCATTCAATTCGACGAGGGGATGCAATATTCCGGCCACGTCAGTTACACGAACTTGAAAGATGCCGGCATTGTTCACTCGGGCGACATTCAATCGGCTCCCCACGGCGCGGCCGAGTTCATTGACATTGATTTGGCGACCGTCCGTAAACTTCCGAATTGTCGGTACATCGCTCCGCAGATCTATCGTTACGCTGGCGACAGCTTCGCCGATCTGATCTGCCACAGTGGTTGGATGATCCGCGACCGAGTCGATCCCGCATACACTTCGTTTGACATCAAGACGATTCAAAACAAATTCGACCTCAGCGGAACGTCGAGTTTCTCATTGCCCATCGTCGTTGACCTGCAGGCAATGAAGATCATTTTTGTTGACCTGTTTGTCGGGCACGTAAAGCAGCACAACGCGGTGGAACGATCGACCGAGGACATCTCGTTGATTACCCAGCAAATGGTTCAGATGATACGGACTCGCCCGAACCTGTTTGAATTGGCGACGCATCACGCCGTGGCTCGCGGCGCTGCGGTGACACAGGACGCCGATGAGGCGAACATCGTTTTCGCGGTAGACCATGGGAATTTTCAAGCGGGCAACGTAACGAAGTGGTTGAGCGAAATGCTATAGCCACCGCATGATGCGACGTTGATCGCGATTCGCTACAATACGTTCTCGCGGGGGAGGCCTAGACGATGCTTCCTTCTATCCCTTCGGGGTCGTGATTACAGCGTCGTCAATTTCCTCGCCTGCGTTTCTTCTAGGCTCAGTCCGGTTGTGGTGGAGTAATATGAGAGCGGGAGAAAGGAAGAAAGCGTTGCCGCCAAGAGTGAAGCGGACGACTCGCGTCGGCAAGGATTTGACTGCCGAAGTATCCATGAAAGAACAGTCGGAGAGGTTACTGCAAGCACGTTGGTATGGACTGGCGATGTGCGACTGAATCACCATCAGATACGAAGTCGTTGTGTTAGACCGTGCCGGCTCCGCAGCGGATTGCACACGCTGGTCCTTGCGTCGGATTGTTTTCGTAGATGTCAACGTCGCTCACGGACGTTACCGATGATGTCAAGCTCACATCAGCCATGTCGATTTTGTAATCGTCGCCAAGACGTTCCACGTTGATGAGGTAGAATGGCCTGCCCACAGACATCCGAATAATGTTTTCGCAGTTTACGGAAGCTTGTAGGAACGCCATATAAAACCATTTTCTCCGCCTCCGCTGGATCGATCCGGTTTTGCGTGTTGGTCTGAACTAGCGCGACGATGCACTTCGGGTATGCTGGGATGGAGATCATTGGTGCAGCGTTTTGTTTGACGAATTGCATGATGGTGTGGCGGGAGAAATCAGATGGATGTACAGAATCTGCAACGCGATGGTTTCTGTTTGCTGAAACAAACGGTGACAAAGGAAGTAGTCGAGCGCATGTTGGACATTTGTCGCGCCACGTTTGACATTGATTCCGAGGACGTGCGGGCACGATCCAGTCGTGGACATGTTTACGCGGCACGAAATTTAATCGCTTCGATCCCAGAGGTCACAAGGGTTTGGCAATGTGAGTCGCTCGTGGCTTTTTTGCGTGAACACCTTGGCGAATCGTTTGGGTTGGTGCGTGCGTTGTTCTTTGACAAGCCGCCGGATCGGACTTGGGCGTTGGCTTGGCACAAAGACACAGCGATCGCGGTGAAAGACAACTCGATCGTTTCGGAATCATTCTCGCGGCCGACGACCAAGGCCGGTGTGCCGCATGTGATTGCGTGCGATGAAGTGTTGAAACAGATGTTGACATTGCGGATTCACCTCGATGAAGTCACCGACGAAAATGGACCGCTGCGGGTCATTCCTGGATCACACGTTTCATCGACGAGTGAAGGCGACGGGTTGAATGCGACCGTTTCCGTTCACGCACAAGCCGGCGACGTGCTGGCCATGCGTCCGCTGATAAGTCACTCAAGCGGCGTTTCTCGGCCAAACACCCAGCGGCATCGCCGCATTTTGCATTTGGAATTTGCATCATCACCGATTTTGCCCGACGCGATGACTTGGCATGACTTTGTGCCGCCATCTGCGGTGCCCAATGACGCGGCATAATCCAATCCAGCCCATGATCTGAGTCATTCCAAAGTGAACGTTCATGAATTACTTCGGTGGTGGCAAAACCCACACCCGGATTTGGTGAGCGTCCTCCCTCCTGTCCGCCATAGAATTCCGACGAATCACCGTTGACCGGGCTTCAAAAGAGTACACGTGCCCGACAATCGATACGTCGGTGTCCCCAAGTCATCTGCCTTCGCGCGGTCGTTATTGCTGTCCTGGTCGTTGTCACGCTGGTCGATTCAAGGATCCTTTTTGGCTCTCAGCGCTTCATTGCCAAGAATGAAATAGTGCTCCAACTCTGGCGGAAGTCCTTCTCCCTCGCCTGTCACCCCATGACGCCCGGCCCGCACGTACCAGTGGAATCCTTTGCTATGCTTCGTGATTTCCACTCGCACTGGTGAATTATCTTTCGACCAACCGAGTAAAGTGGGATAAGCGTGTGATCTCGACTTCCAAATTTCATCGAATGCTCGATCACTTCTCGTCTTGAAGGCATCAAAGATTTGTTCACGCTGGGCGTCGGAGACAATTCCCCCAAGCTTCGACCAGAACTCGTTGGCTAGACCATTGCGGTCCATTGAAATATCACCGATCTCAGCGATCAGGTGCCCATCGGCCGCTCTGGAGTAATCAGTCCGATCATATTCGTCGTCCACATACTTTGCCCAGATCTCAGAGAGCAGTGCATTGACTGCGGAGCGTGTCTTCAACTCCAGATCGAGTGTATTTGCAAATTCCTGTCGAAGGGACACTTTGTCGGCTGAATCCCAGACCAAGCAGTACGAACTCTCGTCTTGTTCATCGCGAACTTTGGTGGGCCTGGAAGCGAATTTAGCCACGTCAAACGTCATTGGTGATCCAACCTGGGCGTACGTCGATGCCTTCAATAACTCAGCGATTTTGTCGTCGATATCGCGTGTGTCGTAGCCACCTGCACCGTAGTTCAGCATTTTCATTTCCGGCTGCAGGATACCCTCTGCGTCGATGAGATAGACCGAGGGATAGGCGTCGATTCCCCAGTCAAGCGATAGCGGAGCATCGAACAGTGGCTGTGGAATCACGGTGAAGTTCAGGTCGCCACGCTGTGAAGCGGCACGCAGACTCTCGTGATCATCTGTGGCGATGATTCCGACGACTTGCATGGGCGCCGAACTGTACTTCGCGACCAATTGCCGTATCGGACCGTACATCTCTTTGTAGTCGTCGTTGTGGCCTTCGCCGAAGATCAACACCACGACTTTCCCGCTCAACATGCTTGATTGAAATGGCCGTCCGTTAACGTCAGTCGCTTCGATAGCGGGTGCTTTCGCGCCTGGGGTCACCCTGTTGATCGCGTGAGAGAGCCTGATTGCCGCAACACCACCCGTGCCGTAGCGTTGTACTCGGACGTCGGAATAGTCATCGGCCAAACGTGCCAGTTTGTCGTTCAAGTCCGCGCGCAGCTGATTGAAATCCATCCCCTCAAGCTTTTTGAGCATGTTCAGCAATTCGATCTTTGCCTGTGGTGAATCGTCGTCTTCGCTAGTAAGCGACTCTCTGTTTCTGCGGATGATTGCTGGCAGTTGCGACTCCCCCGTCAAACATCGATTTCCCTCGACAAGCTGCGCGATCAAGGCCTCGGCCCGCGTCTCGGGATGGGGACTCTTTTCGCCCAGGGTTTGCAAGTATCCACCAGGCTGCAAAAAAGACGGACCACTACTGAAATAGGTCTCATACTCGTCCAGTCCTTGATGATCCACGTAGTGCTTGAGTACTCGATTCGCAGCCTCCACCCGCGCCCTGCCTGCACGGGACGCCGGATCGACTAAAAAGAACGCCGCCGGCTTGGCAGCTTCAATCAAGGCCTTCAAACCCACATCGGTACCGCGGTGCTGCTCTTCAAACGCCAGGTACTTAGCCGGCATGATCTCGCGCGGGTCCATCTCGTTGCGGACTCGATTCGATTCTGCTTCGTCCGCTGCCTCGCTCACCGCTTGATGGTAGACGTTTCGAAGTTCCTGGTGTTCGGACTGTAGCGCCGCCAACATCCGGGATGCAGGATCGGCCTTGGTCGGATTAGCGATCGAATTGAAACCAAGGGTGCCTGATACGACGTGTTCTATCTCCGAAAAGTACACGCCGCCGATCCCGTTTCCGGTTGTACGGTCATAAAATGTGATATGCGGACGTCCGATTTTTCGAACAACTTTTGAGAGTGTAAATTTATGGGTTCCCCGTTTGGCTTCCACACGTTGGCTTGGTTGGATAGGCGTGGCAACCGGTTTCTCGCCAGCCTTCAACGTCGTCGTCGAATAGAAACACAGATCAGCAGTGTCGGCTGACTCAAGCGTGTACACTCCTTTGACCGTCACCGTTGCTCCGACCTCAAACCCGTCCCCTGACGATGTCACCGTTTGTATTTCTATCTGATCACCTTCGGCGAATTGAGATTCACCGATGGCGATTTCAATTGGTTGAAGCGATCCGGAAAGTGGATTCTGAACCGAGACATCAGAACGTACAATTTTGGCGATTTCTCGATCACCACGATGTATCAAAACATGACCGTTCTCGATGTCTATCCCGTCGGTGGGTCCATCGATTTTAACCACATAGTTCCCCGCCGAGATTCGAACTGTTTCTCCCGATTGGTTGACGGTCAATTGTCTGACGGTTTCATCGCCTTTCACAATTCGGATCGCGACATCATCCACTTCCGACTCAATCGTCAGCGTGCCTTTTTTCAGTTCCAACACGATCAATATGCCCGCTAGAGCAAAGACGCCGAACAAGGACAGGGCGACGAGCAAGCCGTAGATTCGTGACCGGCCGCCACTTGCTGCGAGTATCGGTAGGGTTGCGGGACCCGCAACTGGCGCCGTCGGTTCGCTAGGACGGACGACGATCTCCGGTTGCTGCAAGTGGGCGTGCCACTCTTGCAACAGTGTTGCGACATCCGTGGCGGCCGGATAGCGATCTTCGGGTGACTTAGAAAGTAGCTTGCCGACAATCTGTTCCATCCAGTCGGGAACTCCGGCGTTGATGCTCCGCAGGGAACGAGGCTGGTCGTTGCCGATCCGATTGAGCACGCCCATTGTGGTTTCCGCTCGGAACGGGCTGCGGCCGGTGAGCATGAAGTACATCACACTGCCGAGCGAAAACAGATCACTACGATGGTCGATCTCATCGCCGTGAGCCTGTTCGGGCGACATGTATTGCGGGGTGCCTGCGATCACACCGCTGCGCGTCATGCTGGCGTCGTCAACGGCGCGGGCCAAACCGAAGTCGGTGATTTGCACTCGCTCAACGCCGTTTTCAAGCAAAATATTCGCTGGCTTGATGTCGCGGTGAACGAGCCCTTGCGCATGCGCGGCGGCCAAGCCTTCGGCGACTTGCATCGCAATGCGAACGGTTTCGATGAGAGACAACGGACCGTCGGATTCGACTCGCTGTTGCAGGCTTTTGCCTCCCACGACTGGCATGACCAGATACGGCAGGTCGGCATGCTCATCGACCGTTTGAATCGGCACGACGTGAGCATGCACGACAGCTGCCGCACTCTTGGCTTCCCGCGAAAATCGTTTTCTCGCCGCCGCGCTGGTTGCCAGTTCAGGTGCCAGCACTTTCACGGCGCAGTGTCGATCGAGCGACGTGTCGTAGCCGCGCATCACAATCCCCATCCCGCCGCGGCCAAGAATCTCCATGATCTCAAAGCGGGCGAAACGTCCTAGAGAACCCGGATGCTCGGTGGGTTGTAGGAACGTCGCGGGATTCGCTCGAATCTTTTCTTGATCCGGACACACAGGACTTTTGCCAATGTCCACGATGGGATCTCGCAACAATTCTCCGGCAACATCCATGGTCAGTCCGTCAGCGAACAATGATTCAAGCCTCGCCTGACAAAGCTCGCATTCTTCAATGTGGGAAGTAATCTCGGCGGTTTCAATGCCGCCTTCTTCATTGACAAAGCGGCCCAATGTCTGGCGGTCATAATGAAAACGGGCAATCATCAGACTGTACCTCTTTTCGTAGTTGTGCCAAAACGCGACAGCGAGCGACGCGAACCGCTCCTTCGGTTTTCCCAAGTCTTTCAGCGACTTGTGCGATCGAATTTCCTTCGACCGCCGTTAACCAAAACGCATCCCAGGTGGGTCGGCTGACTGAATCACGCATTCTCTCGGCGGCTCGAGCTAACAACGCTCTTTGATGTTCAACTCTCAGCAGCGATAGCGTTTTATTTTGGTCTAACTGCTGTCCCAACATCACGTGGACGTCTGAATCGCCACTGCCAATGTCGCGGGGTCCACGAGTCAGTTTGTTGACGACCAAATCGCGTGCGATCTTCATCAGCCAGCCGCGAAATGATCCGCCATGTTGAAAATCAAATTCGCCAACTTTACGACCAACGGTCGCAAACACATCCTGAATTAAATCTTCAGCATCCGCATGCTGCAGCCCACGCTGACGAGCAACTCGATACACAATCGGCTGATACAGACTTACAAACTCCGCCCAAGCATCATGGGATGCCGGATCGCGTAGCTTGCCGATCAATGACGGTCGTGTTTCTGGACCCTGCAATATTTGCCTCCATGAGATACCCACACGAAAGTCCAAATTGTTACAGAAAACGTTCCAAAATTTCTGTTCAACGTGCCCGTCATGCCAAATCGGGCCGGGAATCGCTGTATCTGAGAGGGTGGTGAGGGCAGAAAAATGGCTTTATGCAAATTCAATCGCCGTGCTGTTTGTTCTCTACCACCGCCTCAAAACCCTTCGTTCGCCCATTCATTTTTCCACTCCGCTCCTGAGTTTCATTCTTTTGCCAACTTTGAGGAATCGCGTGAAAGATCGTCGGCTTTAAAATGTGTCCGACATTTTTCAGGCTGGATCAGCAAGAATCTTCCCGGTTCGGTCGTCCACTCTGTGCAGGCGAGTCACACCTCCAGACGCACCCTCGCCTGGCTTTAGGGAGACCAACCAATAGGGTTCGTCAGGCACATTGGCGGCAACCATCGCTTGAAGGATCGCCAGATCATGTACACCGTTCTCACTGTACAATTTTGCGTGGAACTCCTTTTCCCGGCGAATCCTCTCCGTGTCAAAGAACACTGCAGAACACTTCGTGCCTGGCGGAATATCACCAAAGTGTTCAATGACAATCATGATTGCCGCCTTTTGATCGATTTCTCGTTTTGTCAACGCTTGCTCCTATCTCCTAACACTTGCATCACTGAACACCGCAGCCTGCCACAGAAACCGTGCAGACAGGCATTCTAACCCACCCAAGAGAACCGTCGAGCGATCGTTGCAGAGCGAGTTTGCCATCACAGCCAACGTCACAGCGCTGTTAAATGACACCGCAATGCTCTACATTCTCCCATTCCGAACTTTGCAGGTATCCTTGCTCAGGTCAGCCGATTTCGCAGAGGGAACGCAAGACGCACTGGACAATGCGTCTCGCGCCGAATTGGCCCAGCTCCTGCATACCAAACGACTGATGCGACGGGGCACCGCTCGTAGTCGACTGAATCAAATCAAAGCTCAATCACCGCGATGAATCAATCTCAGCCCAACAATCCGCTGCACGGAATCACGCTCAAAGCCATCCTCGAATACTTGGTCGCCGAGTACGGTTGGGACCGACTCGGGGATCGGATCAATATCCACTGCTTTCAATACGAGCCGAGCATCAACAGCAGCCTGAAGTTTCTTCGCAAAGCGGACTGGGCGCGGGCCAAGGTCGAGCGGCTGTACCTAAATTCCATCAGCTTCGACCAGCGGAAAGGCAAGAACAATGTCGATGTCGATGTCGATGTCGATGAAGAACCAAACGAAAGGGGCAGCGTTTGGGATCGAGCACGTCGGCAAGAGTAAAGGTCGGCGCGGTTTCAGAGCCCCGAGAGCTGATGGTTGTAGTCGAATTGCAAATCGGGATGAACTTTGTCGATCGCCTTGTCAATCTTCTTTCGCTGCGTGGCGTACATGTTCTCGCTGACACGGCAGCCGCCGAAGCTGATTCGCTTGTCCTTGATCCGCCGGCAAAAGTGGATTCGCACCTGCAACTCAGTTTCCTTTTCACCGGAGAACCGCAGCGACTTGTCCATCCAACGGACGACTTTGCGAAGCGTCTTTTTGTGGATTTTGCCGGGCACGTTTAGTTGCCGGTCAATTTCGTCGCACAGTTCTTCGGCGTAACCAATCTCGTCGTCGGCTTTCATCAGCAAGTACGTCAGCAGCTCTTTGCTCTCGACTTTGAACTTGGCCAATCGAACACACACATCAAGCAAATCCTCGTGATCGAGCTTGACGAGTTCCTTCTTCAACTGGCTGATCGTGGCGGCTTTCATGACGTCTCAAAGAACCTGTAAATGCCCCCGTGGCGAAGGGGTGAAGCGACAACACCATCGTAACCGGCAACCACACGACCGGGAAATGCTACTGGTCTGTCGTTTGAAAACAAACGAGTTGATCGACCGCATGGCGAGCTCCTCGCAAAATCACCGGGGATTGATTGACTTGCAAGTGAGGGGGATGCCTCATCGGCCGTGAGAGGCTGACCGTTCGGTCGGCGGGAAGGTGTCGCGAGCAAACGCCACAGCGAAACACTGCCACTGACTGGGATACGACTGCGATGGGCGGCATCGAAGAAGCTACCTGTTTAAGAACTTTAACAAGATCCACAACCGAAAAGCTTTATTGAACTGAACACTGCCAAATCGGCGGTGCGTTCGTCTGCACGTGAGTGATTCCTGCTACCGCAGCAGCCGCCGCATGGCTGAGGCGACACCAAGGGTGACTTCGGTCATGCGTGGGTAGTCGAGAGTGTCAGGAGTATCAGTTGCTCGGTGGTAGTTTGGATTGCGCAGATAGCTGGTGTCGGTCAACATCAATGCGGGATAACCCTGATCCCAGAAAGAACTGTTGTCGCTAAGCCGAATTTCGTTGATTTTTTCGGGCAGGCAGATTGAGAACAATGGCATCCGCCGTGTTCCGCGTTTGAATCCGCGGCGGAAGTGCCAATTCAGTTTCCATGACGGCATGTTGCCAACGGCGGCAAGGAAGTTGCCTCGATTGGGGAAAAACCGGTGCATCCATTTTGGGATCGCCGGTGGGATGGCTTGCGAGTCTTTTGTCAGGCAATAGTAGCCGACCATTTCCAGACAGAGCATTCCAACGATGTTGTCGCCGCGGCGACGTGACTCGCGGGCATGGTGCTGGCTGCCCATCGCATCGACGTTGAAATACGGCGGCTCTTCACAAGCGAACGCGACATAGCGAGCGGTCCGCCGGCCGGTGTGTTCACTAAGCAGTCGACTGACTTCCAACATGACCGCCACTGCCGAAGCATTGTCATCGGCGCCGGGTGTTGAAAATACGGTGTCGTAGTGAGCCCCCAGCAATACGATCTCGCCGGCACGTTTCATTCCGGGTTGCTCAACGACCAGGTTTGTGGCTTCATCGCCGAGCGCGTCGTAACACTCGCGGACAGTCGTGTATCCCATCTCGGCCCACTGACCTTCGATATAACCAATGGTCGCCTTGATCGTCTTCGGTCTTGCCAACGTGCGTACTCCGATCAGCCCCGCAAGCCGATCGACATGCAGGCGGAGATTCGCTTCGATTTCGTTGCGGTCGATGCTTCCTGTTTCAACGGACATCAGTATGGCGGGGCAAGGCGGCGGAAACCGTGAAAGAGGACAACGAAAAGAAACAGCAGATTTCGAACGAGTACACTGAGCGGATTGATGGAGGGAACCTTGTGGTTCGGTTTCCCGTCGATCGAGTCGGCCAACGATTCACCGAGTGAACACATCCATGTCACACTGCGTGGCCATTCCCACAGACCATCAATCCACTCATCGGGAACACCCGTTCGACCAACGCCTGTGCCAACAATCCCGCCGACGATCGCAGCGGTTGTGTCAGCGTCACCGCCACACCCGATCATTGTGGTGACGGCCTGTGGAAAGTCCTTCGGGTGCGAGAGCCAAGCATGAATCGCGACTGGCACGGTGTGATACGTGTATCCGGTGACACCTTTCTCCAGCCCCAAGATTTTCGCAAACGCCTTCGTTGGATCACCGACTCGGACGCTCTCGACTGCTTTGCGAAGCAGATTGGCCAGTTCTTCGCCTTCGTCTCCGATTGCATCGACAACTTGCGCGAGCCAAAGGTTCGCATCGACGGCGTCGTGGTCGCGCGAGTGCTTCGCCGCCAGCGCCACGGCGATTGCTCCGTATTCGGCTTTGGGATCGCTGTGGGTCAGTCGTGAAGATGCGCGCACCATTTCCAGCATCAGCGGAACATCGTCGATCGCTGCACCCATGATTGCCGCACGCATTGCCGGTCCGTTGCCTGCGGAAAAGACGCCCGCATGCTTCGGTTTCACCCCCACCCACAATTTGACTCCCGCCCGCGCGGTCGCTTTGCCAACTCCTGCCGGTAGAGCAAGAATCCACCACCGCAGGCGCCGCGCAAATCGCTTTGTGAATATGTCCACATCATCATGTGCTTCAATCAACGACTGAGCCACCATGCAAGTGTGCTCGGTGTCATCCGAAACCATGCCGCGTCCAAAAAAGAATCGATTGCGATCCGGAGGTCCCAGCAGTCGCTGAGCCCGTTGTGGCGAGACGCCTTCGTAGGGAAGCCCCAACGCATCACCGATCGCGGTTCCCAAGACGCATCCGATGATGGCGTCGCGATTCATTGCTGAGATGTTATTCGAATTGAACAATGACGATCCGTCCACGTCCTGATCAAGTAAATCGTCTTTTACGACTTCAAGTCTGCTCATGGCCGGCTCACTTGGGGAACGTCAAATAGTTGACCGGCACCGCATCGACCAGCCAAACGCCTGGAGTTGGCCTGGGCTGCTACCTGGTGGGTGCGGCAGCACGCATTGATTCGATCCGCTCTCGTTGTTGACGACGCTTTGCGTCCTCTTTAAAGAAACTCTCCGCTGCTTCCCTCGCTTCTTCTCGATGTTTGGCAGGAAGCGTCCTGACGATCTTCTCCAGAGTGTCCACTTTCAGTTGTTCGATTGTGTCGTAGTACTCCATTCGAGCCTCTTGAACTTTTTCCCTGAGCTTGGCTTTGTCCTGTTCGTCCATTTCAAAGTCGTCCGCCAATCCGATGATCATGCCGAATTCGTCTCCATAGCTCGATTTCAGCCGTTTCAGTTTGGCTGATTTCGACAGGATTTCAATCTGCTCGGGCGTCAGAATGTCTTGGGCTTCGATCATCAGGTATTCCATCTTTTGATTGTACTGCTCTAAATCAAATCCTCCGCTACCATCGGCAGCGGATTTCATCTGTTCCCGCTGCGCTTCCATGAATTTCCGTTGAGCCTCACGAATCTCAACACGTTGCTCAGCCGTGACCTCCAATTGTTCGGCTAGTTCACGATCGTAGGAAAGACGCTGAAATTCTCGCATCACAGATTGCAGCTTTTGATGTTCCTGCATCTTTTCCCTCGAGAAAGCAGGGGCAGCACTTTGACGTGGTTTGATTTCAAGCTCCGCGAGTTTCTCTCGTTGTCTTTCAGTGAGACCTGCTTCCGCCTCCGTGAAGAACTTTTTTGCCAAGGTGTTATAAGCCTCTGCGTCGAATGGTTTGTCCCTGCGGTTGCCGTACAATTCCCTGGTTGCATCTTGGAAACGTTCGTTGGCGATCAGCATTTTTTTCCGCTGATCTGGAGCAAGCTCCAATTGTTCAGCCATCGTGGTGTCCATGGTCAGCCGTTGGATAATCATCACCCGTTTTGACAACTCCCGAGCCTTTTCGGCATCACCCTTCTCGTCCGTCGCGACTTGCGCGTGGGCACTGATGGAACAGACGGCCAAAACCAGAGCGGCGAAAATTCGAACGGACATGAACAGCCTTTTGGAGTAGGAGTACTGAAACGACGACGCCATTCTAGCTTTCGCCATCAGTGTGCGTGCGGCCGAACAGTGACTGCATTTCCCCCTATCCGCAGCGAACCGCGGGCCCAGAGAACCGGCCCACCGGTTAAAGTGAAAAAAGTCCCAATCGAATTCGGGGACGTTTTGTTGCCTCCAAAATCATGACGCCTGTTCAGCACGATTCGCTGGTGGGCATCCGTCCGAAGGAAACTGTATGAGTGTCCCCAAAACGTTGAGCGTCGATCCGTTTCAAAACGCCCGACGCAATGACGGGGTGATGCAGTGCCCCTTCAATGGCGAGTTGATCACAATGCTATTGCGGCACGCCGATGTCAAATCTGCGGCGGCGGATTGGGAAACATTCAGTTCCGATGCGCCCTTTCGAGTACCGATTCCTCGTGAAGAAGAGGTCCGAACGATGCGGCAGTTGCCGATCGAAACGGACCCTCCGGAACATACGAAATTCCGTGCCCTGACCGAGCCCTTTTTTCGCCGTGCCAAGCAGCCTGAAGTCATCGCAGCGATTGAATCTCTAACGAGACAAAAAGTACTTGAATTGATCGGTCGCCCCGAATGGGAAGCGACCGCTGACTTGGCACTGCCGATTCAATCGGAAGCTTTAACCCATCTGCTAAACGTCCCCGCGACCGAAGCTCGTATTTGGATGGATTGGGGCGTTCACGTTTTCAAGGTGACCAGCGGCACATTCAAGAAAGGAAACGTACTGGAGGAATATCTGCACGAGCGATTTGATCTGGCCCAAGCCAATCCAGGTGATGATTTTTTCAGCGCTTTGGTTACTGCTGACGTTGACGGACGTCCGTTGACGCGTGACGAATGCATGGGGTTTGCAAATCTCGCGTTTGCCGGGGGCCGTGACACGATCATTCATACATTGACTTCCATCGTCGCCTTCTTCGGTTGGAAACCCGAAGCACTCGAATATCTTCGCGAGGATCCACGCCGGATTGTGTTGGCGAGTGAAGAATTTTTTCGTGTCTACATGCCGCTAACCCAAATCGGGCGTGTGTGTCCAACGGGAGCAGAAATTCACGGTGTGACCGTACCGCCGGATCATCGCATCGGGTTGTGCTGGGCGTCGGCCAATCACGATGAAACCGTTTTTGAAAACCCCGAAGAAATTCGCTTGGATCGGCGTCCGAATCCTCATGTGTCGTTTGGTTATCGACAGCATTTGTGTCAAGGTGCGGCGCACGCTCGATTGGTAGTGCGAAGTTTTCTACAGACCTTGGTCGACGAAGTCGCGCGAATCGAAATACTTGAAGCGGTGCCCGGTGTCGAACGCGAAATCGAATATAGTCGCGAAATTGGCTATGACACTTTGAGAGTACGAATGGAATCAATCACCCAAACCTGACCCGGGCTGCGCGGCACAATTGCCCAGCACTTCGGCGATGTTCAACGCTGAAGGAGTTGTGGCTGCACTTTGTCGTCGGGCACTTTTCCCGGCGCTCGCTGACCTTCGCCAATCGCATCACCATCGCCCAAGTCCTTGCGAGCGACCTCCGCGAACTTCATCAACTGTGCGACGACCGCTGGATGATCCGCCGCAACGTTGCGTTTGCATTCGATGTCCTCGACAACATCAAACAGTAAAACTTGCGGCGGATGATTGGCATCAAAGTGCGGATGACGGGTCGGTTTCACGGGCAGGAATAACTTCCAGCGCCCACTGCGAACCGCTTGAAGCTGTCGCTGATCGTAGTAAAAGAATG
The DNA here is from genome assembly GCF_024129865.1 of Stieleria tagensis. Lineage (GTDB taxonomy): Bacteria > Planctomycetota > Planctomycetia > Pirellulales > Pirellulaceae > Stieleria > Stieleria tagensis. Next base: position 87,923 of record NZ_JAMYFE010000069.1, on the reverse strand, counting down.
CGTCATATGGAGTCGCTGGAGTCTGACCCGGTTGTGCATACAACAGGCTGGTGATCACGTGTCCGTCAATCTTGCGTGTGGGTAGCGGAGCGCCAGCCAACTGGGCGAATGTCGGCAGTAGGTCCATCGTCGTCGCGAGTTCATCGCAAACCGTTCCTGCGGCAACATTACCCGGTTGCCAGACGATCGTGGGAACACGAAAGGCACCTTCGGCGGTCGTGTATCCGCGTCCATGCAGGGGACGGTTCGAGCCGCGACTAAGATCATCAAGGTTCGGCATGATCGGCGCACCATTGTCGGATGTCCAGATCACCAACGTGCGCTCGTCGATTCCTAGTTCGACCAGTTGATCCAACAGATATCCCGTCGACCAATCGAGTTCCTCGATGGCATCGCCCCACGGTCCATTGGAACTCTTGCCGCGAAATTCAGGACTGGAAAAGGGCGTTCGAGTGCTCCCTGGCATGGCTTGTGGGAAGTACAGAAAGAACGGCACGTTCTGGTGCTCTTTGATCCATTGTGCCGCGCGAAGCGTGTATCGCTTTGTCAGCGCATTGCGATTGCACGGCGCTTCGATGACCGACTCGTTTTCCATCAGCGGCAGCGGTGGCCACTTCGAACCGTCTTGCCAGACCCGCTGCGTCATATCATCCGAATAGGGAACACCAAAGAACCAATCGAACCCTTGCCGCGTCGGTAAAAAACGCGGTTGGTCGCCCAGATGCCACTTGCCGACGATGCCCGTGGCATAACCGCGTTGTTTCAGCACTTCCGCGATGGTGACTTCTTCCGGATTGAGACCGTACGGTGAAAGCGGGCGCAAGACCCAACCGTCACGCGGATTGAAGTGCATGCCGACCCGCTGCGAATAGCACCCGGTCATCAGGGAGGATCGCGAGGGAGTGCAAACGCCTGCCGTCACATAGAAATGGGTGAACTTTCGACCTTCTCGAGCCATCCGGTTGAGATTGGGGGTGCGATGCAATGTCGAACCAAAAGGCTCGATGTCCCCATAGCCCAAATTGTCACAAAAGATGACGATAAAGTTTGTTGGTTGGGGCGGCTCCCTGGCGAAACCACTGCAACAGCTGAGCACGCTCAAACAAACTGAAGAAAATAGCAAATGGTGCATTTTCGCTTCCGAGTAAGGTGAGTTGCAGTATCGCCACATCGCAAGGCAAACAAGAATCTACTTTGATTCGTTGGGAATCATCTGGCCCAGAATCAGCAACGATCCGGCGTACCAAGTGTGTGCAGTATATTTGTCGCTGTGTTGATCAAAGTCGATACGATTGCGTTCAAACAGGATGTTTCGCTTGTCTAATTGTTCAGGAGTCAGGATGACACGAACGGTGTGACGTTGATTCGGCATCTCGGTTGCCACAGCCAGTTTGCTGATCCGATGGTAAGTGCAGTACCCGTCGATTCGATTGCGTGTTCTGGGAGCACCACCGTCTAACTCCACCGACACCTGGCCTCCATCTGGGCCGACTAAATCGAATACGGCAGCGGTCGTGCCCTCGAATGTAAATTCGAGAGCTGCTCCCGGGGCCATTGCCTGATAAAGTTCTGGCAGATTGCGGCTGAATCGCTTCGCCAGGGAATGATCTGCGGGCAGTCGCTGCCAATCTCCAATCAACATATCGGGAGCAATTGCAATCTGCCTTGCCAGTTCCCAGTGATCCGCTCGCAACGGTTCCGGTACTTCGTGGGCCTGCGGTTCTCCACTGGCATCCAGAATCGCCGGCCATGAGCGAGCGATTGCCTGAGTGTAAATCTGGTGGCCCGTTTCAACGTGAGGGTGCACCCCATCAGTCGAAAAGACCATCGGCGTGAAATCCTGGATGTTGTCTGGTTTCGCCGCTTGAAACACTAACTTTCCGGCCTTTTCGAGCTCGGCAACCTTGACGCCAAAATGGATCGACGGAATGCCGTAATGGTCGGCCACTTCTTCCATCGCGCTCGCAGAACGCTGCATCCTCCCTGCGCGCAAATCGCCCATCACCGGCTCGCTGACGGTGTAAACGAAGCAGATGTCAAGGCTTGAATCAGCACGCCACGCCTGCCGCACAATTCCTTCCATCGCTTTTTGAATCTGTGCGGGGGCCGCGCCGCCATCGTTCACCGCGAACTCCACAAACAGAAGATCAGGCTGATGTCGCAGTACATCGTTCTGAAGTCGGAAAACTCCGAGATCGGAACCAGTGCCTCCGATGGCCGCTGGAATTTCATGGACAGTGACATCGGGAGACTGCAGCTGGAACCATTGCCGCGACTGAACCCGCCAACCGGGAGCTGCAGTGATGCTGCCGCCAAGATACGCGATCTTGACATCGTTTTTTTCGAGCAGCTTTGCCGAAAAATTGGGCACGCCACCACGCGGGTTGCATTCAACGGCATCTCGAAGCGGATAGTCGCCCTGAGAGATCGCAGGGACTTCGAAGAGAAGTAGGAGCAATGAGAACGCAACGCCAATCACAACGTTGATGTGTCCAATGGAATGTGGGTGTCGATTCATAGTGCTTGTTGTTGAGTGGACGATGGCGTCAGCAGTTCGGCGTCGAAGGTGAGCATACTCGCCAAAAAAGGGCAGGAAAATAGACGGTTGGTATCCGCCCACGTCACTGGTGTAGGTTTCGTGTAGAATAAGCGTCCCGCCTGTGAATGCCTGCCCGCCTAAAAACCTGCCCTACTGGGTCATCGCCCATGCTTAAGCCTCTCTATGGATTGGATCGCCGAGGTTTGCTGCGCGCCGCTGCGGCGGGTGTCGTCGGAGCCTCGCTGCCCAAAGGAATTTCGCTGGCCGGTGAGCCAATGTCCGCAAAGCCAGTTGGTTTTGGGAAAGCCAAGTCGGTGCTGATCGTGCTGCTAAGTGGTGGTCCAAGCCAGCTTGATACTCTCGATCCCAAGCCAGATGCACCGGCGGAAGTTCGCGGTGAGTTTACGCCAATCTCAACCACGATTCCCGGCGTGGCGGTTTGCGAGCACTTGCCGAAACTTGCCCAACAGACAGATCGATGGGCCATCGTGCGTACGCTCGCGCATCGCGAACACAATCATTTACTGGCGACGCATGTGGCCCTGACGGGTCGCCCCACGCCCCTGCCACGCGGTGGATCCGATTTAGATCGCGTCGAAACACGTAGCGATTTTCCTAATTATGCCTCAGCCTTGGATTTCATTCGCCCGCGCGGCGATGGCATGCCTACGGGTGTCTCGTTACCGAACTATTTGATCGAAGGTCCATTAACTTGGCCCGGTCAGCATTCAGGTTTTCTGGGCGCGAAACATGACCCCTGGCAAATCAATGGCGACCCGAATGACAAAGATTTTCGGATGCAAGCGCTCACGATGCGAGACGGAATCTCGACGGGGCGACTCCAATCGCGACGACAATTACTCGATGAAATGAACAGTGGTCGCAGCAGGTTGACCGGTGTAGAAACAGAATCTCTCCGCGACCAACAAGCCCTTGCCTTTGGCTTGCTCACTTCCGGCAAATTGACGCAAGCGTTTGAGATCAATCGCGAGTCTGAGGAAACACGAGATCGTTATGGTCGCAACAAGTTCGGTCAATCATTGCTGTTGTCTAAACGCATGATCGAAGCTGGCGTCCCCGTTGTCCAGGCAACGATGGGGATCGTGCAAACCTGGGACACGCACGTCGACAACTGGGGAAAACTCAAGAACACGCTGCTTCCACAACTCGATCAAGGATTGGCGGCGCTCACGGATGACTTAATGGGGACCGGTTTGCTGGATGACACACTGTTGATCGTGATGGGTGAATTTGGACGGACTCCAAAAGTCACCACGTTGCCCGGCCAAACCATTCCTGGCCGCGACCATTGGGCACACGCCTATTCCGGATTGTTTGCCGGAGCAGGAATCATGGGCGGCCAAGTGATCGGCCAGACGGACGCCCAAGCGGCTTACCCGGTGACGAATTCGTGGTCACCAGCCGATCTTTGCAGCACGATCTTCAATGCACTTGGTGTTGATTCGGGTGCGACCTTGAATGATCCGCTCGATCGTCCCCACAGTCTACTCAACGGCAACGTCATCTCGAATCTGTACACGGGAGCGTCGGCATGAGTGATCAGCCCGCTGACAAATCGCGATCCGCATGGCAACACTCCAGGTGTTCGCGTCGTGACGCGTTGCAAGCCGGCGCGATTGGCATTCTCGGACTCGGGATGAATCATCTGGTTGGGTTGCGCCAAGCGACTGCGTCGGAGGGCAGTCAGCCCAGTGGTAAAGCCAAATCGTGCATCTTCATTTTTCTTTCCGGCGGACTGTCACAGCACGACAGTTTCGATATGAAGCCGGATGCACCGGACAACATCCGCGGTGAATTCCGGCCTCGCGCGACGAGGACTCCCGGGCTGCAAATTTGCGAACATTTGCCGAAACTCGCTGAACGAAGCAACTTGTGGTCGCTGTGCCGTTCGCTAACGCACAGCTCCAACGAACATTCCGCCGCCCATCACATCATGCTGACGGGGCATTCCGAATTGCCGACGGGATTCAGTCCGAACAATCCTAGTCGATCCGATCGTGCGTCGATTGCTGCGGTAACCGGTTACGCGATGCGGGAGAAACAGCAAAACAATTTGCCGACAGCAGTCGTTCTTCCCGAGCGACTCGTGCACAGCAGCGGACGCGTGATCCCTGGTCAACATGCCGGTGCGATGGGGGCACAATATGACCCGTGGATGATCGAAGCTTCGCCGTTCCACAACACCTCCTATGGCGCGTTTCCGAAGTTCGCGTTCGATCATCAAGATCGCGGCAAGCCGGACGGTCGCCTGTTTCAAGCACCTCAGCTTTCTTTGCCAGACGGACTCGGCATGCAGGCCATCAACGGCCGACTGGCGCTGTTGGAATCACTGAATCGCCAGCGTGAGAATCTCGCGTCGTACGCTCAAGTCGAAAATTTCGATCGACTGCGGCAGGGAGCTGTATCCTTGTTGACCGAATCCTCGGTGCACCAGGCACTGGACGTAACGAACGCGGACGAAAAGCACCTTGATCGTTACGGGCACAACTCGTTCGGCTGGTCGCTGCTGATGGCGCGGCGATTGGTCGGCTCAGGAGTCAGCCTGGTACAGGTAAATCTAGGCAACGATGAAACGTGGGATACACACGGCAATGCGTTTCCTCACTTGAAGAACAACTTATTTCCGCCAACCGACCAAGCCCTCTCGGCATTGCTCGACGATTTGCATTCGACTGGCGAATTGGATGAGACACTGATCGTGGTGGCCGGAGAATTCGGTCGTACACCGCAAATCACACTGCTTGAGAAACACTACCAACTGCCAGGCCGCGATCACTGGGGCGCCGTCCAATCGGTGTTGTTTGCCGGCGGAGGAATCCACGGTGGAAACGTGGTTGGCAAATCCGACGCACACGGTGCGTATCCGGACGAGCAACCCGTCAAGCCGGAAAATTTCGCAGCCACCATCTACGACGCGCTGGGAATCCCAGCCACCGCAGCTTGGCATGACGCAGAAAATCGACCTCACCACATTTATCACGGCGAACCCATCGCCGGTTTGATTTAGCAAACGATCGTCGAATACCAATAAAACAACGCTTGTTGGCGCTGTCCCGCTAGAGTCCCTCCGTTTAATCCCACCCAATCAACCATGCCAGTTCGTGATACGAGCAAGCCATCGGGCTGCCGCGAATTTCGACGATCCAGTCGCATGAGCCGCCGGCAAGTGTTGCAGGCGGGCTCCCTTTCGGCGCTCGGGCTTGGCTGGGGTGATCTCCAATCGCGATTGGCCGTCGCACAAGAACTCGCACGAGAAAACGGACAGAGCTTGCCCAAGAAGCGTGCCAAGGCATGCATTTTTTTATTCATGTGGGGCGGTCCCAGCCAGCTTGATACGTTCGACATGAAACCCGATGCGGCGACGGAGGTTCGCGGCAATTTCAATCCGATCTCAACCAAGGTTCCCGGCACTCACATCTGCGAGCACTTCACTGGGCTCGCATCGATCACAGACAAGCTAGCGATCATTCGCTCTCTGACGCACGACGATCCCGCTCATTTATCGAGTGGTCATGCGACTCTCACTGGCCAGCTCGCGCCGGTGCTCAAGAGCGATGCCGATCCACCAAGTGCGAAGGACTCTCCCCATTTGGGCGCACTGGTATCAAAGCTTCGCCCCACCACCAATGGCTTGCCCTCTTTTGTTGCGATGCCCTGGAAAGCGTTTCATCCTGCCGCACCAGGTGGTGAAGCTCCCGGACAGCACGGTGGCTGGCTGGGATCCGCCTACGACGGCATGTTGCTCGACGGCGATCTGAATGATCCAAACTGGCACCCGCAAGGACTTTCCCTGCCAGCTGACATTGGTATCGGCCGATTGGAATCGCGAGTGGAACTGTTGAAAACGCTGGATGCCCAGCGTGCGGCGTTACATCGCTCGCTCGGCGCGGCATCTTACGGGAACCACCAATCGCGGGCGATGGAGATGATCGGATCGGGCAACGTGCGGTCGGCGTTTGATTTAACTCAAGAAAGCGATGCGACACGCGAACGTTACGGTCGCAACGTTCACGGTCAATGTGTCTTGATGGCTCGGCGATTGGTCGAGCATGGAGTGCCGTTGATCTCAGTGAATTGGCACAACGACGGAAAGAATTTCTGGGACACGCATGGAGACAATTTCAATCGTTTGAAGAACGACTTGATTCCGCCGGCCGACAGAGCATTGTCGGCACTTTTGACGGATCTAGAAGATCGCGGTTTGTTGGACGAGACCATTGTTGCCTGGGTCGGTGAGTTCGGCCGCAAGCCACAGATTACCGCGAACAATGCCGGGCGAGAACATTGGCCGTTCTGTTACAGCGGGATCTTAGCGGGCGGCGGGATCCGGCCCGGCATGGTTTATGGATCAAGTGACAAACATGCTGCCTACCCCGCGTCGGATCCAGTCACACCACAAGATTTTGCCACCACTATCCTGCATGCGATGGGACTGCCGACACAAACCGCTCTGCTGGATCGAGAAGAGCGACCACACCGAATCACTTCAGGGAGAGTTTTGCATGAACTACTCGTGTGACGACGTCCGGAAAATCACGGGCACCTCTCCTTCCAACCGAATGGAATCCATGCGAAATCAAACACTCACGATCTGCTGTGCAAGCCTCGCGTGGTTGTGTTTATCGCTTCACGTTACTGCCCAGACGATCACCACGGTCCAGCCGCGAACCTGTAAGCCGGGACAAACAATCCAGTTGGTGATTCAAGGAACCGACTTGAATGACTCGCTACGGTTAACGTCGAGTGATCTGTCCGCGGACTGGAAGATTTCAAACATTGAGCCGACTCAAGCCACGGTTGCGTTGACTTTATCCGAGGACGCACCCCTTGGACCAATGAGTCTTTGGCTGGCGACAGCCACGGGTGCTGTCAAACCGCACACCTTGTTTGTCGATGATTTGGATGCGGTCGATGACAGTGGCAACAATCATTCGCTCGCTACTGCACAGCAGCTCTCATCGCAATCAACGGTCGAGGGTGTTTGCGATGCATCGGCCAGCGATTTCTATCGAATCCACGTGACTGGAGGGCAGCGAATTGCTGTCGAAGTCCATACTCAACAACTTCGCTCGGCAATGGACCCGGTGCTTCGTCTGCTGAATGCTGCCGGAGAGACGCTGGTTCAAGTCGACGACACTTCGGTCGGCCCCGATTGTCGGTTCAGCTATGAATTTGCCGAGGAAGGTGACTACTGGATCGAGATTCACGATAGCCGCAACTCGGCCGGCGGCGCACTCTATCAATTGCGAATCGGGGATTTCCCGATCATCGATCAAAGTTATCCGCTGGCTACGCGCAGCGGCGAAACGACAGAGATCTCCTTCACTGGACCGGATGCAGAACATTTGCCTGCACGCGAGATCCAAGTTCCCGCAGAAGATCGAGGTACCATTCACGTTCAAGCTCGATTCGACAATGGAAAATCATCCAGCTGGGTACCGCTCTATCACAGCCCGGCTCCGCAAATCGCTGAGACAGCATCGAACGACTGTTTGACGTTACCGATTGGCATCAACGGTCGGTTGCAGCAACCGGGAGAAGTCGACAGCTATCTCATCCGCGGTGCCAAAGGGCAAGTCGCTCGCTTCGCGGCGAAAACGCGAAGCCTCGGTAGTCCCTCACTCTTACAGATGCAGTTATTCGATGCTGCGGGGGCCAAGATCGCCGAGACGAAAGTCACCGACGCTGACGAGTGGAGCTTCGACGCCACTTTTTCCGACGACGGTGACTATCGATTGGAAGTGACTGATTTATTGAAACGCGGAGGCAATCGATTCAGTTACTACATTCAGTGCGCTCTGTCTGGGACATTCACTGTCGCACTCAAAGCAGACGCAAGCGCTCGGGAAGAATTCATGATTGAACCCGGGCACGGCGCATGTGCTCTGGATCTGCAAATCTCGCGGTTTGGCTACGACGGCGAGATCGACCTCGCACTGACCAACCCTGAATCAGGAGTGCGAATCTTGAATCCGCGCATCCCCGCAAAGGTCGTCGCAGCAAAGATCTACCTGACTGCAAACGAGAGTTGGACGACGGATAGCCTGGACGCTCTGCGAATCAGTGCGACCTCTGTCGACAACCCCGAACAAGGCTGTTTCGTAGATAGTCATGCCCTGAGACGCGTCAAGGAACCATTCGTGCTTGCTCCTACGGCACGGGCAGATGGGACGATTGTACTCGCCGCCACAACGACAACGGCTGCGCCGTTTACGATGGAACCAACAGCCCCCGTGCAGTTTGCTCGTCCGGTGCGTTCCCATTCGGCTGTACTGACGCCCAAACGACTTCAAGACAAGTTCAAAACGGGCGTCGATGTGTTGCCAAGTTCACTGCCGGTCGGCTGGAACGCCAGCACAAAAGTGGACAAGGAAACGCACACGCTAACCCTGACCCGTAGCGAACAAGCCACCGGGGAACCGGAGCATTTGCCCCTGCTGGTGTACGGTGATTTCAATGGCCATGGTCGCATCGAAACGTACCACTTGCCCATCCAGTGGATTGATCCCGTTCGCGTCACAACAAACTTCGCTGAACCGTTTGTTCGCGGCGGGCGCGTTCGCACGGAAGTGCATCTACATCGTGAGGGAAGTGATCCGCAGCCCGTGGTGATCACGTTGGCGAGTTTGCCCTCCGGCATCACAGGTCCAGAATCAATCACTATTGCCGCTGATCAAACCCAAGCAGAATTCGAATTGCAAATCGCTGGTGACGCGGATCTTGATGTGGATCACGAGCTAGCGCTCAGCGCATCCAGCAAATTTACAGGGCAGGATTTTACTGTCACCTCGAAACATCCATTGCCCACACTTGCCGACAATCCGGCGAATTTGGTCGTTTACCCGAGCGAAATCATATTCACCGACTCTCGGAGCAGACAACAACTGGCGGTCACGGGGACCAACCGACAAGGCTTGCCACATGACTGGTCTCGTCATGCACGCCTCACTTCATCCAATCCACAAATTGCCGAAGTGCGTGACGGAGTCGTTTATCCGATCGCCGATGGAGAAACGGAGGTGATTGTCGAAATTGGCAGCAATCGACATGTGATTCCGACGCGTGTTTCGAACATGGCGACGCCGCGCAAGATCGAATTCGAATCCGAAGTATTGGTCGCGCTGTCCAAACAGGGATGTAACTCCGGGGCCTGTCATGGATCGCCCAGCGGAAAAGGAGGCTTTCGGTTGTCGCTGCGCGCTTTTGACATGAAACTTGATCAGCTGACATTGATCCGTGAAGACTTTGGCCGTCGCACGAACCCGATTGATCCCGAACAGAGTCTACTTCTGCTCAAGCCGTTGATGAAAGTGGCGCATGGTGGTGGCAAGCAGTTGCACACCGACGACGCCGCCTACAAGATCCTGCGTGATTGGATTGCCAGCGGCGCCACGGCAGACCCAGTGGACTCCGCACGCATCACCAAACTGGAAGTCTATCCGAGTCAAAAGCAGATATTGGCTGTGAAGGACGGCGGTCAGCAACTCGCAGTCACTGCACATTTTGCCGATGGTCGTCAACGCGATGTGACTCATCTCGTCGCCTACGAAACTTCCGACTCGTCCGTTGCTACGGTTGACGTCAACGGATTCGTGACGCCACACGCGCGTGGTGAAGTTGCGATCTTGGTACGGTTGCTGGAGTACATCGAATCCGTGCCGCTAATGTTCGTCGAGAATTCGGATGACTTTGAATGGAAGTCTCCGCAGCCGAATAATTACATTGACGAACTTGTGAATGCCAAACTGCAACAGCTGCAATACTTGCCTGCAGACACCTGCAGCGACGATGAATTTTTGCGACGGGTCAGTTTGGACCTACTGGGCATTCTGCCGACCATTGATGAAACGACCGCATTCTTGGCCGATACCGGTGAAGACAAACGCGAACGACTCGTTGACGCACTCCTTCAGCGAGAAGAGTACGCCAAATTCTGGGCGTTGAAGTGGGGCGACTTGCTAAAGATGACCAGCAAGTTGGTCGGTGACGAAGGAGTCTATAAATATCACCGCTGGGTCGAACAGTCGTTGCATGAAAACATGCCGTACGACGAATTCGCCAAGCAGCTACTCACGGGAGCCGGTAGCACATTGGCAAATCCGCCTGCGAATTTTTATCGCACGTCCACCGACATGAACGAATGTGTGGAAACGATCTCCCAAGTCTTTCTGGGTGCGAGACTGCAGTGCGCAAAATGCCACAACCATCCGTTCGAGCGTTGGACTCAGGACAACTACTACGGGCTTGGTGCCTTTTTCAATCGCGTGCAACGACGCAACACCGAGCGTCCCGGCGAGATGTTCGTCTACACCAGCTTCACTGGTGACGTGACACAACCGAGGACCGGTCAAATCATGGCCCCATGGTTACCCCAGGTCGGCAGTATCGAATCGCCCAACGATACCGACCGTCGCACAGCGTTTGCAGAGTGGTTGGTGAATCCGGACAATCCGTACTTCGCCAGGATCGAAGCCAATCGCATTTGGAGCCAGTTATTCGAGCGCGGCATTGTCGACCCAATTGACGATTTCCGCGACTCGAATCCTCCGTCGAACGCAACGTTGTTGGACGCCCTGGCAAAAGACTTCGTTGAGAGTGGTTACGACCGAAAACGCTTGTTGCGAGTCATCTTAAATAGCCGGACGTATCAAGCAAGTTACCAAACGACGGAGTACAACCAGGACGACTCCAAATATTTTTCGCACCAAGCACCTCGCTTGCTGGGAGCGGAACAGTTGCTCGATGCGATCAATCGCACGTTAGAACTCGAGCAAAAATTCGGCAGTCTCCCTGCGGGAACGCTGGCGACACAGTTGCCCGCACCGGATGTCGTAAAAATCGATTTCCTGAAAGTGTTTGGGCAACCTGAGCGAAGCACCGTTTGTGCCTGCGAACGAGCCGACGATTCCACATTGGGCATGGCCATCGAGTTGTTCAATGGGCCCATGATCCATGAAAAGCTACGAGCGGCCAACAATCGTTTTCGCAAGTCTTTGGCAACAGGGAAGGGCGTCGAAGAGGTGGTTAGCGAAATTTACTTGGCAGCGGTTTGCCGTCCGCCGTCCGAGATCGAGTTGAAGGCCGCACTTGAGCATTGCAGTAAGAATCCAGATCCCGTCGTCGGAGTTGAGGATGTTTGCTGGGCGTTGTTCAATACTGACGAATTTCTGTTTCAACACTAGTTGTTGGTTCATCGAACACCGATCTGATTTATGAAACGAATCTACATTTTTGCTGCGATCGCATTTTGCTTTTTTGGCAATCTGTCATTGGGCGACGACACGACGGCCGTTAGCTATCGCAGCGACATCGCTCCGATACTGCTTGACAGCTGCCTTGCCTGTCACGGACCCAAGAAAGCGGAGGGCGGCTATCGTGTCGACACTTACGATGAGTTACTAAAAGCAGGTGACTCGGGGGAATTGCCGATCGCAGCTTCGCCGGATCAAGTCAGCGAGTTTCTTCGCCGCATCACCAGCGATGACGAATCGGAACGAATGCCGGCTGAGAATGAAGCTCTTGCGCCAGAACAGATCGAATTGATCAAAAAGTGGATCGCTGCGGGAGCAAAATTCGATGGCGAAAACCCCGGCCAGTCGCTCGCCCTTGTTATCCCACCGGCCCGGTACGCTGATCCGCCAGAAGTCTACGGCCAAGCGATTCCGATCACGGCGGCCACGTTCTCGCCCGACGGAAAACAGATTGTCACCAGCGGCTACCATGAGCTGGTGATCTGGAATACCGAGGACGCGAAACTCGTTCGGCGGATCAAGAATGTCGGGCAACGCGTTTTCGCCCTGGCGTTCTCATCGGACGGGCAAACATTGGCCGTCGGTTGCGGACAACCTGGGCGAAGTGGAGAGGTGCGATTAATTGATTTCAACGCGGGCGACGTCACGAGTGTCATCGCACGAACAAGCGATGTCGTCCTGGACCTCGCGTATCGGCCTGGCACGAATGAATTAGCCATCGCGTCGGCCGACAGTACGATTCGCATTGTCAATCTTGATAATCTACAGGAATCACGAACGATCGCGAGTCATGCGGATTGGGTTACCGCCGTTGCCTGGAGTGACGATGGCACACGACTCGCCTCCGCCAGTCGGGATAAGTCGACAAAGGTGTACGACGGAGCAACCGGTGATTTACTGTCGAGCTACCTGGGGCATGGAGCCGCAGTACGAGGTGTTTCCATACTCGCCGACAACAAGCAGGTCGTTTCCGTTGGCGCTGACAACAAGCTGCATCGCTGGAACGTCGAAGGTGCCGCGAAAGTTGTGGAAGTCGGCGTTGGCGGCGAGGGGCACAAACTGACCCGCAACGGCACCAATCTTTTCGTGCCCTGTTCCGATAACCGACTGCTGCGAATCGACTTAACGACCAACAAAATTGCACAAGAATACATGGGGCACGGCGATTGGGTGCTGACCGCATGTTACCAGCCGACAACAGCGGGTGGTGACGACAGTCATTACGTTGCGAGCGGTTCTTTTGACGGCGAAGTTCGGATCTGGAATGTCGCTGACGCCGCAATCGTGCGCCAATGGATTGCCAAACCGTAGCGGACTTAGCCAAACAGCTCTTTGATTGGCCGGCCTTCTTCAAGCAGATTGTAGGGACGTCCTTGAGAGTCTTGCGCTCTGAGATCGTCCACGCCGGCCGCATGGTAAACCGTCTTGGCGATATCTGCGGGTGTCAGTGGATGATCAGATGGGTGCTCACCCAATCGATCGCTAGATCCATAGGTCTGGCCGCCTTGGATTCCGCCGCCGGCCATCAGTACGCCTTGGCAATGCGTCCAGTGGTCCCGACCAGCGCCACCGACGCCGCCAGATCGCGGATCACCGATTTTCGGCGTACGTCCCATTTCACTATTCACAACCAACAAGGTTTGATCCAACAGATCACGTGGCTCGAGGCCCTGGATGAGCGCAGAGAACGCACATGGAGGGAATCGTTTGCGATAAAGGGGATCTCGATTACAGGCGAATGTTCGATTATTTGAGCGACCAATCGATTGATCCCCACATCGTGCTGTAACAGGTGTCGAGGACAGGTAGAGAGCTTTCGCATGAGAGATCCAAGAATGACCATCGACCACACTGTTGAGAGCTCTTTGTTCAGGCTCGGTTTTCTTTTGGGCGATGAGGTATGCCATGGTGCTTGATCATATGAAAATTTGCGGAGGCGTTCGTTAACCAGGTCCCTCAACTGCGGAGTGATTTTTGCAGCGTGGGCTTCCATTTTGCGGGCGATGTTCGGTGCAACCGCAAATCGCGACAGTTGTTGAACCGTGTAAAAGCGACAAGCTCTTTTTGCAGGGCACTGAAAAAGGCGTCGTGCCTGTTCAGGCTCGGCTCCATCGCCAAGTGCAGAATATCTAGCACCGACTCCTTGCGATCGGCCTTGCAGTCCATCCGCGCCACCAGGTTTCCACCCCACAGAATCGGCAACGAAAAATAGCCGTAACGACGCTTCGCTTGCGGAACATAACATTCGATCAGATAATCAAACCCGAACAACATCTGCATGCGTTTGCGTTGGATCAGCAGATTATCGAAGGGCGATAGAATTTTGAGTTTATTGCGAGTCAACGGTTTGTTGATCAGTTGCAGTGAATCGGGCAACGCAAAATAGCATTGACCATTCACACTGACCTGTCGCACCTCTCCGCTGGCAACCATTTCCTGCAAACAATCGGACACTAGCGGCTTGATATTCTTCAGCAAGTACGCGATTTCGCCAGGCTGTCCGAGTCCATTGGTTTCTAAGAAACGCGTGATCAGAAAACGCCCGTGCTCGGCGGGTGTCGGTGTCGTGGTGTCCGTGTCAGCGGGCAAGACGCGCTGGGTCAAATCATAGACCTTGTGAAAGTTCTGCCTGCCGGCGATCATCAGTTCGCCCTTCATGAACAAGGTTTCCAGCGCACGTTTGGCAGGCTTGCTGGACCACTCACCCACCTTTTTACCGGTGTTCTCAAAGTCCTTGGCCATCAAAGGCCCCTCCACCGTGATCCGTTTCAACACCGAATTGATCAACCGTTGGTCACTCACATACCAGTGCCGTCGATCGCCGCTTGCGATACGTTGCTTGGTGATCAAACTGTGTCGAAAATCTCGCATCGGCAGATAGGCGGCGGCGTGCGACCAATATTCAAAGACGCGTTTATCAACGACCAACTGATCCAAATGCTCAGGTGTGTAGCGCGGGTTGCGATTCCACAGAGTGTGATGATGGGCACGCTGGACCGCCGAGATCGTGTCAATCTGGATGTAGCCGAGGTGTTCGATCGCCGCCAAGGTCGCATCTATCGCGGACCCTGTCTGTTTCATCGGCGGCAGTCGCTGTGAATGCAAGACCAGCTTTCGAGCTTGGTCGACGGAAAGTCGTTCTGCCATTAAACCGATGCGGATAGATAGTTGAGGTGTCCGGCTAGACGGGGCCGAAAATCCATGGGAATCTCGCTAGGATGGAACGATTCACTTTTTAACACAAATGAAAAAGTAGCGATGCCAAACGATTCCGATCAAATTCCAACCCCTTCGTCCGATCCCGCATGCCCCGTTTGTGGTGGGAAACTGGTGGACATCCGCGGCAAATTGCAATGCACCTCTTGTCATCGAATATGCGAAACGTGTTGCGAGGGCGGCCGGGGCTAAACGAAGCAACCTGGATCGAAGAATCACCCATCCGTTTTCAAAAAAATTAGATTTTTGCCATGCCTGCCTCTGTTCCATCCCGGGCCCCGACTCAAAAACTGTTGGCCGCAATCATTGCCGCGACATCGATTTTGATTTGCACTCATTCACTTCAGGCTGAACCGAATGAAACCGGCCCACTGATGGCGTATGTGGGCACGTTCAGTTCGCCACTGGGCGATGTTCTTCCTACGCAAGTGGATTTGCCGCCGGGAAATGGTCGCGGCATTCACCTGTTTGAAGTTGACCGGGAAACCGGTGCGATGACAACAGCCGGCGTTTACGAAATGGGAACAAGTCCCAGTTGTTTGGTGTTGAGTTCTGATGGAACACGCCTCTATTCCAGCAATGAAACCGACCGCACCGGAAAAGGGGGCAAAGAGGGAACCGTCAGTGCCTTTTCGGTCGACACATCAAACGGACAGCTAACGTTACTGAACACTGTCTCCTCTGGTGGTGACGGGCCGACCTACGTCAGCATTCATCCCGGCAAACGGTTTCTTTTTGTCGCGAACTATTTCGGCGGTTCGATCGCGGTGTTGCCGATCTTGGCGGATGGTCGATTGGGCACCGCGACAGACATCAAGAACGATGACGGTCAGATTGGTCCCACCAAAGCGACGCATGCCCCAGCGGGTAGTTTCGCGTTTAGCGGCCATGATCGGACACATGCGCACATGATTCAAAGCGACCCATCCGGGCGATTTGTTTTGCACGTGGATCTGGGACTCGACAAACTGTTTGTCTGGCAGTTTGACGACCAAACCGGAAAGCTGGCAGCAAACGATCCGCCTCATGTGTCGCTTCCACCGGGCGATGGTCCCAGGCATTTCCATTTTCACCCCAATGGTCAATGGCTGTATTCGATTCAAGAAGAAGGGTCGACAATCGCACTGTTTGACTATGACACCAATTCGGGGCATCTGACCGAGCGCCAGACGATTTCGTCACTACCACATGGGTTTGCGGGTAGCAATTTCTGTTCCGAGATTCTGGTTTCCGGCGACGGAAAATTTGTCTATGCCGGCAATCGCTTGCACGACAGCATCGGGATCTTCGCTGTCGGAAACGATGGCACGCTCACTCCGGTGGGTAATGAATGGACGCGAGGAAACTATCCGCGAAGTTTCAACTTTGATCCCACGGGCCAATTTCTCTATAGCTGCAATCAACGAGCCGATAACATCACGGTTTTCAAAGTGAATCAGACGACCGGGGCGCTCGATTTCACCGGCCAATACACGCCGGTCGGTAATCCGTCCAGCATTGTTTTCCTGGATCTGTAGCGTTCAATCATCATTGATTTTGGCGAATCGCCTGGTCATACTCTTAAGCACTGATTTGTTCGCGAATCAGCCCCGCCTTCCTTCCCACCTCTTGCCAATCGGTTTTGACGCCATGGTTACATGGTCGGCCAATTTCCGCATTCATCGGTTTGCATTGACATGCCTATCGATAATGCTTGTTTGTGGCGATGAGCTGATCGCTGCGGAAACACCTTTTTTTGAAACAGAAATTCGCCCTATTTTTCGCGAGTACTGTTTTGATTGCCACGGTGCAATCGAAGAGATCGAAGGCGGACTGGATTTACGTCTAGTGCATTTGATGCTTTCTGGGGGCGATTCGGGATCAGCAATTGCGCCGGGGAATCCAGACGACAGTTTGCTACTCGCTCGCATTCGTGACGGAGACATGCCGCCGGGCGAAACTCGCGTGCCGAAAGACAAAATTGCGGTCTTGGAAGAATGGATCCGGAACGGAGCAAAGACCCGTCGCGGCGAACCCAACGAAATCGGGCCAGGCATCCCGATCACAGAAGAAGAACGCAACTACTGGGCATATCAACCGATCACGCGCCCGCGAGTGCCAATGTTGGATGCCGAGAACATCCGAAATCCCATTGACGCACTGATCGCAGCTGCGATGCCTGACGGGTTGACGTTTTCACCCGATGCGGATCGCCACACGATCATTCAACGTGTCTATTACGATTTGATCGGACTGCCACCGACGATCGAGCAATTGAAACATTGGAGCGAGTTGGAGGATGCTGGGTGGTACAAACAGTTGATTGATCAATTGCTCGGCTCGCCTCACTATGGCGAACGCTGGGCCCGGCACTGGCTAGACGCAGCCGGTTACGCAGACAGTGATGGGTACACCGTGGCCGACAACAGTCGCGAGTGGGCCTGGCGCTATCGAGATTACGTCGTCAGTTCATTCAATGATGACAAGCCATTTGACCAGTTCATCATCCAGCAGATCGCGGGGGATGAACTGGCCGGCCCCAAGTCCGGGGACTGGACAGACCGTCAAATTGAATTGTTGACGGCCACCGGTTTCTTACGAATGGCGGCTGATGGCACCGGCAGCGGCGACAACAGCCCCGAAGCTCGAAACAAAACGATTGCCGACACCTTGCAGATTGTTTGCAGCACGATGTTGGGCTCCAGCGTGCACTGTGCTCAGTGCCATGACCATCGCTACGATCCGATTTCACATGTCGACTACTTTGCAATTCGCGCCGTGTTTGCGCCTGCACTGGATTGGCAAGCATGGAAGCCACCGGCGCAGCGACTGGTTTCCCTGTACACCGAACAGGATCGTGCGACTGCGGCACTGATTGAAGAGGAAGTGAAGGAAGTCGGCGCCGAACGAGCGATTCAACAGGCTGCGTTCATCAGCGAGGTTTTTGAGCAGGAACTGTTGAAGTTTGAGCAACCGCTTCGCTCACAACTACGGATCGCTTACGAGACGCCCAGCAAGGATCGCAACGAAGAACACAATAAACTTTTGGCCAGCCATCCCAGCATCAACATCACCCCCGGAGTGCTGTACCAGTACCGGCCCGATGCGGCCGAAACGCTGAAAGAGATGGACGCCAAGATGGCGGAGATGCGAGCCAAAAAACCGACCGAAGAATTTTTGCTCGCGCTAGTCGAGCCTCCCGGACATGTTCCGGTCACACATCTGTTTCATCGTGGTGACTTCAATCAACCCAAGCAAGAAGTCCAACCAGCAGCATTGACCGTCGCTGCCCCGGAAGCTGCTCGCGTGGAATTCCCGGCCGATGACCCCACATTACCGACGACGGGACGGCGTTTGGCATTTGCACGGTGGTTAACCGACCGAGGCAATCCGTTGACCGCGCGAGCGATCGTAAATCGCATGTGGATGCACCATTTTGGACAAGGCATCGTGTCAACGCCAGGCGAATTTGGTCGCCTGGGCAGCGAGCCGACACACGCCGCGTTGCTCGATTGGTTGGCGAATGATTTCATCGATCATGGCTGGAGCCTGAAACATCTACATCGACGCATTCTGACATCAACCACGTGGAGACAAAGTTCCTATCGACGCCCCGAAGGCGAAACGATCGACGCAGAGAATCAGTACTATTGGCGCAAGTCATTGCAGCGTGTCGACGCGGAAATCCTTCGCGACTCGATGTTGGCGGTTTCGGGGAACCTTGATGTGAGTCTATTTGGGCCACCGGTCGCCATTGCCGAAGACGAATCGGGACAAGTTCGCGTTGATTCAGAACAGCCCCGTCGAAGTCTCTACGCGAGTGTGCGCCGCAGCCAACCGGTCGGAATGCTTCAGGCCTTTGATGCCCCCGTGATGAATGTCAATTGTGATGTGCGAACAGTCACCACCGTCGCACCGCAATCGTTGATGATGCTCAATGGTGACTTTATCCTGGAACAGGCCAGTCGCGTTGCGGACCGAGCGATTGCGCGCGCGGCCAGCATGACACAAACGCGGTCAGAACAGACGGGCGAACGAATCGACACCGCCTGGTCACCGAACCTACCAGCGCCGTTATGGCGTTACGGGACGGGGCAGGTTGACCAGACCAATGAAGCCGTGAGCGAGTTCGTTGAACTGCCGCATTTTACCGGGACGTCCTGGCAAGGCAGTGCGACCACGCCGGATTCCGTTTTCGGCTGGGTCATTTTAAATGCCAACGGTGGGCACCCTGGCAATAACCAATTTCCCGCCATCCGGCGGTGGGTCTCACCCGCGGCCGGCCAACTGAGTCTGACAGGAACGCTGCAGCACACCAGTGAGCACGGCGACGGCGTTCGCGGACGGATTTTTTCCACAAACGATTTGCGTGGAACTTGGCAGGTAAAAACAAATTCGACGACCACTGAAGTCTCGGGCTTTGCGGTGCAGGCCGGCGAAGCGATCGACATCGTCGTGGATTGCCTGGAACATGAAACTTCTGACTCGTTTTCATGGCCTCTTCAGCTGACCTTTACACCCACCGGCGGACAGCCCGTTGTGCACGATTCAACGACCGCGTTCCATGGCCCCACAGAAGATTTCACTCATTTGCCGTCGCAAATCAATGCGGCATGGGAAATCGTTTTGTCTCGACCACCAAGCGATACTGAGTTAACGACATCGCTTGCGTTTGCGAGCGATCAGCTTTCGCTGATGGCACGTGACGCAGAAGGGACTTCCCAGGGGCGTTCCCCCGCCCAGCAAGTCCTCGTCAACATCTGTCAGATGCTGATCAATTCCAACGAATTTCTTTATATCGAATGATCAAAGAGTTGTCCGGCATGACTGACCATCCACCATTCGGCACACGACGTCAATTCATCCAGAATACTGGCATGGGAGTGGGCGCGTTGGCGCTAAACTGGATGCTAGCGCAGGAGACCGCACAGGCGATTCCGCCGGCGCTGAAGTTAAAGCCGCATAACGATCTACAGCCCCGCGCTCCGCACTTTGCACCGAGCGCCAAGGCGATGATTTCGCTGTTCCAGCACGGCGGCCCCTCGCACATGGATCTGACAGATCCGAAGCCTGAGTTAAGCAAATACGATGGGACCGAGTACTCGGGTGACATTCAGTTTTCGTTCGTCAATGAAGCGAGCAAGAAGTTGCTCGGTAGCCCGTTTAAATTCCAATCTCATGGGGAATGCGGAACCGAGTTGTCGGAACTGTTACCACACACGGCAAAGGTCGTCGACAACCTTTGCTTGATCCGCAGCATGCACACCGGAGCAAACGGCCATGAAGTTTCGATCCGCTATTTTCACGGCGGTATCCCGGCGGTTGTCGGGCGACCTACGTTCGGTTCCTGGGTGACATACGCGCTCGGAAGCGAGTCCCAGGACCTGCCTGCTTTCATGGTGCTGGCGGATCCAGGTGGGCATCCTGTCGATGGGGCCACGAACTGGAGCAACGGATTCATGCCGTCAATGTTCCAGGGAACGGTGCTAAGGCCAAAAGAACCTCGGATTTTCAATCTGCAGCCACCGAAACATTTGTCGGGTGCCTATCAACGCCAGAATCTAGATTTCTTGCAGAATCTGAACCGGCAACATTTGTCCTCGCACCCTGGCGAAGCGGACCTGGAGGCACGGATCGCAAGTTACGAACTGGCGGCCAGAATGCAAACGGCCGCGAGTGACGCCTTGGACATCTCTCAGGAAACCGCCGCCACGCATTCCATGTATGGTTTGGACAATCCGGAAACGCGTGAATATGGCACGCGTTGTTTGCTCGCGCGCCGGTTGGTTGAACGCGGCGTTCGTTTTGTCCAACTGTTTCACAGCGGCCAACCATGGGACAACCACAGCAGCATCAAAACCGGATTGGCATCGATTTGTCGAAAGACGGACCAACCCGCCGCAGCACTCGTCGCCGACCTTCGTCAACGCGGCATGCTCGACACGACGTTGGTGCACTGGGGCGGTGAAATTGGCCGATTGCCCGTCACGCAGGATCACGGCGCGGCAGAAAAAGCTGGCCGGGATCACAACGGCCAAGGCTTTAGTATCTGGATGGCCGGCGGCGGCATTCGCGGTGGAATGACGTTCGGCAAAACCGACGACTTCGGGCATCACGCGATTGAAAACGTTGTGACCCCGAATGATTTCCAAGCCACGGTGATGCATCTCTTTGGGTTAAACCACGAAGACGTGGTCTATCAACACGGCAACCAACAACAAATCATCACCGCCAATCGCCCGGCTCGTGTTGTCAAAGAATTGATCATGTGAACCTGATTGGTCGCTCGGCATGCGAGCTTAGATGTTTTTGACAATGCCGGTGCTGTCGGCGAATGATTCGGTGGCGACACCTAGCCGCTGCAGCATCGTGGCATACAGGTTTGACAGTGGCAAATCCTCTCCCTTCGCTTCGTCTTGCCAGGGCTCTCGCTTTCCCAGCCATGGACCGCCTTGGAAATTCATGCCGGCATGATTGATGTACTGCCCATGTCGGAAACCTAATTGGCTGCCACCGGCAAGAATCAACGGGTAGTTGCGAGAGAGGTGAAAGGCGCTTGATGCCGATCCGAACAACAGCAACGTGTTGTCCAACATGCTGCCCGTCCCGGCTGGTTCAGGCGTCTCCTTCAACTTGCTGATCAGACGTCCGTACTGCTGGTTGAGAAACTGGCAATAGATGCCAAAATCTTTCCAACCGCCTACCTTTTTCGTCTCATGCGACAACTGGTGCGCCAGATTGAACCCCACTGCACGAGCGAGATGATCGCTGCGGCCGACACCGTTTTCGCGACCGATCTGATAGGTCGCTACTCGCGTCGAATCCGTTTTGAACGCAAGATAAATCAGGTCGAACATCGTCTGCAAATACTCACGCGGCTCGTCGGTGGTCAACTCCAGGTTCAGCGGGTCGCCATCCATCTGCGGCAGCGGCGCATCGAGCCACCGTTTTGCCTTTTCGACTTTGATTTCGGCCTGTCGGACTGAGTCCAGGTATTCGTCCAAGCTCTTTCGATCGTCGACCGACAAAGATTGACGCAATGAGCGCGCATCGGAAAGCATGTCGTCGAGTGCACTACGACTGAGCGCCAGACGGCGAGCCGAATCGCTATCGCTTTTGACAAACAACTGATCAAAAATTTGCTTTGGTCGATGCTCCGCGGGAATCGGGCGTCCGTTGCGATCAAAGGACAGGGTGTGCGTTCCTCGAGCCGTGCCCGTCCCACCATCTGTTGACATGACCAACGACGCAAACCGCGTTTGATCCCCGACGTGCTTGGCATATTCCTGATCCAGCGAAATCGTATTCTGGTACTCACGATCTCCGCCACCTGTTGCCGCTGCGGTCAAAAATTGGTCGGCATTGTTGTGCCCATGCACGTCTCGCGATTTCGGATGCGAAAAACCAGACAACACTGTCAGGTCACTCTTGAGCGATTCAAGCGGCTCCATGCATTTCGTGAATGTGAACTCGCGACCGTTTCCATGAGGAAACCAGGCCCAGTCTTGATATGCAGGGTCTTCCGGCAGCGGCATTGGAACGCCATCGGGGAAATAGAAGCAGCCGAGCCGCTTTGGATTTGCCGCCACCTGTTGGCCGCGAGCCGAAGAGACGGACAAGGATCCGAACAGGGGCAGTGCCAGGGCGACACCGCTGCCTCGAAGAAATCGTCGCCGATCGATCTGATTCATTTTCAATCCCATCAAATTATCCTCGGTGTTTTGATTGAAAGAGATCACTGGTCACGATCTCTCGAATCATGGTCTTTAGTCCGTCGCCTTGGGCACGCACCTTTGCGGTGATTGCATCAACGTCCGCGTGGTCGGCAAATGTCAAAGGCCGCCCCAAAGCGTACGTGGTTAATTTGTGCACCATCGCGCGAACAAATTGATCCTGTCGATTCTCCAACAAAAACCGTTTTAGCCCGTCCATTCCATCGAGCGTCTGATGGTTGAACAACTCGCTAGATGCGTCGACCGGTTTACCGTGAATCTGATCACGCCACCGTCCCAATGCGTCATAGTTCTCGAATGCGATTCCCCATGGATCGATCTTCACGTGGCATGACATGCAAGCAGCATGATTGCGATGATCTTCGATTTGCTCTTTCAACGTCAGTTTTGCAATTTCAGGGTCGGCCAGATCGATCTGCGGGACAGCCGGTGGTGGTGGCGGCGGCGGATCACCCAGCAGGCTTTCGAGTAACCAAATTGCACGCTTCAGTGGATGGGAATCCGGCCAATCAGAGTTCATCGCCAGCAGTCCCGCCTGAGTCAACAATCCACCACGCTGAAAGTCGCCATCCAGATCCACCCGTTGAAACTGATTGCCGAAAACACCGCTTAGCCCGTAGTGACCGGCGAGTCGCTCGTTGACCATCGTATAGTCGCAATGAATG
Organism: Stieleria tagensis; assembly: GCF_024129865.1. GTDB lineage: Bacteria > Planctomycetota > Planctomycetia > Pirellulales > Pirellulaceae > Stieleria > Stieleria tagensis. The sequence continues at coordinate 64,519 of NZ_JAMYFE010000069.1, read as the reverse complement.
AAATCTAAGACGCTCTCGTTTTGAACCAACATTTCTGCAAACAAGGCGACCGGCTCTTGCTGCATCGCTTCTTTCAAGAGCGGATCAAAGTTTCTGATGTGTTGCTTGAAGTTCATGAAATCCAGCAAACGCATATCGAGCCATTGATGCACAAAGTGTTTTGCGAATCGCTTGCTGCGGTGGTCGTTCAGCATCCGTTCGACTTGCGATCCAAGCACATCTGGGTCAGCGAGTTGCCCGCCCCCAGCCAACGTCATCAATTCTTCGTCGGGAGCACTGCACCAGAGAAACATCGACAATCGAGTGGCCAGAGCGTAGCCAGTCGATGCAGGCGGTTGGTTGGATTTTGCCGTCGAATGTTGATCCGTCAGAGGAGCTGTCTCGTTGGCAAGATACAAAAACTGGGGAGATGACAGCACCGTTGCCAAGACTTCGACGATTGCTTCTTCAAAACTCTCACACTGCGATCGGATCTTGGAAAAAAGTTTCAGCTTTCGCGCAATTTCTTCTCCGGTAACCGGGCGGCGCCAGGCTCGCGACATAAACGCCGTCACGATTTGATTTGCATAAACCAATTCGTCATCCGCATGTTCACTTTCAAAAAAAATCCGCCTGTGCGATTCGGGGGGCCACTGATCGTAGACCGGCGCAGCGACACGCACAAAGTCAATCTGAATTGGCTGCGCCGACGCGGAACTGTTGGCAATCCGAATGTATTCCGATGGGCTGGGCATCGCTCCCATCGGGGATGTTTTTCTAACAGAATTGCGTGGATAGATTTCCCCCAAAGGTACATCCCAGTGGATGATTTGTGGTTGATCTGGGACCGCCGTTACCGGCGTGTCTGACTGACTGACACGAAGCAAGGCACGCCCTTCGTTGCTGGCTTGCCATCCGAACAGCAGTTGCATCTGCGGGAAATAATCACCATCTGTGTTCACGCGTGAGGCTCGCACCATCACCCGCATCGTGCCTTCGTCGGGCAATTGGTTCCCCAGTTCGACGACAAGTTCCTGCTGGCGACCGGCAGGCAGGATGGCGACACAATCATAGGCGTCGGGAAACTCGGGCGGCTCGTCCGTGGGCGCAAATGCGTACCGCGCACCTGGGTATTGCCACCGCGCTTTCGCCGTCCGGTCGCTGGAAAGCTCTTTAAAATACGCAGTGCGGTGCGGTTTTCGGAAACTTTCCTGCAATCGATCCAATTCAATTTGCAGCTTCTCAGGATCGTCCTTGAACTCCTGCTTCGCCTTATCAAGCTGTTCGACTTGGTTTCCCCACTCCCGTTGGGCGGCATCTTTCATCGCGATGCCCCAGTAGCGCGTCGTCGGGCGATCACCCGTTACCGTCGCTCGCTGCAAAGCACTGCGAGCAAGCCGATGATAGGTCTCGAATTGCGATACCGACAAATGCAGCAGTTCCGAACTGTTTTCGAATCCATCCTCTGACTGTGATTCCGGCGGCAGGTCTTTAGCAAAATCCCAGGGCAATCCGAGCAGATCTTGCAACGCATAGTTGTACTCATACCGCGTCAGGCGACGAAACGTAGAATGCGATCTTGAGTTACGACGCACACTCGAAGCGGTCTGCAATTCGCCCGCCAACCAACCTACCATTCGCAGTCGATCCTGTTCCTCCAGTTCGCCGTCGTCCGGCGGCGGCATCTCACCTTTGGTCAACACGGCAAACACTTCGGCCCACCAGTCCGTGTCTTTCCCCGCTAACAGATCTGGATCCAACGTATCGATTCGGAAATTCCCTTCACTCGTATCGGGGCCGTGGCAATCGACACAGTTCTGATCCAGGATCGGCTGAATCGTAGATTCAAACTCAGCGATCTTCGCTTGCGGTGGCAGTGTGTTCTCGGCATCCGTGTGCGGATGCTGTTTGGACGCAATAAAATTTCTGTACCGCGAACGTTGATACCCACTGACTTTCAAATCCGTGAGACTCGGGCGATGTTCAGCCGCTGCCGACTTGGAAGGATCGGTCGGTGCCCCAGAGAGCGATGATGTCTCTGGTTCTCGGGCGCTGAGCACCGTTGCAACAAGACCAACGGTGCAACACAGCAGGCAAGCACAATAAGATTTTTGGCGGGAAGTCGTCATTGGGTGGGCAGACCTATTCGTTCAGGTCGATCGATGCAGGCGGGATCCAGACATGTCTGGACGTCTCTATCATAACAGCTCGACCGAGCGATCAGCGGAGCAATTCCCGTCAATCCACCGCTAAGATCTAGGCTCTGTAGTGGATCTTGTTAAAGCCGGCGATTACCCACAAATGGGAACCCGACGCGTCAGCGAGGGATCTATCGGGTGGTCAAACAAAACTTGTGGGTAATCAACAGCTTGTTAAGACTCTACTACGGAGAATGAACCTGCCATAACGGCGGCGGCACGAAACCGGAGCTGCCGAATTTGTAAGGTGGGATCGCATCGTTTGGCTGCAGTGCCCGATGCTCAATCAGTTGCTGCGCCAGCTGTTTCACTCGTTCTGGATACTCGGCCGCCAGATCCGTTGATTCGTTCAGATCATCTGCTAAATGAAAGAGATGAACTTGGTGGGTCTGGTCGTGCAGTTGCTCCAGGTCTTTCAACTGAGGGCCGTTGACGACCAATTTCCAACCATTGTCGATGACTGCCAAACATTCCGAAGTGGGGCCGGGCTGTCCGTGATAAGAAAACCAGGGCCGATTCTTGATGCTCTCACTTTGACCGAGCATGACCGCGGACAGATCGACGCCATCGATTGGCTTGTCCGTTAGATCTGACACCTGTCCTCCCGCTAGAGAAACCAACGTCGGCAAGAGATCCAGATAGCCACAAACGATATCCGTCGATCGGCCCGCAGGGATTTTGTCAGGCCAGCGAACACAAGCCGGCACACGAATGCCACCTTCAAAAACGGTTAGCTTTGAACCACGAAGCGGATGATTGATTCCCCGCAGTCCTCCTACGCCGCCATTGTCACTGAAAAACCAGACGAGCGTGTTTTTGGATTCGCCGGAAGCATTGACGGCATTCAGGACTTTGCCAATGCCTTCATCCATGCGACCGATCATCGCCTTGTAGATCTCTCGATTCTTTTCGTTGCGTTTCTTCTTGCCGCTTAAGTCGCCATATTGCTTGATCGCATCGTCGGGCGCCTGGAATGGTGAATGCGGAGCATTGAAAGGCACGTAACAAAAATACGGAGAGTCGGAGGCCGAGGATTCTTTGATCCAGTCAGCCGCCGCATCCGCGATCAGGTCGGTCGCATACCCCTGTTCGTCCAATGGTTCATAGTCGACGTGCCAATCTCGGACACCTTCTCGCGTCAAATCAAAGTAGTCGATCGCGCCGTTGTAGTGTCCGTGAAAATGGCTGAACCCTCGAGCCAACGGATGCCATTTTGCACGTCGATGTCCCAAGTGCCACTTGCCAAAGACTCCACGATGCTCATACCCCAGACGGCCAAGCATTTCGGGAAGTGTTGTTTCGGCGGTCGGAAGACCGTAGTCACGATACGGCGGGATGACTGCGCGGGCCAGGCCGAAACGGATCGGATAGCGTCCGGTCATTAATCCCGCACGGGTCGGCGAACACATCGGCGCGACATAAAACCGATTCAGTTCGATCCCGTCTGCCGCGATGGAGTTGATATGAGGCGTCTTGAATTCATCGTCATGATATCCGACCGAATTCCAGCCCAGGTCGTCCGCCAGAATCACAACCACGTTAGGCGGCTGGTTTCGTGATCCTGATTCAGCTGCTTGCACAGAATGGATGAAACTGCTGAACAACAGCCACAGAGTGATAACGGCGCGAGAGGGCATGGCACGATGACTCGATGCATTGGAAAGGAAATCTCTCTGCATAAGATAGCTGATAAGTCGGCGACCACCATCGACAGGACAGCTGAACTTCACTCACAGAGGACTGGGCTGTCGACTCGGATCGCGGAACCGTTTGGCGGGTAATCAGCCGTTTGACGCAATCGGTCGATTTCTTCTTCGGGAAATGACGGCAGCAGCATCTCTTTTTTGGCGCGCCAATCTCGCACCTGTTCTTTGGCACGTCGAACGTTTTCGTTTCCTGGTGGATCGCATCGTTGCACCAACGTCTTCGTCGTTGGGACTGCGAGTGAGACTCCGATCCGGCTGAGAACCTCCAGAATCCTCAAGTTAAGGTCCTCTGAAATTTGCAGGTGTTCATCGAAATCGGGCGTGGTCGTAAACGCAAAGATATCAAGATTCAGCGATGAATCACCGAAACCGAGAAAGCGGATCCGGGCCGGATTGGGATCGACTTTCGGATGCGCATATAGCACCTTGCGAATTTCGATCAGAGCGACGCGAATTTGATCCGGCGTCGAGTCTTTGGCCAGCTCGATGCGCGGGTGATACCAGTTTCTGCGTCGCTTGGCAAAGTTTTCCAATTCCATCCTAGCGAACGTCGCGTTGGGAATGCTGACCACCGTGTCTTCCAGCGTCCGCACGCGGGTTGATCGAAGACCGATCTGTTCGACGGTGCCAAGACGGTCACCAAAACGGCAAAAGTCACCAACACGGATCGGTCGATCCACGAACAGACTGAAGCCCCCGACCAGGTTCTCCAGGCTGTTCTGAGTCGCCAAAGCAACCGCCAGTCCACCCACGCCTAAACCCGCGACGACGGGCGTCAGCGGAACGCCCAAGAGGTCGGCGGTTTTCAAGACGATGGCGACGAGCGCCGCGACGCTTGCGAGTTGGAAGATCACCCGCACCACCTGGGCGTCCAGGCTTTGAGAGTTGATGTGCGGTGACGCGATGATCCACTCTCCAATGCCCGGCAAGATCTTCACAGCCAGCCACGTGGTCAGAAACGCAAACATCAGTGTGAATAACATGCTGCAAATCAAGTACACATTCTGGTCGACACGCAGTACATCGACAGAGAATTTAGCAAGCCAGACGAACAACATTCCGCTGGCCGGAAACACGATGCTGATCAAAAATTCAACGAGCCGGTTCTTGCTCCGCCGACCGACGCAAAGCCGGAAGGTCAGGCCGAGTAGCGACACCAACAAAATCCATATCATCGCAATGGATGTCCATTTCCAAATCGGTTGCCGCCCCAGTCGACCATGCATCCAGTCCGGCAAACTTTCAATCCATGATGCCGGGACAATCGGCCCGGGCAACTGAAAATAGACATCGTACGCGTTGGCAATGAGAGGCGTTTCTTTATAAGGCAGATTCTCGACGCGCTCGTAATACGTCTTCATATGCCGCAAGGTTTGGGGCGAGAAACGGAAACGACCCGTGTCCGGCCCCGCGCTGACTCGGGCAATCGAAATCTCCGTGTTGGGGATCGACCATTGGTCCAAATTCGTCGCACTGACCTGGTTTGGACCAGGGATCAAGTCAAAAGGTGGTATCTCGATTCGGTCAAACACCTCCTTTAGTAAGACGGCCGTCTCACGGAGTGTGGGCAGTTGCGATGCGGGCGGGACTTCGCTCAAGTCCAGACAATCGCGGACACGAGCCATTGGCAGTTGCCGCGCCGCAAATGCTTCCGGGGTGTTGCCGTCATCCCGATACGAGCGGTAGATGTCATTCATGCTGTCGATAAAACTCTTCAGCGTCCCGCGCGGACTGGTGGTGTCGGCTGGTTCAAGCGGATGATTCGGCTCGACCGCGGGCGACGCCACTGAGAAGAGTTTTTCGAACGCGTCTTCCATCACAGTTCCTGGCTTGTATGGCAGATGCTTGACACGGTCGTGGAACTCGGGGATCCGTGCCACCGTATCCGAAGCGAACAGGAATTGCCCCGAACGTGGCCCCTCGCTCAGCTGCTCGATTGCGATCTCAGTGTCCGGCAGCAACCAACGACGGATCTCTTTTTCCGCAACATCGTCAGCGCCTGGAACCGTTTCGATGTCGATGCCAATTCGATCAAAGATCTCCATCAACATCACGGCTCGTTGTCGCCCCATATCTTGAGGGTCCGCCACATCGATGCTGGTCAAGTCCAAGCAGCGAACCGCACGCGACCGATGGGTCGTCAGTTCGATGCTGCTTTTCTGACCCTCCGGATCGGCGAGCAATCGATACATGGCGTTCATATCGTCCCGGAAACTACGCAGCGTCGCTCGGGGGCTTGACGTGTCAGCCGGTTTAAGCGGCTTGAACTCTTGCCCGATCACCGGAGCGGTGGCTTGCATGATGACAACCAGCAACAGCATCGCCACGAGCGAGCGCGGGTGGATTGCCAACGCCCGACTTGGATCCGTCAAACAGGAGCTCGATTGATTGTTGGTCGCGGGTGATAATCTGCTGCGCACTTCGTGATCCTTCCATTTCGTATCGATCTGCCGGTTCGTCACTCGAACCGACTCTGGCTTCTCATCGCATGAGAATTCAATCACCGTTCCACCCAAGCAGCGTCTTTTGAAGTTGCGCCACTGCGTGAGACATTGGTTTTTCCCATCCCGACGCGTTGAGAATGGACGGGGACAGATCATCGCGGAAGAGTCGAAGAAACGAAACGCGAGTCCGAGTCGATCGCGAATGATTCCAGCAAATTCCCAATGAAAACGGTGGCGAAGCGTCTCATTCACATTTGCTAGCATTGAAAACCAGAGCTATTCCAGCCCCACCGCTGAAACTTCGCCGGTCGCGCAGCACCGACCAAGCGATTGAAGACGACTGCAGCAAGTCGTGCTTGATGGTTGCGATTGCAACAGAGAAAATTCGCTGCCCCCACAGCGAGTAGTGGACCGCGCCGCAGCACGGCAACGGATCCATTGATTCAGCACTTCGATTCCGATCGGACAGGGAGTAGCGTTTTTCTTCTGCGCCGAACTGCCACGCCGCCAAACACCATCGCCAGTACCAGCAGACTTGATGGCTCGGGAATAGCGGTGACGTTGATCGACCCTAGGTTGGTGAATGAGACCGCATCAATCGATGCGGTGCTTAAGTCATCGTGGTAGAAATTTGTGTTGCCCGTCGGATTGAGCGCGACCGAAAACACCGTGTTCACAGGCACCGGTGTGATGTGAAAGAAATCCAACCGTGCTAACAAAAAGCGATCTGAACCAAGCGGTTTGTTGGCGCTTGCAAAATCAGATTGAATCATCTGGTTTGGCGGACCGTTTCGCGTCGCCGAGAAACTCGTCGAATCGCCCCGAAAGACATAGTCGGGATCTTGAGTCTCAGCGGAACTTTGGGTGTCCGGGCCGGTCGGATTCGCTGGGTTAAACGACGGTTTAAATTCCAAAAACCCGCCCGTGTTATCGCCAAGCAGCGAAAAATCTGCTTCAAATCCAAATAGCTCATCGCTTCCATCGGAGCTACTTACAAACACATCAATGAAACCGGATCCGCCGGAGCGAATTTGAGCGGAACCGAACTCGACGACAATGTCAGCGTCCGCGCGGTTGCCATGGTTGACCAATAACGGAACGACCGTCAGGAGTACGAGAAGATGTTTCATTGGGGCTATCCTTTCTGGTTGACTAGTCAGTTCTTGATTGGGTGGGTCTAGATGATTCGGAAGTCTGTCGTTAATCAATCGTCCAAGTAAGCCTTCAGGGCGGCGTCCAACGCAATTCCTTGCTGTTGACTTGTGCGAATTCGGTCGAGCGCATTGATTGTGCCATTTCCATCGATGTCCCCATCGAGCCCAAAACCTACTTGACCGTTTTGTGAGGCGATTAAGGCAAGGTCAGCGGCATCGACGATCGCATCGCCATTGGCATCACCGAGAATGCGATGAAATTCAAACGTGCTATCGATTCCGATGTCGTCAAAATCGCCGTCTTGATTGGTATCGATCCTAACTCGGTAGAAGCCGTTATTGTCAGCGCTGTTCCTATTTCCCGTGATACCTTCCGATCCAAAATCCAAACGCAGACGGTCTCCGACTTTATCAACTGTGAAATCATCAATTACAACGCCGGTACCGGCGGTAACATCAGTTGCATCAAGGGCAAACCTTTCAACGTCCACGCGCCCTGGCGCGGTTAGCGCGGCAAGTCCGGCGTCGGTGCTGAACAGGATATCCAATTTACTGATATAGGACCGTTGCAATGCTCCCAATTGGACGTCGATTCCTGTGGCTTGCAGGCCATTGTCTTGGAAGGTTTCCGACAAAATGATATCGCTGGACCGCTTCGGGGCCGATTCAATATTGCTCCTTGAGTCGCGACCGATACTGAAAAATCGGTAGGTATGTTCCAGCCCGTCGGTCTTGCCTTGGAACGAGGCGGATGCATGGTAATTACCAACACCGTCGCGAGCCCCCGCCACAGCTGAACCAACAAACTGCGCCACAAATCCATCAACTGAAACATAAACATCAAAGAAAACCAGGTCGCCACCGCCGGTGTCGCGCCCGGTCAGCGTGATGTTGAATAGCCCGGCGGTATTTGCAACAGCCGTGACGACATTGGTTTCGGGTGCATCAAAATCGCCCACGGCGATTTGAGCATCCACGCTCGCCTTGACTTCCACGTTCCCGGCGAAGTCCACCGCCAGACTGCGGAAAAAATAATTGTGACCGCTGGTGGCAACAAAATCGACGCCTGCGACATCGGCTGGCACCGTTTCATACAAAGTGAATGGCCCGGCGTCTTGGGAGACATACAGTTGGTACTCTTTGATTCCTGTTGCTGATCGATCGAATTCCCCCTGCAGATCGTTCCCCGTGAACAGGATCGGGATCACCAAGTCATTGGCATTGGCCGGCAGCGGTGCAAGACTGCTTGTCGGGGGTGTCGAATCCTCGACGGCTTGAATCTGGATCGAATACGTTTGGTTGATCATCAATCCGCCCGCGTCAGTGCTGCTGATCGTGACGTACTGTGTCGCTCCCAGCGCCAGATCGATCTTGGTTTGATCAATCACAACAAGATTGTTTCCCACGATCCCAAACGCGCCGCTTGGATCCTGTGTGATCGCCAGCGAGTGCGTATCACCCAGGTCAGGATCCCGCGTATTGAACGTCCCAACAACGGTACCATTGTCAGCCATCACCTTGATCTGATTGGCCGACAAACTGACGCCGGTCGGCGCATCGTTCTTGCCGATAACCGTGATCGCGACGGTTGTCGTCGAAGCAACGCCCTCGGTGTCGCGAATCGTGTAGGTAAATGAATCGGTTGCGGTTTGCCCCGCTGGCAAGTCCGCGAATGCGCCATTGGTGTTGTATTCGTATTCACCGTCCGGTTTAACCCGCAATCGTGCGCCCGATGCTCGCGTCCCAACCGGTGGCAAGCTGAACTCGGTACCAACGAGAGTCGCATCCCCGTTGACCGCAGTCACCGCGAACGCGCTGTCCACGTCACTGTCGTTCTCCAGCAACAAGGCGCTGGTTGTGGTGGCGTCTGACAATCTCAGATCGACGCTGCCTGCATCGGCAACCGCCACGGGTGCATCATTGACCCCGACAATTGTGATCGTCAATGCCGACGTGCTCGTCGCTTGCGAATCGGTCACCGTATAGGCAAACACCTCACTGACAACCTGTCCCACAGCCAGATTCTGCGCCGCAGCAGTCGGCGTGTAGGTGTAACTTCCGTCGCTGTTCCACCTCAAATCACCATACGCCCCGGTCACGTTATCAATCGACCCGCCAACGCTTTGCACCGACAGCATGGTCCCAGCATCAATCTCACTCTGATCGCCGCTGTCGCGATCCGCATCACGATCATTGGTCAAGAGATTTCCAGTCAACGCGGCGACATCCTCGTTGCCGGTGATCCGATCGGCGAATGCAACCGGTGCATCATTGACGCCGGTCACCGTCATCGTAACGGTGCCGATGTCTTGATCACCAAAGTCATCGGTGACGACGTATTGGAATGTATCCACCGCCGTGATCCCCTCGGCCAATTGGTTCAATGTCAGCGAGGTGCGTGGATCATAGTTGACCGTCCCATCGGCGTTCAAAGTGATTTTCGCACCCGATGCCGACAATGCATCAACACTGGCAATCGACTTGATATCCGCGAGTCCGACATCGGTGTCGTTACTGAGCAGATCAAGATGGCTGGCCGGCAAATCTTCCGTCGTGGTGAATCCTGCATCATCGACCGCGATCGGCGCAACATTCGCAATGACGATCGGTACTTGTAACGAATTGCTGGTCGCACCATCACTGTCAGTGATCGTCACCGTGGCACTGTACGTTCCGTTTTGTTGATAGGTATGCGATTCGTCAATCGGACCCGAAACCGTTCCAATGGTATTGGCGGTCTGGTCATTCCAGTCGATGACATAGGTTTGCGTGTCATCGGAGCCAAAATCGAACACGTTGGCCACCAACTGAAGCGCCGACCCTTCGACGCCAGCGATCCCGCTAGCCGTCACCGTCGGGGCACCATTATTCACGATCACGTTTGCAGCGGGTGCGATTCGATGGAAGGCGGTTCCCAGCAACGTATCGGTGACTGTCACATTGACTTGGTAAGTCGCATCCTCGGTCGCTCGAAAGGCGTACGTTTCCGGATTTTCAACCGTGACCACCTCGAGAGATCCGCCCTGAACTGTCCAAGCGACCACGCGGGTGGCACCCTCGGCCAGCGTCGGTAAATCCGCGATCGAGAACGTCAACACATCGCCTTCGAACGCCTCGGCCGTTGGCACGGCGATCGAAATCACAGGAGCGGCGTCGACGGTGAATTCAAAATTGGTATGCGAGTTTTCGATGACCGATTCTTCGATGCCATCGGTCGCAAACACATCGGTGATGGTCAATGATGCCGTGTAGTTGCCGCTGGTCGTGGGCACGAATTCCAAGGTCGATTGATCGGCGGTTGGCAGATCGATCGTCATTCCATTCCCAACGACGGTCCATTCGTATTGGCGAGTGACCGTTTGGTTGGTTCCACGCAACAAACCCGCCGGGGCAACGGGGCTCGAACCGGCGGATTCCAGGCGAACGCGACTGCCTTGGATCGCATCGCTGTCTGCGGACTCGGCGATCACCACTTCGGGCAAAATCGTCAGATCAAAGTCTTGGGGCAACGACGCGGCGCCATCGGAATCGGTGACGATCAATCGGACGTTGTAGTGTCCGGCATATCGGGGGACGAATTCGAAATCGAAATCGCTGGACGACAGCACTGCCTGACCGTTGTCACTGGTCACCTGCCACAGGTAGCTCAGCTTGTCTTCTGTGCCCGGGTCACTGAAATCACCGGCGTCAAATTGGAACGTTTCGCCAACAAAATCACCGCCAGGAATTTCAATCGGATCCGCGGCTCCCCCGCCGCTGTCGATCGCCGGAGCCACATTCAAGACATCAAACGTCGTCACCGATTTGGCAAACCCACCATCACCATCATCCGCCGTCACCGTCAACGTGTAGGTGCCGTTGTCGACCAGCTTCAAGCGAGAATCGAGATTCAGTGGCGTGTCATCACTCCACGAGATCGAACTGCCAACCGCATCCAATCCGAGCGGCCCACGATCAGCGATCACCGATCCAGCACCTTCATCGAAGGGTAAATACAGACGCAGGTCATTCTCATTCGTATCAACTCGTCCCTGCAGCAGTTCTCGCAGATCCTGCTCTGTCAAAGCCCGATTCCAGATCGCCAATTCATCCAGCTTGCCAACGAAGGCTTGTATCGGATCAAAATCGCCACCAATAATCCCTTGCTGTTGACCGACAACCAAGCCGCCAGCATCGATCTGCAGCGTCGATTGATTGGTCAGCTCTCGCGTTCCATAGGAGACGCCTTGGCTAAACAGCTCCGCCTGGCCAGTGGCCAAGTTGCGGGTGATTGCGATGTGGCGGTAGGCCAGACCGTTGGCCAAGTTTGGCAGCCCCGTCCAGTTGACCGCTTGGCCATTGGACACCAACCGCAATTCCGTTGGACTGACCAACTTGATCACAAATTCATTGAGCTCCGACGAGTTTGCGGCACTCAGGATGACCTGGCTGTCCACCTTAGAGGTTTTCAACCAGAACGCAGTCGTTAGGTTTGTTGCGGCATCGAGCGCGAGATTAGAAAGTGAAACCGCGCTGTCGTCAAACTCAAGGGCATGACGAATCAGGCTTGTAGAAACACCACTTGGGTCGGTCACCGTGACGGTAGCGACAACGTCAGCGGGCGCTGCGTCGATGATGGTGATGGTGCCACCACTGCCTTGTGCCCCGTCGATGTTGACAGGTATCTGCAGGTTCGCGCCATCAACAACGGCACCAACCGAAAGGGTATGCCCTTCGAAGACCTGGACTCCACCCTGAGCGGAGTCAAAGCTCGGCACAGAACTGATGACCGGAGCAACGTTGGCTATTTTGCTGGCGAAAATGGGAAAACGTTCGCCTTGCACCGAAATGATTGAGATTCCTTGTGTGGGAGCAGTAAAGGCGATTGGACTGCTTGATCCACTCGCAATCTCGCTACCGGTTTCGAAATCGGTGACTGTCCAAGGTCGGTTCGCGAATGTCGTCCATGAAACACCATCCACGAGTGTTGCGCGGCCGTTTAGATGACTGCGATCGTTGGCCGTGCTCCCAGTACCCTCATTGAAACGGTAGTCGGCAGTGACATCCGTTCCACTCACGTCCAGCATCCCGGTCATGTTCGCAGCAACTTCGCTATCAGAGAGAGAGCGGTTGAAGATCCGTACGTTGTCGATTGTACCGTCAAAGAAAGTCCCTCCTGTCAAAGGTGACTTGCCAATCCAAACGGGCATGTTTCCCTGTAGAGGCGTATGAGTGCCCGTTTTTTCGTCTACGACTCCATTGACAAAGATGGTCTGTTCCAGCGACGTCGCGTCGTAACGAAACGTAACGTGGACCCAATCGTTGGCGATGACTGTCGTATTTCCTGTTGTGTCATTTCCAAAGAATGCGAGATGAAATTTCCTGTTTCGAATAATCAGATGCAATCCCTTATTCCCATGGGGTTCTCCGCTACCAAAAATAGCGAAGTCGCCCGTTACCACATCCGGCTTGATCCATGCAGAAGCCGTGAAACTGCCATTGAAACCGAGCGTATTCGCCGGCGCACCCAAATCGATAAAGTCATCGCTGCCATCGAATTCCACGCCTGTCAAAGAATACGGTAGCGATACGGCAGTCTCTGAATCCACTACCAGATTTGTGCCTTCAGGAACCACACCGGTAGGAAGGTACAACCGATTGAGGTTAAGTTTGCTAAGCGTCTCGAGAGTCTGTAACGAAGCAGCCTCTACACCCGTTCCGTCCAGATCAAGCGAAGTGAGGCGTGGAAGAGTTTCCAATGCCGACAGATCGGCAATCACTTGGTTTCCGGTTACGACTAAAGCTTCCAAGAACGTCGCTTCCTCCAATCCCGAAAGATCGCTGACACCAGCGGCGGCCAGCTCGGTGAAGGAATTCAGATGGCTCTGACGCAGTGGTTCATGCATGAACGGAACGCCTGGCTGGGCCGGTACTTCGACGACATAGGCAGCGTCGCCGGCGAGCGTGCCGGCATTTGCGTTGGGCCCCACATCGGGGACTGTTTCGCCCGCACCATCATCGAAGTTGTAATACAACAGGGCATCGCTGCCCACCTCCGTGACGCCCTCGTACAGGCGCCGTATTTGATCTTCCGTCAATACGCGGTCCCAAACACGAACGTCGTCGATCAACCCTTCGAAGTGCTCATAGTCAGAGGGGAAAGAGACAAAACCCTTGCCAATGTTAACATTGTCACTGTCAGTGGGAATATCAATGGAAGATTGCGTGCCCACGAGCACGCCATTTTTAAAGAGTCGGATGCCGGATGCCGGATCAAAGACTGCGACCATATGTTGCCATTGACCCACATCCACGGTACCGGCCGTGACGCCAGCAATGCCCAGGTTGATCGCTTCCCACACGCCAGAATCATGAATTCCTAGAGCCCAACCCGGATACTGACCGTGTCGCACCGAGATTAACGGCCCTTGACCGCTCGCTGCGGCAGGATTAGCCCAAATCTCAAACGTTGCTCCTTTGGAGTAATTAAGCATCACCGACGTGTCGATGCCGTCGCCGTCTCCATCTAGCGATAGTGCGTAGTCGGTTGGACGAGAATCACGCTCGACATGCGCGACCCCCGACGCGTCGGCGACCGCGGACCGCAAGTTGTCGTCGACAACCAAAACCACGGCGTTGGTGGAGGGGGGGGCATTGCCGGCGATCGCGTCGTTAACCGAAACGGGGATTATGATATCCGTGGTTTCTCGATCTCGTACTTCGATCGGTTCCGCGACAATCACGTCATCACCACTGCCGCTGAACACCCGATCCAGATCTGAACCACCAACCAACACGTCATCGCCGTCGCCGCCCAAGATCCAGTCGCGATCGGGATGCATCTGTGACGCATGAGTTTGACCACGACCCGGCGCGTCAAATTCGATCTTGAAGGCATTGTCGGTCGGACCACCAGGCGTCGCCCGCTCAACCCGCAAGAAATACGTTCCGGCTGAAATCAGTCGCAAATCGAACACTTGACGAACGCCGGCGATCACACCACCGGCGCTATTCAACAATTCCGCGTGGACGCCCTCGGGCAACCGAATCGCATCGCCGGCAACACCATCGCCTAGGAGGGTGAACCGGAACAGCCGCTCGTCCGCAGCGCCAAACAAGAATGGCTGGCCGCCGTTGTCAAACACCTCGGCCCGTCCGGTGCCGCGATCGATCACAAACGAACCGCTGCCGGCGACCGAGAAATTCTCGAGCACGTCAAATGCCCCCGTGACTTGTCGGGATCCCGAACTGCCATAGATCAGATCCGTGCGGCCGATGCCGGGGACCACCACGTCGTCGATGCCATCGTCGTTCAAATCGACCGCGCCTACACCGCGGAGGCCCAACTGAGTTATGGCGCCCAAGACCACCAAACGCTGGCTTGTGTTGGCCCGAGTCAACGTGAAACTTTGCAATTCGCGAAGTGGGTTAACTGGGAATCGCACTCCGAAGACTGCCGGTTTGTTTGCGTTGTCGAAGTTTCCCCCGACGCGATCCATCCCATTGATCAATGAGTACAAGCGGGCATCTCCCGATCGAATCGATGGTTCGGCATACCAATCGGGAACCTTGGTTTGCAAAGTCTGTGTTCCGTCGGCATACGTCAACGTCACATCCAACGATGTATTGCCTTCGGTTGACAACGCAAAGAGGTGCAACGAATCGGCGGTGGCGTTGTCTACGGCAACGGTGACAGAAGGATTCGCCGCAGTCAGTAATACGGCGTTATTGCCATCAACATCGTCGCGGTACCCGAGTTGCACATCGGGATGCTCAAGAGTGGCGGGAAAAAACCCGTCATCGGGCAAACCGTTGCCAGCTCCGCTTTGGCTTTGGGCATACGAGTCGGTCACAAGTCGGCTGGCGGAACCATCAATTGGGTCGTCAACAAGGTCATTCCCGTTTCGAATTGCGTCAACGTTGAATACGTCAGTGAAGTCCACCTGTTCGACCCGCTGTCGCAGCCCTCCCCCGAGCTCCATGAAACGATCGGCGTCGGTCAACGATACGTTGCCGCTCAGTTCGCCGACGCGGTCGAACAGGTACAATCGGTTGCCGTCGGCGATTGATTGGGTGACGGCCAAATCGACGTGACCATCGAAATCAAAATCGCCGGCTGCCGCCGATAGGTTTTGTCCCTCGATCCGCAATCGTCGACCGTCAAACAAACCGCCGGACCCGCCTAGATAGATATCCAGCGAATCGGGCAACCCCGACGCCACGTCGGAGAGCAGATCGCCGTTGATGTCGCCCAGCGGCAGTACCCGACCGATCGGGTCGGCCGAGTTGGAGACGATCGTAAAATCAGTCGTCGCGGCTTGCAAGTTTTGGCTCAGAATCGGTCCGCCGGATACGTTATACAACGTGCTGCCAACCACCGTTGGCGACTGCGTCGTTTCAAACTCCAGCTCCCAAAACCGCAACGCTCCTCCCTCGCCATGATAGTTGTCAACAATTTTCAATTGCCACTGTCCGTTTGGCGATAGACCAACGAATTTCGATAGCGGCTCGATCGGTTGGAAAACGTTAGAAAATGGCGCGACTCCAGCGGTGATGGGCGTTATCGCCAAATCATTGAAAATGGTATTGATGAAGTTGTCGTCCCCGGCGCCCACAGCATCGACCAATTTAACCTCAGTCCCATCGGGCGCGATCAGCGACAACGTCAAGTCTTTGTCATAGGTATGGTCGACGTTGACCCGCACTTGCAGCCGTGACAAAATTCCGGAGTTCCCGCTGATATTCAACGGCGACAAGTAGGTGTCGGGGGCGCCTGAGCTGATTGCAACGTCGGTGTTCTGGGTTTGCTTTGTACTGAAGGAGGCAGTCTTAATCTCTAAGTCCCACTGATCCAATTTCGCGCCTGCTACTACGGAGTGGTTGGCGACCTCCAATTTCCACGTTCCAAATGGCGAGAGCCCGCGTAGCGCCGACAGCGGTTGTTCCGGTTCGAATTCGGAGACAAATCCGAAGTTGGCCCCTGGATCACTGATGGACTGGCCAACGCCGTCACGCAGTGCTACCCCAAAAGAACTACTACTCCCGCTCCCCTCCACATTGCTAAACAATTTGATGCGCCGGCCATCGGGGGCGATCAGTGTCGCGTACAAACCCGTTCCCGGCTGATGAACGATTCGAAGGCCAACGCGCAATTCAACGATCGGATTACCAGTAATACTTTCACCGGTGTCCGGGTTCACCTGAATGGTTGACGTGATCGAGTTCGGAGCGTTTTGGACAAATGGAAAATCTGTATTGTTACGTCCGTAGCGAGAAGTGAGATCGGGCCCGTTAAACAGGTTCGGCGAACAATCATATTTGCTCGGCCCGACGAATTGGTTCCGCTCTTTAGGGCGGACGTTAACGCCATCGAGCGGAAGGCAGGTGACATAAACTTCAACGTTGCTGCCCGCATCCGCCGAACGAATGTAATGGAGCCCCGCCGAGTCCGTACTGACGGTGACCATCTCGGAAAGCGACGATGCGGCGACCGCCGCAGCCAAATCGCTGGCCAGGTTGATACCGTTTTCGAAGCGGAAAATTTTCGATTGGCCCGCAGTCTCGATTCGCACCGCCACCGGTCCCGCAGGAGCGACCCGTGACGACGGATCCGCGTCGTAGAAGATCGCTTCGGCCGGTGTCGAGATACCGCCTGTCCGTACTGATACCGATTGACCGCCGAACACGATCTCATCGAGTCCGTCGCCATTCGTATCACCGACGACGCGGGATTGCAAATCAACCATCTCGCCATGAGTGTAAATCGTATTGAAGGCATCGTCGCCGGTCAGATTGGTTCCGCCGACCGCCGCAGTCGAATCAAATACGGTTTGCCCTGAAAAGGCCAGTCCGATGCGAAATTCGCCGTTGCGGCTGGTCGCCATGCCGATCGACTGGCTGGCGATCACCAGGATGTCGCTGTGAGAGTCCGCGTCGAATTGCAACAAACTGACCTCGATCGATCCACGATTTGACAACGCATCACCCACTTCAATGATCCGTGCGTTCGATTGGCTACCCGATGTGACGATGTCGTTGGTCAAGAACACAGCGTCCCAGTTCTTCGGCCAGGCAATGTTCGTCGTGCCATTGTCCAACGCCACCTGTCCGCCAAAGACAACCAACACTTCACTTTGGTCGCCGACCGTTTTCAAGAATGCAAGATCCGCGACGCCATCATCGTTGACATCGCCCGCAGTCCGTGATGGCACACCGAATTCAGAATGATCGATGATGATCTCGGCATATGTGGCGGCGTCATGCACCTGATCGATCGTGATCGGTCCGTAGAACAGGTAGCTTTGTGCCGTGGTCGAGGCGAGGAAATCATCGTAGCCGTCGTCATTGAAGTCGCCGATGTTAAGCGGTGCCGATAACATGCCGTCGGTGTCAAAACCAAATGCTTCGGTGATCGGATCATCCACCTTCTGCTGGGCAAGGAAACCGCCACCACCATCGGGAACCTGTGTCGTGGACGTCACCGTCAAATTCACCCCGCCGATCGACGTCGCAAATGGCAACGTCGGTGTAGCCAATGCAAACTGAAAACGCTCACTTTCGAACGATCCAGGAACAAACCCGAAGGGATACAGCCGTGACGGTGGATAGGCCGAATTCGCTTGGGCGTCATAAGACCCATGCAACGTATCGCGACCGCCACCACCCTCGATGTGATCGTCGCCCGGTCCTCCCTCGATACGATCATCGCCGGGACCACCCAAAATTTTGTCAGCCAATACGGTACCAAACGCGATGTCGTTGCCGGCGCCCAAGTTGATCGTGAGCGCCGCTTCGAACGCCCCTTGTTCGAAGTCACCAAAGTCGATTCCCCAAGTATCCTGGTCTGCGGAATCAAGGGTCTTCACATCAGGCCCGAGTGTGTGGCTGAGAACCAATTGCTGAGTCGTCAAGACGCGATCGTAGATCCGAACCTCGTTGAAGGACGCATCGGCGGCCAAATCCAGTGGGAACTTTGATCGCCCGAGCCAGTTCATTCCTCCCACAAGATCATCGAGGGTCGATGCGGTTTCGAACGAGCCAACTTGGACAGCGTCTTGATAGGCCGTCACAACCGTCATGCCGTCGGTGCCGCTGCCTGCGGCGATCGTAAAGGCGAGATGGACTTCGGCTTGATCGCTAATTGTGAAAGCATCGTCCACCAGCACATCGTCGTCGCCAATCCAGCGGATGCGGTTTCCACTTCCGTTCTGTCCACCCGACCAGGACGCAAACAAAACGTGACCGGTATCGGGTCCGAAGTCGAAAATGCGTCCCCCGGGCTGAACACTCTCGCGCGTTGCCCAAACCTCAATCGTCGCATTGTCCAATCCGCTGACGATCGAATCGGGCAACTCGACGAAATCCGCTGTCGAGGGATCGCCACCGTACAGGCGTAAAGATCCATCGGAAATTTCGTGACCGCCGCCGCCGGACGTCAGCCCGGAACCGAACTGATCGACAATCCGAGCATTTGCCCCGCCCACCGCGTCGACCAAGACACCGTCAAATTCGGCATCGAAACTGTATTGGTGAACCAGCCCTGGCAACGACAAAGGTTTGAATTCAAAATCTGTTTCGCCGTGAAAGACATCGTCGCCGGCGCCCATTTCGATTTCGGTGCGTTCGATATCTTGAGTTTGGTAGAACAAGACTTCTTGTTGATACACGACTCGGCCAGCGGCGTCGGTGGTCTTGCGAAAATCTTGCGCACCGATGTCCCAAACCAAACTACTGAACTCATAGCGGTGCAGGCCGGTGTTGTAGCGGACGGTGGCATAGTCCGGCACGGGCAACCCGCGACGATCCGTGTTCCCGCCCAAGAACAGGACACGGTCGTCACCGTCACCGCCGATGAATTGATCACTGAACGTCGGGATAAATGTTTCGCTGGCCAAGTTGAACTGCGTGTTCGCTTGGTTGCCCAACAGTGGTAGCGCATCGGGAATGATTTGAAAGGTGTCATCGCCCGGACCGCCGAACAGCAAGTCGCTGGCCTGGCGGTCTTTGCCTCCGGTCAACACGTCGTTGCCAGCATTGCCGAACACCCAATCTTCACCGCTGCCACCTTGCAGAATGTCATCTCCGTCGCCTCCCAGGATCACATCGCGTCGGACGGTGTCTTCACGCAGCGACAGGTTGACCTTGGGATGATCTTCGTCAACGCTGCCGCCGTCCAGGTTGAAACGCAAGTCGTACAGCGTTGGCACCTGATTGCTGGACACCCGCAGATAGTACTGAATGCCCGCGGCGAGCAGACTGAGATCGCTTAGCGTCGCGCTGTCACCGGACGATTGGACACTTAAGATCGCAGTCTCGCCCTCGAGCGCCCCATCGATCGGATCCAGCTGCGCAGCGGTGTAGATCGAGAGTTCCAAGTCGTCGATCGGCGAACCACTGGCAGTGGTGATCAATCCCAGTGGATTACCGTTGCTGGCCAACGTGAAGGAGTACCAGTCGACGTCATCGGCACTATCAATGGACAATCCATTGAATTCGACCACACCCGACTCGGTCTCGGTGCCGTCAAACGCGATCTCTTTGACGCCATCGGCCGACATTAAATGGAACGCTTGACGTGGCACATCGTTACGGCTTGCCGCACCGGTACTGCCCAATGGTTGACTGCCGCGAGAGTTTTCGGCCTTGTCGACCAGGATGGCATTGCCGCTTTCGATCGTGACCACATCGTCGCCGGCACCGGCGTCGATCCAAACGGACTTTTGCACGGTCGGTCCGACAGAGATTTGATCGTTTCCTCCCAGCGCGTCGATCAAGATCACCAGAAAGTCGCCTTCGGGTGGTAGCAAACTTGCGAGTGTTTCCGAATCGATCTGCTGTTGAACACCGTCGCTTGCCACCTTGGTAAGTGACTGTTCACGTTGTTCTGGGTTGGTTTCCGAGAGCAACTGGTCCAGTTTGAACCTCAAGTCGTCGCCTCGCCAAACGTTGTTTCCGTCGCCATCGGTAGCGTTGTAATCCAGTCGCACCTGAGCGGCAAAGCTGTAGTTGCCGTTGTTGTTGGTCAACCGCGTGATCAGGTGGTGGTCAGCGATCACACCGGGTTCGGTCACGAAATCGACGTTGATTTGGTCCGCTGCACTGGTGCCGCCGACATACCAAACTTGATCGGATTCTTTGGCGTACTCTTTCCACTCGTCTCCGGCCAAGCCGCCATCGGAGGCTTCGAATGTCGTGCCATTGGCGCGATAGAGAGTGTCGCCCCCGCCATTGCCGTACAGAAAGTCCAGGGTCGTTCCGCCGTACAGGTTGTCGGCCTGGTTGCTGCCAAGAATTCGATTGAGCCCCGTCTTTTCTTGGATGCGAGCGAGTCGAACCGGTCCGATTGTGACATTTTCGTCTAAATCAAAAATGTCGTTGTCGTTCAAGTCGCCATCGTCGTGGAATAGGTGTCCGTTTTCATCCACGAAGACTCCGAAACCGCGATCGGGATAGGTTTCCGGTGTTCCCGGAACAACGATCGACGGCTGCGGCTGAAAGCTCCATGCGTACAGATCATTGCTGCCTTGGCCGCCAACCAAGTCGTCATTGCCTTGACCAGCAAACAAGACGTCATGATCAGCCGTCGATCCACCGCCGCCATCTCCCCACAATCGATCGTCTCCGCCAAAGCCGAACAGCGTGTCGCTGCCGATCCCACCATCAAGTCGGTCACGACCGCTAGAGCCGACCAGCACGTCGTCTCCGCTGTTGCCGTCGAAGACGCCCACCCAATCCGTCGTTGCGGGGCTGATGTCGATCGCCGACAAAGTGATCGACTCGGCGCCATCAACCACGTTGAGTGCCATCGGTGCGGCGCTCAGCACGCCTGCCGTGATTGCCAGCGGCGAGTAGAAGCCGAGGGTGTCATTGCCGGTCAACCCTGCAATACGCACCTGATCGAGCAACAAATTCCCAGTGGCGTCCATCATCCGAACGGGGATCACCACGGGAGCGCGGACACCGTCGGAATAGTAAACACCGGCGCTTCCGGCATGGGGACCGGTTGTGATCTGGCCGACCATGATTTGATCGTCGCCACCGGTACCGCTGATTGTCAGTATATCGGTGGCATTGTCATCCGGCACGTCATCGGGATCAACGTTGCCGTAGTGCCCGTTGATGGTATCGATTCCATCATCGAATACCGGTGGAGTGCCCAGCGCGGTTGGTAACACAAACAGATCGATGCCGCTGCCACCGTACATCGTGTCGCTACCGCGTTGACCGTCGATGAAGTCGGTGCCCGCCCCGCCCCAGATCGTGTCATCCCCGCCACCACCATACAGTTGGTCTTCGCCGCCGCCGCCTAGCAAGGTGTCGTCCGCACCGGAAACGTCGGCATCGGTTCGGCTGGCGTACATCGGTCCGGCAAACTGGTCGCCGCCGATGAAGTCATTGCCGCTGTCACCGGAGAGTAGTTCCTGACGAATGTTGCCGTACAGGAAGTCACCACCGGCACCGCCGAATAATTGGTCACCAACTTCCAAACTCTCCGTCGCCAGCACGTTGGTGGGTGCAAAGGCATACAGGTTGTCGCGTCCATCGCCGCCGTACAATCGTTGACCGGCCTGACTGGCGCCTACTCCCGCATCGCCGTAGACAGTGTCATCACCACTGTCGCCGTAAACTTGATCGATGCCTTCGCCGCCTTTGACGACGTCATCACCGGCCCCGCCGCGAACGACGTCGTCACCATCCCCACCTTCAACCACTGAATCAGCACCGGATCCGGCATCGATGTAGTCAACGCCTGTTCCACCACGCAACTGATCGACATCCGCCCCGCCGAACAGGACATCATTGCCCTGGTCGCCGTCGATCACATCCCGACCGTCGCCGATCGTTCCATCAATCGATTGTCCCGACACCAAAGCCGGAGTGATCAGAATCGATGGCGTGTAACCGGTCGGATGAGCCTGTTCGTTTTCGTCGAATTCAGGCGGCAAGGTGAAGTCGTTGGTGCCGAGTTCGTAGTCGCTGCGAACACCGATTGCCAGTCCACCAAAGATCACGTCGTCGCCGGCGCCACCTTTGATGTGAT
Source organism: Stieleria tagensis (assembly GCF_024129865.1). Classification (GTDB taxonomy): domain Bacteria; phylum Planctomycetota; class Planctomycetia; order Pirellulales; family Pirellulaceae; genus Stieleria; species Stieleria tagensis. Next base: position 42,019 of record NZ_JAMYFE010000069.1, on the reverse strand, counting down.
CATCACCCAACAGGCCGACCAACCAATCGTTGCCGCCGCCGCCATCGATGTTGTCGATGCCGTTGCCACCAAGCACGTCATCATTGCCCTCGCCGGCGACGACCGTGTTGTCTCCGTTTCCCGTAAAGATGATGTCGCGACCGTTGCCGGTAGTGATCTTGTCATGACCATCGGCTACCGATGGATCCAACGTCGATGTTGTTGGCACACCGGCTGTGAAAAAGATGGCTCCATCGTCAGCCAGAAGATAGTTATTTCCATCGCCGGCGACGATGGTGTCGCTGTCGCCGCCGCCGATGATCGCATCGCTGCCACCGCCGGTCGTGATCGTGTCGAGCCCGCTGCCACCGGCACTGGTCACCCGCGTCGTGACGCCGCCGAGTCGGTCGATCGATCCACGATCGCCGATGATGACGTTCACACCATTGGTGCCACCGGATCCCGCCGTGAGGGTGTCGTTGCCTTCGCCGCCAATGACCAAGTTGTCGCCACCGCCAAGCGTGATCACATCGTTGCCGCCGCCGACCGCACCACTTTCCATGTCGACGACGATGCCGCCGGAAAGGGTGATGATGCCTTGATCGCCGAACACGCGGTTGTTGCCATTGCCGGCGGTGACGGTGTCGCCGCCGCTGCCGGGCAACAGGATATTGTTGCCATCACCGGCGGTGATCGTATCTGCGCCGTCATCGGCATTGATTGTCGTGCTGATCTCGGCCCCCGTGATCACTGCGGCGTCACCGACCAAAACATTGTTGCCACCCAATCCGCTAATGACATCGGCACCACCGAGTCCAATGATGCGATTGGCCGCTGCATTCCCGACCAGTGTGTCATCGCCGCTGCCGCCAGTAATGAACTCGATCTCCGCAACGTTGCCAGCGTAGGACTTGCCGCTGTTGACTGTGCCGCCATTCAAGTTGACGTTCACCACCGACGACCATGCGTTGAAATCAACATGGTCTTCGATGCCGAGACCGCCATCGAGTGTGCCTGTTAGACCCGCCAACGATGCAATTACAAAGTGATCGTTAGCCGATCCCCCGATCACGCTTTCGACGCTTTCAAATTGAACGCTGGCACCGCCTGAAACGACGCCGCGATTGATGCTTTGAATCGCCACACTGAGCGCCGCCGCCTTGGCCGACAGGTCCAACGTATCGGAATCACCATGGTTTAGCGTCGTCGTCCCACGAAGGTTGCCGCTGATCACCCCGCCAGCCGCAACGACAAAGTGGTCATCGGCATCGCCACCGGTCAAGTTCTCGAACCCCTGAAACGCAAACCCATGATTGATGTTTCCGGAGTCGGTTCCGGTCACATTCCACATCGCTGCAGCGTTCGCACCGATCAGTGTGTCCGACGATGAACTGCCACGGACGTGATCGATCCCGACGTAGTGACCCAGCGAGGTTGCCGTTGACGTGGCGCGATTGACTTCGACAGGACCCGAGTATGAGGCATAGTTCAGTGAATCGATTCCACCGCTGCCACCGTCGATCGTGCCCGTGATCCTGCCGTTGTTAAACGCAAATGTGTCGTCTTGGGGACCGCCAACCAGGTTCTCGAATCGCGAGAAATAGAACTCATCATCGATGTTGCCGCCGCCGACCGAATCGATTGTCCACAATCGGGTCGTGCCCACGGCGTCGCTCAGGTGAAGCGTATCGTTTCCAACTCCCGCCACCATCGATTCAATGCCTTCGACCAATGCACCGTCGGGACTGAGCACACTGTTTGAACCGCTGCCATCGGACACGCTAACGCTGCCCAGCGTGACGTTCAAATCGACCGTGATGGCACTAAAATCAAAACGATCCGAGTCTCCATCGACGTCCGAAAGTTTGTCATTGCCCCACCCATTTTCAAACAGATAGGTGTCGTTGCCGGCACCGCCGGAGATCACGTCGTCGCCCGCACCACCGACAAACACATTGTTGCCGTCGTGTCCAACCAGCGTGTCATTGCCGGCGCCACCGATCATCGTGACCGGAATACTGGCGCTGACGCTTGGATCGACGACCAGCACATCATTGCCGGCACCGCCGCTGAAGTAGATTTCTTTGACGTCTGCGGCTGAGTATTTTCGCGTCACCTTCAGCGTCGTGTTCTCATCGAATGCGTAGTCATAATCGACTTCGATGGTGCTCCCGACTTGGCGCACCGCAAACACTTCCGCGTCATCGATGCTCGAACCTGGATCCCGCCCACCTGCGAATGGACCGGCGTTCAACACCAGAGTTCCGTCGTCGAAATTCGGGTCATTCTGAGTCAGTGTGGCAACGTTGACCCCGACCTGACAGGAATGATTAAAACTGAACAGCTCCTCATTGATGATTGGGATTTCTCCACCGGTGCTAAAGATCGATATACCGAGCGTCCATTCGATCGCCACTTTCGCGTTTAATTCGCCATGTGCATCAAACACGCAAGCGCCTGGGACGCCTGAATCGGTGGGTAGAGTCGCTAGCGCCAGCAGTTCGTCAAAATACAATTTGCCATTGCCGTCGATGTCGTTCCAATTGAACGCAAGGTCTCCGCTGACGCCGCCAACTAAGAAAACACTGGCGATAAAGATGTCGATGCCAACGCCCGCGTTGACGCCCAAATTGAACGCGACTTCGTCGATGTCGGCGCCGGTGGAACCATCGGCAAGGTCTCCAAAATACAAACCGTCCAGGAAGTTGCCTGTATCGGAGATGCCGCGGGTGTCAAACCCGAGCGAGAAATCAAGTTTGGCACCGACATTGCCGCCGACCTTGGCGTAGATGGGGGTTGGTCCGAGCGGCCCAAATTTGGCCGAGAAGGGAAGATTTAAATCCAAGGTGGGGATGTCCCAGACCAAAAGATCGACTGTTTCACCGGTCAACAGTTTGAACGCAATGGATGGATCCGACAGGATGGGAATGTTCAGACCGAAACCGCCGCTGACCGCGGAACGACCAAGTTTCTTGAGCTTTGATTTCGTGCTGGATTTATTGCCCGATGATGAAGTGTTGCTCGGAGCGTCGATCTGGTTGAACACGTCGTCGGAGATCGCACCACCGGAACCGCTGAGCATCGAATTGATCGTGCCGCCGCCGACACTGATCTGCGTCGTTGCATCGGTGACATCGATCTTTCCCGTGGTGTATTGGTAATCGACCGTGATCTGGCCCGCTTGATCCGTCAAAAACTTGATCGAAGTTGTCGGCGTCGATCCGTTTTGGCCATGAATGACAATGTAGTCATTGGGTCCCAGAACGTTCGCCCCCGCCCGCACAGCGACCGAACCGGCCGACGCCGCATTGCCCAGCATCACGATCGAGTTCGCCGTGGCGCCGGTCCCATGGTCTTCGCCAGTGACGGTCGTTTTGGTGCCACCGGAAACAACAAAGTCACCAAAATTGATGATCATCCCATCGGCACCGGAAAACCCTTTGATCTCGTCAACGGCCTTCAGGATGCCGTCGATGGTATCGAGCACCTTTTTGGCGTTTGCGACCTGATCACCCAACCCAGCGGCATAGGCACCAAGATCCAGGAACGTGATTTTTGGCCCGCCGGTTGTCTGGGAAATGTCACTGAATCCGGGGACTTCCTGACGCAAAAAATCGATCACCGGTCTCGCTGGTTCGATGTACTTTTCAAACAGTTCAAACGCTGGGCCTGCGATCGATTCAAAGAAACTGCCCAGGTCCAGCGAGACATCGTGAAAAGCGACCTCGGGTGCGCCACTGACAAAGCCTTTGCTAGTGCTGTAGCTGACACCCCAATCAACGGTCAAATCCGTTGTCAACTTGGGCAGATGGCTGCCCACGCTGGTGTCCGCCGCCAGCGCCAAATCGGCAAAGGCTTCGGCGCGAATTCCGGCGCTGAACAAAGGGCCGCCGGCAAGCAATTCACCCAGCGTCAGTCGATTGGCCGGATCGTTGTCAGGGTTGTTGATGTCGATAAAAATCTGACCGCTCAACCCGGTGCCTCGTGAGAGTCGTCCGTCACCGTTGAGGTCCGTTTCCGTTAGCACATCGTTTTTGTCCCCGTCGCGGTTGTAGTCGATCCCGTCGACGGCTTCATTCAAGTTCGCGTCGGCAATCCCGTTGGCGTTGAAGTCTTCACGAACATTGCTTTTGGCACCCAGGTTCAAGAAGAAAAGTTCTCCTTTCAAACTCGTACCAGGCTTCAAACTCACTTCTGTGTTGAGAGCGATTTCGGGGGATCCGGCCGTCCCGTTATCAAATCCGCTGTCGTCGAAAACGGTGTTCTGGTTCAACTGAAAGAAAAAACCATCTCGCAGGTTGATGCCAAAACCGAAGCTCAAATCGTAGTCCCACGACAGCTGAACACCGCCCACGGTTTCGAACTCAAACGCGACCGCGTCGAGCCCCAGGTCAAAGTCCGCATCGATCACATCGCGGCCAGCCAACTGCAGATTAATAAAGAATTCCATGTCAGCTGGCGCCGTGGTGGCGAAATCGCTGATGGAAACTTCGACGTCGCGGCGATCGACTTTCTCGTTCGAATCGCTTTGGGCGGGATCATTGTGGAATAGCGGATCCAGTTTTAGGATATTCGCACCGGCCGGCCCCAGTGACGTGAAAATCAGGTTTTGGATGTCGCCGATCAACGCGTCAACGCTGTCGTCGATGGAGTTGACCAGCGTTTCAAACTGGTCGACCATCGATTGCAGTTCACCAACAAAGCTATGGCTCAAATCGACACCGTCACCGATTAACGGGATCGATGTCAGCAGATCAGACGACAATCCGTTCTCGATCGTTGTTAAAACCGTTCGCGAGCCTGCGATCAACTGATCCAAACTCATACTGCTCAGATCGGTCAAACTGGCCAGGTAGTCGTTCACGCCGTCGGTCAATCGAGAGTAATCAACACTAGGCAGACCGCCGCTGATCGCGTCATCGATCGAATATCCCACTTCAATCGCATTGCCGATCGTCCCCACGCCTGGCAAGGTCGCATCAAAATTCGCATTGATTTGGGCATGGATATCAACCTCGAATTTGTTGACCGGATTGCCGCTGAACAGTTGACCGATCGGAATCCCGCCAATCGTGTTGGCATCAGACGGCGTGAATGTCTGGTCTATGGAAACCGTGATGCTGGCGGGATCCGATGAATTCTCATCCCGCGCAAGTGCGACCGATCCATCCAGTCCCACTTGGAATCCGCCCAGAGTGGCATTCACGTTCAGTTGTGAATCGATGGCCGCCGTCAGTTCAAAGCGGGTGCTATCGAACAGGTAGGGCGTCAATGTGGCTAGATTGAAACCCAAGTCCAAATCGATGTTGCCCGCCAGTGTCACATCGATATTTCCCTGTGACCCGACCGTCACGGGACCAAAATCATCCAGTGCCAGATCAAAGCCGACGTTGCGCGTCACGGTCGGATCAATATCCAGTTCCAACTTCAAAGTGGTTTGATTGCCTGCGGCATCGCTGTCGGCATCCAAGAATGACACGCCGACTGTGACAGGTAGCCCGAGTTCCGTCTGCAGCAGATTTGTCAGAAAGGGTCCCAAGTTTGCGGTCGAAACCACTCCGTCGGTCAACTGGCTGACGCTATCGAGCACGTCAGTCACGTCCACTCCCGAGTCGGCGATCTTCGACACAGCCAATCGAAGTCCCACAATCGCAGCCGACAGTTTGGCTGTCGTCACCAATTCGGCATGGATCACCGTCGCGGTGGAATCGATCACACCTGCCGTCGCGGTCTCAAACTGAACGGTCAATCCCGATGGACTGCTTGCCCGCAGCGAGACATCACCGAGTGATGGATCAAACGTGAACGTCAGCGACCCTTGCGGTTTTCCCGTGACAACCACTAGTCCCGGCGCGCCGAGCGCGTTGTCAATTTCCGCTTGAATATCCAGCGCCGTGGACGATCCGCTCAGCGGCCCCGAATGATAGACATTCTCTGCACCATCGGTGATTTCCAGTTCATACGTCTGCGCGGCAGTGATCTCGTTCCGTACCGATGCCGCCGCAGCTTGCAACGCCTGAATGTCTTCGGGCGAACCGCTGAGAAAGGGGATCTTTTGGATGATCTGATCGTGAACATCCATCAGGTCACCGACGTCGTATCCCTCCAACAATTTATCGGCCACCACCAACAATCGATCGGTGAAGCCCAGCAGATCGTTGGGTGACTGGTTGATGACGGGGATGTCGGTATTCAAACCCGCAATGTCGCTGCTTCGCAATGCCTCGACGGCTTGACGCAACATGCGTGCAATGTCTGACAGCGACAGATTTTTGTAATCCCCAATCAGTTCGCTAATATTCGGTGCGTCGATGCCAAACCGGGGACGCAGCAGATCACCTGGATCGCTTTCCAATGTCAGTGTGATTGTGGGCAATTCCGTCGGCAACAGTGGAATGCTCAGTGGCAGTGTGGCAGAACCGCCGTAAGTGAACGTCGGATCCTGGCTGGCCAGCGCATCGGTTAATCCGGATTTGCCAAAATCGCTCAGTCGCAGAACTCCATCACCATCACCGTTGTCGGGCAGGGTGAGACCGGCGGCAATTGAAAAACCGGTCGCCATTGGGCTCGCTTCACTCAAGAGCGCTGAATTACCAAAATGACCGGACTCCACGCCCAACTCCAACAGTCCCATCGAAGCGGTCAGGTCAATCTCAGCCGCATCAATGGTGGCATTGGCGTAAATCGAACTGTTGGTCGTATCGATATAGAACTGGTCAATGATCGCGCCGAGCAGCAGGTGATCGCCAACCAACGTCGTCTTTTCATCAAAGCCCGCCGTATTAGGATTGTCCGTGGGTTCGGTCGTTCCCAGAAGTTTCAATCCCGCGCCTGCCGAACTGGCGCCAAAGGAATCGGAAGCCGCGGCGATGATCAATCGATGTTCGTCAACGGGAGTGCTTTGGTCGATGACCTGGATCCGATCATCAACGAAAGTGACGGTGACATTGGCAGCGGCTTCAATTTTTGTCTTCACATCGGCCAGCGTCTCGGCGCCATCCAAAACGATGTCGATCGGTGCCGCGCCGTCGGCCAGCGAAATCACCAAATCGGCTTGGTTACTGGTTTGGCTTGCAGCAAAACCGAATGCGGCGCCGACGACGGCCAGATGATTGATCGCCGGGTCGTCTGAAATCAGAACGATGTGGTCGCTCGAATCAACTTCGGCATGGATCAAGATCCCTTGAGCTTCCAGTTCGTCACTGATGTCAAACGCCAGATCTTCGGCCGTGGCGTTGTCACCCACCGCCGCAGCGTCCAAGGTGACGTTGACGGGAACGGCCGCTTCACCGAACTTTTTTACCATCAGGGACAGGGTTCCGGCTGTTGAACTAGCCACCCCAGTCGACGTCATGCCCACTTTGAATACAACGTCATCACGAAGATCCGTCAGCTTTGTCGTTCCATCAACGCTTCCGCCTGACCCCGCGCGGACCAAATCGATGCCAATCCCCAGATTGATGCCGGCGGTGGCCTGGAAGATCACATCGGCGCCTCCGACCAGATTCAAGTCAGCAAATCCCAGATCAATCGCGCGGGAAAAATCCAGATCAATCGACTGATCGTAGGTTGCTTCCAAATTCAGATTGAACGTGACCCGATGGTTCACCGCGTCGTATCCGAGGGTCGTTTGCGTCGGCATGATCGTGTTCAGCAATTCGACGAAATCCGGTATGCCCGTGATCGCCAGCTGTGCCGTCGCGGATCGCGAAACTCCCAGCCCCAGCAGGTTCTCAGCTGGGTTTTCGTCGGACGTTTGCGAATCGGCAAATCCCAGTGCCACGCCGCCACTGACCGAAACCGTGTTCGTGGTGCTATCAACAGCCGCAATGCGAATGCTTTGGCCGACGACCGTTGCGATCAGCAATTCGTTCAGCAGTGTGCCGTCACCGATATCGACGCCCATTGCCGTGTTGATGTCGCGAACAAGATCTCTAAGCCGTGTGTTCGAATCCGTCGCTTCCTTCGTCAGGATGACTGCGACGTCAACCGCTGCATCCAGGTTCTTAGTGGCGATGTTGAATCGCAGATTGACGTCTTCACCTAAACGACCGCTGCTGGGTCCAGGTGAATCCCCTGTGATTTGCAGCGTGCTGATGTCAAGTGTGGTCGCCTGTGACGGGTCGATCGTCCGAATCGAAAGCTTGTTGGCGTCATTACCGATCGGCCGATCGGCAACGACTTGGTGATCCAGTTCGGCGACGGTCAATGCCGCGTTGATGTCACTGTACAGATCATCGATCGAGGCGTTGTCCGCGGTGTCGGCCGCGTACACGGTTACGGTGACAGGATCTTTGCCATCGAGCCGAAGCTGAAAGTTGGCGTCTGCCGTCAACACACCGTTGCCTGCGGTGATGTCCGATGCTCCGGTGATTTGCGCGTTCTTATACAGCCTGGTGGTCAGTTTGTCCGTCTGGTCCGCAAAGCTGGCGACCGCCGTAATCGCTTCGTCTACAAACGGAATCCCGCCGGGAACATCCAACTTTGCTGCCAACGTTTCCAACGAGTCGCCCAATTGCAACACAAACGTCGCGATGTCGGCGGGCGTCAGTTGCAGGTTGTCGAACAAGGCTTGGTAGTCGACGGTTCCCAGCTGCATCGCGCGTGCTACCGAATCGGACTGACTCAGTTGCAATCCCGATTCAATGTCCGCTGCCACATAGGTGGCACCAATTTGGTCCAAGATTTGGCTTTGTGCGTAGTCGTTGATGACTAAATCGGCATGCGCAACCGGAGTACCGCTAGCGTTGGCAAGCGCTGCCGTGATGGGCAGTAAGTCAAGCTTCCCCGATGCAATGCGGGGGTCGTTTTCGAACGGGGCCAGTGACGAAAGCGTCGGCACTGTCCCGTCGCCACCCGCGGTGGTCTTGATGTCTTGGTACCAGATTTCGCCGGTTTCTGGCGCGTGACCGATGAAGTCGGTGAACGGCAGGATCTCGTTCTCGAAAAACCGCGCTCCATTGGGCCCGATCCGTGTGACGATGCGGTCGTTGGTATCGACCTCGGTGCTATAGAGGATCGACGTGTGGTCGGCTCGATCGAGATAGCCATTGACCGGGCCGGCGTTGAGGTCGATCAGCAGATCATTGAACAAATTCGGCTGATGGGTGTTGTCCAGAACAATCTCGGGATACTCAGGCAACAACCCACGCAAGGAACCGACGTACTGTTGGACGAAGGCTTGTTTGTCGATCGCGCTGTCGGTGATGTCGTCGGCGGATGAGTTCGGATCAGGCCCAAAGATGGTGCCAAAGTTGGCGGTGTCCTGCAGCAGATCGAAGCTGTTGTTGACCAATCGGGCGGTTGACCGCGATGCGTCCGAACCCGCCCAGTCGTCCAACGACAGATTCCAGGCGTCTGCGACGCCGCGGTTGGGAACACCGGCCATCACCAGATTTTCTACCGGCAATAGATCGGATTGGTCGTACGCAGCACTCTGCAAATAGCTCCGCGCGATCAGCCCCCCGGCGCCATGCGTGACCAAGTCGACAGCAGTCGCCTGCGGTTTGGCGGCTTTGACCGCCTTCAGTGTCGCGGCCAGGTAATCCAGACCGGTATCAAATGTCGGATCAGCGATCTCGTCATAGTCCGCCGACAACGATCCATCGGCGACACCGTCAACCGGTGCGATTGGCACCCGCCAATCCCAAGTCGCGACGAACAACGATTCGCCTTGGACATAGCCCACATTTTCAAGCGTTTTGACCAGACTCTGGTAGACCTGGCTGTGCGGTTCCAGAACCAGCTTGCCGGGCTCCAATCCACGGTGGGTGTACCACTCATTCAAGCGATCCGTTCGCTCCGGTTCAGCGATCAGTTCGCCATTGCTGCCCACCACGTCGGCAAACGTTCCCCCAAAACCGGGAATCAAAACCACCGGATTGCCGCCGACGGCTAGCAATTGCCGCGATTCGAGTTGCTCGATTAGCGACCTTCTGCGTTGGAAAACATTGGGTCGACGACGAGTGCTGGACCTTCTGCTCAAACGAGCAAACTTGTTGTTGAACTTCACGTGTCAGGCCTAAATTTGATCCAACCAAACGACGATTGACGGTCAAGTCGGACAATGGGCGGGGGTGCGTTTTTCACGCTTATGGGATTAACTCACCTCACCCACCCCCAACCCCTCAGGCTTTCTTGAAAAACAATTTGGGTGCGGATCCTCTCAAAAATCTCCGCGAAATTCACCGGCGAGGCATTTCTAATGAAGGGGGCAGGTATACTTCTGCACATGTCACAGCAGATTAATGAAAACGAAAGTGTTTCCGCTTGGATTGCCGGGATGAAATCCGGCGACTGCGATGCAATGACCGCGCTGTGGGATCGATATTTTGCGAACCTCCGTGATTTCGCCAACAAGAAGCTTGGCGGGGCGAAAACCACCGTCGTTGACAGCAGCGACGTTGCCGCCAGTGCGCTCGGCGCCATCTGGCAGGGAGCCCGCGAGGGTCGATTCAAAAGGTTGTCCAATCGCGACGATTTCTGGCAACTGCTGGTTGTCATCGCAGCGCGAAAGGTCGCCAACATTCACCGCAAGCAGAAGACACGACAAGAGCGAGGCGAGTCGGGACTGGTCAATGGCATTGCCGCGGCGAACCTTGCCGAGATGCTTCAATCGCAGGACGACGCCACATTCAACGAGCTGACGCTGTCCTGCGATGAACTGCTCGCACAGCTCGACGAAAAGCACCGTGAAGTCGCTCTGATGCGATTGGCCGGGTACAAAAACCAAGAAATCGCTGACCGCCGCGATTGCAGCGTGAAATCGGTCGAGCGTTATCTCAACTACATCCGTGCCGTGTGGACACAGTTTCGCTTGAATTGAGCAACAACGGCTGCTGGACAGCGATTTGGAATCTAATTTCCCATTTTTTGAGGGGATCGACGTGCTTGGGGTGAGTTAATTGATGCAAAACTCAAACCGCCAATTTCAATCCTGTCGAAAGTGATCTCCATTGTTTGGAACCGAACCCGTCGAACTGCTCAAACGCATCGATGATGTCGCCGAGCAATACGAATCTTCGATCAAGGCCGGCGGCGATGCCGATTTGGGTAGGTTTCTCGATGCGTTCAGTGGCGATGAACGTACCGCCTGCTTCCACGCTCTGTTCGCCCTGCTGGTGGATTATCGCGTCCGCAAAAACCTGCCCATCGATCTAGCCGAATACCAACAACGCTATCCAGATCTTGTCGGTGTCATGGAACAGGTCGTCGGCGATGCCCGAAAGTCCATGCCGAAACGGATTGGCCCTTACGAACTGCGAGAGAAACTTGGCGAAGGCGGTATGGGAACCGTCTTCAAGGCGTGGCATTCCAGGTTGCGGCGCTACGTTGCCCTCAAAATGCTGCCTCATGAAACGGCCAACGATGCAGAACTACTCGCGAGATTCGATCGTGAGATGCAGGCTGCCGGGAAACTATCACATCCGAACGTGGTGACCGCCAGCGATGCCGACTACCGAGACGGCATTCATTTTCTGGTGATGGAATTCTGCGATGGGATGGATTTAAGCAAAGTCATCAAGCGACTTGGAAAGATCGAAGTCGCCGACGCCTGCGAGATCATTTGCCAAGCCGCCGACGGATTGCAGCACGCCCATCAACACGGATTGGTGCATCGTGACATCAAACCGTCCAATCTGATGCTCAGCCGTGATGGCGTTGTGCGTATTTTGGACATGGGATTGGCCCGGCTCAATACCACCGACGCCCGGGAGTTGACGTCCACCGGTCAGGTCATGGGGACATTCGATTACATGTCCCCCGAACAAGCGTCGGGATCGGGGGCGGTCGACGTCCGATCGGACATCTATAGTTTGGGGATGACGCTCTACAAGCTGCTCACCGGAACGTTTCCTTTCGCACCGCCCCAATACGACACAACCATCAAAAAGCTGGTGGCCAAAGCATCCACGCCTGCCCCCAGTGTGTCGCTTCATCGCCCTGATTTGCCAGCCGACGTGGTCCAGGCGTGCGACAAAATGCTGATGATCGATCCGGATCTGCGATTCGCCGACCCCAAGGAACTAAGAACCGTTCTGCAACCGTATTGCCAGGGCGCGGACCTGATGCAGTTGATCCAGGACGCAGCTGAAGCGGCGCCGGATCATGAGCGCCAGACGGAACCCGATCGAACAACGATGGCCTTCTTGCCGGCATCCGAGATCGACACCGTGTCCGAACATGGCAACAGTCTGGGGTTTGAGCTGAACTCAACGCAGGAAGCGACACAGCTCTTATCCCAACCGTCGATCACCAACAATGATCAGCGGTCGCTCGCGCCGCGGAAACATCGCTTGATGGCCAAACCGACAGGAATTGTTGGCGGCACCGTCGGGTTGCTGATATGCGGGTTGATTGCGCTGTGGGCATTCGGTTTATTCACGATCAAAACCCCTGCGGGGACACTGGAGATCCGGTCCAAGGGTGAACGGTTCGCAACCTTGATGCAGGGCAAGAAGATCACGATCAAAAATACACTGAGCGGTGAAACTTTTACGATCGATCTGAAGACACGCGATGAACGTCGTGAATTTGAACCGGGACAATATGTCGTGCTGACTAGCGACAGCGGTTTAGAGACATTCACCAAACACTTTACGATCCGCAGTGGCGAGATCGAATTGATTGAGGTGAGGTGGAAGCCAAACCCGTCAGAAGCTTCAGTGGTTGCTCCGATGATCACGAGAGGGAATACAGCGTCGCCGTCTGAAACCGTGGATCGAATTTCGGAAAGGAACGAACGGGAGTTCATTAGAGAGTTGATCGAAAAAGGTGCTGAGGTTTGGTACCAACGCGGCAAAGAAGGTTTTGAATGCAACCAAGTTTCCGAAATTCCAACAGATCCTGCGGCGTACGTATTCGGGATCCAAACCCCAGCCCATCGGCCTTTTACCGAAGCCGATTTTGCTGGTGTTGCGGTGATCGGCAGACTACACACCCTGATCATTGACACGGACAAGGTGGACTACAACGGCCTACACCATCTGAAAAAGCTTTCATTGGGTAGGTTGCAGATCTCACTCACAAACGCTCGCTCAGACACACTCGAGTTGGTCGCCACAATGACAAGCCTACGCACGTTGGCGCCGGGCTACGTCACGAAGGAACAGTTGCGAAAACTGCATCCGTTGGTGCCAACTCTGCAAAACCTCGGCTTCTACTCGGCAGGTATTCAGGACAAGGAACTCGCTGAATTGGGGGAATTCAACCAGCTTCTCGAACTGACTCTGACGAACAATCCTGATGTGACCGACGCAGTGATCCCCCAGATTCTGAAGATACCTACGCTGCAAACCCTACGTTTGCCTGGTACGAAGGTGACCGATGCAGGCATCATGCAACTGAAGCAGATGAACAATCTGCAACTGATCACACTCGAAGGCACTCAGTGCACCGCAGCAGGCGTCGCAAAACTGCGGCAAGCCCTACCCGCCTGCAAAATTGATTTTTGAACAGCCGTTTCTCAATATTTGTCTGGCGATCTACTCCGGCACCGGTTTTACTTTAGTGCGGTGACCCACTTCTCGCATCAACGGTGCCTCTGGACGATCATGAGTAACAACAAATCTGTGGCTGTCTTCCTGACGGTCGCTTTCATCGCAATGCATGGCGTGTCGGCCGAGGACACGCCGCCGTCAAATCCCAACATCGTGATTATTTTTGCTGACGACCTGGGTTACGGTGACGTCAGTTGTTATGGGGCGACCAAGATCCAAACCCCAAATATCGATGGTCTTGCCAGCGAAGGCATGAAATTCACGGATGCCCATTCGGCGGCCTCACTCTGTTCACCATCGCGATACGGATTGCTGACCGGACAATCCCCCTGGCGTCTCCACCAAAAAGGCAACGGCTATCGACTCCGCCCCGACCGAATGAACATAGCGTCGTTCCTGCAGGGACAGGGCTACACGTCCGCCGCGATCGGGAAATGGCATCTCGGTTACAGCAAGGATTGGAACAAGCTGCCGATCACAGGCCCATTGGAAGTCGGTTTTGATTACCACTTCGGCGTGCCCTCCAATCACAATGATTCCACGAGAGCCTTCATCGAGAATCATGATCTGGTGGGTCGCAAACCAGGCGAAGACTACCGCATTGTCAAACGACAGGATTTTCCAGACGGGCTTGCTCAACCGCGCGTCGAGGACCAAGTCGACAGCACTCTTACGAAGAAAGCGGTTGCATTCATTCGCAAAAATGCTGACAAGCCGTTCTTTCTGTACTTCACTCCCTGCGCTCCACACACCCACGTCACCCCGGCCGCAGAGTTTCGCGGCTCCAGCCAAGCCGGACTGTTTGGCGATCACGTCCAAGAACTAGATTCCCACGTGGGAACGATCCTGCGAACGCTAGACGAACTGAACCTTTCGCAAAAGACGCTGGTTGTCTTCACCAGTGACAACGGATCCACACCAAAGGATTTCAAAGGGACACAGGGGGTTAAACTCAACCTTGCGGACGACTCAGGGACGATCCGAACGAAGTTCAAAACGGCCAAGGAGGATGCCAAGAAAATGGGCCACGTCACCAACGGCCCTTGGCGAGATGGAAAGGGGTACGCCTATGAAGGAGGCCACCGAATCCCCTTCATCGCGCGCTGGCCGGGACGAATCGCGGCCGGAAGTTCTTCTGATTGCACGATCAATCTGACCGACTTGTTTGCCACTTCGGCCGAGATTCTTGACCGTGAACTTCCACCCGATACGGCGGAAGACTCCTTCAGCCTGCTGCCGGTTTTGCTCGGCAAATCGAAATACGTCGACGGGCGCGAAGCAGTCTTGATTCAGGGCAATGGCAAAGACAGCGCGATCGCCGTCTGCACCGGAAACTGGAAATTGATCTTTCGATACGGCAGCGACAGTGGACGCGAGCTGTATGATCTCTTGAACGACCCCGGCGAACAAAATGATCTGTCCGACGAACGCCCCGAGCTGACGAAACAGTTGGCAGCACTGGTTGAGAAAGCCGAGGCGGAGGGCCGGACACGTCAATAAACCACTCTCAATCGAGATGAGTGACGATCACATAGTAGGCCCCCAATTCACCTTCTGGAATTTGGAATACCGGGGCAAGCTGATACGAACCTTGCTTGAGATCCGTGACGAAACTGACTTCTTCAGCGTCCCCACTGACAGGCTTTCGGTCGAGATCTTTGTCATTAATCCGCAGGACCGCTTCGGTCGCTCCGATGGCGTTTCCAGTGACAGTGCGAAATGCCACCGTGGCACCCGGCACATTTTCTCCGGCGGGAAGCGAGGCATTGATCGCGGCTCCCGACTCGGCCGGCCAGCGGCGAAGCGAGATCTGATACTTTCCATCTTGAATCACCTTGACCGCCCAGTGGCCTTCGTGAGTCAGTTTGTCCGCACCGGGATGTTTTCGGTCGGCCTCGCGAATGGCCCCTTGATGCCAGGGTGGATAAACCTTTTGGATCCAGTCATGGGCGGTGAGAGTGACCACGGGGTGCTCGGGGTGTCCGAGATAGATCTCGGTGGTCTGTGAGAAAGTCGGTTTGAGCTCGGCCCACCATTGCTCATAAAACTCGCGCATCGATGCGACAACTTCTGGGTTGTCTTTGGCGATATTATTTTTCTGGCCTGGGTCGGTGGTGATGTCATAAAGTTCTTTGCCGTTGATCAGCCGATACTGCTGCGACATCACCGATGAACTGCGCCACTTGATCGGATCTCGCACGCGTTGAGAATCACTGATGACAAAACGCTCGGGGAAATCGACGTCTTTGGCTGGGTCGAGCAAGTCGGCAATCGAGACGCCATCAAACGTCACTCCATCAGGCTTTTTCACGCCCGTCATCTCAAGCAACGTGGGGACAATGTCGACAGCATGTGTAAGCTGATCGACGTCATGCTGTTTGGTGATGCCGCCGGCTGGCCAATGAAGAAAGAACGGCACACGATGCCCGCCCTCGTACGGGCTTCCCTTGCCGCCCCTCATTCCGGCATTAAAAACTTTTGCGCCGCTGGCCGTACCATTGTCTGTGGTGAATACAAAAATCGTGTCATCCGCGATCCCGAGCTCTTCGATCAACCGGCGCGTCTTTCCGACATTGTCGTCGATATTGGTAATCATGCCGTAGAACGCGGCGATATTCTCGGACTGCCCCTCATACATACGAAGGTACTTTGGCGGGCAGTGCAGCGGTTTGTGTGGTGCGTTGGTGGAGATGTAGGCAAAAAATGGCTTCTGTTGCTTGGCACACCGACTGATGAAGGCGCCCGCTTGTTCGAAGAAGACGTCGGTGCAGTAGCCTTTGGCGGGAACGATTTTTCCATTGTGGAAATAAGAACCGTCGAAGTAGGCGTTATCCCAAAGGTCTGGGGTTTGTCCGATCCCGCCACCGCCATGTCGATAGACCTCGGTGAACCCACGGTCCTCGGGACGATAAGGATAGTTATCACCGAGATGCCACTTTCCAAACATACCCGTTTCATAGCCGGCGTCGGCGAACATTTGACCGACGGTCACTTCATTCTCCCGTAGCATCGACCGGCCCATGATCGTGTGCCAGACACCGGTGCGGTTGGTCCAATGCCCGGTCAACAACGAGCAACGTGTGGGAGAACAAGTTGGCGCAACGTGATAGTCGCTCAGCCCAGAACTCTCCGATGCCAACTGGTCGATGTTTGGCGTCTTCGCAATCGGATTCCCGGTGCATCCAAGATCGCCGTATCCTTGGTCGTCTGAAATAACGAACACGACGTTCGGGGGAGCCGCAGCGAGGGAGCCGGAAACAAACAGCCCGACCGTGAGCAGGCAGATGCGTAGAGATTGAATCATGAGTTGCTGTGAATGAATGGAGGAGGTTGAGATTTAGCGAGCGAACATTAACGTGTCCCAGCGCAGCGAACTGCGACCACCGCTGCGTCGGCCATTGCGACTGCGGTTGCCGTTTCGCGAACCAGAGTTTTCGCGATCACGTATTTCGAGCAAAGCCTGTTTGCTGAACTCGGCGGGCAGGTCGTTGCGGTGATGGTAGTGGCTATAGATTTTTTCATACATCGGACGCAGGCGTCCTCGTTTTGAGATTTCTTTGTAGTGGTAACGGCCCTCAAAACTGCGGAACGGTTCGTAGCGAACGTCGAATCCCAGGTTGTACTTTGCCGTGTATTCGAAACCGAGTAACAAACGATTGTCCATTGCGCCGTATAAATCCGTTCCTTGATTCCAAGCCGTCTCGCAAGTGTTGGCTAGAAATTCCAACCCCATTTGCGTGTGAGTTTGGTCGCGTCCAGATTCCTGGCACTCACCAAAATCATTGAAGTAATTTCCAATCGCGCCGTTGCCTTCGCCGGCAAGAAAATAGTTCACCGCTCGATCAAACATCTCGTGATCGTCCAAGAAGACGCCCATCGCGATCATGGTTTGCAACATTGATGCATCCCAATTGCCGTTAGCCGATGGATAGAAGTCTTTGATGATCGGATACCAAACGTTTCTCGCCATCGCGCGAAACTGTTGCTGGCTGGATTCGGGCCATCCATCCCAAGTGTGCCGCAATAGCTCGGCGGCGTTGCAAAACAGATGTCCTTCCATGCCGACCAGTAACCTCGCATCGTGATTCTGGATCGTCTTGAGCGTGGTCGACCACGCATCGATGATTTCTGCTGATTTACGAGCGTAGCGTGGGTCGTCAGAGAGCACCCATCGCAGCGCCTGTGTATAAGCCGCCGCGGCATCATTGGAGAAATCCGAGGATCCAATATTTGGGTGATTGGATGCGCCACGTTCAACATGTGCCCTAGGATTCGGCTGGTAGTCCAAGTCGGCGTAGCTAGATTCCTGCAATCTTTCCCAGGCATTGGCCCATGGCTGCTGGCCAGCGGACAGCTTGGCTTTGACAAAATCGATATTGGCCTTGCTGTGGGCAATTCCAGGATGCACAAATCCCTGTGCATCGGAGTTGCCGTCCGGGGCCTTTGCCGGTGCCTTGCGCTGCACTTCGTCAGCGTGGGCGCACGCGCCCCAGACACAGAATCCCCAGGCCAGAACAAAGACCACAACTGGAACGCTGGTGCAAATGTTGCTGATTCGCGACAGGCAGAACGCGATCGTTGACGATGCACGCAACGCGTGACGGAAAACGAATTCAAATCGTAATTTGGTGGAACGTACAAAAACGTTCGCCGGCATAGGGTGGTTCACTGGTGATCCTCGCTGGTCAGTCCGATGAAATTTCTGTCCTTAGACCTATTTCTGAAACGTCGATGGGAAGGATGCCCATTTTCAGGGCGGGGGAATCGGGGTGGAACCGAAAGTCGCCGTTTTCAGGATCGATCAGCAGCGGATCGACCGCTCGGCTATGGGCGTCGACACCATTGCCTCGCTGCTGTTTCAACATTTGGGCGCCCAACATCGGATCAGTCGCGCAGTAATAGATGTTGTAATCTGTGTCGGCATCCTTCGAACGTGCCAACAACCGCCCTCTTCTGTCTTCGGATTGCTTTCCCTTTCCAGGCGGCAGCTCATCGATAAACCGGCTTTCTCGGTTGTAGGAGACAAAGACATTTCGCTGGATCGTTGCCCCCGTCAATGGACCTTCGCGAACCGACAGGTAGTAACCACGTGGCGGCGCGATCACGTCCACCACCAAATTGTTTTCGACGCGCGTATTCAGTTTCAGCATGATGCCTTGCGACGTGCATTTGTAGATGATGTTTTCGGCGATCAAAGTATCTTGCTGCCCACCATCGGTTCGGATCGCACACTGCATGATCATGGGCGCAACCAGATGATGAACGTAATTGCGACGAATCACATTTCCAGCGCCCGCACCCCGAATGTAGATCGCGTTGCCATCGCCCAGTGCTTCCATGGCGTGATGGATCTCGTTGTATTCGATTCGATTGTCATGCGTGTGCAAAAAAGGACGCACCTGATCGAGTGTTTTCTTGGATGGCTTGCCACCCACTTCATGCCACCGGATGGTCCGAGTTAACTCTCGTCCGGATCTCGCAAAAAAGTCGGTCATGCACCCCGAGAGAATCAAACCCGTGTAAGGGGTGTGGTGAATCAGATTGTTCGCGACGCGGTTTTCGCCACTCTGCCAGACCATGATGCCGGGTGAATGCGAATAGATTCGTCCCGTATGGTGGATGTGGTTGTTGAAGACGAGATTGTTCCGGTTCACATCTTTTGTTCCCGGGCCATAGCCACAAAGCAAAATGCCGGAACCTCCTATCTGCTCGATGTGGTTGTTTGAGATTGTGTTTTCGATCCCATGCAAATCCACTCGGATCGCCCCTCCACCACTGTTGGCAAAATGACAATTCTCGATGCTGCAGTTTTCCGCTCCGCGTAGACGCAGCAAGGCAGTTGCCTTGTCGTGCATCTCCCAATCGTGCTGTAGGCCAGCATCCTCATCGGTCAACGTGTCACGGTCGCCATGTTGAAATGTGAGGCCTCGAAAGTGCAGATTGCGCACCGGATCGTCCTTCGGACCGTCTTTGTCAATTGCACCTTCGATGCGAATGAGTTCCTTTAATTGCGGAGCAACGACGGTCGTCTCGTTTCGCGGCCACAGATAGAGCTTGTCTTCGGTGGTATCGAGCGCCCACTCGCCTGGTTCATCAAGTTCTTCCAAGACGTTCTCTACCCAGCAGGATTCAGTTCCCTTCAAAAAATGGAGTTCGTTCATCGCATAGGTCGCATCGACGGACGTATAAGCGATCTGATTCACTTCATCGACCGACTTCAACGGCAGTACGTTCACGATCCAGGCGTGATGTGGACGCACGACAATTTCTACGTCGTTGACGTTCGGCCAACGCTTCAACTTGCCTTTTGGAAAACGAAGCTCGCTGCGACCACTGCCCTTCATTGGGATGAATCCTGCCGACCGGGCACGCGGCAAAAGGCCTTCCTGGTCAAAGAGACACTTGAAACTTCCGGAAACATCGGCGACCAAGACCTTGCCCCGTGCCTGCTTTGCCAGCCTGGGAAGATTCGGATCGGCTTGTCTCCACTTTGAAATCTCTCGCGCGGAACTCAATACCGGCGTCTCACCGGGATAGGCCGCATAGGTGATCGTCGCTGGGCCTTCCCCAGAATCCTGCAAACCAAAAACAAGGGTCTCGTCGAGCGTGTAGTTTCCTTCGCGAACAAGCACCACGATGTCCGTCGCTTTACTTTTCTTCAGTTCTCGAACGGCGTCACGAGCACGCTGTATCGTTGCGAACGGACCATCGCTGGCTTGCTGATTGGAATCCGCCAGTGTCCCCGACCAAGTGTCAGATCCGGTGGCGGCCACATAGAAGTCCGCTGCCGTGTCGTCAGCAAGACACGCGTTCCCGGTCATCAAGACCAATAGCGTCATCGCGAACAGTTTCATCATTTTTATCTGCATCGAATCAACCGCAATCGTTTAGGGTTTGTTTCGTTTCGGTCTCTGAAATTGTTTCTGATCGACCGGAATCGTTCGATCAAACAGGACCCCGTACTGCTGATAATCGTTGTAGGAAACGGCCTGCTGTTTCCATCGCTCCAGCTGTTCATCATATTTTGAGCGCAGGGTGTTTAGCACGTCTCCTGATTCAAGATCCCTAGACAGATTTTTCATTTCCAGAGGATCCGTTTTCAAATGAAACAGTTCCTCGGTCGGCTCCATTTCCGCATCACCATACCACCAGTACGTGTATTTCCACTCCTTGGTCAGACAGGTCAGACTTTTCGTTGGCAGTGCCCCCCATACATTGATGAATGCCAACTGCTCGCGAACATCCGCTGCCGGGTCATTTAACAGCGGCAACAGACTGACGCCGTCCATTGATTGTGGCGCCGACACACCGGCAAGCTCGAGGATCGTGGGCGCAAAATCGATGTTGCCCGTCAATGCCGAACTGCGTTGTTTTTTGCCCGCAGACGGACTGCGGGGATCAAAGATCAGCAGTGGCACGCGAGCCGACTCCTCCATTGGCAACACCTTCGATCCATAGCCATGCGCCCCGCAAATGTAGCCGTTGTCGCTGGTGTAGATGATCACCGTGTTGTCAGCAATTCCTTGTGCATCGAGTTCGGCGCGGATCATTCCCAACGACACATCGATCGCATAGACAAGCTGATAGTATTTGGCCATCACAGCGTCGTAGTTGCTGTCGTATTCCCATTCGGCGAAACGGACATACTGACGCCCTTGCTTGCTCTGCTGCGACAGATGCTGTCCTGCCTCACGTCCAAAATTGTCGGGTTTCGTAAATCTTTTTCCAGCGTAGACAGCGTCAAATTGCGGGTCGGGAGTGACGGGGCGGTGCGGCGCTTTGAAACTGATCGACAGGCAGAACGGCTTGTCCTGCTGTACGGCTTGTTTGATCACATCTTGACCAAATGCACCGTATGACAATGTGGAGTGCGGGTGGTCCTCAGCATACTTTGCCATCGATTGATTGCTGGCGGTCTTGTACGACGTTTGCCCCGGACCGCCGCCCCAAAAATCAAAATCGTTTTCCGGAAGCCCCTTGGTCTGATTCAATCCATCAATTTCAAAGCCGAATTTGCCGGCAAACGCAGTCAGATAACCCGCTTCGCGCAGGAGCACTGGATAGGATTTCGCCCAAACCTCTGGCTTCATGTTGCCGTGTTCAAAGTTTGTGCCGGTTTTGTATTCATACATTCCCGTCATCACGTTCGCACGACTGGCCATACAGATTGACGTCGTGTTGTAGTGACGGTCAAAAATCAATCCATCGTGCCCCAACCGATCCATGTTGGGTGTCTGCACCTCGGGATTCCCGTAGCAGCCGATCGACCCGACATTTTGGTCGTCGGCCATGAGGTAGATGATGTTGGGCTTTGATTGGGCGTAACCGGTCGTGGCAATCGCGACTAACAACCCGAACACAACACTTTTGCAAATCACGTTTCTAGCTCTCATATGCTTTTGATTCTCTCGGGTGATGACAATGAACCGATCGTAGTCAATGGCTCATGGCCGGCAGATCGTTTTGGTGATTCGTGTTGATCGACGCGTCAAATGATCACCTCTACAGCGAACGCGCATGTCGTTCTTCGATCAGATGAATTTAACGCAATCGAACAGGCGCGATTGAGGCAGAACGAGTGACGAACAGCAGTCAGAATCCACCTTCGGGTTGATACTTTGCGGGGGACGCGGTTGCGGGCAAGATTTCGACTCTCAGCCCCGTGTCGCCACGTTTGATTCGGTCGATGGCAAATGTGACCGCCCGTCGCCCCTTGGTCAGTGGGGTAACACTTGACGGACTGGCGAGTTCATTGTCGTCGACCCAAACCCGGATTCCTGTCACATCGTTGATCTTCAATTGCACGGCACCAGACGTCAGCACGTTCACGTATCCGCGAACAAGCACTTGGTCTGCATCCGGAAATTCACTACTGGGCAATTCACCGTTGACTTTGCTGAACGCTGTGACCCAGGCCGCGTCGTCTCTCGGAACAGCATCGTCTGCTGGAGTGGCAATCACACGCCACCTGCGAATGACCGGGCTTTCATCATTGGCAAAGTCGCCCGGTCTGCCCAAGGCCGCGACGAACTTCGCTAGATCCAAAAACTCTTGACGATTGTTGAGTTGATCGACCAGCCCAGTCGGCATGGCGGAAACCATAGCCTTCTCGGCAACAATATCTTCTGTCGCCAGACGCACCTCTTTTCCCTGTTGCGCTGCATCTCGCACCACGACCTCATCATCGCTTTTGAACGCCACAATCCCAACCTGGGTCGACCCATCCTCCAGTAGGAACAGTCGATTTTCGTAATGTTCAGCGATCGCTTTGTTCGGCTGCAAAATCGATTCCACGACATAGCTCGTCTTTGCCGCGGCACCCACCGCTACCAAATTTGGACCGATGACCGAACCGACCGGTCCGATGGCATGACAGTTGGTGCACGCCAAAGACTTTCGCCGATAGACCATTTCGCCACGGACCGCGTCTCCCAGCGATTCGACGTCGCGGGTTAGTTTCGCTTGGTCTTCCGCCAACAATTGTGAATTGAGCGAGGGGGAATCCGAGGCTGGCTGAAACAACTTGGCAAGATCCGCGGGCAACAACCCGGTCGAACGGTGAAACTCAGTGACACGAGAGGCAGCCAGCGGATGAATCACGACATTTTTCATCGCACCGGAAAGTACGCGACCACCGTTTCGATGCTTGAGAGTCGCTTGGATCAGTGGTACTGGATCTGACTCGCCCGGATCCTGAGACAATAGCTCGGCTGTCAGTCGCGCGCCGTCTTGGACGTCGATCGCTACGATGCCGACCAATGCGGAATACCGAGTGAGTGAATCACCATTCTTGCTGAGATCGACCAGGGTTTCTTTCTCTTTCGCACCGCCAAGTTTGGCCAAGGCGACGGCGGCTGAACGACGTACCGCAGGTGGACGTTGCCCGTCCCCGACCAGTTCGACAAGCTCAGCCGTGACATCGCGAGCTTGCCAGGCGGCCAGGTTGTCGGCGGCAAGTGATGCGACGACAGTATTTTCATGTGCGAGCAATCGCGTCAGGCGACGGATCCGTCGCTGGAAGCCTTTGGATGGCTGCGACTTCCGCATTCCCTTGAGTGTTTCGAGCAAGGCGATGGTGGCGTCGGTAGATTTCAATCCTTTTCCAGTCAAAACACCGACGATCTGCAGAACATCGCTGTGGGTACCGACCGCCTGGAGTTGGCTGCAAAATTCTGTGATGTCCTTGTCCGTCGGAGCGTCCTGACTCAAAAACGTCTCAATGCGCTCCTGAAAACCGATCCCGGCTGATTGCTCGGCAAATGCCCGATGCGAATCTTTTGAGAACTGAAGTGTTCCGGCATCCAGCGATGGTCGCCAGAACTTTTCCAGAGCCATGGCCGTTTGTGGCAATGCTTTGTCGAGAAAGGCATCGCCGGGATGATCGATCGAATTCAGCGCCGCCACGTAGGCTTCGGCCTTGGGGATGAAACCGGCCGACAAAACCGCTTCCATTCGAGTGCGGGGAAACGGGTCTCCGGCTGCCTTGGCAATCATCTGAATTGGATCCGACAGA
This sequence comes from Stieleria tagensis, assembly GCF_024129865.1. Taxonomy (GTDB): domain Bacteria; phylum Planctomycetota; class Planctomycetia; order Pirellulales; family Pirellulaceae; genus Stieleria; species Stieleria tagensis. Next base: position 18,028 of record NZ_JAMYFE010000069.1, on the reverse strand, counting down.
TCGTTGTGCCAGTACCGGATGATTCGAGCACCTGCCGAACGTGCGTGGCCGTCTTCTGCGTTCAACACCAATTCCAAGATCTTCTCGCTCGGGCGTTCCACATTCTGGCAGGCCCACATCGCTTCGACGAGTTGATGGTCGTACTGTTCGGACTTCTGATCAAGACCATCAACCCATGTTTCGAGAGTTGCCAGCACTTCGTCCGGGTCCCGCTCACTGAGTTCCTTTCTTGCTTGGTGCCGCGTCCAGGCTTCGGGACTTTTCAAGTGATCGACAAGCTCCGCGACAGTGATCCCATCGAGCCGAGGCTTTTTGACCAGCGGACGATCTTTGTGTGTGATCCGCCAAATCCGGCCATGCTCGTGATCACGTCGCGGATCACGAAAATCATGGGAGGCGTGGTTAATGATCGAGTTGTACCAATCCGCAACGTAGATCGCTCCGTCGGGACCAGTCTTGACATCAACGGGCCGAAAATTGGGATGCTTGCAGGTCATCAACGGCGGCAGAACGTTGGCACTGAATCCGGCACCGTCTTCGGTGAATTCATAGCGGATAATGGCTCGACTTTTAAAACGGCCGCTGAGCAGATTGTCACGGAGATCGTCTCCGACATGAGTCCCCGTGGCGAGATCGCCACCACATTGTTTTTCCGTGCTGATCAACGGGTTGATCCGTATCTGCTGGCCACTGTTTCCCGTGGCATGTGACAGGTACATGATGCGGGGGTTGTTGACCATAAACGACTGGCCCCATCTGTCGAACACGTGCCCCCAAGGATTGCCCCCGGTCCCTGTACAAAACACTCGCAACTCTTGAGTGCGGGGGTTGTATTGATAGACGCCTCCGTTGTAATTCCGTACGACACCATGCTGCGTTTCAACCTGGGAATGCAAGAAGATGCCTTCCTGGAAATAAATCCATCCACCGGGGCCACGTCGCCAAGCACTGACCGAGTGGTGACTGTCTTCGATCCCGAACCCTGTGAGTGCCAATTCTTTCACATCGGCAACGTCATCCCCATCGGTGTCCTTTAGAAAAAACACGTCAGGTGATTGTGCGACATAACATCCACCATTGGCCAGTTCCAAACCGGTTGGCACGTACAGTCCATCGGCAAAGACGGTGGATTTGTCGGCGACGCCGTCATCATCGGTATCTTCGAGGATGATGATTTTGTCGTTAGCGACTTCGCCAGGCTTGAGCTGCGGATAGGCCCACGAACACGACACCCACAGTCGACCTCGAGAATCCCAGTGCATGTGGGTGGGATTGGCGAGCATCGGATCCGACGCGAACAAGTTCACCTGGTATCCGTCGAGCAACTCAAAATTCTCAAGTTCTGACGCTGGATCATGATTGCTCATCAGGTCCAGGTCTGCGCCCTTGATATTCTTGATACCGGATGCGTCTTGCGCGGCCCCCGAACCAGCGAACGTGCCGCATACCAGTAGAACCGAGCAAACGAAACGGGAAAATAAAGTATCCATCGGCTTGTTGGCTTGATGAGCGTTGGTCGAATTTGTCATGCTGTTTTGGTCGATCGCCATTGGACGCCTGATTGTTTCACCGGTTCTTGCGATTGACTGATGTTTGTAGTTCACGCGATTTGCAGTTGCGCTTTTGCGTAGGGCATTGGTTCTTGGTAACCCGAAGCGTGAGTTTTGAAGGTGCACGAAACAGCTTTTTCAATTCAAATGACTCGGCAAATTGCCGCTTCGATCTCTTCACTCTCCCGCGGGGCGGGAGAGTGAGTTGCGAAAAAACTACATAGCATGGCAACTGTAAAAGTGTTTCGCTGAATTGCGTCTGGCGGGTTATTCCAAAACACGATTCAAACGCCAGTCACGTGTTTGGAGTTGCATTCCGAGCCGAAGTTTTGCGTCGCGTTCGTTTGCGATCTTGTTGAACTCGATCACTTCCGATGGCAGCGCCCTTCCACTGGGTGATCCCTTTCTTTCGCCGACGATGTGAACTTGATTGAGTGCTTTCCAACTGTACGTGAACTGCAGATTCTTGTCGTTGATCGAACGGCGAAGTCCATCTGCTGCACTGTGAGCGGGTGATTGATCAATCGCTACACCGCCAGCCCACTCTTGAGCGCTCGCGGTAGTCACCGGTTTCCCATCGACCGACAGTTGGTAATTTCCAGGTTGCAGGTGGGTGATCGTCAACGAGTCACGCAGATGATTCAGTGGTGGCGGAAGCTTCTGATCGCTGGGCGGCGGCAACGTCGGAGCGACCCGCTCTGTCACGCGAAACGCCAATCCCTGGTCGGTACGTGTCAAACCGGAGACATCGACGGCGCGAGTTGTCGTCACCAAATCGGCTGCGTCAATGAACATCTGCCATGGCCCCTGAATCGATGCCCCTTGAATCGAATCCAGATCGTCACGCACTAGGTCGCGAAAAAAGAAATGGCTGATGGCCCAGTAGCCGTAGGGATTCAGATGGATTCCGTTGGTTGTCAGTTTCGGTCCTTGCCGCTCGTCCATCAGGTAACGTGATGGTTGATACAAATCGATAAAGGGAACGTTCGCAGCGACAGCGACATCCCCCATCGCTTTGCTGTAGAGGGCCAAGTCCTGGTCGCGCTGCTCCTGGCCAGGCGTCAATTCCCCCAGTTGTTCGTGAGCAATTGGCGAAACCAAAATCAAACGAACGTCGGATTCACCGTTGTACTTTTTACCGGCATGGGATTGGATGAACGCATTGACTTGATCGCGAAAATCAGACAGCCCCGCCGCGCCAGAAAACGATTCGCCCATTCCGAAACAGGCGACGATCACATCGGTGTGATGTTCTGTGAGCGTTTCCTGCTCGGTTGGAAATCCCGTGGGTCGGTCGCGAGCGGTCAGCATGTCACCTCCCCACCCCAAGTTTCGGATCGAAACCGGGTTATCGGGCCAGTGTTGCATCAACTGTGTTTCGAGATAACCATGAATTCGCAATTGATCGGCAAACGTATTGCCAACGATCGCGATCCGGTCGCCCGACTTGATCGGCGATTCGGCGACAGCAGATGGAACCGCAAGACAAGCGAGCAGGATCGCAATGGTGCAGGGGGTTGTTTTCATGGTTAACGATCGGCTCGTTCGATTTCCCAGGTCGTGATTGTCTGGTCAGCATCCGGCACCGGACGATCAACAGACCAATGCACCGCGTTGACTAGCATTCGCACAAATGATTCTTCGGCAAAATCGCCAGGGTGTCCGAAAGTGGTGCCAAACACTTTGCCGCCCCATTCGTTCTGCCAGGCCCAGGCGACGATATCGGCTTCACTCTGATTGACCATGATCGGCCCAAACGGCTTTTGCAGCAGCCTTGGCTTTCCCGTTCCGGTTCCGATCACTAGCGGGATACAGCCTGCTTCAAGCCGGGTCAGATAAAGCGTCCCGGGAGACTCCCAATTCGATTTCTCAACATGCGTTAAAATCGGATGCTTTCGAGCTTTGTCGATCACGCTGATTTCTGTCGCGCCGGACTGATGCACAATGTAGGGCGTGCCCAATGCACGGCGTCCAAAATCATCGTTCCAAGAAAATCGTGGATGATTCGGCGCATACTTAAACGAGTGATTGGCTGTTCGCAGACCGATCACTGGCTTGCCAGATCGCAGGTACGCTTCAATCGGCTGCCACTCGTCATCCGGTAACTTCAAGAACCGCATGAAGAAAATGGCTACGTCGGCATCCGACAACACTTCGATACCCGGCAGTACATTCTCGGTTTTCTTTTCTGGATTGCCTTCTCCCATCACGACCGTTGTGCGAAATCCAAATCGCTGCAGTTCCTGTGCCAGCAGTGGCATGCTGAGTTCGGGTGAATAGTGCTGTGTGCCCACGACGATCACGACGTGCGGCTTGGTATCCTCCGCCGCCACTGCGGTGGATACAAACAGCAGAGGCAAAGCGCACATGCCGTACAGCAGAAATGTTTTCAGATGATGAGAGATGTTCATTTGGAATCCCAATCAATGCGGGCTTCTTTTTTGTTAAGGTCGACCCAGACAGATGCGTGTTCGAATTCTCGCGTGGCGGTCAGTCCGTCCCACAATGCAGCCGACTTTGGCGAACCGAGTGCGCGATCAAATTCTTGGTAAGGCGCCAACATGCCATGTCGATCGGTGTAGCCCCAGGAGTAACAAAAGTGGCTTCCACTTTGCGCACCGATCAAGAAACATGCCAGCGGAAACGTGATCTGGTCACGCGCCAGTTTTAACAGTTCCGCTTGCGGGCGCTTCATCATGTCTTTGTCTAGCCAGTTGAATCCGGGCCAGCCTTTGACGACGACGAATTTCCCCTTTGCCGCAGCCAACTCGATCGAATCCAGGTCAGCCTTGATGTCGGCTGGAGCGGCGGTATTGAATCCACCGAAGTGCTCGATCATGACACCATCGATGCCATCCCAATCGAGCAGCTCTCGAAAATCAGTTGTCCTGAGTCCGTTGACGAGAACCAAACGGTCAGGCCCCAATTTGCGTTTCGTCAGCGCGATCATTTCACGCAGCCCAGCGATCACCTGTCGCGCCTTGGTTTCGCCAATTCGCGTCACGAGTGCCGGCGACAACGCCTGGGGCAGCGCGTCAATGAAGACGCCACCAAGCGGCGCCGTTCGATTCGCCTGAGCGACCACATCCGACCACCACTCGCGGAAATCTGCGTCCGACGGATCTGGACGAGGTGTCCCCGATCGATGTGAGACGATCTTGCCGTTGGCATCTCGCAACGTCCATTCAGGACGATAGGTCTTGAATGCGTCATAGCCTGGCCAGTTAATGAACGCATTGAAATAGAACAGCACTTTCGCATCAGGATTGCGAGCCACAATTCGCCGCGCGGAATCAGCAATGCCCGCTTCGGTGCTGCCATGGGCAGATAGCCCGTGACTCTTTTCCAAGGCAATTAAATTGCTGTGGCTGGCAATGAAATCGATTTCAACGTCCGTCAAGTCGCTGGACCGTTTGCCAAAATGAATGTTCAAAGGCACCCGATCCCAATGAGAATCGGGCCAGCTCAAACCACTGGCCGCCTGCTTCTGTTTTGGTGTCTCTGCCGCATACGACAACAACGCCCCCCCGGCCCAACAGATCGCTACTGCAATCAACGGAAAGATGCGTCCCATCAGCTAGCCGTCCTTCGTTCGTTCGTTTGTGTATCGCCGCTTCCAATGACGGACTGACAGTCTTCAGACAGGGCGATGTGTCTGCGTCAATCGGATGCGAGCTAAAATTGCGTCACCTCAATGTGCCCGAAACGCACCTTAGCACCGCATTGTCGCTGCAGCTGGCCACGTAATGTTGAGAAAACGCGTCGCAGCATTAAAGATTTGCGACAGCCAGAGAGCGCAGCCAGGGTTGGGGCATGCACCGCCTGGCTGAGCGTTGGAAAAACATCCATCGCCCGGACCAGGACATCAGATCTTTCCAATGATCTCGGTGACCCGCTGGGCATTTGGCGTGCCAGCGGGCTCGCCTTTGTAAACGGCAGCCTTCAGCCAATTTGGCGATGCCTGAGTCGCCACGGTTGGTGTGATTACAGATTTCGGGGGTGTGGATCAAAGAAGCGAGCGTTTTTGCCGACTTGTTCACCGTCACCGATGTCAACTCGGGCTTTCTCGATCAGTTGCAAAAGTTCGGCCACGATTTCCGGGTGCTCCGCGGCGACATCCTTCTGTTCCCCGATGTCCGCATCCAGGTCGAACAACAATGGCTGGTCCGTCTGGACCACGTCTTCGGCTTTGCTGAACTTCTCCCAGGCCTTATCGATGGGCAGCGCACGATGGAGCTTCCATTTGCCCGACCGCACGGCCTCAAGCCGAGTCCGTCGATAATAGTAGAATGCTTCGGTCGGACTCTTCGACTCGGCCACGCCATGGATCAGATCGCGAATGTCGTTCCCATCGATGACTCGGTCCGTGGGAGCGTTCGTTGCAGCCAGCTTGGCAAAGGTCGGCATCAGGTCCATGGTTGATGCAATTTCGTCACATTGAGAACCCGCGGGAATTTTGCCGGGCGCGCGAATGATGCAAGGGACGCGCAAGCCGCCCTCCCAAGTCGATGTTTTGGCGCCGCGAAGGGGTGCGGCTGATCCACCGTGTGCCACTGCATTCTTGCCAAATCGTTTCAGGTGGCTGGGGCTGCGACCGAAGTACCAGGGCCCGTTGTCGCTGGTGAAAATGACGTACGTGTTTTCATCGAGTCCTTCGTTCTTCAACGTTTCCAAAATGCGTCCCACATTCGCATCGATCTCTTCGACCACATCACCATAAAGACCGCCAGCGGATTTCCCGGCGAAAGCGTCTGAGACCGCCAATTTCACGTGTGGCATCGTGTGGGCAAGGTAGACAAAAAACGGTTGTGATTTGCTGCGCCGAATGAAGTTGATTGCTTCGTCCGTGTAGCGACGAGTCAGATGTCGCATGTCGGCGCGCTTTTCGATCACGTCATCACCACGCATCAGGTCAACGTGGGAATCGTTGCTGGTCGATGTTCCGAAGAATTCATCGAAACCCTGATGCAAGGGCAGCAGCGATGGAACATAGTGGCCTGACTTGTGCCCTGCCAAATCCCATTTGCCGAACGCGGCGGAAGTGTAACCCGCCGGTTTCAGGACTTCCGCGAGAGTGATTTCATCGCGATGTAGTTCCGGATGAACTTCCACTTTGTTGTGATGAATCGCGACCCTCAACGGATAGCAGCCCGTCATCAGCGCGGCTCGTGACGGGCCACAAACCGTTTGTGCGTAAAAGCTGGTCAGCCGCATACCTTCGGCCGCCATTTTATCGATGTTCGGCGTCTTGATCGTCGTCGATCCGAAACAACCCAGGTCGCCGTAACCCAGATCATCAGCAAAGATGATGACGAAGTTTGGTGGCGGATGATCCGCACGGGCCTGTGTGACCAATCCAACAAGGCCGGTCACGAAAAAGAGAAACACAAAATGGGTTTGGAATGAAAAGTATCTCATGGAGTGTTTCGCCGCTGATGGTCAGAGAATTTCAACTCAAATCGCTCAATGAACGGCAGGAACTGTTTTTGTTTGCCGATGTGCACGCCCCACTGGATCGGTTCGCCTGTGCCACTGTCGGTGAAGGCTTCGGGGCGGTAGGCACCCGCTGCGGTGGGGACATTCGCAACATCATGGGTCTTGGTGAATCGTAGTCCATCACTTGCATACATGATCGAACGTGTGATCGATTTTGGGCCGACGGTTCCGATCATCGCTGCCACACCCTCGCCTTGCGGCCAAACCAACACTTCATGATTTCCGGCGATCAGGGGATTGCCAGAGTGTTTGACATATGGGCCTGCTGGTTTGTCGGCGACGGCTAGGCCTAGTTTTGTTTCCGCCGGGCTTTTATTCCATTGACGGCCTTTGTAGTACATCCAGTACTTGCCGTCGCGAACAACCAAGCAGGCGTCATCGACACGCAAACTGTCAAAATCGTCGTGGTCGTCGCTGATTTTCAAGACCGGGTTGGAGTCGATCTTCTGCCAAGGTCCGTCCGCTGAATCAGAGACCGCCACCCCGATGGCAGTCGGAGTGGTCTGTGGGCCCTTACCGATGAATGGCTCGGGAACGGCCGTGTAAAAAAGCCAGTAACGATTTTCGGCAACCAAGATATTGGGTGTAAAAACACTGTGTTCGTCCCAACTGCCGGGCGGCCCTTTGGGTAGCGACATGCCGCGTTCGTTCCACTGGTGCCCATCGGCCGAAGTTGCGTACCAGATCGTCGCGTTATAGCCCGAGGATTGTGGCCCTTTGGAGTACCAGACGTAAAACAAATCACCGACCTTGATGATATCGCTGGGGTCGCGGCGCATCACACCGTCCTGAGGCCCAATCCCCGTCGCCTCGGAATAGGTTGCCTGGACTTGTGGGATCGCTGTATCCTGGGCGCGGGAAACGCTGGCAAACGCGACCGCAAACATAATGCAGCAACACGAGGTCAGTCGTGCAATCATCCGATTGAGACAATAGTTTGGTTTCATCGCTTCTCCCGTTGTGTTTCTTCGTGGTTCGGCACGGTGGCCAGTTCTAAAAATCCGGACCAGGCATGTTCACCATGCCAGTTCTACAATCATCTTGTTATTAGCGGTTTGTCATCAGATCACTTGATGCAATGCTCAGAACAATATCTTTGAATTTGAATTCGTTGCTTGCTGCTTGGTCGAGCAGCTCTTGCACCGTCGCATAATCCGCGATGACAAGCTTTCGGCCCTTGGCGTACTCAGCGATGCGGATGATCATGTTGCGGGCGAACGGGCGGATCTCATTTACCAGGATCTTTTTGAGTTCGGTGATGTCCGCAAATTCGTTGCCCAGATAGGTGCCATGCGTGCTGACCGACTGTCGCCTGGAGTACTCTGTTCGCAGGCGGCCGATGGGATCGTACGCTTCGAGCGCAAATCCGAGCGGATCCATCCGTCGGTGACATTCCATACAGGCGGGATCGCTGCGGTGCTTTTCCAGCATTTCGCGAATGGTGAGAGCACCATTCAAATCAGGCGTCAGCGCGGGAACTTCTTTGGGTGGCGGCGGCGGTGGAGTGCCCAGCAAATCGGCTAGCACCCAAACGCCACGCTCGATCGGCGACGTTTCAACTCCATTCGCGCTGAGGGTAAGAATGCTGCCATGCCCCAGCAGCCCGCCGCGTTTCGCATCGGTGGAAAAAGTGACGCGTTGAAATTCGTTTGCGTCTTCGCCATCGAATGGAACGCCGTACAGGTCCGCGAGTCCCTGATCAACAAAGGAGTAATCCGCATCGATGAATTCGCGGATGCTGCGATTCTGGTGCAGCACGTGCTGAAAGAACCGCTGTGTCTCTTCGAGCATCGATGGCTCAAGATTCTGTCGATAGTACTGGCGAAATTCACCCTTGGCGTCTGGAGGCATGCTGCCGAGTTTGTCGAGCGACAGCCACTGATTGGCAAAGCTTGAACTGAATTGTTCCGAACGCGGGTCGTCGAGTAGTCGTTTGACTTGTTGCTGCAATACACCCGGATCGTTTAGCTGTCCCGATTTGGCGACCGAGAATAACTCGGCGTCCGGCATCGTACTCCAGAAAAAGTACGACAAGCGGCTTGCCAGCGGGAAAGCAGCGAGTTCCGTTTGCTCTTCGCGCAGGTACAGAAAGTCCGGTGACACCATCATCGCGGCAAACGTCTTGATCACCGCTTCGTGCCAATTCCCGGTGGCAGTCTGTGTCCGATTCAGGAATTCGAAATAGGGAACCATCTCTTGTCGACTTACCGGGCGGCGAAAAGCCCGCATCGCGAAACGACCGACCAGCCACTCACGTGCCGTTTGGTTCTTCAGATCAGGAATCGTTTTGGAATCATAAGTGGTGACCAGCGACTCCGGCGGCCACTGGTCGTGGAACGGACCTTCGATCGTGAACTGACTGACCTTGATCCCTGGGCCGACGAACGGCTCCCGCATTGCGGATGGCTTGAGTTTTCGCCGACGTATGTTGGAGCGGATCTGCGTGATCGGCTTGCCAGGTCCATTGACGAACGAAATGTACGGGAAGTGGCCTTTGTCGATCCAGATATCAAACGTGAATGTCTGTTGAATGTCATCATCCAACTCGAATGTCTTCAGCAGCACCCCAGTAGCGGAAACACTCGCAAGCGTATCCTGCTCGATACCAAATCCCATGATCAACGGACCATGGGCGGGTTGGAATTTCACCGGATAGCGATCACGGTCGACGCCTGATGCGGTCACGGTGATGGTGTACCGCCCCGGAGTGTTCATCGTGCGTGACGGTTGACCATCGAAAAGCTGTGCCTTTCCGCCGCTACGAATGATTGCGTACTCGGAGTTTGTCTTGATGTAGCGACGCGAGGTGCCTTTCATTTTTGACAGATCCACTCGAACAACTTGAGATGTCGGTCGCTCAGAAGATGCAGAAAACAGAGCCTGGCGAAGACTCTTTTCAGCAGCATTCATGTATTCAAGCAGCAACTCGTTAGAGATCACAAGCGATTCAGCATTGGTATCAAACCCTGCATCAATCTCATCGTCGTAGATGTACTCGCTTGGATCAAATGTGCCGTGCCGAAGACCAAGCAGATCGCGAACCGTGTTGCCGTATTCCCGTTTGTTTAGCCGCCGTAAACCGGTCGACGGCACACTTGAATCCTGCTGCGCGAGATTCAGAACGTACTCCATCAACAGCGATTGTTCAGCAGCCGTGGGTTGCGGGTTCTCGTCCGGTGGCATCGTCTGACTGGCAAGTTGTTCGTAGACCTGCTTCCAAGTTGTAAGATCAAGCTTCGACAAATCGTCTAGCCGAACGTCGCCCTGCGGATCCTGTGCTGCATGACATTGCACGCAATACGTCGTGAAGAACTGCTGATGAGATGCAACATCATCAGCCGCCGTGGCAAAGACGGGCATCACGAGGCAGACGAACAAGGCCAATGTTTTCACGTTGTGCTTCATGAGTAAAGGATCATTGGAACACCGATATTGCTGAGTTGTTTGCGTGTTCAGCGCAAGTGCTCGATCAGTAGTTCAGCGTGCCGCCCCGAGCTGGCGGTTGGCGTTCGGTTTCCCACCACTCTTTGGGTCCTTCGGTCTCGATGGACTTCCACACCGCAAAAAGCTTTCGTTTCATCTCTTCAGTCTTTTCCGGCATCGCGGCGGCAAGGTCGTTTTCCTCTTTCCAGTCTTGCTGAATTTGGTAGAGCTGGAATTTTGTCAGCGTGTCGTTGCCCACCAATTTCCAGTCGCCGATCCGTAGTGCCACTCGGTCGCCCGGAGGCGAGACGTGGGTTCGCCAGAACAGCGGGAGCTCTCGCTTGAGTGGCTTGCCCGCCAATGCCGGAACCATGCTGACGCCATCAATGGTGCGATCGGTCGGAAGCGGAATGCCGGTGACATCCAGCACTGTGGCAAAGATATCTGTTCCGACAACGGGAACATCACTCGTCGATCCGGGCTTGATCTTGTTCGGCCAGCGTACGATGCCTGGCACCCGGATGCCACCTTCATGATCGCTGCGTTTACCACCGCGTAATCCGCCAGTCGTGCCACCAAATTTTGCGACAGGACCGTTGTCCGACGTGAATATGAATAGCGTGTTGTCGCTGACGCCTTCGTCATCAAGCGTCTGCATGACCTGCCCCAAGGCGTGATCAAGCTGTGTGATATTGCCCATGTACTTGCTGTTCTGATGGCCTTGATACATGCCCGAGAACTTTGGATCAGTCGCAATGGGCGAATGGGGTTCATGCACCCACACCGACAAGGCGAATGGTTTTGACTTGTCGCGGATCTGTGTCAACCAGTGAGAGGCTTCGGCGGCAACCAGGGGTGCGGAATAGCCATTCAATTCACCAACGGGTTTACCGTTACGGTAGAAGTTATCTGGGTTCTTGTGACTGGGATCGGCGTTGTTGTGAGTCGCCATCCAATGGTCGTATCCGTGCTGCCCGGGTTGAGGGAAATCTGGATTGTTGAATTGAAGTTTGGAGTTGAGATGCCATTTTCCGACGTGGCATGTTTCGTAGCCGATCGATTTCAGCAGTTTTGGGTAGGTGATCTCGCTGGAACGCAAATGGGCTTCATGGTTTCCAGAAAGATGTCGCCAAACGCCATTTCGGTAAGGCGTCCGCCCGGTCAAAATCGCCGACCGCGATGGCGAACAGACAGCGCAGGCCGAATAGAATTGTGTGAACTTCACACCCTGTGACGCCAATTGATCCAGATTGGGACATTTGATGAGCTCGTTGCCGTAGGTCGACGAGTCACCCCAGCCCATATCATCGGCGACGAAGACAACGATGTTTGGTTTCTGCTGCTCAGCAGAGGTTGGTTCAGCAGCGATCGGCTGAGCGACCGGTGCAAACAATAGAATGGCGAAGACAAATGCAGTCGTTTTCATTGGAACGGGTGCGCTGGAAGGATCGTCGAACGATCGAGGTGTGGGCGGACGTAATTCGCTACAAGCTCACGGTGCCTGTCGCGTTGTTGAAGCGATCGATTTTGACGCCAAACTTTTGCAGCATGGTCGTGAACAGGTTGTTCAGCGGCGTTTGCGTGCCGGTGTGTTGCAAGGCATTGACGTGTTTGCCGTGCTGGAATCCACCTCCGGCAAGGATGATCGGCAAGTCGCGGTTGGAGTGCCGTGAGGCATCGCCTAGACCACTTCCAAAGAACACCATCGTCTCGTCCAGCAGATTGCTGCCCGCCGTCTTGGTGTTTTTCAGCTTTGACAGAAAGCGAGCCATCTGCTCGATATAGAATGCGTCGATGATACGCAGTTGTTTCAGTCGCTCCGGTAAATTGCCGTGATGAGTCAATCCGTGGTAGCCAGTGTTGACTCCATCGATTTCGATGACGTGGTTGTGCATCCCAAAACCAGCGGTAAAGACTCGGCTACTGTCGGACTGTATCGCAAGGAACAACAAGTCGAACATCAACGGCGAGAGTGTGGGGTAATCCATCGAACCGTGTGCATTCACCGAATCATCAAACGCAACGGCTGGCTTTGGCACGTCCTGCCAGCGCTGGATGCCTTGAATGCTTGATTCGGCTTCACGGATTGCGGTCAAATACTCGTCCAGCTTCTCGCGATCAGTCGGATTGACGCTCTTTGCGAGTCGCTTTGCCTGTCCGCGCACGAGATCCAGAACACTACCCTGCTGATCGAGTTCCAACTTACGGGCTTGGCGGGCAGCCAGGGGATCGTTCACAAACAATTTCCGAAACAGATCCAACGGATCAGACTCTTCCCGCACTTTGATACCCGAGGCTGTCCAGGACGCCCCCTGGCTTCCACCGAGCGAAATATGAACCGATGGAAATCGCGTCTGGTAACCGGCATGCGCTGCCGCAACCTGGTCCATCGAACAGTTTTCGCCGGCGGAGGATTTCTTTGCATCAACGCCACTCAGCAACGAATTCATCGCCGCATGCTTGGTGTAAATGCCGGGGTGATCCATATGCGAGAACACCGTGAAATCGTTTCTCAAATCAGCCAGCGGGCGCAGTGTCGGCGAAAGTTCATAGTCATCATCGAACGACGTCGGAAAGAAAGCTTCGGGGTTCATTCCTAACGCGCTGCTAATGCAAACCATCCGCATCGACGCGTCGGACTTTGGCATGGCGGCGGAAACGGCAGACTGCATCCACGGCAAAGCGATCGAAACGCCCGTCGCCTTTAAAAACGTGCGCCGACCTTGGTGATGGTTTTCAAGTTTCATCGATTGCCCTTGGCGGTTGGTTCGATTCGATAGTGTGTTGGTTTTGGTAACCCGACGCGTCAGTTTTGAAGTTGCGCTTTTCATCCTTTTCAACCCAAGTGGACCGGCAATTGCCACTTCAATCCCTTCACTCTCCCGCGGGGCGGGCGAGTGAATACACGAAGTGCTGGCGGCGTGAGCCGCCGGCAGTCATTTAGTCGCCCGCTGGGCTTTGGAAAACGCTGGCTTCATAACTCACGCGTCAGGTTGGGAATCAAATCTGTTGATAATCTGGTCCAGACTCGCGCCCAAGAGTTGCTTGGCAATCGGATCCAAAGCAGATTCGCTTCCTTGAAAATGTATGGTCTGTTGCACATGTTTCAGGGTTTCGCCCGGCTTTAGCGCGGCCGCGGGGGAAGAGGTCTCCAATTCATAAAACGGCCCCAGCGGTGGTTCCCCAGCAGCGGGTGAACCGTCGTTGTACGAATTGACGACGTCGCCTTGGAACGGTTCTTTCTGGATCTCCCACATCGAATTGACGAATCCATTGGGTGCGTCTTGAACATTGTAGGTCACAATCGTCAGGACTCTCCCGTCAGCGTCGTAGCTGCCCGCAACTCCCACTGAACGCTCCGGCGAGATCCCGATCTTGCCACGACGTGTTCCATCGCCTTTGAAAAACAAAATGTCGTCGTCGACCTGCAGGTATTCCTGCGGAACCTTGCCAAAATAAGTGTCGTTCACCTTGGGACCAAGATCCGCCGTGTCACCGGGTTTGAAGGGAATCACGACAGTCGTTTGAGGTGACGGGTTGTACATGCCCAAAATCCAGATCGACGGTAAACCGGTTTCAGCCGTCCAAGCATTCTGTCCGCGATTGGTCAACCGATTATCCGTCTCATAGGCCACGCACTTGATCGAATCGTCGATGGATCCCAGTTGCAACGATTTGGCAATGGCAACTCGATCAAGCAGACGCACGGTGCGCTGGATTCCCATCGAAAATTGCGTGCCACTGAAATTTGTCAGCTCACAATCTCGCTTGAACTTGGCCGATGTGTTGGTCTGCTCCAGCACTTCAAACGGTTCGGTGTCAATCGCCGGTGGTGTTGTCCAATCGGAAAACTCAAATTGGGTTCCGGGTTTAAAGAACAATGCAAATTGACCACCTTCGGGGCCGAGCCAGAAACGTTCTTCGCCGCCGAAAATATAGATGTGTTCTTCCAATTTTCCTTTTCGTGCTTCGTCCGACAGCAGCCCTGCCTCGATCACCTTGCGATTAATCCAACCGAAACTCACGCCGTTTTCGCGATCCACCGTGCTGGTCATCACGCGACCTTGATAGGCCGGTGCGACGGCCACGGCAGCATCGCCGTCGGTCAACGTGATGATGTCAGTGTGTTTCTTCAAGAAAGCCAAATCGTCACGGAATCCCTGCACCGCTTCCTCTGTCTCCTGCGCTGCAAGCGGTACATTCGAATGAAAGACTCCGATAGAACAAGCCATTGCCAATAACGCCGTGTATATAGGTTTCATATTCGGTTCCATGATTCTTACTTGATCTTCATACCAACGAATTTCTTGGCATCAGGAAGAATTCGGAGACTCATTGATTGGGGCTGTGGGGTTGATAGTGGGACTGTGTTGCTTGCCGGGCGAGCATGTTGATCACGAAGAAAGATTGACTTGGGGTTTGGTGCTAGCGCCGGGTTCCTCGGATTTTGCAATGTTGGTGACACCGAACCGTGGGCTAGCGCCCAGCGGCTGAAAATATCGCAGCGGTCATATCGCCGGCACACGGATTCGGACACCTTAGGACCGATCCGTTCATGCCTTAATTCAACCAATCGGGAATCGAGTCATTTTGTTCCCAATCGCGAATGCGTCGATCCAGTTTGTCGCCTTCCCATTTGTCTTTGCCCGCAGGCAAGGCGCCGTTTGGCGGCAACCATTTCTTGTGATCTGCGATGACGGATTCGAATTCAGGGCTGCTTGCAAGATTGGTGTGCTCGCCTGGATCGCTTTGGTGATCGTACAATTCCTCACTACCATCGCGGTAATGAATGTAGCGCCAGCGGTCACTACGCACGGCGTAATTACCATAGTACCAACTGCTCAGAACTGGATGCTCGCGACTGACCGAGGCATCGATGATGAGTGGAACCAGACTCTCACCTTCCAACTTGGGTGCTGGCGGCAGATCACACAGTTCGACCAGCGTTGGATAGACATCCAGCAGACTCACTGCGTTGTGACGCTGGCCGGCCGCGGCGCCAGGCACGTG
This sequence comes from Stieleria tagensis, assembly GCF_024129865.1. GTDB lineage: Bacteria > Planctomycetota > Planctomycetia > Pirellulales > Pirellulaceae > Stieleria > Stieleria tagensis. The sequence goes on along the minus strand of NZ_JAMYFE010000069.1, from coordinate 2,549 downwards.
GAAGCACAGTGGCACGCGAGTCGATTCTTCCCACAGCGACTGTTTCCGCCAATGCTTTTTCTCGCCCAGATGCTGGCCGTGATCCGACCACAAAACCACAATCGTATTGTCGGCGTACTGGCTGTTTGAAAGTGCATCAAGAACTCTACCCGCCTGGGCATCAACAAACGAAACGCAGGCTAGGTAGCCATAGACCATTTCTTTCCAATACGTATCACTCAAGTTAACAACGGCGTAGTGGTCACCCGTTTTGATCGTTCCGTACGCGATCGATTTGCCCATGATGGGAACGTCCGACATTTCATCGTCGGGGACCTCCGGCACTTGAATATCATCCAAATCGTAGAGATCAAAGAACTCTTTGGGTGCGGTGTAGGGGACGTGTGGTCGGACAAAACCGATTGCCATGAAAAAGGGCTTGGTGTGTTCCTGTGCGAGTTGCTCGACAGCCCAATCGGCAATTAGTTCGTCAAACATTTTTCCGCCCGGCATGTCGTCTCGATCCAGTGCTCCGTAGCACAGCGAGTTTCCGTCCGAAAACCCTTGACCATAGCGATCAATGATCTGGCTGCCGTTCTTTGGGAACGGGTAAAAATGTTTTCCGCCGTATCCATCGCCGCGAGCTAAGAGTCGTTTGGGGACTTTGTAACCAGGCGCCGTTTCGTCCCAAAAATCCTGCGTTCGCTCTTTGTAGTCTGAAACGCCCTGGTGAAAAACTTTGCCCGCGGCAAAGGTCTGATACCCGCTGTCGCGAAAATGTTGCGGCAACATCTTGTGTTCGCCCATCACTTGGTCATAGGTCTTGCGCATCGAGGCGGTTGATGTGTACCATCCTGAAGTACTCGGATGAATGCCGCTCAATAGTGAATTGCGAGATGCCGCACACACGGCTTGTGAACAATGGGCGTTCGTGAACAAAACACTTCGTTCGAACAATTGATCCAGATGGGGCGTCTTGGCCTGGCGATTCCCCCCCATGCCGCCTTCCCAATCGTTGAGATCATCGATGGACAGAAACAACACATTTGGTTGCGCTGCAAATCCAAGATGAGACGCAAAAAGAAGAATCACCAAGCAGAGTGAAGCTTGGATCGTAGAGTTAATGTTCCGGAAGGTCATGTTTGATTGAATTCCAAGTTCCGAGATTGCCGTCTGAACATCGCCGACCCCGTTTGAAAGGTCACTGTTTTTTCCCAACGAACTCTTCGCGACTAAGCTTCCCATCGCCGTCTTTGTCGAATCGTTGAAAACGTTGTTCGAGGTCGGGTCGCCCCGTCAGACCACTCTGGTACTCGTCCAGCGACAAATGATCGTCCTTGTTTGTGTCCCAGCGGTTGAAAGGAATGTTGCGATCGTTTTGGGCCTTTTTGGCGGCGGGCTTCGATGCGTCCGTTTTCTTGTTGCTCGTGCTGAGTGCCGCAGTGGCAAATGACTTGCTCCTCTTGTTGCCTTCAACCTCGGGGTAACTGCGAAGAAATTGATTCTCGTCAACCAGATTGAGATAGTAATGTGTCGTTCCGGCAGGAAGCTCAGCGGTGACCGTGTTGTTCCCCTGCAGCGTGGCGGGCATCCGGAACCATTCTTCGTACTGCTGGCCACCATTTAGTGAGTAAATCAAATCAGCCTGCGTGACGCGGGCTCCGTTCTCGCGATAGGTCAATTTGACATGCCGTCCGTTCCGCGTTTCAGTCTCCACCGTGCAAAGTTTGTCCTTGTTCGGTAGTGGCCCCGAATAGGCGTGGTTGTAATAGGGATAGCTGGCCTGCATTTCCGTTAACGCAGTCGTGAGCTGGGCATCCATTTTCGCGGTCAGTTCCGGCATCGATTGGGCAAGGTTTCGAGATTCCTCGATATCGACACGTCGTGTGGTGCCGCCGGATGAATCGTACAGCCGAAACAATTCCAACGGCGCAGTGTCTGGATTGTTCACATGATCATAGTTGCGGACCAGTTTGTAGTCGCCGACACGAATCGTACTTTCCAGCGCACTGCCATGTGGAAAATGCCAAACCATGGTGTCGCGAACCGTGCCATCAGCGCGTTTGACGAGCCGTGGATCCTGGGGGTCTTTCTGCAGCAGCGGCAGCAGATCGCATCCATCGAGATTTTTTTGCGGCGGTATCGGCGTTCCTGTCATCGCCAATACGGTGGGATAAAAATCGAGTCCGTTGGCCATCACATCGGTCTGCACGCCAGGGGAAATACCCGGCCCTGCGATCAGCAACGGCACTCGCGTCCCGCCTTCCATCGCTGAGATTTTGCCACGAGCCAACGGCTGGTTGTCGGTGTATCGTTCAGAAGGTCCACCCTCCATCCCGCCATTGTCGGACGTAAAAATCACAAACGTATTTTCGCTCAACGCATGCCCCGGCCAGCGCGGGTCGTCTGTTTCGTCCAGGTAGTCAAACACCTTCCCGACGTAGTAATCCAGTTCCTCGACCATGGCGCAGTAGAACGGATTCAATTGCCCAGGCGTGTCTTTGGAGGGAGTGTTGGCGGGATCGATTCCCAGTCGCTCGGCATACTTCTTGAGGTGGCCTGGGTTTTGG
>NZ_JAMYFE010000068.1 GCF_024129865.1 Stieleria tagensis | reverse complement strand
CCGCGTCAGAATGATTCTATCGCAAAGGATCGTTGTGCTGTCGTTCCTGCAAGAGACAAATGCAGCGGGGTAAATGCTGCGGCGGGCGCTGATTCCTTTGAACCTTCGACCTGCGTTTCCAGCTGCCAATCGGACTATCCCGCACCCATTGCCTGGTCCCAATGCTGTCGGAACTCCTGCAACTGAAACTCCGCATACCACGACGGACATCGCTGATCCTCACGCCGAGATAAATCCCGCCAACTGATCCGATGATGCCAGAGTTTCTAGGCAACGCAACGTGCAGGCTACTGCACTACCGCACCGTCGACCGATTGCCGTCTCGTCTCCGTGCCTTCGTGCCTTCGTGCCTCTGTGAGAGACTGCAAACCATTCCGTCTCACGGAGGCACCAAGGCACGGAGAATCAATATTGATTTAAGTAAAGCAATCCATGACGGACCGCCGGTCTGAATCGAAGACCAGCCCTCGTTTCGTATGCTTGGTTGGTGTGGAGGATTTATCCGACCAAGCATGACGCGTTCTCCTTTTGATTCGGTCGGATAAATCCTCCACACCAACAAGTGGCGTCGCGCGAAATTTGATTCGGCTGGGCATTCCACGTCGTCAAGCGATTCGCCACACACGCAGCCGCAAGGGACCTTGGCGCATATCCAAGACCATCGCCAGCGGTGTGGGGTGTGGCGATCAAGCGGAATCGAGCAAGCCAGGCCCCAACGCACGGTGTGAGGTGGCCCCCAAAACCCAGGCCACCTCACTGATCCGCGCGACGGCACTTTGACAAGAGGCTTCCTTACCATCACGAAGAACTTGAGAGAGGAACGCCCACAGGACGATCGAGGTGGTGTAGGTGCGTCCGAACAGACCGCCACGTCGCTCAAATGCACTGCCGATGCGATGTTCGCTGAGGATGTCAACAAACGGCAAGCCTGCGCAGTGCAGAAATCCTGCCATGGCATCGGCAAAAGTGAAGTTGCCTTGTGATGGCGAACTGGAACAAGATGCCATAAGAAAACCCTCCCTGGTCTCACTGTTGTGCAGGCAGTGACCGGGGAGGGCTCCAAAAGTGTGAGACCTAGGAGGGTTTCACCACAAGATGAATCATCCTGCGTCGGGAATTTTAAGCAAAAAGACCGACTTGCAGATAGACTCGTTCCGCGTCCACCGAAAAATACTCGCCAATGACTGTGCCATTCGTGCCTGGCACCAGTTAGAAACCGCCACCGCCGAGGGATTGGTAGGCGTTGACGATCGCGGAAAGTTGCTCCCGCTTGATATCGATGAGCAACATCTTGGCTTCCATCAGTTCACGCTGGGCCAGCAGCACTTCGACGTATTCGGCACGTGCGTTCTGGAACAACTTTGAAGCGCTGTCGACCGAGGCTTCAAGCGATTCCAACTGCTCCTTCTTGATTTCAATGCTACGGCGGTAATTCTCAATTTTGGTGATGTGATTGACCACTTCAATGTGCGCCGTGAGCACGGTCTTCTGGTATTCGTAGATGCTCTGCAACTGAGCTGCGTTCGCACTACTGTAGTCCGCCTTGATTGCTCTCTTGTTAATCAATGGCCCAACCAACTCACCCGCCAGACTGTAAATCAGAGACTCCGGAGTTCGAAACAAATATCCGGTACTGAAAGCACTCCAGCCAAGACCACCGCTGAGTGTCAGCGAAGGATAGAAACGCGCCCGAGCCACTTGCACGTCAAGCCCAGCCGCCGCGATGTTTCGCTCTGCCTGACGAATGTCGGCTCGGTTCTGAAGCAACTGCGACGGAACACCCGCACTCAATGCGTTTAGGTTCAGGTCGACGTACTCCACAGAAATCCGCTCCACCGGTTGTGGAAATCGCCCCACAAGGAAATTGATCCTGTTTTCGACTTCCACAATCTCTTGCCCGATAATGGACTTTTCACTCTGGTTCTTGCGAACCTCAGCCTGGAATCGCTGCACAGCCAGTTCGGTGCCACGGCCGGCTTCCTTCTTTGCGTTGGCAATCTTCAAACTTTGCTGTTGGATCTCGATGGTTTTATCCAGTGTCAACATCCTATTGTCGAGTGCCAATAACTCGTAGTAACTCTCGGCAACTTCGGCGACCAGACGCGTCACGATATAGGTCCGCCCCTCTTGCGTGCCCAAGTAACGCATCGCAGCGGCACTTTGCGCATTGCGCAACCTCTTCCAAATGTCGAGTTCCCAAGAGACATTGCTGGCAACCAGGAAATCGGGAAGCGGATCGGGAAAGGCCTTGCCCGGAGCGACTTCAAGTTGGTCTTCAACCGCACCTGCACGCGTGTGACGCCCAGGTTTTTCCAGCCCGGCACCCGCCCCAAGTGTGACGAACGGACGGTATTCACCACTCCGCGCGTAGGTCTCGTTGCGGGCGATCTGAATTTCCTCTGCCAAGATCTTGAGTTCTTGATTGCCGACCAGAGCTTGCGTGATCAAGCCGAGCAGGTAAGGGTCATCAAAAAACGCAGCCTGCGATAGCTGAGCCGAATTTTCCAACGGAGTGATCCCAAACTCCATGCTCGTGAGTCCGAAATCGAGATCAACAGAATCATCCGTCAAAGTCGCGGGCTCCGCATCCTCTGGTGAAACTTCAATCAGCTCGCCAGGCTCCTCGACACTTGGATTCGCGATGTCCTGATTTAGATTGTCAACCTGACTCGGTTGGGCGAAGCTGGCGGCTTTGATGAAACTCGCAAAACGACTCTCGTCCTTGGCGTCTGTCGCGTCGACGCCATCATCGCCAACAACCGGTGCTAAAGCAGCATCGTCACCATCTTCATCGTTCAAATGGGTTGCAACGACATCTTGGTCAGCAGCTTTCAAATCTACGGTTGCCGTTGAATGACTTTCGTTGGCTGCATCAACCGACTCATCAACACCACTGGCATTGAAGTACTCGGAACCATTGTTCCAGTTGTAGCTTCCTGGCATCTCCGCACCTCGCTGCGCACAGCGAAGACCTGGTATTCCACAACCCGGCATCATCAACAGAGAGCCGCAAATCATCGCTGCCAAGTAGGCACGCTTTTTCGACTTTACATGCAAAGCCATTGAGAGTTGGTTGTTCATACTCATCCTTGATGAACTAGCGTTTCCGGCATCCTGCCGAACGGTAAGTGAAAATCGGTACTGCGGCGATTGGGACAATCTGCAACGAACCGACCAATTCGCTGTCTGTTAAACCAGGCTTTCAATCCAGTTTTTCAGTTATCGTCTGCACGGTTATCGGCAATCCAAGAGTTGGTGGGCTCGTGCCGAGTGTGCGGACATTTGCAGATCGGCTGTTCCGAATCGGTAGGTTATGCCGGTAATCCGGGGACAACGGTCGCCGGGGATCAACCGTCCAAATCATGCCCTAGACCACCTACGACACTCCCCGGCCCGCCGCCGGGACCAATTCGATGATCAACGCGCCATTCGACGCTCTGATCAATGGTCACGCTCAAAAATTTCGCTCAACGGTTGATCATGCTCATCCCGAATCAGGCTGCGACCGTCAGCAAACTTGGCAAAAATGTAGTACAGACCGGGTATCACCAGGACTCCTACCAACGTTCCCAACAACATCCCGCCAACTGCCGTGGTTCCGATGGTTCTGTTTCCAATGGCCCCCGGTCCCGTGGCGCGAACCAGTGGAATCAGACCTGCGATAAAGGCAAAGGAGGTCATCAAAATCGGTCGGAACCGCAACCTGCCCCCTTCGATCCCCGCCTGTGCAATACTCAATCCTTCTTGACGCCGTTGGACCGCGAATTCGATGATCAAAATCGCATTTTTACCCAACAATCCGACCAGCATCACCAACCCGATCTGGCAGTAAACATCGTTGGCCAACCCCATGGATTTGAGGAAAAAGAACGACCCAAAGATCCCGACCGGTAGCGACGTGATCACAGCCAGCGGCAGGACAAAACTTTCGTATTGCCCCACCAAGACCATGTAAACAAAAACGACCACGATTAAAAAGATATAGACCGCCGTGTTCCCAGCCTTTGCTTCGTCATAGGCAAGTCCCCGCCAGTCAATGTCAAAACCATTGGGCAATGTCTCTGCAGCAACTTCTTTAATCGCCGCGATGGCTTCACCGCTGCTATACCCCTTTGCCGGTGCCCCTTGAATCGGTGCGGTGGGATACAAGTTGTACCGACTGATCTCGTTCAGCCCCTGCTTCTTTTCAATCTTCATAAACGCAGAGTACGGAACCATCTCACCGCTGTCGTTTTTCACGAACATGTTGTCCAAGTCTTCCGGGTACCGCCGAAATTCTGGCGCCGCTTGGACATAGACTTTGTAGAACTGGCCGAATCGGACAAAGCCCTGCTCCCAGGTACTACCAACCACGATGGAGAGATTGTCCATGGCGTCACGGATCGACACTCCCTTTTGCATCGCAACGTCATTGTCGATGATGATTTCGTATTGCGGATAGTTGGACGCGAAGAACGTGAACAGCCCCTTGAGTTCTTTGCGTTTCCCCAACGCCTCCATGAACTTATCCGTCTCTTCACCGAGCGCTTTGTAATCCCCACTGTTTGTTTTATCGAGCAGGTTGACCGAGAATCCGCCGGCAGCACCGAACCCGGGAACCGCTGGTGGTTCAAAGAACTCGAGTTTCACATTGGAGATCTCAGTCCCTTTCTCCTCCAATGCTTCAATAATCTCCTTCGACGTCAACTCGCGGTCTGCCCAAGGTTTCAAGTTGATGATACAGGTTCCCGCATTGGACCCCCGACCTTCAGTCAGCACTTCGTATCCGGCAATGGAAGAGACCGAAGTGATCTCGTCCATCTGTTTGCAAATCGCTTGCAACTCATGGCATTTGTCGTTGGTGTACTCCAGCGTGGATCCGGGAGGCGTCTGAACGATGCCATAAATCATTCCTTGGTCTTCCAGCGGAATAAAGCCGGTCGGCAGCACTTTGTTGACAACCAAAATCCCATATCCGAATGCCGCGATCACAACCATCGTCAGCACACGACGGGAGATGATGCGACTGAGGATTGCGGCGTATCCGCCGGTCACCTTTTCAACCCCCTTGTCGAATACTCGCAAGAACATTCCGATCGGCCCACGTTTCTTCTCGCTTCCATCACTCCCTGAAAACATCGCCCGGAACGACAGAATCGCGAGCAACGCGACAACCCCGACGATGCCCCACAACCGAGTCTCGGTGAGAGGAAACTGCTCGTTGACCAACTCGTGGACGAACTCGTTGTGCAGCAAGTAATAGGCGCCCGCCGCGACCGCCAAGCCGAGCAGGACACAAAGCAAACCGCGTAAGATGAAGGCGGATTGGCCTGCGATTTTGACAAGCCCGCGATTCACCATGCCGACCAATCCGCGTTGCTCTTTTTCGCTCGAGAGTGGCTTCAAAATCATCGCACACAGCACCGGCGTGAGCGAAAGAGCCACCACGCCAGAAATCACGATCGACATGGCCATGGTCAGGGCAAACTGGCGGTAAAAAACGCCGACCGGCCCGGTCATAAAAGTCACAGGAATAAAGACCGCAGTCATCACCAGCGTGATCGCGATGATCGCACCGCTGATCTCCTGAACCACCTCCTGAGTCGCCTTGTAGGGACCGAGGTGTTTGGTGTGCATCTTTTCGTGCACCGCTTCGACCACCACGATCGCATCGTCGACCACCACCCCGATCGCCAGCACCAATGCAAACAACGTGATCAGGTTGATCGACATCCCAAACATCAGCATGAAAAAGAAGGTCCCGATGAGCGATACCGGAACCGCCAGCGTTGGGATCAAGGTGCTGCGAAAGTCACCGAGGAACAGATAGACGACCAGCGAAACCAAAATGAACGCTTCGAACAGCGTGTGGAGAACTTTTTCAATCGAGGCGTCTAGAAAGTTTGAGACGTCATAGGTGACCGCATAGTCCATCCCGGGCGGAAACGATTCTTTCTTAATCTGCTCGACTTTCTCTTTAACTCTCTTGATCACCTCCGCGGCGTTGGACCCGGGCGTTTGCTTCAGCACGATCGCCGCCGAGGGCAGACGATCAATATCCGAATAGAGATCGTAAAACGAAGATCCCAACGTGACGTTCGCCACGTCGCCCAACCGCAGAATCTCACCTTCGGGATTAGCCCGCAGAATGATCTTTTTGTACTCCTCCGGAGTCTTGTAACGTCCCACCCACGTCAAAACGTACTCAAGCGTTTGCGAGGTTTGCCCAGTTGCTTGGCCGAGTCGTCCCGGTGATCCGATCATGCTCTGTTCATCGAGCGCCTTCATCACGTCTTCGGCATCGACTTCATAGGCTCGCATCCGGTCAAGATCCAACTCGACCCGCATCGCGTAAGAACGGTTACCGAGAATCGTTGCCCGGCCGACGCCGGGAATCCGTTTAATCTCGTTCAGAACATTAACGGTCGCGTAGTTGTAGAGAAAGTTCTGGTCGACGTTTGGTTCGTTACTGAACACATTCACATACATCAACATACTCGTCATGTTCTGCATGACGATGATCCCTTCCCGCTCCACGATCGGAGGCAGGTTGTTCTTGACCATTTGAACCCGGTTATTGACGTTCATCACCGCCACATTCGGATCCGTTCCCGGTTCAAAAACGATCTGAATCGTTCCCTCACCAGCACTCGTAGCGTCACCCATCATGTAACGCATGTTCGGAACGCCATTGATCGCCTGTTCCAAAATGACCATCGTCGAATCGATCAAGATTTTGGCGCTGGCCCCTGGATAGGAAACCGAGACTCGCACACTTGGTGGCGCGACCGAGGGGAACTGCGAAATCGGCAGGACGTTGATGGCCAAACCGCCCATGAACAGGATCAGCAGCGAGATGACGATGGCCAATGCCGGCCGGTGCAGGAACTTTGCAAACATGATGTAGGATGACCGACCGATCTGGTAAGAGAAATCGTTCTGTGCTGGTTGGGGAAGAAAACTATTCGGCGTGGTATTTCAGGTTGGACAGGACTTCCTCGGGATCGCGAAACTCGTAATCCACTTTGTCACCGTCACGAACTTGCCGGATACCTTCAAGCACGATCTTGTCATTCACACCCAGCCCGCTTTCGATCACATAGATGTCGGGCTGCTCGTTTTGGATGACGATCTCACGCTGATGCACAATGCCGTCTTCATCGACTACATAAGCGTACTTTTTCGCCAGAATCTCATACGTCGCTCGCTGCGGAATCACAATCGCGTTTTCTGACACGCGGTTGATCAGGATCGTGCCCGTCTGGCCGTGGCGTAGCAGAGCATCGGGGTTGGGAAAGTCCGCTCGGAAAGCAATGTTGCCGGTTTCGTTATTGAAGTCCGCTTCGATCGCACCGATCTTTCCCGCTTGAGAAAATTTCTTGTGGTTCGCCAACACGAGCTCAATGTCCAAGTTGTCTTGGTTTTGCCCTCCCTTGGTCGCTTCGATGTACTCCAGATAACGAGCCTCGGGCACATTGAAATACACCCACATGGTGCTGTTGTCTGACAGCGTCGTCAGCATTGCGCCCTCTTCGATCAGACTACCCTGCTGTTCGTGCAATCGGTCGACGATGCCGTCAAACGGCGCTCTGATATCGGCGAAGTTGACTTCCGCTTGCGCCAACTGCACCTGCGCCTCAGCCTTGGCCAATTTGGCCTTGGCCAATTTCAGTTCCTGCGACGAGACAATGTTCTGCTGCACCAATTTCTCGGTGTTGTCGTATTCAACTTGCGCGAGTTGTGCTTCGGCTGAATCCGCATCCCGCTTGGCTTGGTACAGTGTCGGCAGCAGGTTGAACATCACGTCGCCCTCTGACACCGTCTGACCTTCGCGGACACCAACGGTTTGCAAATACCCTCGCTCCAACGCACGGATTTCAATGTGCCGGCAGGAATGGATTTGGCAGACGTACTGTTGGGTTAGGGTGACATCTTTGGCGACGGGACTGGTCACCAAAATCTTGTGTTGCGCGTGGTGTTGCCCCCCGGCGTGTTCCCCACCGGCATGTTCACCGCCAGCGTGCCCCTGCGGCTGGTGACCTCCCTCGGCGTGCGTGTCGGCCGAGTGCGACTGCTCGGACTTTTTGCCAAGAGTTTCAGAGATCTTTTCGTAGGCTGGCAGAGAAAGGGAAGCGACCGCGACGACCGCGGCTAGAAGTACTTTGATTCGCATTGGATGTGAGTTCCCAAAGAGTGCCTCAGAGTCGGAGGCGGGAGTGCAAAATGTGTCTGGAGGGGGGGCTCGGCGGGCGAACCGTCACACGACGGCGCCCGTTTGTCCCAACAGTGTCTGCTGGACATCGACGGGCCTGGACCGGCGGTGATTGTCGAGTACGCAACACCTGTTCCAATCACCAGACACTCGCTCGCCACCGCTCGGTCAAATCGCATTTAAGACCGCAATTTGCGAGCTTTCCGCCTGATTTACATTTTCAAATGATAGCGAGCGATTTCCGGCCCCATGCCAGCGTCTGCAAACTTTGTCACAAGGCGTGCAAACGTTTGCACGGAATCGGGCTTCGGTAAGAAATACCGGGATACTACAGGCAGGCGCCCCGCCATATTGGGGGAAGGCGAATTGATCGGTGACGGTTCACTGCCAGGCCAAAAGTACTGGGTGAACCAAAGCCACGCCTGCTCTGAATTTGCGGCAAAAGGGCCCTCAAACCCATGCGACAAACGCTTCTAAATGCCGCGTCGCAAATTACTACACCCCTGTCGCAAAAATACATCAACACCCGCCACATTTACGTGAGAATTGAAACCATTCAATTCTTTTAGCGGTGTCTCATTCCGCTAAAGCTTTTCTCAGGAGTAATTCATGTCGAATGACAAAACTCGTCTTGGTTTCACACTCGTGGAGCTGCTGGTGGTGATCGCCATCATTGGCATTTTGGTTGGCTTGCTTTTGCCCGCGGTGCAAGCTGCACGCGAAGCAGCTCGGCGGATGAGTTGCAGCAACAACTTCAAACAGCTCGGGTTAGCGATCCACAATTACCACTCAGCTTACAAACGGCTACCGGCAAATGGAATCGGGACCACCTCGAATCCCAGCGCCGGCAATGCTTGGTGGGCAGCAAACACGCTCGCGAACAACCGTCGGTTAAGCACGCTTGTCGGCATCTTGCCATTCATCGAACAGCAAGGGATTTGGGAATCCATCAGCAACCCGATGGATATCGATGGCGACGGAGTGATCGACTTTCAAGCGATGGGGCCGACGCCGGACACCATCGATTACATTCCCTGGACAATGGAGATTCCTGGCTATCGATGCCCAAGTGATCCGGGAATCGGACTTCCGGCTCTAGGGCGTTCCAACTACGCGGCATGCCTGGGTGACAGCACTTGGCAAACCATGGTGGGCCCGTGGGACGGAGACTTGGTGGAGCCTGTTGCGACGGTCCGATTTGAGCGAGCTCAGGCGGGCCATCGCGGATTCTTTAAACCGCGTGACGACCGCGGCCGTTTCCGCGATTGCTTGGATGGTCTCTCCAACACGGTCGCGATGGGTGAGATTGCCACGTACCTAGGCGACAAAGACGCCCGCATGGTCTTGCCCGAAGATGGCTCAACGCTCGGCAACAATAACGGTGCGATGGATGCACTGCGTGACAACCCGGGCGTTTGCGATAGCTTTGTCAATCCCGAGCGGCCTCGGTTTTGGCTCAACAACGCCTCGCGAGACACTCGTGCACGTGGCTTTCGGTGGGCGGACTTCAAGCAAATCTTCAACAGCTGCTTTACGATCTTGCCCCCCAACGACATTTTCTGCTCGCGAAACAATGGCGACGACCTCACTGCGACGGCTCCCATGTCCAGCCGACACCAAGGCGGTGCTCATGTCCTGATGGGCGACGGTGCGGTGATTTTCATCACCGACTCCATCGAGGCCGGAAGTCGCAACCAAGGGAACGTCTGGATCAACGGAACCGGTGCAGCTGCCCCCGGCAGCCCAAGCCCCTACGGACTTTGGGGAGCCTTGGGAACTCGGGCTGGATCAGAAACGATTGAGGAACAACTCAATCAGTAAACCGATACTCCAATGCTGGAAGGGCAGATGACGTCACCGTGTCCCTTCCAGTTTTCTATTCATAGACAAAATGACTTACCTTGGACAATTCAATAGAATGAAGAAACGCAACCTTTCCCCATGGCACGTAATCGCATTGACCCTGGCTGTCTCAATCGGCGGATGCTCTGATTCAAAACCTGCATCTGTTACCGAAGGCTTAGACCAGTCGGCCATCGATGCTTACAAAGAGAAGGAGAAGCAAATCGAAATGGACGCCATGAAGGACATGGAGCTCGGCAAATAGATTCATTGTCGATTTTCCACGCGTACGCCAATGCGTGACACAGGCCGCCCCCAAATCAGAATTAAACTGGCTTGGTTGGGCGGTTTTTTTTACGACCACTCTGTTTTGAAATACGGAAATCTCGATTTGCAACGTCGGCTTTCTCTCTCTCTGATACTGCTGATCACAATTGTCACCGGATGTTCGGGCGACCCCAGCTCGGTTGATGTAGCCGCCCGGCAATCCCCAGCCGACGACACGGAAACACTCACTCGAGATGGACTGCCAATACAGCGGAACAATCCCGAGCAGCTGACCGCGGCGGCTCGCGCGAAGGCGGCAGCTGGCGACCGCCATGAAGCAGCGAGACTGCTGGCCAAAGCCGCAGTAGCTGCAAAATTCCATCCCACTTCACGCGTGGAGTTGGCGACGCGAGCCCTGCTGGACTTAGGTGACGTCTATCCCGCAATCGATTTGCTGTCCGCGGCAGTGGACGCAGAACGCGAAAACGACAAACTGCGCCGGATCCTATTCGGGCTGCTCGGCGAGGCCGGTCGAACAGACCTGATGCCCGAACACTATGAAGCCCTGATCCGCAATCGCGCGTTTGATCTGGCTGTGCTGCTCGCATCGACCGACACTTCCCAACGACTCTTTCCCGCGGAAACGATCGAAAGGTTGATCAAACGAAACCCGGATGATTACCGACTTCGACTCGGCGTTGCTCAATCACTGCGCGATGACCGCCGCTTCGCGGACGCCGAATCCATCTTACGTGAAATCATCCGGCACCATCCCAATTTCGCGCCGGCACACGCGTTACTCGGTCGGATGCCCAGTGTTCAACAGGCAACACCCCCAGAGTACACAGCGTGGTTGAACTCGGCCGCGCCACACTGTCGTGAGCAAGCCGATTTCTGGATCTCTCTGGCAGACCGTCACTTCCGATCCGCTGACTTCGCTACAGCGCTCTCGTGTTATCTGGCAGCCTCTCAAATCAATCCGAACCGAGTGATTCCTTGGACACAAATCAGCCAATCGATCCGCCAACTGCGTTCTGCCGCTGACGGGGAATTCGCGCTGACAAATCAGGACGCAGAGCGAATCATCGACTCCTGTGATCGCAGAGCTCATCTACTATTAGATCTTCGGATGCACCTGCAGCGTTTCGGTGGCAGCGTAGAACAAAGTCAGCATGCCGCGTGCGATATCGCCCGCACGCTGAATCAAATGGGACGATACTGGGAAGCCGAAGCTTGGTCCGCCATCGCGACCACTCTTCCAGAGGACAAGGATCCGGCCCTCGCCGAACTCAGGCAAACAATCACCGCCAATCTAAAACGCACTCGAAAATGGAGCTCGCTGCCTGATTTGAGCCCGCTGGACAGTTACTCGCAGCAAGCCATCACTGACACCAATCCTTCGGAGCCAAGGGACCGATCGAGCAATCAACGCTCGTTCGCCGGAAATGCGAGTGAATTGCGCTGGGCCGATGAAACTCAGACGCGAAATCTTACTGTCCCTGCTGTTCACTACCCCGACATCGCATCGGCCTTGATTCATTCGATGGGCAGCGGTGGCGGGACACTCGACTTTGATATGGACGGCTGGTCGGACCTGATCCTCCCATCGGTCGCTAGCCAGAGCGGCGAAACAAGCTCCGCGACAAACACGCTACTTCGAAATCTCAATGGCACGTTCAGCGACATCACCCACCACGCCGAATGCGGTGCCACGGGGTTCGGCCAAGGGATCGCAATCGGCGACTACAACGAAGACGGTTTTCCCGACATCTTCTTTGCAAATATCGGAGACAATCGACTGTTTCGAAACAACGGTGACGGCACATTCTGCGATGACACCCGATCGCTCGGAACGATGGCAAATCAATGGACGACCTGCGGAGCATTTGCCGACATGGACCGCGACGGCATTACCGATTTGATCGCCGTCAATTATTGTGATCTCGATTCGCCCGTCGACGAACCGTGTCGAGCCGCAGACGGGCCTGCGCCTTGCCACCCTGCCAAGTTTCCTGCTGATAGCGATCAACTGCTCTTGGGTAATGGCAAAGGACAATTCAATGAGCCGTTCGCTGATGAGATCACGCAGCTCTCGGCCGGCCGCGGACTCGGAATCCTTGCGGGAAATTTACCCGGCCATAACCAGGCCGCGTTTGTCGCCAATGACATGTCCGCCAACCACCTGTTGGAAATCACCGGCCCAGGTCTCTCTGAATTAGCCGTGCCGCTTGGCATCGCTGTCGACGGACAATCGCTCGCTCAAGCATCGATGGGAATCGCCTATGGTGACTTCGACGGTGACCTGGACCTGGATTTGTACGTCACGGGGTTCGCGCGTGAATACAACATCTACTACGAACAAACCATGCCAGGGCTGTGGGTCGACAACACGGCTGTCCAAGGCTTGATTGACTCCACTCTGATGACGGTCGGTTTCGGTACACAAG
This sequence comes from Stieleria tagensis, assembly GCF_024129865.1. Lineage (GTDB taxonomy): Bacteria > Planctomycetota > Planctomycetia > Pirellulales > Pirellulaceae > Stieleria > Stieleria tagensis. The sequence continues at coordinate 76,060 of NZ_JAMYFE010000068.1, read as the reverse complement.
CCATCGACATGGACGCGGACGGGATTGACGAACTAGCGATCACCAATGGACACATCGCCGATTTTGGGCCTGACCATCCGCCACTCGCACAACCATTTCAATTGATGCGGCGTTCGCAACAAGCGACGTTCACCCCCGTCGACATGCCCCATGAAAACACGTACTTGGCGACGAACCACATTGGCCGCGCCCTTTGGAAAATCGACGTTGATCGCGACTTGGCAGACGATCTGGTCGTCACCCATCAGAACGCTGCCCCCGTTTTACTTGCAAATCGAACGCAAACCGCAAACCGCCGCATCGGTGTCAAGTTAATCGGCACCAATGGGTCGCGAGACGCGATTGGAGCAACGCTCACCTTCGTCGCGGATGGCCGCCAGCGCGTGATCTGGTTGATGTCCGGCGATGGCTATATGTGTAGCAATGAACGAATTCTCAAAGCAGGTATCGGATCAAGCGAGTTAGCGGAGGAGGTGACCGTGGCCTGGCCACACGGAGCCACTGAAACCTTTGGATCCCTCCGCGCCGGCAACACCTACCTTTTGGTAGAGGGCAGTGGGCAAGCGTTTGCGACCGAGTAGCCCGCCAAGTATCGCGAACATCCGTCTTGACGACAGTTGTTTCAACAAGTATTTTCGTTGCTATGGCTAAACCATCGACGAATTCTGCGCCGCCAGCAGCGAAACAATCCTTCGATTCGCTGGAACAGGAGGTCTTCTTGAACTTGTGGCGGACCTATGACCGCGTCAAGTCGCTCGAGGATGAGGTGTTCGCGGCAGTCAGCCTGTCGGCCCAGCAGTACAACGCGTTGCGTTTACTGAAATCGGTTTACCCAAATGCGATGCCAACGCTGGTTCTGGGAGGACGTTTGATCTCTCGTGCCCCAGATATGACGCGGTTGCTGGATCGTTTGGAGAAACGAGGGCTGCTAGTACGGGAGCGACGCGCGGAGAATCGCCGAGTCGTTGAAGTCCGTATCACGGACGAAGGACGCAGCCTGCTCAATCAGATTCACGATGCCGTCCAACAAAGCCATCAAAAACAGTTTGGGCACATGAGCAAGAAAGCGCTGTGCCAGCTGGCCGACTTGCTCAGGCAAGCTCGCCAGCCACACGAAGACGCCGACAACCTGTCGTTCGTCGATCAATGAGCCACGCCCGCTTCCAAAGACGTTCAACATCAATCGGAACTCGAAAATGACAAATCGTTCGTCTCCCCATGTGGTTGTCATCGGTGGCGGTCCTGCTGGGGCGACCGCTTCCACGCTGATCGCCCAACAAGGCTATCAGGTCGAACTTTTCGAACGCGAACGATTTCCTCGTTACCACATCGGCGAGTCCCTAATCCCCGAAACCTACTGGGTACTGAAGCGACTGGGCATGCTCGAGAAGATGAAGGCCAGTCAATTCATCAAGAAGTACAGTGTTCAGTTTGTCAGTCCCTCGGGCAAGCATTCCGCTCCGTTCTATTTCCACGACAACAAGCCGCATGAATGCTCACAAACCTGGCAGATCCGCCGGAGTGAGTTCGACGTCATGATGCTGAAGAACGCCGAAGAACAGGGCGTCGCCGTTCACGAAGGCATGCGTGTTCTTGACGTACTGTTCGACGAAGACCGCGCGGTCGGCGTGCAGGTAGTGGACCAATCGGGAACTCAAAAAACGATTCGAGCCGATGTGATCGTGGACGCCAGCGGACAAAGTTCCCTGCTCATCAACAAGTTCAAACTGCGTGTTCCCGACCCTGATTTGAACAAGGGTGCGCTGTGGACGTACTTCGAAGGGGCGTATCGAGACCAAGGGAAAGACGAAGGGGCCACGGTTGTCCTGAGTTTACGAGACAAGAAGGGCTGGTTCTGGTACATCCCGATGCAGGACGACGTGATGAGCATCGGTGTGGTTGCCAATTTTGATTATCTGTTCAAGGGGCGAACAAACCACGAACTCACCTTTGCCGAGGAATTGGAGAACTGCCCCGCCGTGAAAGAGCGGGTCATGCAGGGCAAACAGATTCGCCCGGTGAAAGCGACAAAAGATTACACCTACCGCGCCAGCCAAGCCGCCGGCGACGGCTGGGTGTTGGTTGGTGATGCGTTCGGCTTTCTCGATCCGCTCTACTCATCCGGAGTGCTGTTGGCCTTGAAGTCGGGAGAACTTGCAGCCGACGCGATTGTCGAAGGCTTGCAAAGCGGTGATACCTCACGGGCGCAACTCGGAAAGTGGGAAGCGGGATATGTGGAGGGAATGAACCGCATGCGTCGATTGGTTTGCGAATACTACGACGGATTCAACTTCGGCGAATTCATCCGCCGCTTCCCCCAGCATCGCGGAAGCATTACCGACCTGCTGATCGGCGACCTCTTTAAACAGGAACTCGATCCAGTATTCGACGACATCGACTCGATGAAAGTCACCAAAGCAACCTCCGAATAGTCAGCAATAAAAAAAGCCTCTCACCGCAACTCGGCAAGAGGCTTATTGATGGAGGCGGAGGGAATCGAACCCTCGTCCCGCGATGCGTCCACGACAGCGTCTACGTGTGTAGTCGGGCGGTTATGAACCAAAGGCTCGTTTCGCTTACTGCGGCGCTGCCCGACAGGCTCCGCCGCTCGCTAGCCCGAATCTTATTTGACCCACCGCGTCTCGAGCATGACGGCGGGCGATCCAGAATTGTGACGGACTTTCAGGCGACTCTGGCAGCCCCCATTAGTCCGGGCAGCCTGTAATTAGGCAGCCAGTGCTAGATTTTCATCTGCAATTAAAAATTGTGATCAGCTTTTTACGTGGCCAACTGATCAACCACGACACGCAACCATTCGCTTCCAATCATCCGGTCGAATCCAGGTCGCCCCCATAGGAATGGACAACGCCCATCCCCAAAGGTTCACTTACCATCTTAGCCGCTGGGCCGCCGGCGGCAAGTGACCAATCACTCGCGCATCCTGTTGGCAGCTCGCGTTGCGCAGGATTGATAGAAAATCCGATAGAAAATGGCTTGGTCATTTTGTCTCCAAAAATCGCCGCCCCGCATCAGCCGGCGATTTCCGTGACCACACCGCGGGGCCCGGCATTCAGAACCAGTGTGGTTCCCAGTTGGACCTGTTTCTCCCAATCGTCATGAATGTGTCCACAGACGACCAGTTTCGGGTGCTTGGCGATCACGCAGTCGCGAATGGATTGACTGCCTCGCACGCGCCGGCTGGAATCGCGGTCGACCGTATCCAGCGGCGGAGAATGTACGACCAGAACCGCGTCCTTGGGGCAACCGGCCAACAGTTGTTCGGCTTGCTGTTCATCAAAATCGTACGACCAAGCGCCAAACGGAGTGACCGGGATTCCACCTCCGACGCCCCAGAAAGAGACTCCCAGTCGCTCACATCCCTCGCCATGCAAGACCGAGGCCGACTTCCAATCTCTTGTCGCCTCACGCAGTTCCTCAACAGTTTCACCGTTTCCAGGAACCAGAATCGTCGGCTTGTCGATGCCGCTCAAGATATCCAACGTGTCAGACAATCCTTGATGGCGATTGGCAAAGTCACCGGCGCCGATCACCAAATCGACATCTTTTGCCAAGCCAAGTAGGTTTGTTGCAGCACGGCTGTCGCAGTGCAAATCGCTAAAACAAAGCAGTTTCATCAGACCAATACGAGCAAGAGGTTGATCAATGCAATCCGCATCCGAGGACTGCGGCAGAACTGACAAATTGTAGCGTTTTGAAGCGTGGGAAAATCCAAGGTCGTAGCTGATCCCGCCAGGGTTCAGACCGACTGAACCCTGGCGGGATCAGCTACAAAAAAAACGTGGTCTGAACCCTGGCGAGATCCGCTTCCCTCGGGGACAGCGCCAGTTGATGTTCCGCTGAATCATCATTTTCCGATCGCGACCAAATACTCCTGTCGCTTGCCGGACTCGTCCATCGCCGTTCGAATGTACAGCCGGTTTCCGATCGCGACGGGTGTCGCAAAGATTGATTGGCCGGTTTGAATTTGCGCCACTGCCTGGTAGCGATCTGGTGAAGCAAGCAAGATGAAGACTTCCCCGCGTTCGCTGGCGACGACCACGTGCCCACCGGCCAACAGCGGCGACGCACTGATCCCGCCCCCGAACAATCGCTGCTTCCACGTCTCTTTTCCGTCTTGCGAACGCCAACAATAGGCGACTCCGTTGTCAGCCACCGCAAACACAAAGTGCTTGATCGCCAACAGCGATTGTTCATAGCACATCACACGGTTACTCCATTGCACCGTGGCCTGACCACTGGCACTCACACACCAGGTGCCAGCGACTGGATTGCCGCCACTGACAATCGCGTACCGATCGTCCCAAACGGCGGTTCCACAGATCGCTTCGGTCGTCGTGTCGACACTCCACAGCTTGTGGCCGGTGACTGGATCATAACTACAGAATTGGTCTGCTCCGGCGATCAGCAATTGTCGCGAACCAGCGATCGTGGCAACAATTGGTGATGCAAAGTTCAGGTTTTCCGGGCGTTTGATCTTCCAAACCCGCTTGCCTGTCGCTCGTTCGAATGCATAAATCCCGCTGTCCGGCCCGTCATACTCCGCAGCAACAATCACCAAATCCTGCTCCACAATCGGGCTGGCACCGTACCCGAACTGAAACGCCGAGGGCAAAAACTGCGACACCTTGGTTTGCCATTTCTTGTGCCCGTCAGGTGACAGAGCGGTCAACACAATCGAGTCATCGGTGTGAAAACAGGCGAATAGCAGGTCGCCATCAAATGCCATCGACGGAGATGCGTATGAATTATTGGGATGAATCTGAGCCGGCAACGTACCGCGATGCAGCACCCACTGGTCAGTCAGCTGACCGGAATCCAATTTCAGTCTCAACACCGACTGTGTCCCCGCACTGGCGTCGGCTGTCGTCAAGAAAATCCCCAGCGGCGTAAAGATCGGAGTCGAATGGCCCCGTCCAGGCAGCTTGGTCTTCCAAGCAATGTTCTCGCCCGTCGCCATGTCCCATTGCGTCGGTAACGATGCATCGTCTCCGGCATGGTTGTTGGCATCCGGGCCGCGCCACTGTGGCCACGGTCCTAACGCAGGATCTGCTGCGGACAACAAACTGGGGATCAACACACAGGTTGCCAGGAATGCAACAACGGTTGACGATGGACGCAAAGTGGTTGGTTTGTTCATGACAACTGATGGAAAAAAGATCATTCCCAGCCAAGACGCCTCTCTCGACCGGCGCAACGCCGACACCGAATTTCATGCTCCGCGCAGTCTGGCGGTGAAGAAACGTTTACAATCCGTCGCTGGGTTCAATTCAATTAGGGTAACGGACGAAGGACGATACAGCGTATGCGAGCGGGAATTGTTGGGGTCGGATTTATGGGTTGGATTCACTATCTGGCCTACCAGCGAAGTAATCAAGCTGAATTGGTCGCGTTTTGCAGCCGCGACGCAGGCAAACGCGGTGGCGATTGGACTGGAATTCAAGGCAACTTTGGACCTCCAGGTGAACAGATCGACGTCTCCCAACTCTCGGTGTTTGACTCGCTTGACGCAATGCTAGAAGACGATTCGATCGAATTGATCGACATTTGTCTGCCACCAAGTTTGCATGCCGAGGCGATCGAAAAGTCCCTCGCCGCCGGTAAGAAGGTGTTGTGCGAAAAACCGCTGGCGTTGACGGCTGATGATGCAAATCGGCTTGCCGCAATGGGACAACCAGGCGATGTGATGGTGGCCCACGTACTGCCCTTCATGCCGGAATTCGAGCTGCTGGTACAGGCCGCAAATGATGGTCGCTATGGCCGGCCGATCGCCGGCCGATTCAAACGAACCATTTCACCGCCCGATTGGATCCCCGATTTTTATGACCCGACGAGTGTTGGAGGTCCGCTGATTGATTTGCATGTCCACGACGCGCATCTGATCCGAATTCTGTTCGGTATGCCTGACTCAGTCCAATCGAGCTGCATTCGCCACAGTGGCGTGCCAAAGTTTTACGAAACGCTATTTCGGTATTCGGACGGTCGCCCCGTTTCAGCTGGTGGAGGCGTGATCGATTCACCGGCACGCGGATTCACCCATGGCTACGAGGTCTCGTTTGAAAAGGCAACCATCCAGTTTGAATTCGCAGCCTACAGCGACGAGACGACTGCCACGATTCCGTTGGTCATCCTGCACCAAGACGGCACCGTCGAGCGTCCCGAACTGGGCGATGGCGATCCCATTTCCAGCTTTGTCAAAGAGATCGACGCCGCCGCGGAGTCGCTGCGCAGCGGAACGGTCTCTCCACTGCTAGATGGCAAACTAGCCGCAGACGCCATCCAAATTTGCCAATGGCAAAGCGAATAAAGAAATCCACACCGTTGGAGTTCACGCTGCAGCGTGCCAGACGAAGTGCGGAGTAGTCGATCTCGCTCAAGATCCCTTCACTCCAGGATTTATCCGACCGGTTTTCGTTCCCGCAGCAACGCCACTCCAGTCGGATAAATCCGCCACACCGCGCCACTCGCGCATGGCTGCGATTCAACGTTCTCGCGGAACGACCAACGTCGGCTCGGCAAACGGTTGCTGCATCGTGCCAGGCAATTGCCAAACCCGTTTGCCGTCGGAATCGGAAAAATACAGCCGACTCTCACTCAATTCCGTCGGATCCCCGTCGGCCCAAAACGCATAGAACGGGTCTTTGGCGCGAAGTGGACGGCGCGCATAATTGTGATTGCGGGGGCTGGATTGTGTGACGGGCCGCTCCACTGACCAAGTCGCCCCCTGATCCTCACTGTGCCAAAGCACCATTTCACCGCCACCATGATAGGGCTGGGGGCCGGCTGCCGAAGGGACCAGAACGCGCCAATGGGCTGGCTGCAAATACAAACTGCCCATGTCATAGTTGTGGTCAGTGGCGCATAGCGTGGAGGTTTGCCAAGCGAGACCGTCCCATCGCGTCAAACAAAATTCACGTGGATCATTGGGTGGCCCCGGTTCGTGCCCCGCGCTGGTAACGTACAGCAACACGGGGTTTCCATCGTTATCAAATCCCATGTCTTTTAAATACACGTTCCGCCGCTTGGAGGCATAGTCAATCACCCGTGCCGGCGATTCGACTTCTGTCAGCGGAATCGTCAGTGGTTGGCCATCGACGGTGGTCCATGTCCGCCCTTGGTCAGACGTTTGCAAATAGTACAAATCGGTCCGCTGATCGACGTTGCCGTTAGGATGGCGATTGAAGAACGTGCCGACTACATCTCCATGCGAAGCACTGGTTTGATAGTGCCCGCCTCGATTGTCGCCGGCCTCTCGAATTCCCGCCAGCTTTTGATCTTTGGACCATTCGATCCCATCCTTGCTTTGTTCCCAATACAACTCCCGCACCCCGGTGTACTTTGTGAACAAGTGCAGGAACCCACGATCACGGTTGTAATGCGGCTGCGGATACGTCATCTCTTCGGTTGTGATCAACTCAAACGAATCGATACTCCACGGCTGGGTGCTTCTGTATTTAAACCCGGGTCTGGCCCGAGCGCGTCCGCTGACAAAGACCCATAAAAAACCATCCTTGTCGATCGCCAGACTGGGGTTATCGTGCGGGTCGTTGACCGTCTGTTTGTCATGCACCACCACCGGCTGCGGAACCTGGTGGGTACGGTGGTCGTAATAAGAGATCATGCACAACAGATGCCGTTCTTTGGCGTTCGTTGTGCCGCCATAAACAAAGAACGTCTTGTCGGCTTGCTCACTGTAGATCGCCAGCGGCGTGTGCTTTGCGGTGTAAGTCCCCAGCCCACCCGAATACTTGTCGCCATAGGGGAAGACGGGTTCACGCGAGGCTGGAAGATAGGCTTGCTGCACTGATCCCTTGCCATAAAACTGCCCCAAAGTGAACCAGATGCCTTTGTACCCCGGAACCCGCTGACCACTCAGGTCAGCGTCCTGTCCAAACGCAGTCCCAACCGACGCCAACACCAATACCAACCAAACCATCAGCATCATTCGATCTCCAATATAGCCGACGCAATTCAGTGGGCAGCAAAGCCACACCGCCGCAGTGGATCTTGTTACGATCCCACACACCTACTGGCCGATACAGTACAGATATTCTTGACGTTTATCGTTTTCATAATGCGCGACGCGCGTGTAGATCCGTCCGCCGCAGATCGTGGGCGTGGCAAATACGCTTTCACCCAATTTGCTGTGCGCGACTTGCTCAAAGCTCTCGCGATTCGCTTTGAACACAAACGTCTCGCCCTGTTCATTGGTCGCATAAATCAAATCTCCCACCATCACCGGAGAAGCACTGAAGGTTCCTCCCAATCGAGCTTTCCAGAGGGTTTCGCCCGTTTCACACTCGATGCAAGTTGCGATTCCGGCATCGAGTGTTGCATACAAGACTCCGTCGCGTTGCAGCATCGACGGAACGTAGTCACGGGTCTTGGTTCGCCAGGCGACCTTTCCTGATCCATCAGCCACAACGGCGCTGATGTGGTTGTCGGGGTAGCCACCGCTGCTGAAGACGTGTGTGCCATCTGTCACCGACGTGGTCACACACTCCGTCGTCGCACCTTCGATTTCCCAGCGTGTTTGACCGGTCGCCGGATCCAAACTGGTGACCAAATCACATCCCGTGACGATCAATTGATCCTGGCCATCAATCGTAAATACGACTGGAGAAGCATAGTTGGGTTTGGCTGGGCGATCGCGCCGCCAAACCACTTCCCCCGAATCGCGGTTCATGGCAACGATTGCACCACCGCCTTTGTTATCAGCTGCTGCGATCACCAATTGACGATAGACCGTCGGCGACGATCCATAACCTTGGTGCAGTATGTAGTCACACAATCGTTGTTGCCACAAAACATTCCCCTGCAGATCCAAAGCAGACGTGAACACCGCGTCACCATACAGGAAATTTACAAACAACCGCTGCCCATCGGTCGCAATCGTCGACGAGGCAAAGGAGGCTCGTTCGTTGGCTTGACGCGTGCTCTTATTTTCCGCTTTGCCCTGATGGACAATGGCTTCCCAACGCTGCTTTCCAGTCTCCCGATCCAAACAAATCACCGACTGAACAGTTCGCTCGGCGTCGGCGGTCGGCACGTAAACGGCGTCACCAAAGACCATCGCTGATCCATGCCCGCGCCCTGGAATTGCCGTCCGCCAAACCACGTTTTCAGTCTCGCTCCACTCAGTCGGCGGGTCTTGGTCCGAACTGGCGATCCCATTGTGATCCGGTCCTCGCCAACAGGGCCAATCGGTCGACTCGAAGGTCGGCGTCGTTGAATCCGCATCCGCCGCGGATGCCTGCCCCATCCACCGCGTTGGAAGAACACTGAGGGACAAGACGAGCAAAAGAGAGATTTTATACATCGCTGTGTGGTTGATCAGAGAAAGTGGCGTTTGTCGTATTCTACAGAATCTGTCGCGTGATGGATCCGTGTCGAACCGTTACAAGTTCAATGCGCGTCGAAGCACCGGCTCAAACGCGTTTGCTTGATTGTAAAATCCTAGATCTGACGGATGCGATCCATCGGTGGTGTCATCACCGTTTGCGTCGAGCAATCGTTCGCCCGGCAGATAGAATAACCCCGCGACGCCTGCGTCCAACAATCGGGCGTAGGCGTTTTGAAATTCTAGTTGGCTGGACCGATTGCGTTCTTGCTGGGCCGGTCGCACCCACGAATTGGCATAATTGCGGTCTTCGGCCAACACGATCGGCACGTCGGGATGCGCACTGCGCAATTGCCGGACCATCGGCTCCGTCCGCTCGGCAACCTCGGCGGCGACCATATTCGGCAGACAATCCAACACGTACACGCTGGGATCCAATTCGACCAAGAATCGCCCCACTTCTGGCTCCAGTTTTCCATTGCCGGAAAAACCAAGATTGATCACCGGATGGTCCAATCGTCGTCCCAGGATCGCCGGGTGAGGCATTCCCGGTCGCGAGGCACTGGCACCGTGCGTGATCGATGTGCCATAGAACACAATCGGCTTTTCCGTTCGTGGCTCGATTGCTTCAAACCGGTTGCCCGACGGCACACCGATCTTCAAGGTTCGCGTGGAGTTATAAAGCGGCAAATAGATGGCATAGTTTCGAAGTCCCTCACGCAGTCCGTCGATCAATTTCAACTTCATTTTCTGCGCATTCGGCTTGCAAACGGCAACCCACTTCCAACGGCCGTCTGTATCCTGGCCGTACAAGTCCAACCCGCTAACCCCGGTCGCAGGCATGTGGGGCATTGCCAGACTTGCTGACCCGAGTTCGTAGTCCGCGTGAATCTCTGTCGCGTCGGTGCGGAAGCGAACCATCATCCCAGCCGAGTGACGACTCAATCCCCAAACTGCGTTTCGCACCACCCCGTTAGCCCGCGCTGGCAAACGATCGAAATACAGATCCGTATCCGCGAACCCGCGGCCCTCCACACCCCACTCCTGAACATCGTGCCAACCGATCGAATCAGAATCCGATGCCGACAGACGCGCGGTTGAGAATGCGGCCAGCCCCCATGCGGACGCCGCTGCAAACGTTCTTCGATTGCAAACTAAATTCATCAGGTCACTAAAGTTGGAGAGTGATTCAGATTGATGCCACAGAGGCATCGCCAAACCGATCCGCCAAGCATAGCAACCGACGCCACCGAACTCACCGCTCCAACAGCGCTGGTGTGGAGGATTTGTCCGACCGGTATTATTTTCCACAACACCCGCTGACGCTGGTGTGGCCAGTAGGCCAGGTGAAACCTGGCGGTAAGTCTGACGCGTGCGTTTTGAAATTGCGCCAATCTTCATTGTTAATTGAAAGAGTCGAGCAAATTGCGACTTCGATTTCTTCGCTCTCCCTTGGGCATGGGTGTCTACACAATTCAAAATCTGGCTCCCCTCTCCCCCAAACGCCGGCTTCACAACTCTCGCGTCCTCGCGTTACCAAAACCAATGCCAAATTGAAAAACGCAATCTCAAAATTCCTTCGCCAGGTTTCACCTGGCCTACTCTGACCACAGGCCGGATTCGAAAGATGGGGCAAATCGACTATAACCCATCCTTCTGAACCGACGCCCTCTCACCCAGTACCAAGATGCCGAATCGACCTTCCACCGTCATCTTCGCGGGAATCGCGGATAAAAACCCCTCCCTGTATCGACGTGTTCGTGTCGCGCTGGGGGACCCCTCCGCTTGGGTCCAGACCAACCAGCGCAGCGTTGCTCTGGTTCGCGACTTGGAAATGGACCGGGTTCGCGCCAACAGTGATGCCGACCAAGTCGTTTGTCCGGCCGATTATACGCCGCCCGAATCATTGGACCCGGATCGCGAAACCGCCACCGCTCAAGCCGTCGCTGAATTTTGCCGGCGTGAAGGTATCGTCGCCGCAACGGTCGATCGCAGCCTGCCGTACATTTTTGCCTGGCACCTACAACAATCCGGCGTGGAGCTCACCTACGATCCCGATCTGGGGGTCGTCGATCGACGGCAAAAATCAGAACAAGAGATCGAGGCGTTGATTCAATCACAGTCGGTGACCGAAACCGTCATGCGATTGATCTGCGAACTGATCGCCCACTGCCCGGTAAACGCCGACGGCCTGTTGATGCACGATGGCCAAGTTTTGACCAGCCAAAGAACGCGAGCAATCGCTGCGGCAGAATTCTTGAAGCGTGATTACTCGATGTCGCACGGCGCCATTGTTGCCACGGCGCCCGAAGTAGCTGATTGCCACCATGCCGGCGATGGCCCCTTGCGCGTCAACGTTCCTGTGATCGTCGACTTGTTCCCAATGAACAACCAAACACGCTACTGGGGCGATTGCACACGGACGGTTGTCAACGGCCAACCTAGCGAAACGGTGCAAAACATGCACCGCGCGGTGATCCGTGCCAAACACGCAGCAGCGAACCAACTGAGAGTCGGGAACACTGCCGATCAAGTCCACCGTGCCTCCGATGCCGCATTGATGGATGGCGGCTACGAACTCTCACGTGGCAAGATCACTGACCAACCGAGTCTGCAGCATGGCACCGGCCACGGCATCGGACTCGAAGTCCACGAGCCAATCCTGTTGGACTTTGGCGGCGGGCCATTACTCGAGCGAGAAGTCTTCACAATCGAACCGGGACTGTACGGGCGAAACGACGGCGGCGTGCGTGTCGAAGACATGCTGGTCGTGCGCGAGGGTGACGCACAGTGTCTGAATCAGCTACATGACGGATTGGACTGGAAGTGAATCACCCCCCCACCCACGATCAATCGAGCGATTCGATTGCGAGAATCGGTATCGTCACGGTCTCCGACCGCGCCAGTCGCGGCGAATACGAAGACCGTGGCGGCCCCGCGATCCACTCCTATCTCGATGAAGTGCTGACGTCGAATTGGCAGCCCATTGCCCGCATCATCCCGGACGACCGAGAAACCATCGAGCGGACGCTGCGCGAACTGTGCCAACAACAGCAATGCTGTTTAGTGGTCACGACCGGCGGAACCGGTCCGTCAAAACGCGACGTCACGCCAGAGGCAACCGAGGCCGTTTGTGACCGCATGATGCCCGGCTTCGGTGAACTAATGCGTAAAGTCTCGCTAGAGAAAGTCGCCACGGCGATTCTTTCACGACAGACCGCCGGCTTATTGGGCGACAGCCTGATCATCAACCTGCCGGGCAAACCCAAAGCCATTGCCGAATGCCTGGACGCCGTCTTTCCAGCGGTCCCCTACTGCATCGACCTAATGAACGGTCCACGCCTAGAAACCAACCCTGCCCGCATCCAAGCCTTCCGTCCACCCCAGTGACCGGCCTCCACTACCCACGAGATCGCCGACACACGAGGTGTCTTCGTAGCTGATCCCGCCAGGGTTCAGAAAGCTTTCAACCCCGATCGCAGCAAGGGTGACTTCGTAGCTGATCCCGCCAGGGTTCAGTCGGTCGGCACGGCGAGACGAGCTAACCGGAGTCCAGTTAAAACGGTCGAGTTGCGCTTGGTCTGAACCCTGGCGGGATCAGCTACCAACACACCGCTTCATCACTGCATCACGAATCCGTCTTTCAATGACAACTTGATTCGGTCTCGCTTGTCCAAGACGAATTCCAGATGCTTGGGAAACAGGTCAAACGTCAACGGGACGGGTGTCTCGATCGGGTGGCGAGACACGCGAAAGCCAAGCCAACCGTCGGTCGCCGGCCCGGAACGATTCACCAACACTTGATTCGCAAAACGCTCGCCGAAGTTGGGGCAGAAAACACTCGAGTCGAGGATCGCTTGATTGCCCATTCCAATGCACTGCACCAACGCTGGCATTTTTGGCTGCTCTGAATGTGTGACCAAAACCACATTGTCAACTTCCGTCATCTCCAACTTCCAATCCGGGTGCCAATGCAATCGTGACGTCGGGATCACCGGCTCGGGCGCCTTGCGGAACCAGTCAATCACATTCCAACACCGACGATGCGAAATCACGACTCGGCCCACCAAACATCCATACGCATTGTGCGCCGCTGCGCACCAGGAATAGTCTTCGGCATGCCCGGTTTGCCGCCATACCGGATGGCCGCGCCGCCCCATGCGAAAACTCGACCAGAGATCACACTGCTCCTGGTCCCCTAACTGCAACACGTTGTGGGCAGCGGTGGATCGACAGCGTTGACGCATCGGAGTCGGCGAGTATTCAAAATTCCCGGTGTCAACGATCGCTTCTCGTCCGCCGATCGTCGCCGTGATTTGCAATAGATCGGCATGCCCATGAGCCGGCAGGTGATCACAAGCCAATGGGCCGGTGTCGAACAACAACCGATCCCCGTCGCCAGACAAGCAGGTCCAATAGTCCAGTGTCGGAGTATTGGTGATGCTCGGATCCCATGCGGTATCAGCCCAAGCGAGTAATTTGTCCAGGTCCGGTGTCTCGTCCTGAACCGAATCCGACAACAAGGGAAACCTGCCATTGGCCTGCCGCAGATACTTGGCAAACAAATTCATCCGGCTCGCCGCCCGGATCAATCGATCACGCTGGCCGCTGCCATTCAAATCCGCGGCTTCGATACACTGCAACACACACACCAGCATCAAAGCATGGTAGGTCGGCGTCCGTTCAAAATGCTCGCCTGTCTCCAGAATTTGCTCGTCCAATTGTTCCAGCAATAGCCGTTCGGTCCGTTCAATGGAATTTGATTTGGGCATTCCCGTCTGCGACAGATCGATTGAACCGCGGGGACCGGTGTAGGCATGGAATTCTAAAAAACTATCGGCCAAATACAGCGCCGTCAGATTCTCCAGCAAATGATTGCCGCCCAGATCCCATTCACAATTTCTGCGCAGCCAACTCACCTGATCAGCAACACTGGCCCAAAATACGCCGGCAATTTCGAGCGGTGGTTCCGCAACGCTGGCCAACGATAGCCAAACAGGCAGTCGCCGGGAGAGACAGAATGGATGCCAAGCGTCGGCATCACGCGTCGGGAACTGATTCCTAGGTTCCGCCAACCAAGACGCGATCAATTGATAGGCCGCGTCGGCCCCTTTGGTCTCCGCCAGTTCCAGCAGGTCTTCCTGGCAATGCAAGTGAAACCGCCACAACCGAGGCGCATCGGGATTCCAATCGAGACGTTGACCACCGTCGCCGGAATCCACATTCAGATCGAGCGTCTGGTTCAAGAAAGTGAAGCGTCCCTCAGCAATCTTCGCTGCGTCACTGGAACGCTCTGGCCAAAGAAATCGTCGTCGCTCGGCAATCTGCCGGCACACCACGTCGGCACCGAGTTTCCAACTGGCGATCGTTCGTCGCGGTACAAACACCAACCGCTCGGGCATCCGTCGACGCAGCTGACGTTGAAAAACTCGGTAGCTCCGCCAAACAAACTGCCCCGGCCGGTGATAACGAATCAGCGCAACCGAGCGCGAAAGACGTAGCCGATTAGAATCCCCCATCACACTCCCCAGTAGGCCAGGTGCAACCTGGCGGCATTGAACTCACCGCCGCCCCGCTTCGACCGCATTCTCGCACGCCCCCATAACATCCCAATTCCGATCGGGATAACAAAACGTTTCCTTGGCAGCGGTACGACGAACGATCTCCAACATGTCAACCGCCAGGACGTCGCGGTTGAAATGGTCAATCACAAACTGTCGACCGTTGTGGCCCATTTGCTGCACCGTTTCGCGGTCACCCGCCATCGACTGCAGAATCTCGACCAACTGCTGGTCATTTTCCGGCTCCATGGCGACGCCGCTGTTGGCCGACAATACGATGTCACGTGCACGACCACGGACGCCCATGATGATCGGTCGCTGCATCGCCATGGTTTCAAAAATCTTGGACGGGATCACGTGTTCGAACAAATCCACTTTGCTTAGATGCACCAAGCAGACGTCGGAGGCCGCCAGAGCATGGGGCATTTGTGTTTTTGGCAACCGCCCGGTCAATACGATCCAGTCGCCTAGCCCCTGATCAGCAACGCTCTGCCGCATCTGATCCAGCTGGGCACCGCCACCGACGATCATCAACACGATGTCCTTGCGACGCTGCTGACGCAGTCGCTCCGCTGCTCGCACGACGACGTCCAATCCATGGGCCCGACCGACCGTACCGATGTAAGAACATACGAATCGATCGCCCAGCTGATATTCAGCGGCAAAGGAATGCTCATCCTCATCTGGGACAAACTTCATCGGATCCACGCCGTTGGTCACGATCGAGATCCGATCGGCGACATCGACTTTCGACAAGATGTTGTCCCGGTACCCAGGCCCCACGGCGACGATCTGGCTGGCGCTGCGATACATCCAACGCTCCATCCGTTCCAGCACACGAATCAATAGCCCCCGCCGAATCGCGCCGACCGTAACAATTGACTCGGGCCAAATGTCACGGACCTCCAAGACCAGTGGTCGCCACTTCAGCCAACTGGCCAGCACACCGGCGATGCCACAAAAGAACTGCGGCGTGGTTGCGACAATGACATTGGGCCGCCGCACCAGAAAAACGAACGCAAATAGGGCTGACATCAAATACGACACGTAATTGATGATCAAACCGCCACGACTGGGATTCGGCCGCAAGTACGTCCAAACACGAATGACATCCACCCCGTCAATCGTCTCACGCTGTGGCCACAACCGGTTGCGATAGCCCGAATAAACTTTGCCCTCAGGCACATTCGGCGCGCAAGTGATCACCGTCACCTGCTCAACCCCAGGCTGTTTCACCCATCGCGAGCAATGTTCCGACGTCCGCGATGCCGGCGCATTCCCCTCCGGCGAGTAGTAGTGCGAAAAAAAAACAATCTTCACAGCGCAACAGTCAATTAGAGGAGCAGAACCATGGCCGAGGCTTGCAGTCCCCGTCAGCAATACCAGACCAACGGACACCGTGGATCATTCCCGTCGTCCATTCAGATTGGCAGGGATGATTTTCATCGAGTGATTGCTTCCTACAACAATTCAGTTGCGGAAGACTCTGGCGATGATAGGGATTAGATGGACAATGATTCGGAAAACCCGAAATCGTTGCAAACATCCCGATGAGTCGTAACGCGGATTTTCCAGCGATCAAACTGCAGATTCATTCAAAACCAGCAAGTTGCTCTCTGACCATTTCGTGAGCTTCAATCGTGGCCAAAGAAACCTCGAATAGCTCCTCTCGCGGAATCGGCCAACCGCCCTCGCGACAGGCGGTCTGCAGAAAGACTTCGATCTCTGCCGCATGCCCCTTGTCCTGACTGCGGGTTTTCAGCGACCGCTTGTCGCCGATCACATAGGTGCGGCGAAAGTTGTCGATCACGAACACTTTGCCGCCAGAGAACACTTCCACGCGCTCTTTGGGAAACGCTTTGTTCCCATTGGCCAAATAGTGAATCGTCGCAATCGAACCATTGGCAAACGATATCTGGATTGCCACACAGTCTCCCAACCGACCATCGCCGCCTCGCATCGCGGTCGCCACAATCGACTCGATCGAACTGCCGGCGATAAAGCGTGCTAAATCGATGAAGTGACAGGCCTCACCAATGATTCGTCCCCCGCCCACCCCCAGATCCTGCGTCCAGTGATCCGCCGGAATCTCTCCGGCATTCACCGTCATTACAATCGCCATCGAAGCGTCGCCGGCAGACACCCATTTCTTCAAAGCCACCGTGTGAGGCGAAAAGCGACGGTTGAAACCAATCATCAACCGCTGGCCTGACTGTTCATCCAGAACCTTGCTAACTCCGTCTAACTGCTGCCGGTCCATTGCCAGCGGCTTCTCGACGAAGACATGCTTGCCGGCACACAGTGCCTGTTGAACCATCGCCGCATGGGTGTTGTGTGGCGTCGTAATAAACACGGCATCCACATCAGGGTCAGCAAATGCAGCGTCAGAGTCCGTACCACACGCGGCGAACCCAAACTTCTTGGCAGCGTGCGCTGCGGAGACTCCGGTGCCACTGACGATCGAATGTCGAACCAAGCCTTTGATGGGCAACAATGGCAACAGCATCCGCGTCGTGAATCCTCCGGCACCGATGAATGCAACCGACGGGCAATCCGCTTGCGTGCCAATCTCCTGCGAGGTCGGATGCACCTGCAGCGTCCGCGACCGAGTTTCAACACGCTCTGTATCGGGATACTCCAAAACAATCCCCATGGCACCGTGTTCTTGCAGTGCCTGATAACCGTCCAACGCGTTGTCAAACGCAAACCGGTGTGTGGTCAGGGCATCGGTGAGAATCTTCCCATCAGCGATCAGCTGCAAAACCGCTTCGAAATTTCGCTTTTCCGTCCAGCGAACGAATCCGATCGGATAATCCAAACCGAGTTTTTCGTAATTCGGGTCATAGCGCCCGGGACCATAGGAACAAGACACCTGAAACGACAGCTCTTTCTCGTAGAAATCAGCACGTCGTAGATTCAGCCCGATGACACCGACCAATACAATTCGCCCACGCTTGCGACACATCGTTGCCGCCTGGTGAATCAATTCGTCACTCTTGGTTGATGCCGTGACGATGACGCCATCGACGCCCTGTCCACCACTCCAATGATCCGCGGCCCGGACCGGATCTTCGCCAGCCGACAAGTCGACCGTTGTTGCACCAAACGATTTGGCGAGCGCCAATTTCTTGGCATCAAAATCAATCCCCATCACCTCGCACCCGTGGGCGCGCAACATTTGGACCGTCAACAGACCGATCAGCCCCAGGCCGCTCACCACAATGCGTTCCCCAAGGGTCGGCTGCAGCAATCGAATTCCCTGCAGTCCGATAGCCGAGACAACCGTATAGGCAGCGGCTTCGTCCGAAACACCCGCCGGAATTTTAGCAACCAAATTCTCTGGCACGCTAACCATTTCGGCGTGGGGTCCGTTACTGATGACACGATCCCCAACCGCAAAGCAGGAATCACGTCCTGCTTCGACGACTTTGCCGACATTGCAATATCCCAGCGGGATCGGCGCATCCAATTTTGCACGAACCGCATCGACCGTCGTCCACAACCCGTCGGTCTTGACCTTCTGCAAAACCTGCTTGACCTTGTCCGGCTGCGAACGAGCTTTGGCGAGGTAGCTTCCCTTGCCAAAATCAATCAGCATCTTCTCGGTGCCAAGCGACACCAGCGACCGAGAACTCTGAATCAGCACAGCGCCGGACGGGCGCCGCGGACAGGGCACGTCAGCAAGCAACGTTTCGCCGCTACCCAAATTTTGTAAAATCTGTTTCACTAAATTAACGTTCTTATTTTATCAATTTCAAAACCCAGAATTCAACATGTGACTCACCGATCATCTCAAACCGTACCGGAAAGGAGCCATTTCGGGGACTAGCAAATCTCTCGCCCAGTCACCACGATTTACCCGACACGTCTTCAAGAAAATCACTCAGCATCTCGCAAGCGCACCGCTTGGCGACTTCAAATTTTAGAACGACATTTTTCGCCATCAACGACAGGACCATCCAACATAGCCTGGTGTTCTTTCGACTCTAAATCGTCGAACCGCCTACGGATCATCCTTGCTGGCACGCCCCCCCAAACCGTATAGGGTGGAACATCCTTGGTGACAACTGCTCCGGCAGCTACTATCGCACCGTCCCCGACCTCGACTCCTTCCATGATGATCGCGCCGTATCCAATCCATGCATCCGCGCCAATTCGCGTGAGTAGTTCATGCGGGCGTCCCCCAAAGATGATGGGTGTGCCGGGTAAATTGAACAAATGATCTCTCCCCACGATTGCCACTTTAGGCCCCAACAAGCCGTAGCGTCCAATTTCGACAGGCGTGTTTAAATAACACCCTGAATTCACAAAGCTGTGAGCGTGCATCACTAAATCCCGGCGTACTTTGCACCGAGGCGCAATAAACGCAGTTGAATGCACGTAGCGAAGACGCTGAACATGGCGCCGCCATTTCATAATTACAAAACGACGCAGGGCACGGATTCCGTCTATCACGACTCAGCCTCTATCGACTTATTTTCCGCGTAGTGAATCGCGTCAACAATTCCCTGGATGTAGGTGTCTACATTGTGCACCGTTTCGATTCGACTGAGCGCTGTCTTTGAAAGCCTCTCACGCAACCCATCGTCGGACAGCACCAACAAAAGCTTTTCTCTCAAAAACTCCTCGACTTCACTGTCGTCATCCGAAAACAACCGGTACCCGGTTTGATCATCGACGACATAGTCCACCTCGCAGCCGTCTGCAAAAGTACAAATCACGGGCATTCGATGTGCCATCGCTTCACTGATTGCGAGCCCACCGAGGCCTGGCAACACAAAGACATCCCCCAACTCGTAGTAATCCGACACATTTTCGACCACGCTACCTGTCAAAATCACCTTCTCCTCGAGGTGCAGTTTAGAAATCTGCTTCTCGATCGACTCTTTCGAAGAACCGTCGCCGACCAAAACTAAAACTGCATCCGGGACCTCCGATTGAATCGAGGCGAACACACGAATCAACCGATCAATTCGCTTTGCCTGAGTGAATGCCCCTACAAACAGAATGACCTTCAGGCCCTTCACACCAATCTCTTCAGCGAGTTGCTCTGCCTGAGAATGCCGTATCGCAATTTGTTGGATCACCCGATTCGTATCAACGCAATTAACGGCAAGAAAGCAATCTTCGTCGGCGAAACCCATCTTTCGAAAGTACTCCATCGCGATAGTGCTGTATCCGAGATACACATCGCAAAGTCGTTCCTGAAAAACAACCAGCTTTCGGTATGTGCCACGAACAAGCCCGCGATAAGAAGCGCCGCGAAGCTCTCCTAACGTCCACCAAACAACTGGCTTAGAATACAACTTTGCATACAACAGCACAAAAAAGTTCGTAAGCAGATTACTACCGCCCTCCGCAAGAATCACGTCCGGGTCCAACTCTCGCAAACTACTAAAGATTGTTGGCTGAACGGCCCAGGTTTTGGTAAACGGAACGCGAATTGAAAAGTGCTCTCGATGACTAAACCCCTTTAAGTTATCTCCATTAATACATTTAGTTCCAGGTATACTCTGACCGTGTAAAACTGAAACACTCAAATCATCACGGGCATTGAGCTTAGCAAAAATGTGAGCACGCCAATGTTGACATACACGATAAGTAACCGCGACTCGAGTGGGGGTTCTAGCTTTTGGCATCTAGGAAAGTTTCGGCTGAAAGAGTTCTCAACGAAGAGTCTAGTGGAAGGCTTTCTCTCCACACAGATTGATAGTTTTCTGCGGAGTTAAACTCTGCAAATAATCTTGCTCGATCGCATTGCGTAAACTGCTTACACTGATCCAGCGCGGCGGCGAGTGAACAAGCGATTGATTCCGGAGTAGACCGACGAACCGGATAACCAGCGTCGAATTGACGCATGGCCCAACCTGGCCAACCTGACTCTGAACCCCAGAACGGAACTCCCCAAGCGATACATCGGGAGATCACTCCCGATGGGCGTTCAGTGTCCCGGTAGGGCGCTGCAACAAGATCAGCCGCGACAATTGCTTGAGAGAATTCAACGTCTGAAACAAATTGGTCGCGGCATATTAGCTGTCTTCCCCGAAAACTGTCGCGCATACCTGCTATTAGCAGGCGGATTTCCTTCGAAAAGCTCCCGATCAAAAGCAGCCTGTCTTGGTCACCAATCTCTGCATCGCAAAACGCGTTGATTAATTCTCCAACCCCTTTTCGGGCATTTTGGTTCCCCGCAGAAACGACCAACCGACCGTCACACTCGATCCCAAGCTGCCGACGAGCTTCAGTCTTATCGTATGCCTGAAGAGCGGGAACCGGATCGGGAGACAATATTACACGCTGGTTCAATCCCAATTCACAAAATGAACGGGGATCCATAAGCATAAGCCTCTGCCAAGGGCCACACAAAATAGACCACCACTTCAACCGATTCAGAACCTTTTCTCTTAATCCCATCCCAACCTCAGGACGCCGCCCAACCATCAAAGCGATATCCAATGAAGGGCAATCGCGCCCACACCTAAAATAACGTTTTGCAGCCCAACCCATGACCGCCATTCCGTCCGCGGTTGGGACAAGCACTCGATCGGGACACAACTCTTGAATTAACTGAAAAAGACAGCGAGACGATTCCCAAGCCTGAGCAAAAAATGACCTGCGTATATTTGTTTCGTAAAATTTCAGCTGCCCAGAACAGAAATACTCTGCAAGCGAAGGCTCGTTTGATAAAACTTGTGGAAGAGCTACGATGACCTCATCGGTCTCAAACGCTCGAGCGACCAAACTGGCGTACGGAATCCTGTGCCCTGTCAATCGAGTCGCACTCTCAAAAACTAAAATTTTCATTCTGTATACACAATTCCCCTTAGCCTATTGCATCCTCTGTCACCACAAGCTGAAACTTCAGGCCAGCACATAGTCCATTGTTTTAGGTATCGGAAGAACCAAAAACCAAGAGTTCATTGGATTCCTCGAGAAAAACATGCCGAAAATCCGGATCAGAAAAGCTAAAATTTTTCTGTGCAATCTGATCAATTAGAATACCGACGAAAAACATGTGCGGGACTGCATAAAGAGTGCCTTCCTTGAGTGTTAAAATAAGCAAGAAGACTAACGTCCCGATAAAGCCGATGACGCACGACCGATACTCCCAATTTGAAGGTATCTGCGCGACGAAGAATACTGCATTGGAAAATGACCTCCAACAGAACATTCCGAATAGCACAGCCCCCACAAGTCCCAATTCGCACAAAATCTCGACGGGTACATTGTGCACATAAAACGATGAGATTCGGAAAGAACTAGATGCTCCCAGCCCAAAAATCCAATTCAAAGGATCCGCCTTCGTCCATGTTAAAAACAAGCGCTGGACCATCAGAGCCCGACCTTCCATCGCATGGTCCATCGAATTCTGCTGCCATCGACTACCAGCAGTCTCGCCAGCATACACGAACGCTGCGAAAACCGCTGCTACCAGAATCACAATAATCACAATGAGCTCAAGAAAGGCTCGATTGCTGACGGACCTGTGCGTCGCTGGATAGACCAAGGCCGAAACGAAACAAAACGCGACCAACTGGCCTCGAGATTGCGTGCGAATAATGATGTAAGTACAAAGCAGCAGGACGGCCAAACCAACCAAACGCCGTCCCCATTGCTTAGAAAGTGTTGAGAGCGTCAAAATCGCAATAACTGCTGCACAACTCGCGGCAGCTAAAGGAGGCGTGTAATGCCGCAACTTACCTCCATCCATTACTGGAGTACTTAACTTAATTCCCCGGCCAGTCCACTCACAAAAAAAAGCGAGCGCGATCATGATCGGAATCCCAAGAACCAAAGTGCTTTTCACTGCATCTTGAATTGATTGACTTTCGGAACACAGGATTGGTCCGAGGCCAAAATAGAGAGCAAAATAGGGCCACTGCGACTGAAAGTACTCCTCGAACTCTCTTGGAGCAACGGTCCATAAACTGCTCAGGAAGGCATACCCAAAAAGCAGAATCACAAGCGTTTGCAGATGAGTCCACTTCAACAATCCAAGATTCGAAAGCAACATTCGACAAGTGGCAACTAGCGCCACAAACGCGACGCCAACATTTACTAGATTTCCACGTTCAACAAATGTCGCAGACTTCGCTTGAAGAAACTGCTCCAAACCGAACATAACCATCATCAATCCGATAGCAACGCCAGGACGCCGAAGGCTGACCAAAGCGGTTCCTGCAATGACCAATCCGAAAAGGATCATCCAAACCATTTTAGCTTTCTTCGAGTTACAGGCAGGTGAACTGCATCTTTTGGACGCAATGGCTAGAACTTGTCATTTCGAATCCAGAGCGCATCAGTTTGCAACGCTCTCCCGCTTTGGTCCCGAAAGCATGGATAAATATTTGCTAGCGAAAAATCAAAGTCCGTAGTCAATCGTCTGTTAAGTTCATGGAATGCTATTTGTTCTTCATACATCGGCGCAATTTGCGCTTCGCTATAGAACGCATATACGTTTGAAGAAAATACTTTCTCTGCACCCGCCAGCATGAGCCCCTCTGCTCCTTGCACGTCACACTTGATTACGATTCCTCCATGGATACCGCTCTCAAAAAACCACTGGTCCAAAGTCATCGTAGGAACTTCAACAGTGCCAACATTTCGCGTCGCTTCAGCAAGAATTTCATTGTTGCCGCATCCGTTTTGGAGCAGAGAATTTGTTTGTTCGTTTTTGTTGCATTGAATGATGCAAGTCCCGGTGCGATCGCTCAATGCCAGTTGATGCACTGAAACAAGCCGATCTTTCTGAAACCGCTTTTTTAGTTTTTTAAACGAGTCGGGCGTCGGCTCAAAACCGTGAATAGGGGTATGGCCTCTAAACTCAGACATTCGATGAATAGTTTTTCCGATGTGACTTCCGATGTCCAGTATTGCGGATGGCTTCGTTGACTGAACGACAGCCTCAATGTCATCATAAGGATCGGAGTAGCCAAGCGATTGTTTGATATAAACAAGAGACTTGCGATGCAGACGCCTGGTAAGTGGTGTCGCAAGTAACGCCCTGTGAATTAGATGAAGCATAGCGAAGGTACTGTTGGAAGTTATGTTCAACAAAAATGTCGTCGTACTTATTTTAGCCAAATTTTAAGTGAACTAAATTTGAGAGCCGTTGCAGGTTGATAACACCGCGTCGCTGAACGACGAAATGACTCCCATCTGCGGTAGCAGAGATCTTCGTCAAGATGAAAGTTATCGTTCGGAATCACACGAGCAATTACCCAGGCACCATTGCGCTTTTCGCCGCATGGAGACGATTTCAGATGCACCAAATAAGAACTGCTTGCGATTGGCTGCTAACCACATGACAGAGGCGACGTTGCGGCGCAACCTCATGCTCGTCTCCCGCAACGTAGGCTGCCAACTCTTCAGCAGCAACACGACAAAAAACTTTAGCAGATAGCGCATCCAGCAAAACGACGGCGATTGGTATCCATTCCGTCGAGTGTTTTTATACAGCGAAAGAAACGGAGCCATCCTCCCGAATCCGCAGTTTAGCTTGACCAAATACGGCCAAGTGAGCCGGTTCTTGGCGATGAAATGCTTAAATTGCAGTTGATCATCATAAAACCATGCCCCATCATCAAACATTGCAATCCATTCTGCAAGTTCGCCGTCGCCTCCAGATGACAACAACTTCCCCTTTCGATCTGACAAAAGAGGAGTAAAGTTCAACTCAAAAGCTTTCCTAAGAAACTCTGTCCTGACTGTAAGGCCAGCACCATAAAGATAGGACTCTGCTTTCCCCGATGCTGCTCTCTGGGGGCCGACGGCAAACGATCTTTGGTTTTTGGCAAACCAGTCAGGAAGCACACCATCGCTCACGGCGATTCCCATACCGCCACACGTGCTGATTTGGGTGTCGGCCATATTCTCGACCGCACGTTGAACGTAGCCAGGGGAAAGCCAGTTATCATCATCACAGAAAATCAAAATCTCGCACTTGGCTTCCAAAACGCCACGCCTGCGAGCGTAACTGAGACCAGGCACGGCCTCACGCACAACCCGCAATTCCACCGATGCACCTAGATCAGCCCAAATCTCCACGGCCGCATCAGCAGTACCATCAGTGGAAGCATTATCCACCACAATTACCTCCCACAACAGCTCCTGACGCGTTTCTTGCGACGCAAGATGCGAAAGTGTTTCAGAAAGTAGGTGCCGGCTGTTGAAGCAGCAAATAACCACCGACACGCCTAGCTGAAGCGCCGAATCCGTTTCCAAAGAAGTAGACAACTATGACGCTCCCAGTTTGCTTTCTAAATTCCTGCATGTCTTCCGATTTGGCCTGAGCAGATTTCTAAACTCAGCAGCCAGCCGATTTGCAGATCTCGGAGACCATTTCAACAGCTTTAGGAACCACTTCGTCTTCTGATCGAGCGGCAGAAACTCCTGACCGATTTCCTGAAGTTCATGAATCAAATCGCGATTCCCTGCAAGCGCCGCAATCTTTGCATCACGAATGAGCAATGCGTTTGCCTTGCGCCAGTATGCCACGACATCCACCCCAAGCTTGCATGCATCTGCGTGATTCAAAAACTCACTTCGTGCTCGGTAGATTGCCCGGTATTGCCGAGCAGAGATCAAGCTGTGCGCTGATGCGGAACTGATCTGCCCACCATGCCATCGATACCTGGCAGTGACCCTCGGCGTCGACGCAAATTGCGTCCGAGTTGATAGCCGCAGCCAGAAATCGAAATCTGGTGCGGTTCGGTACGACGCATCAAAGCCACCAACCATCCTGACATCCGCTGTCCGCGTTACCGCAGACATCGCAGGAATACACGTTCCGCTAAAACAAGCGTCAAAGGCATTGACTGACTTCCGATCGGTGTAAATGCAGTCGCGAATTCCCGATCGCTCACCGAACATCTCCACGGGCGAGCAAGCAACGCCAACTCGCTCATCGGCGTCGAGCAATCCAGCGACCTCTTCGAGATGATCTCGATTCCACACATCGTCAGCATCGAGCCAAGCAATCAGTGGATTCGAAACATTTTCAATTGCGAGATTACGTGCGACTGCGTGCCCTGAATTTTCGGAAAGACAAATTACCTTTACCGGAAATGCCGAAGCAATTTGAACCGTTTGATCGGTTGAGCAATCGTCAACGACAAGAATCTCCTTTGGGGGGCGACTTTGATTCAGCGCGGACTCGATTGCCTCCGCAACAAAAGCCTCGGCATTATAGGCAGGAATGACTGCTGAGATAGACAGTTGCTCAGGCATTGTCTTCAACTCGCCAACAAACACTTA
This sequence comes from Stieleria tagensis, assembly GCF_024129865.1. GTDB lineage: Bacteria > Planctomycetota > Planctomycetia > Pirellulales > Pirellulaceae > Stieleria > Stieleria tagensis. The sequence continues at coordinate 49,885 of NZ_JAMYFE010000068.1, read as the reverse complement.
GCAAAAACAAGACACGCATCCTTTAACAAACCTTGTCAAAAAGAAAGCTCATCCGACGCATCCCGATACGGATCAAATCAGAAAAACGATCCCGCTCCATTCCAGAAATACCAAACTTCCAGACAAACACAGCTGCAGTAAAACTATATCCAAATACAACAACTATCAGCCTGAAAACGCCCGTTGGAAAACAAAAATGCAATGCAACAGCAACCAGAATTGCTGGCAAATTTGATTTAAGCACGTTTAAGATTACGTCGTCAAAAAATGTCCTCCAGGCTAGTCCACTTTGCCTTCGAACATGCCAGGGCCTGAACCAAAAACTACCCAATGCCGTGACAAAAAGCATTGCCACAGGCAAAAGAATCTTCTGACTATTGCCTAAGCGATACGCAAAAACACAAAAACCAAACGCAAGAAAAAACGGCAGCGTTAACCCCAGACTCAGCAACGCAATTCGATTCCTCGACTTTGCAACGATTCCATCTCCCCAACTCAGCACCCCGACAAATCGGCTAACCATAACGATTCGCGAAAAGACTACCATCTCCGAAGTGCTCGCTCCAATGACCCACTCAAGTATTACTGAAGTTTCAAGCAAAAATGGGACCAAGAATGCACACGTTATATGAGCAGAGTAACGCGAAAGCACATCACCTAGCCTGATCGCAAAACGGGTATCGCCCCGCCCTTCAGCGTTAGTCAAAGCAGGAGCAACCGCGTTTGCGACTGTCATCGCCAGGCTAGTAAATTGGTTTCCCAGGCGAAGGGCAATATCGTAGGCTGCTGTGGTGACAGGACCAAAACTTGACGTCAGCAGTACTAATGATCCCTTCTCGCGAAGAGCGATAGCAACGGATTCAAACACAATCCACCCACCAAACTTAACAATAGACAGCATCTTGCGGCCGTCCACTGCCGACCAACTAGGCCTGGACGGTGGGTTCCCGTACATGCAATAGACGCACACAGCAGTCGAAGTCAGTGCATAAACTGCCAACACCAAAGCTGAATACACAGCAATTGGATCCCCGGGAACAATAGGCAGTAGTCCAACTCCCAAAAGCGTTAAAAGTGCTTGAGCAGTAGAAATCGCGGAAAGAAACGAAATCTGCTGTCGCGATGAAAGAAACGCTTGCCAGGGAATTGCTGCCGAAATGCTCGCGAGACTAAGTACAGAACAGTAATACGCGAAGCGACATGCCGGCAGTCGATCTGGCGACACCTCGATCACACTTAAAACGAAATCGGTCGCGGAAAAGCCTAGCACCAAAATTCCGATAGCGGAACAGGCCAAGAGCACGAGCGTGCTATTAAACACCCCTGCTAGAGCGACTGTATCCCCGGTCCCCACCTCGATCGACATATGCCTACGTGCGCCATCTGCGACACCTGACTGCACCACTGAAAGCAATGCGCTGCTAGCGGCGAGAGTTGAGTAAATACCGTAGTTCTCTGCACCCATCTCCGCAAGAAGAAACCGAATGGTAAGAAGCCCCGCAATAATCTTGATTGCAAGACTCAAATACGAAACGATCGTATTTAAAATTAAAAGGTTTGCTTGTCGCATCGACGCCTAAGAGCCACCTTGCTCGGGGGTGCTAAAATGCCAACCCAAACCCGGCAAAGCCCTATATTGACCTGATTGACACAACTCCTGCTCGAAAAGATAACCAGAAATCAATTTCATACTCAGCGGCCGAAACCATCCGCCCCACGTATCCGAACAGCCCTTCAAACAGTCCAACTTAGTCCATCCACTGTATCGCCATCGCTGCGCGCGCCCTGTACAATAGGCTTTGATCATACCTGGATTCTTCGCAAACTCTCTCAGCGAAACTCGATATTTAAGATAGTTAGGAAATCCGCCATCACTATTTTGAATGCCAAAATGCGACTGAAGTGTTGTATGCATTAGTTCCTGAATATCATCCTTACGATGCTGGCAAGTCGTAGAAAGCAGAACAAGTGAGTGAATGACATCAAGGTCTTCACAGGCGCCGCTTTTACCAACTCCGTAACCAAAAAAACCATCCGGCTGCATCAAAGAAATAAGCGTATCGATCGCTTCCGCTTGGAATTTCGGCTCTCGACCACGAAAATAGAAGTACGGAAAAAAATGATAGGCAGCGAATGCCGCGTTGCGATCATCACGCCCGTCGTCTGGCTGCCACATACCGCTAATGGAATCTTGACGATCGTCAAGATAGTCAAGAATAGCGTCAAAAGCTCGCCCTTGGCCAAAACCAGCTCCTTTTGTGAATCCATCGCTTGCCTGCAAAAAAGTTAACGCAAACATTACATTGTTACTTTGCAGCCAGGGGTTCCTCCAATTTCCAGCATCAATCCAACCTTCCGCAAAATCCGCATTTGAAAGCTTTTCGGCAATGCGAACCGGGAAGAGGGGCTTTTCTCCCAGGGCATTCAATGCATGAATGCTAAAATAGGTAGCCTGCATCCGAATGTACGATGCGCTATGACTCGACAACTGACCGCGATCTAATTCTCCTGGCGAAAAGAAGCCAGTCTCAGAATCTTGTGTTTCCTGAATACATACCGCGAGCCTATCTTTTTGGTCTTGATTAAGCGAGTCAAGCTCTCCACAGCATTCGCTTCCAAGTATCTCAAAGCACGTTGCCATCAGGTTTGGTTCGCCGCTGATATGCAGACCAATTAAGCAATCTTGGAGGGTTGCTCGATGCCAAGCACAAACTCTCTTCCATGACTCAGCGATACTCTTTCTAACATCGTTATTCATAAGACTTTTGCTATGCACTTTCTTTAACTTACGAATGCCAAACTTCAACTCGTCGCTGCTTTCCGACAAACGAAATAGTCGACCACGAGATTATCCACTTTTCGATGCGACACGCTGTCGATAGAAAAATGCTTCTCCAACATGTCTGCTAGTTCGTCCTTCGAATATTCATGAACGTGAAAAGGATTCCCACTGTGTTCTCCTGACTCAGTGTGAGGCGACGAAATCAGAAGCAAACCGTTTTTTGCGAGAACTCGAAAACTCTCTTGCAAAAACTTTTTTCCAATCGAAATGTCGACATGCTCGATTCCTTCCAAACAAGCAACAACGTCAAAAGTTTCGTCACCAAACCCCAGATCATCCATTGACCCCACCTCAAACGACGCCACATTTCCATACCGAGCGTTTGCCTCGCTAATTGCATCCTCTGCAATATCAATTCCAATCAGTTTTTCTGTGTTTTTAATCAATGATGTCCCCCATCCCATTCCGCATGGGACATCAAGAACTCTTTTCCCGCTAGAAAACTGACTCACCCATTGATACCGAAAGTAAAATGCTTTCCGGTATGCATTACCCTTAAATGAGATCCAGGGAATAAAACCTCGACGGAGCCGAAACCAACGATTCTTGAACGCGGGAGACTCGGGGGAAATTCTTTCGGCCATAATGCGTTATCCTAGATATCGAAATTTACGAAGAACGCTTTTCCATAGGGACCAAAGGTCTTCCATGGAATGAGTTCAAATTTTGTGTTTCGTGACAACCACTCTGAAGTTGCTCGCTGCACGCCAAGTTTTGGGGAGCTTCGAAAGCAGAACCAATCGTCAAACATCAATATTGATCCCTGGCGAATCAGTGGTGAGAGAAACTCTAGAACCGGAACGCAGGACTCGTATAGATCGCAGTCGATATAACTGACCGAAGCGATATGGATTTTGTGCAAAGCCACGGTCTCTGGAGTCAATGATTTATCAAACCAACCTTCAATCGTTTCAAATTTTTCCCGCGAGATGTTTTTCCGCTTGAGATTCTCCATGAATTTTTCAAGAGAACAGCAGAATTGCCCTTGCTGGAACTCTGAGTTTGCATCACTTCCTTTTGGTTCAGGCAGTCCTTCGAAACTATCAAAGGCAAAGAACCGCATAGATGGCATCCATTTCTCGCCTTGACCACAAGCGAATGCAAACGTGTCTCCTCGCCAGACTCCGAATTCAAGGTAATCGCCTCGAAGGGAGTCTTGAGCGTCAGGAGAATCAAATCTCGACATTGTCGAGACGTATTCAATTGCTTCGGCAACGACTCGCAATCGATCGTTTGGGAACGGAAGAGACCTACTTCCGATTGCGCGTCGCAAAAAGTTTCTTATTGTTTTTTTCATATCTAGGCTCTAGATCTCTTTTCGGAATGCCAAAATCTCAACAGCAAATCTTGCGATTTTACTTTTCTTCGCCGTCGCGATTGTTCTTTCACTAACTGGCTCATAACATGCAAGACAATGACTTTAACCCAATCAACAATCCAACATTGGTTTGTTTTTGTCTTGAAAGACCTACTGATTGCCCTGCTGCTCTATTCTTGCAATCCTAGCAAGGAGCTGTTCGAAACGGGGATCGGCAGGAAGCTCATTCTTTGCTTTCTGTGCTTCTAAAATAGCTGCCTCCAAATCCCCTGCTTCTACAAGCTTAGTCACGTAAATCACCCGTTTTGCCGCATCCGCAGGAGTTAATTCTATAGATTGCTTTAGATGCTTGAGTGCGTCTGAGTCCTTGCCGAGATCGAACAGGACTTTTGCAGTGAGAAATTCACAATCGGAATTCTCTAAATTCGTGCTGCATTCATTGCAGTGAAAGTGCCGTATGGACTGTTCCAAAAACGCATCAGCCCGACCGGCCAGAACAGCCCGCTGATCTTGGTGGTCAAGGATGTGCTTAGCGGCTCGCACCTGGTTGCGACGGTTCAAAGGGACCAAGAAGGTCAAGTCAGCTGAATAATTCCGAGACGCAAACTCAACACTATACCCGGTGTAATTCGGATTCAGCTCATTCAGCCGCCTTAAAAGCTCTGATGCTAAAACTAACTCATCTTCTTTTTCTGCGATCTCCGCGAGACGGACTAACTGCTCAGGATTTCGACATTGAAGCTTTCCCAATTGAGCTATCAATTGAACAAGAGAACTCTTATCTTGATGCTGAAACTGCAAAGCAATTAATTCACTGCGACCTTGAAGAGAAAATGGCGAAAAGAATGTATTTCTGATTGCAGTGACAAAGGCTGACTGATAATTTTTTCGTGACGAATCAGATAACTGGTTAGACGCACGGTTACCAAGCCGTGTCTGAGCTAACAATATTTGTAGTTCATCTTTGCTCTTAGGTTTCAACTCAGAGATTTCATTTAATCGCGCCGATTGAAATTGATACTTGAATTGTTGCACGAGCAACTCTCCGGTGGGCAGCGACTCTGACTGCCGGAGTATTTTCGCCACGATACGGTCAAGCGACGCCAAGTCGTTTTTGTATTTACCGTATTCGAGGCTGCAACGACGAGCGACAGCTTCAGACTTTGCAGATTCTAAAAGATAAGGAAGCTGCGATACCGCCAGTAAGATAACGACGGCGCCAAGAACGGTACGAACCGGCAATTTAGACTGTTGAAAAATATATGCAAATGCTGATTTTTTGAAACAAAACCTACTGTCGGGAAAGTTGCTCTTCGAACGAACAGTGGCAATGCTGATCAACAAAACGACCAGCACCGCAGTCCCCGGCAAGAGCAGACCAAAGTCAACCAACTGACTGAGTCCTATCACAATAATCAAATAGGTTGTTGTTATAGAAATTGCATTGTCTAGACAATCTGCAGAACGCTGTAGACGAATGGTTGAAATCATGGTGAGCGACGCCACTGCGATGGCAAGAATGCTCCCAAGAATTCCTTGCTCAACAAGAATTTCTAACCAGAGATTGTCGGCATGGTGAAACCAGTTTCGTCCCCCATGATCTTGGTAAGGAAGATAAGCATGCCTATAGGTCCCTGCTCCACTCCCAGCGGGGAAGTAGTTGCGAGACGCTTCCCACCCATCTTGCCAATGGCCAATGCGTGTGTCACCACTGACATCTCGCACTGATATGCGAGGGTCAACCTCAACAATGCTTTCCGCTCCACTATTTTCTCTCCACTGTGCCAAAAATAACGTCAGCCAGATTATCGGTGGCACGATCGCAATTATAAAAAACGTGCGTTGCTTGCGCCACTTAAAGCGTGTTGCAACGACTGCTAGCAAGCCTATCACCATTGCACACAGACCGCCACGCGATCCACAGCAGGCAACGCCAGCTAGGTTTAGGAAAAGTGCGGAGAGGATTGGCCAACTGCGTGTTTCACACAGAGCGTCGAGTACATCTGATGGTACAATCTTTGAAAAGGCGGTTTCACGACCGCCGATGGAAACCACCTGCCAGGTAAGTAGCCCCAAACTAGCAGCGATCCCGAGGTTCATGAACAACGCGGCGTTGTTGGGATTGATGAATCCGCCAAATCCGCGCTGCACATCATCGGTATTGGTATAACTGAGTTCCGGCTGTAGCAAACAAAGCATCCCGTAAGCTGCATGGATTCCAGCTCCGATGGAGATCGTCGCCAATAGCGCGCGGACAACGCGGGCTCCACGCGAAATTTCTGCTCCGACCCAAATTACCGGCAACAGACAGATTAAGAATGCGAGTCCGTGTCGGGTGCGGGCGACATCGATCGAAATCGGATGGCTGTCGGACTGTGGCGTACCAGCCAACTGCCGAATGGGTTCTAGCCACTCTGTATAGGCTGCTGCGGAACCAGGGCTTAGCCATCTAACCCAATCACTGGGCAGATCGATGGATTGGAAATAAATGTATCCACACCACAGCGACATCAGCCACAGCAACGTGTAGCGAGGAAATTTCACCGACGATGCAGCAGTGTCGTGGTGTTCGCCACGTTGCGAGACTCGAAAACGCCCTGCAACCAACACCAACCATGTCGCTGCTGAGACACCAACAATTCCTAATGCCAAACAGTACTGGGTCCACGCGAGTTGGCCGCCGAAATCGAAGCTGGTGGCGATTGCGAGTCCTCCCAACACAACGGCAAGGATCCCAAGCAGCATGAGCATTGCCGACGCAGCCCACCGTCGTGAGTGGGGCGGGTTTCGATATCGACTGGGTGTTCTCAATGGTGTGAATGCCAGGCTGGACCTGGACAACAGATCGGCGTTAGCCGCGGAGTGTTAGATTGCATGGAATCCGGCTGAATACCGGCGAGATAGGCACGCAAGTAGGTTTGTTCTCACGGAGTTGCGATTCACTCGCTCGCGCTGCGTGCCGGTAGGACGCGTGCAAACGGTGGTAACCAGAGGCATGAGCCTTAAAATTTCGTGAGGCTTGTGCGTCAGGCATCCGCTTTTCCTAGGGCGATGCCTGAATTTTGAAGTTGCGCTTTTGCGTGGGGCATTGATTTTTGGCAACCGGAAGCGTCAGTTTCAATCCCTTGTATTCCCGACGGCTCATGCCGCCGGCAATTCGTGTATCGCCCTCCCGGGCTGTCATAAACGCAACTTCAAAAAGCGTCAGCGAGGGATCCCGCTAACACCCTAAATCCCTCGCTCACGCTTCGGGTTACTAAAAAAACGCAACGTCAAAACTGACGCATCGGGTTGCCATGAAAACAAAACTTCTGGACGCACCCGCGAACGACGGATTAGCTCGCGATGATGGCGGCGTTCAAGTAGTTGCGCCAGGTTGCACCTGGCCTACTGGCGGGCGGCTTCGGATTTCGCCAGTTCCATGTCGTGATCGACCATGAGTTCGGCGAGCTGCTTGCAACTGGTTTCGGCTTCCCAGCCGAGCACTTCTTTGGCTTTGCTGGCGTCGCCTAACAACAAGTCGACTTCGGTCGGGCGGAAGTAACGTGGATCGGTTTCCACGTAGTCTTTCCAATCCAATCCCAAGTGCTCGAAGGTGTAATCGAGGAACTGGCGAATCGTGTAGGTCTCGCCGGTCGCCAACACGTAGTCGTCGGGTGTGTCGTGCTGCAGCATTAACCACATCCCCCGCACATAGTCTTTGGCGTACCCCCAGTCACGCTTGGCATCCAAATTGCCCAAGTACAATTTGTCTTGCAGACCAAGTTTAATACGTGTGGCAGCACGCGTGATCTTGCGCGTCACAAAAGTCTCGCCTCGACGTGGCGATTCGTGATTGAACAGGATCCCGTTGCAGGCGAACAAGTCGTAGGCGTTGCGGTAGTTGACGGTTTGATGGAACGCGTAAACCTTGGCACAGGCATAGGGGCTTTGCGGTTGGAACGGCGTCTTTTCAGTTTGCGGCGTTTCGATCACGTCACCAAACATTTCACTGCTGGATGCTTGGTACACGCGTGTCGGTTTCTTGAGATTCAATTGCCGGGCGGCTTCCAAAACGTTCAACGCACCCACCGCGGTCGTTTGCACCGTGTAGACCGGCGCGTCAAATGAAACACGAACATGTGACTGGGCACCCAAGTTATAGATCTCGTCGGGCTCGATGTTCAGCACCAAGTTGGTCAGGTTTTGACCATCCGTCAGGTCACCGTAATGCAGGAACAACCGTGCGTCCTCACTGTGCGGATCGATATAGATGTGTTCGATCCGGTCGGTGTTGAATGTGCTACTGCGACGAACAATCCCGTGCACTTCATAGCCTTCATCCAACAACAATTCCGCAAGATACGAGCCGTCTTGACCAGTGATCCCGGTAATCAGCGCTTTTTTGTTGTTCCCCGTTGATGTGCTCATTGGTCGATTTTTCTAGGTAGGGTTTTGAGAAAATGGTTTGGTAGGCCAGGTGAAACCTGGCATGAGTTGTGATTGATGATTGAAGGAGTGGATTTTGTTAGAGATCCACACCGCATTGCAGCGCCAGGTTGCACCTGGCCTACTGGGCGACGGCGCCAGGTTGCACCTGGCCTACTCGGCGACGGCGCCAGGTTGCACCTGGGCTACTGGGCGCGGAGCAGGCCGGAGTCGGTGGCTTGCAGGAAATCCTTGTAGGTATTCTGGATGCCGGTTTTCAGTTCGATCGTTGGTTGCCAGCCGGTTGATCGGATCAGATCGATGTTGGTTCGTTTGACAGGCGTGCCATCTGGTTTCGAGGTGTCTTGAACGATCGAACCACCAAACCCGGTGATCTCCGCGATCATTTCGGCAAGTTCGCGGATCGAGATGTCGCTGCCAGTCCCCACGTTGACCAAATTCGGGGGATCGGGCAATCCGATCAAATGAATCAACCCACGGGCCAAATCATCCACATGCAAAAACTCGCGACGCGGTGTACCGGTTCCCCAAATGACCACTTCGTCGGCGCCGCTTTGCGTCGCTTCGTGAAAGCGACGGATCATTGCCGGCATCACATGCGAGTTTTGGGGGTGATAGTTGTCACCAGGCCCATACAAATTGGTTGGCATCGCCGAATGAAATTGAACGCCGTATTGGGAACGGTAGTGCTGGCAAAGTTTCAATCCGCTGATCTTTGCCAACGCGTATGCCTCGTTGGTCTTTTCTAACGGCCCGGTCAACAAACAATCTTCCGGCATCGGTTGCGGAGCCATCCGCGGGTAGATACAGGTGCTGCCCAGGAACAGAAACCGTTTGGTACCGGTGCGATAGGCCGAGTGGATGGCGTTTGCAGCCATCATCAAATTGTCGTAAATGAACTCGGCGGGATAAGTATCATTGGCATGAATCCCGCCCACCTTGGCAGCCGCAAACACGACGACGTCTGGTCGCTGAGTTTCAAAAAATTGTTGCACGTCGGCTTGGCAAATCAAATCCAACTCGTCGCGACGTCTCGTGATCAAATTTTCATCGGCCAGCCCCAGGCTGCGCAGATGGCGAACCACGGCGGCTCCCACCATTCCACGATGGCCGGCAACATAGATCCGTCCTGCAGGCAACTGTTCTTTCATCATCAATTCAGGTAGGCCAAGTGAAACCTGGCGATCGGTTTGTCAAAGGGGGCTGGTGTGGAGGATTTATCCGACTTGCGTGGAGGATTCTGGGGGAACAAAACCGGTCGGATAAATCCTCCACACCAACTTGCGACCGGCCAGTTCCTGAGTAGGCCAGGTGTAACCCGACGCGTGAGCGAGGGATCCCGTTAGAGCGCAACTTCAAATGCATTGGCGCCAGGTTACACCTGGCCTACTTTCTAAAATCCGATGCCGTGGTATTCGAAACCTTGGTCGGCCAGGGCCAAATGCTTGAGCGTGTTGCGTCCGTCGAAAACGAAGGCTGGCTTTTGCATGGAGTCATAAACGGCAGCAAAATCAGCGTCGGCAAACTCGTCCCATTCGGTCAAAATCGCAATCGCATGCGCATCCTGCGACGCCTCTTTGGCACTCGATGCGAATGTGACGTGTTGTTCAATCAAACGTTTCTTGGCGTCACTGATTAAGCTGTCGCCCTTTGTGAACACGGCGGCCAAATCGTTGAGCACTTGTTGTTTGCTGACTTGAGGGTCGTAAATGCACAACCGGGCTTTTTCGAGCAACAGGTCCCGACAGACATAGATCGCGGCGGACTCGCGAGTATCGTTGGTGTCCTTTTTAAATGCGAACCCCCAGATGCCGATCTTCTTATCCGACACGGTGTTGAACATCGTGCGGACCATCCGCGTGACAAACCGTTGTTTCTGGTAGTCGTTCATCCGCACGACTTGTTCCCAGTACTCACCGACTTCCGGCAACCCGAAGTATTGGCACAGGTAGACCAAATTTAAAATGTCTTTTTGAAAACAACTGCCACCAAAACCCACCGACGCCTTTAGGAATTTGGGGCCGATTCGAGAATCAGTACCAATCGCTGCGGCGACTTCATCCACATCCGCCTCCGTCGCTTCGCAGAGCGCACTGATAGCGTTGATCGACGAGACACGTTGCGCCAGGAAGGCATTGGCCGTCAGTTTCGACAGCTCACTGCTCCATAAATTGGTGGTCAGCAAACGCTCGGGCGAAACCCAGTTGGCATAGATCTCGACCAACGCCGCAATGGCATTCGGACATTCGCCACCGATCAACACACGATCCGGATCCAACAAATCTTCGACTGCCGTTCCTTCTGCCAGGAACTCGGGATTGCTGAGCACATCGAAGGTTGCATTGTGTTCGGAGTTGGACAAGATTCGCTTGACGGCTTCGGCGGTACGAACCGGCAACGTCGATTTTTCCACCACGATCTTGTGTCCGGTGGAGACATCGGCAATCCGACGAGCACATTTCTCGACAAATTCCAAGTTCGCCGCTCGACCGGCACCGACTCCAAAGGTCTTCGTCGGCGTGTTGACCGAGATGAAGACCATGTCGGCGTCACGAATCGCTTGATCGATTTCCGTGGTGAACGTCAGGTTGCGACCGCGCGCCGAACTCACGATTTCGTCCAGTCCGGGTTCATAGATCGGCAGCTGATCAGAATTCCACTGCGCGATCCGGTCCGCGTTGATATCGACCACTTTAACGTCGATATGCGGGCATTTGTGAGCGATCATCGCCATCGTCGGACCACCGACGTAGCCGGCACCGATGCAGCAAATCTTGGAGACGGTTGTCTGCGTTTCAGCCATGAGTGAATTGTGTGAGTCAGGTCAACGGGGAGAGAGGCAAAAAGCCGACAGCGAAGAGTCTAGAGTCGAGAGACTGGCGAGGAAAGTCGGAGTGGACAAGCTGCAACCAATGGAAGCTCTCTCACGATTGCAGCGAGGTGACAGAAAAATGGGGGCAGAAAAATGTGCAGCGTGGGGGCTGCTGGAAATTCGAGGGAAAATGGCCGCACAAGGGATGTCTTCGTAGCTGGGCCCGCCAGGGTTCAGACAGCTTTCACTCACGATTGCAGCGAGGGGACAGAAAAATGGGGGGCAGAAAAATGTCCAGCGCGGGGGCTGCTGGAAATTCGAGGAAAAATGGCCGCACAAGGGATGTCTTCGTAGCTGGGCCCGCCAGGGTTCAGACAGCTTTCACTCACGGTTGCAGCGAGGGGACAGAAAAATGGGGACAGAAAAATGTGCAGCGTGGGGGCTGCTGGAAATCCGAGAAAAAATGGCCGCACAAGGGATGTCTTCGTAGCTGGGCCCGCCAGGGTTCAGACAGCTTTCACTCACGGTTGCAGCGAGGGGACAGAAAAATGGGGACAGAAAAATGTCCAGCGTGAGGACTGTTCGAAATCCGAGAAAAAATGGCCGGCACAAGGGATGTCTTCGTAGCTGGGCCCGCCAGGGTTCAGCCGGTCTGAACCCTGGCGGGTCCAGCTACGGGAAACAATGCCAGACGGTTGGTGAGGGAACTGCAATTCCAAAACTCACGTGTCGCTTTCGATTTGGTCGACGGCCTGGGGCGCGTCGCCGATTTTTTCGAGTTGGCAATCATCGAGCTTGACACTAACGCCTTGATCCATGAAACGAACGGAAACCAATAAACGAGTTTCTTGATCGCGTCGCAGTACGACACCTTCGTATCCAGCGAACGCGCCGTTCTTGACTCGCACTTTTTGCCCGGGAACCAACCGCCCTTCCACGGACAATGGCACGCCCAGCTGCACCAGACTGCTAATTTGACTTAGATCCGCAATCAACGGTTCAACGTCGGTGATCTCCGTGGCCAGTTGGACACAACCGGTGCATATCGCTTGATACCGTGCTTCTTCGCCGCCGTACAGGAACACATAGTTGTTGAACAGCGGCACGTAAGTTGTGCGGACACGACCGTTTGGTGATCGACGCCGTTGTTCAATTTGCGGGCCATAGTGTGGCACCTGCAGCTGGAACAACTGCCGCATCAATTGCTTTTCCTGCCGGGACTTTGTGTACAAAAGCCACCAGCTGGAATCATGCGCGAAATCCGATTCCAGCAGGTTCTGGGGAAAGCGATCAGGTTCTTTGGCTAGAATTGGCAATTGAATCACCGCCGCAACAGTGGAAAAATCAGGTGGACTGAGACGGGCAACAACAGTCATTTTTACTCGCGAAGCGAATCGTGTCGATCTCCGCGCGGACTTCGTCCACCTGGGTGACAGTTCCGTTTTTAAACTGGCCTGTCACACACTGATGAACATTCGTTGCCGCAAGTCTGCACCTTGTTGGACGACGTTGTATTGAAACAAGTCGCCGTAACCGGTTCTGCTTACCTATCGGCTATTGACTGTGTCGGCGCCAAAGTCATCTGAAATTGACTCCGGCAACTTTTGAAGTCACGCAAATTGACGAGCGGTGCCCGGCGTGCACCGCTTGTTCCTGCTGTAGCGGCCCGGTCGGGTGCCACTGGCAACAGCCGAGAATCCTGAAAAGAAGATCGAAAAGTTTGTTCGGCTGCCACCACCGTCACATTCGATCATACCGAAACAAGTCGCAAAGAAAGAGGGCAAACGCGGTCCAAAGAGGGGACGAGACCCCACCAAGCAGGTCGTAAAACGCAGTGGGGGAGAAACGTGCAGCGTCAAAGTGAACCGAAAGACGCCTGTAGGTGGGCTCTGTGAGCCAGCGTGTCCGGATCCGGACTCGCAGAAGCCAGCTACAGCGGAACCAGTAGGCCGGGTGAAACCTGGCGGTAAGCCTGATGCGTGGGGGGCCTGGCACGCTGAAGCGTGAACTCCAACGGTGAATCAGAGGGCTGGTGTGGAGGATTTATCCGACCCGATCGGGGACTTTTCCCGGAATGAAAACCGGTCGGATAAATCCTCCACACCAACTTGCAACCGACACGTTCCAACCCGTTGGAGTTCAACCTTTAGGTTGTGGGCCCAAGAGGTGGGCTTATTCCACCACATTCCAACCAGTAGGCCAGGTGAAACCTGGCGGTAAGCCTGATGCGTGGGGGCCTGACACGCTGAAGCGTGAACTCCAACGGTGAATCAGAGGGCCGAGTGGCGCTGGCGTGGAGGATTCATCCGACTGACCGGGGATTTCTCTGCGAATGAAAACCGGTCGGATAAATCCTCCACACCAACTTGCAACCGACACGTTCCAACCCGTTGGAGTTCAACCTTTAGGTTGTGGGCCTGGCACGCTGAAGCGTGAACTCCAACGGTGCATCAGAGGGCCGAGTGGCGCTGGTGTGGAGGATTTATCCGACTGACCCGGGATTCCTCTGCGAATGAAAACCGGTCGGATAAATCCTCCACACCAACTTGCAACCGACACGTTCCAACCCGTTGGAGTTCAACCTTTAGGTTGTGGGCCCAAGAGGTGGGCTTATTCCACCACCTTCCAACCAGTAGGCCAGGTGAAACCTGGCGGATAGCCTGATGCGTGGGGGGCCTGACACGCTGAAGCGTGAACTCCAACGGGTTGGGGCTGGTCTATTAATGATGGCTGGAGACGAGCAGGGGCGGATCGACGACGGTGTCGCTGTCGGTGACACGACGTGTCGTGGGGGCTTCACTCGCGGGCTCAACCGCGTGCTGCCGCTGAAGTTCTGCGATCACCTGCTGAATTTGCGGCTCCAAGTCGGCCAGACGAAGACTGAGCTCTGAAATTCGCTCATGGATCCCAACCCCATCGGCTTCGGCAACCACGTGCAACGTTCCAATGTTAATGGGCTTGGCGGCCGGACCAACAGCGACCACCAAGGGCCAACGAATCTGTAGCTGATTGTCGCGATCCGGCATCCGCACGGCAGACCAACTCGCATGATAGCCTTCGCCCAGCCAGGAGAGATTCAAGTCGATACTGACTTTGGCAAAGTCATGAACTTGGGCAAAATCGACCAACGGTTGCCAGACCCTTCCCCACTGGCCACTGCCCTGCAGTGGAACGCATCGGTGGTTCTTTTCAATCAGCGATTGCTGGGGCGTGATGAAAAACGAGCGAGTCATGTGGCTGGCTTTCATCATCACCAACTGACACTCCGCATGCCCAAACGATCGCGTCACGACCAAAAACGCGCCGGCGAGCACAATGCCCAAAAGTGCCAACCAAGGCATATCAAAGTGTGCCGATGCCACGGCCAACACTGTGGTCAACGTGCACAGCAGGGCGACGATGAACAACATGCCGACATGCCCATATTTCTTTTGCAACAAATGGTGCAAGTGGGCACGATCGGTCGCATAAATACTGCGCCCGGTCAGCCAACGTCGGGCAATCGCCGCGGCGGAATCGAACAATGGAATCGCCAGGATCGCGATCGGTGCCGACGCCAACAACGTTGACCCCTTCACACTGCCCCAGACCGATAACACGCCGATCAACAGTCCGATCACCATGCTGCCCGCATCGCCGAGGAAAATGCTGGCGGGAGGCTTATTGAAACAGAGGAAGCCGATCAAGCTGCCGGCCAAACAGAATGCAAAAACGCATCCCATCGGCGTGCCGTACTCCCAACTCAATACCGCTAGCCCCAAACTGATGAAGCAACCGGTGGTTGTCGCAACTCCGTCGGCACCATCGATCAAATTCAATGCATTGACGGCGATTAGTAACCACAACACGGTGACAGGAAATGCCAGCGAACCCAATTGCACTTCAAAACCCAGCAGGCCGACTTTTTCGACCAGGGTACCGCTGCCGACCAATGCGGAGATGATCAGGATTTGTAGCAACAGCTTCTGCCGGCCGCGCATCACCCAAGCGTCATCAACCAGTCCAACAACCAACATCGCAAACGCCGCGGCAACCAATCCGTACCAGCGAAGGCTCATAAAGCCCAAATCAAAGTTGCCGTAGTAGCGATCGTACAAAATTGTACAGGCGAAACCGAGCAACAGCGACGCCAGCACAGCGCCCCCCCCCCCCAAGGCGATCGGCGATTCGTGCAGTTTCCGGTCGGCGTCAGGGCGATCCACCATCCCGACTCGGCGAGCCGCAAAACGGACCAACGGTACAAACACCAACGCAGCGGCTACTGAACACAGGAGAGAAACGAGTGTCAACCAAATCATTGGTGGTCTATCACGCGGCTAGTTGATCGGAACGTCAGGGTGACTTCGCGACTCGTTCTTTTGGGGGAAACCACGAGCCGACTAACTCTACCTGACGAAAATACACGCTCTCAGTCTAAAAGCCAGATGCAACGGCAGAATGGGTTGATTTGAGATTTTAGGTATTCTTTGCGACGGTTAGAGGGGTCCGCGGCCCTAAAAACCCCTCTTCCGAGCTATTTTCGGCGGTTTCAGTCGTGTCCCCTAAACGCCATAGAACCCGCACAGCTGGTCTTTTCGTCAGTTTTGGTTAAATCCCAACGACCGTTACGGCGATAAAGACACCTAGGACGTTCGGCCCGCAAATGCAGAACGTCCCACGAGCCTGTCCAGATTTCGAATTCCGCCAGCAGCCAAGGGGGGCCAAATGGCGATTCGTTCCATAAGTGCGGCCCGCGCACACGAACAAAACCCGACTCCGTCGGGACTGACCAATCAATCTCCGTCGCAACCGGCTAACGACCGGCGCCGACGTTCGCAGCGATCAAAAGCTCGGCGTCGTCGTTTGCAATCGTTTGTCATGTTGAGTGCGGCGGCAGCGATGCTGGCCGGCTCGACAGGATGTTCGATGCTGTCCAACGCCACCCGGCAGATCAAAGACGCGCACTGCTTGGACGATTTCATGATCGCCCACCGCAACAAAGTGCTCGCCGCGAAAGCCTGGTACCGCGAGAAAGACTGTCATTGCAACCAAGCCCATTTGGCTGAGTTCAAGGCAGGCTTCATGCAAGGCTATGCCGACGTTGCAAATGGTTCCAACGGTTGCGTCCCGCTAACCGCTCCCAGCGAATACTGGGGTTGGCGCTATCAATCACCCGATGGCCAAGCCGCTGTGAATGCCTGGTTTGCTGGGTACCCGTTGGGTGCCAAAGCAGCGGAACAGGACGGCGTTGGCAACTGGGGAATGATCCGTCCAATGGGACGGCATCAATACAACCCGGCCACTGCCGAGGCACCGGCGATGATGCCAATGCCGATGGGTGGCGAAGTGATTTACGGGCCCGACGGCACGCCAATCGGAACCGAAACCATCGTCCCTGGATCCGAACGAATCGTACCGAATTTCGATTCGCCGGAAATCATGGAAATGGAATACACACCGTCCAGCGAATTGCTTGAGCCCGCGATGCCCACCGGCACCGAGGAACTGCTCAACAGCCCCGGCGTGGCAGATGAAGCGTCGTTGTTTGTTCCGACATCCGAGTTCGATACGTCACCCGAGGGTGGCTATGAATCGCTGCCGTCGAGCAACAACTCGGTGCAACTCACATTGCCTGAAAATGGTGGTGTGACAAAAAGCCTGTCGAGTGCAGACACGTTGGTGCCGCAACACACGGCCCAGTCGTACTCACTAAACGATCTTGGTGAAGACCAAGGCGACGATGATGCCATTCCTTTCAAGTTTGAATAGCATCCGACCAGCATGGCTCGGCCAATGCCAGTGGACGCTTTTCCCCACGCAAAAAAAACCTTTAGTGACGAGTTCAGGGATGAATAACAGTATTTCAAACTCGAGCCGCGACCATCGTGTCCAAGCTTCGAGCAGCCCTTTGGAATCCCTTCGCTCGGGAATTTTGCGATGGGGCTGCAAAACGATCGCGGGGATCGCGATTGCCGGATCAATGACCGGTTGTTCCGCGCTGACACAACCGATCGAAGGCGTACCGGCAGCCCGGTTGCCGCAAGACTTTTTCGCGAAGCCGAAAAATGACTTGGTACCAGTCGACATTTCACAACTTTCGCTGGAACCCCCACGCGAATACTTGATCGGCCCCGATGACATTTTGGGTGTTTACATCGAAGGCGTGTTGCCATTCAACCCGCCGAACCAACCTCCTGAACCGCCACCGGTGAACTTCCCCGACGCGGAAAGCGTGTTGCCGCCGTCGATCGGATACCCGATCGCCGTTCAAGAAGACGGATCATTGGCACTGCCATTGGTCGAGCCATTGAACGTGGATGGGCTAACGTTGGACCAGGTGCGCGATGCAATCCGCGACACATACATCGACAACGACATCCTGCGTCCGGAAAAAGCCCGACCGATTGTCACCATCATCAAGGAACGTACGATCGACGTGATCGTGATCCGCGAGGATGGTGGCGGGACCGGCGGCTTGACCACCCAAAACCTCGGTTCGCAATTTATCCGGGGCGGTAGCGATCGCAGCGGCAGCGGCGGCCTAGTCAAACTCAAGGCATACCAGAACGACATCCTGCATGCTCTGGTCGAAACCGGTGGTCTGCCCGGCTTGAACGCCAAGAACCAAGTTAAAGTGCTGCGAGCGAGCAAGGCAAATCAGAAAGCCCGCGAGGACTTCCTGGCTCGGTTCCGTGCTCAGCGACGTGCTGCGATGCTGGACCCCTGTGCCTGCCTGCCGCAACTACCCGAAGATCCGACCGTGCTTCGCATCCCACTGCGTCTGCCGCCAGGTGAATCTCCCAACCTGACATCGGAAGACGTCACGTTGAAGGAAGGCGACATCGTGTATATCGAATCGCGAGAAACCGAGGTCTTCTATACCGGTGGACTGCTGCCCGGTGGAGAATTCCCGCTGCCACGTGACTATGACCTGGACGTGCTCGGTGCGATGGCCTTGGCCGGAACCGGTGTCTACGGTCGAGTCGGTGGAGGATCGATGGGCGGACTTGGTGGAAATGTCGCCACGATCCCTCCAGGCAAGTTGTTTATCCTGCGAAAAACAGACTGTGGCGGCCAAATTGCAATCGAAATCGACTTGACCAAAGCGATCAACGACCCGCGATCAAGGCCTCTGGTGCAAGCCGGCGACACACTGATCTTGCAATACAAGTGTGAAGAGGAACTGCTGAACTTCGGTCTGGGAACCTTCTTCACCTACGGCATCCGCGAGCTGCTAAACAACTAGCCGCAAGCAAACGGCAACCGGCCTCTGACAGGCCGGACCGAGCTGACAGAGTATCAACAAAGAAAAAACGCCGCGGAAGTTTGCTTCCGCGGCGTTTTTTTATGGAGTACGCCAAGTAGGGCTCGAACCTACGACCGTCTGATTAAGAGTCAGATGCTCTACCAACTGAGCTATTGGCGCGAATACCGTGTGCCTTGATTCTCATCACTTGCCACCGGTAAGCAGAAAGATATCGCGAAGCTTTGGTTCGCACAAGCCAGACCCAACGCAAGTAGACCAGCTGCAACCTTTGAACCTACGCATTTGCGTGGGAGATCGGTTTTTCCTAACCCGACGCGCGAGTTTTGAAGCCAGCGCTAATCAGCCTTTTCAACTCAAATGACTCGGCAAATTGACGCTTCGATCTCTTCACTCTCCCTTGCGAGAGTCGGCCTCTCGGGGGCCGGAGAGGGGCGCGCCGAGAACCCTCTCCGGCTGCTTAGACGTCCGACTCGCCCGCGCGGCGGGAAAGTGAATCACGAAAGCGCTGGCTTCAAAACGCGTGAGCGAGGGATCTCGTTAACACCCTAAATCCCTCGCTCACTCTTAGGGTTACCATCAAAGCGCAACGTCAAAACTCACTCGCCGGGTTGTGATTTTCCCGCGCACGCTAATGCAGTGTCGTAGCTGGGCCCGCCAAGGGTTCAGTCGGTCTGAATCCTGACCGAGTCAGCTGCGGGGAAATCTCGCCAGCTAAGAAACGCAACTTCAAAGCGTTGATCAAGGTGCGGCGTGATTCGCGCCAGGTTGCACCTGGCCTACTGCGGCAGGGCGTGTAGCATGCCTTGGGCTTTGGCCCAGGTTTCGGCTTCTTCGTCGACGGGATTGCTACGCGCGGTGATGCCGCCTCCCACCGGAATTTGCCAACGACCAGCGGTGGCGGTGATCGTGCGAATCAGAATGTTGAAGTCGGCGAACCCGCCACAGCCGATGTAACCCATCGATCCACAATACGGCCCGCGCGGATTCGGTTCGAGTTCGGCGATCGTCTTCATCGCTTCGATTTTGGGTGCCCCGGTCACACTGCCGCCGGGAAAGCAGGCCCGCAGCAGATCCACGGCATCACAATCCGCCCGTAAATCGCCTTCGACCACGGATACCAAGTGCTGGACAAATTGGTAGCGTTCGATTTCACACAATTGGCTGACGACCACCGATTCGTCTTGGCACACGCGTGACAGATCATTGCGCATCAGATCAACAATCATGATGTTTTCGGCGCGATCTTTGTCGCTGCCCAACAGATGGTCGGCTAGCCGACCATCTGCGACGGCATCTCCGGTTCGTGGCACGGTGCCTTTGATCGGTCGGGTTTCGACATGTCGCTGGCGTAGCCGCAGGAATCCCTCCGGCGAGGAACTCAGGACCTGGAATGCCCCGCCGTCGTAATAGCCTGCGTAGGGCGCCGGGTTGGCACGACGAAGCCGCAAGTACAACGCGTCTGATTCGATGGTCGCAGCGGTTGTTAATCGCTGTGCCAAGTTGACTTGGAACGAATCGCCACAGCGAATTCGCCGCACAATGTCGGCAACCGCATTGCGATAATCTTGGCTGGAAAAATTGCTGCAAAGCGAACTGGTTTGGACCGCCATACGTTTGCCCCGACTGGACTGCAAATCACTTTCAGCAGTTTCAGGTTCGTGAATCTCAGCCGCCAGCAGTCGCCGCACCTGTTCAGCTCTGAGCGCGGCCCTTTCGCCCCGCTGCAGCGGTGAACATGGCTGGCGACCGGTGATTTCATCGCCGCTGAATCCTTGGCAAATCAACCAGGCTTGGTCTGTAAAATGATCGATCGCGATGACAAAATCATAAACCCCCAGCGAAACGGCGGGCGTGGGCAGGTCATCGTTCTGGTGATCGGCACAACGCGCCAACTCATGAGGTTCCAACCAGCGTGCCGCTTCGTACCCGACCACCCCAGCCAAACCGCCCTGAAACGGAGGTAATGCGGGATCAAACGTCGCAGGCAAGCGTTTGGCCCACCGGGCGAGTTCGCCCCACGGGTCCGCTTGATTCGCAAACACATCGCACCGCAACACCGGATCGGCGGACAAAAATGAATAACGCGACAGTCGGCGAACGACCGGATCAAAATCTTGATTCAAACCGTCGTCCAGCGCCGCCGTTGCCGAATCAAACCAAATTCGCCCCGGCATCGATCTCAATGCTCGAAAGACTGCGGGCGCGCCGCTGACTCCGTCCGGATCACTGGGCAATTCCAGTGAAACCACAATCGGCAACGCATTCAGAGTTTGCGAATTCACCAGGGCAAACGTTCAATCGGGAGGAGGGCGCCGGCACCATTGCCAGGTCAGGGTGAGTGGTGCGTCAAAGCCAACCTTTACGGCTGACCTGTGTACGAAGGACTTTGACGCAGCACTAGCTTGACCGCCAGACCAAGGTGACTCAACCGCAAAACCAGCGACCGCCGCATGCTTTACCTGGCGCCGTGAATCAATGATGATCCAGTGCCCCCACACAGTCCCCAACCAGCGAGCTAAATCGATTGCGAGAGTCACTGACCTTTCTGAAGGAGTTCATCAAACACCCCACCAAAGTCGGCGCGGTCGCGCCCAGCAGTGTGGGCTTGGTCAATGCCATGGTCGATTGGTTCGACTGGGACCGCGTTCGCAATGTCGTGGAATTCGGACCAGGAACCGGGGTGTTTACCGAAGCCATCGTGGAGCGTCTGCACCCCGAGGCAACATTTTTTGCAATCGAACGCAGCCCGCAGATGGCCGAATTGGCTCGCCGGCGCTGCCCGTCGGCCACCATCTACGAAGACAGCGCAACAAATCTGAATGCGTTGTGCGACCAGCAGGGCATCCAGTCGATTGACGCCGTGATCTGCGGGCTGCCTTGGGCTTCGTTTCCCGAATCGCTGCAAGCGGAAATCATGGAGACGATGATCGACAGGATGAGCGACCAGGCACAATTTGCCACGTTTGCCTATTGGCAGGGCGTGGTGCTTCCGGCCGGACGTCGATTTTCACGCCGATTGAAATCTAGCTTTCACACCGTCGGGCGCAGCCACACTGTCTGGAGCAACGTGCCACCGGCATTTGTGTATCGCTGCGTCAAATCATCCTGACGCATTTCAGTGCGGGAGTGGATCTTGTTAAAGATCCTGTCGTACGAGCAGGATCAATAACAATGATCCACTACCTCAATCATCTGATCGACGCCCTCAAAGGCCAGCGACGGCAAATTCCATCAGAAACCACGTTGCAGGCCGGCGGTGATGTCCAAATCCAGCTCGGCGAACTGACCTCGCTTGATTTTCTCCAACGCGATCGCTCCCATCACCGCGTTGTCGGTGCACCATTTCATGGGTGCGATCACCAGACCAAATCCCTGCTTGTCGGCGGCAACCTGCAGCGCGTCACGGAGCACCGGATTGGCCGCCACACCACCACCGACAATCAAATGTTGGGCGTGGTATTCGTCGACCGCACGCGCCGATTTGGCCACTAGCACGTCGACCACCGCAGCTTGGAACGATGCACAAACATCGGCTTTGGTTTG
The DNA here is from genome assembly GCF_024129865.1 of Stieleria tagensis. GTDB lineage: Bacteria > Planctomycetota > Planctomycetia > Pirellulales > Pirellulaceae > Stieleria > Stieleria tagensis. The sequence continues at coordinate 27,696 of NZ_JAMYFE010000068.1, read as the reverse complement.
GTCGTCGATCTGGAGCTGTGAAAAATCCTTCACCCCAGGCTCGGCGATGCTGTAGCGAACCGCGGTTTTCAGCCCACTGAAACTGAACCGATAGCTACGATCGTGCAACATCGATCGGGGATAATCGAAGGCGGTCGGATCGCCGGAGACGGCCAGACGGGAAACCGCCGGGCCACCGGGAAATCCCAAGCTGAGCATCGCACCAACTTTGTCGAACGCTTCACCGGCTGCGTCGTCGATCGTGCCGCCCAAATACTGCAAATCCAGCGGCGACGTGCAGTGATACAGGCTGGTGTGCCCGCCACTGACGACCAATCCGACGCAGGGATAGACCGAATAGTCGACCGATAATTGACAGGCATACAGATGAGCGTGCAAATGGTTGACGGAAACCAGCGGCTTTTTCCAAGCCACCGCCAAGGTTTTGGCGGCCACGACCCCCACCAAGAGCGAGCCTGCCAATCCAGGACGATCGGCCACCGCGATCGCATCCAACTGCTCGCCGGTCACGTCGGCTTGGCGTAATGCCGTGTCAATCACCGGCAAAATCCGCTCCACATGGGCACGCGCAGCCACTTCCGGAACGACACCGCCAAATTTTTCGTGCAGGGATTCCTGCGTCGCCACGCACTCCCCCAACACGCTGCCGGTATCGGAAATCACCGCCGCAGCGGTCTCATCACAAGTCGATTCAATAGTTAAGATCGTCATCATTGCAAGCTTAATACGGATCAGCCCTTGACACCAATGGGGATGGCCCGATACTTGCACGCTTCCCAAAAGGCAAACTACGGAAATTAGCCCGAAAACAAGACTCAATGCCAACCATTAATCAGCTCGTCCGCAAGCGACGTAAATTAAAACGACGTCAGAGTAAATCCCCTGTTCTGGAGAAATGTCCCCAGAAGCAAGGTGTCTGTCTTCAAGTTCGAACCATGACGCCCAAAAAGCCCAACTCGGCTTTGAGAAAAATCTCGCGGGTGAAGTTGAGCAATGGCAAGGAAGTAACGGTTTACATTCCTGGTGAAGGCCACAACCTGCAGGAGCACTCGATCGTGCTCGTTCGCGGTGGTCGTATCCGTGACTTGCCAGGTGTTCGTTATCAAGTCGTTCGCGGCAGCCGTGACGCACTGGGCGTCGAAGGCCGTAAACGATCCCGCAGCCGTTATGGGGCCAAGAAGTAACGACGCGCCAATCGCGTCGACTTCATTGTCCACCGCAACTTAAACACTCGAGAATTTAGAAAGTCTGAAATGGGACGGATTACATCCAGTAAAAAGCAGATGAAGGGCGACCCTCGCCACGATTCCATGCTTGCCAGCAAGTTCATCAATTGCCTTATGCTAGACGGCAAGAAAACCGTCGCCCAAAAGGTGTTCTACGACGCGCTTGGTGAAATCGAACGCCGCGGCGAATCCGACGGCCAAGAGCCGATCGAAGTTTTTGAGCAAGCGATCGAGAACATCAAACCGTACATCGAAGTTCGCAGCAAGCGAGTCGGTGGTGCCAGCTACCAAGTTCCGATGCAAGTCAATCGCGCTCGTCAACAAAGCTTGGCGATTCGCTGGTTGCTGGAAGCGGTTCGTGACAAAAAAGGCCGCCCGATGCACTTGAAATTGGCCGATGAAATCATGGCCGGATTCAAGAAAGAAGGTGTCGCCTACACCAAGCGTGAAAACACGCACCGCATGGCAGACGCCAACAAAGCATTCGCACACTTTGCATGGTGATCGGGTCGCCCGATTTTCCACCTCGGTGCGTTTGGCACGACTAAAAAACTACGAAACCGCGAGACGGCTCCCCCAAGCCGTGCTCGCGTTTTTTTATTGCAATCGCTAAAAACAATTTGCTCCGGCAGCTGCGCCGGAGACATCGATTTTCTCTCCCATTCGATCCATCATGTCCGCTGACATCTCTCTCCTGCGCAACATCGGAATCATTGCTCACATCGACGCCGGAAAGACGACGGTCACCGAGCGAATGCTGTTCCTAAGCGGTGCAAAACACCGTGTCGGGCGTGTCGACCACGGAACCACCGACACCGACGATGACCCAGAGGAACAAGAACGCGGGATCACGATTTTTAGTGCCTGTGTGAAATTCAATTGGGGCAAGTACAACATCAACTTGCTCGACACCCCTGGGCACGTTGATTTCACCGCCGAAGTCGAACGCTGCCTGCGAGTGCTGGACGGTGCGGTCACCGTTTTTTCCGCACGCGAGGGTGTCGAAGCGCAAAGCGAAACGGTCTGGCGGCAAGCCGATCGATACAACGTTCCCCGAATCGTGTTCATCAACAAGATGGATCGCGAAGGCGCTGATTTTGAATCGGTGTTCAACGACATCGGCCCGCGCCTGGGCGGACGCCCCGTCGCCGTGGAATTGCCGGTCGGTCAAGGTCCGACCCATGTCAGCGATCCGTTTCGCGGCGTGATTGATTTGGTTGAAATGAAATTTTTGCAGTTCAATCCAGAAACCGAAGGCAAAGAGATCAACGAGACCGATGTGCCGGCGGAACTATTGGACGACGCACTGCTGTGGCGCGAACAGCTGTTGGAAGCCGTTTGCGAACTTGATGACGATGCGATGGCCTTGGTGATGGAAGACCAGGAAATCCCTGTCGAATTGATCCGCAGTGCACTTCGCAAGGGCTGTATCGAACAGACAATCCAACCCGTTCTATGCGGATCGGCGCTGCACGGAATCGGCGTGCAACCGTTGATGACCGCCGTCGGTGACTACCTGCCCAGTCCACTCGACCGACCACCCGTTGAGGGATTCAACCCCCGAAAAACAGACCAACAACTCAGCCGTGGCCCCGATACAAACGAGCCGTTTAGCGCGTTGGTGTTTAAAATCCTGCCCGCAAAGACCGGCGACAATTACTGGATTCGGATCTACAGCGGTAAACTCAGCCAAAACTCGCGGGTCTACTGTCCCAACCGAGACAAGAAAGAAAACATCGCTCAGTTGTGGCAGATCCATGCCTCCAAGAAAGAGCGTGACGGGCAAACAGAAACGCTGGCCGCAGGTGACATTTGTTGTGTGATCGGACCTCGGTTTGCGATCACCGGTGACACGTTGTGCGATTCCAAAGAGCAAATCGAATTGCCCAGCATCACATTCGCCGACACCGTGCTTTCGATGGCTATCGAACCGGAGAACACCGGTGATCGCAAAAAGTTAGAAGACACTTTGGACATGCTCCGCCGCCAGGATCCGACTTTCCGTGCGGTAGACAACGAGGAATTGGGGCAAACTCTGATCAGCGGCATGGGTGAATTGCATCTGGAAGTGATCCAACACCGGCTGACCCGCGATTTTGGTTTGAACGTCAAATTCTACAAGCCGCGCGTCAACTATCGCGAAACGATCGGTGGATCGGCAGAAGTCGTCGGCGTCTGCAATCGCCAGATCGGAGCGACACAAATGTTCGCGCGGCTGAGCGTTCGTGTTAGCCCACTCGAGGACACCTCGGCGGCCCCCCTCGTCTTTGATCGCTTGCCTGCCGATACCCCACTGCCCGGCGATATTCGCCACGCTGCCATCCAAGAATTGCGCGACCGAGCCGAAGGCGGCGGCGTGCTAGCGGGGTTCCCACTCTCGGGAATCAAACTGGAAGCGTTTGATGTTGAAGTCCATGAAGAGGGCAGTGATGAAATTGCCTTCCGTATCGCCGCGGGTGACGCATTTGACAAAGCACTCGAAAAAGCGGGACCGGTACTATTGGAACCGATCATGAAGGTCGAACTGACCACACCCGATGACTACATGGGCGAATTGGTCGGCGACCTGCAACAGCGTCGCGCCTTGATCGCCGCCACGGAAACGCGCGGTGCAATGACGGTCATCACCGCTCACGCACCACTGAAAGAACTGTTCGGCTATTCCAGTGCCGTCCGCAGCCTCAGCCAAGGCCGTGCCGGAAGCAGCATGGAACCCCTAGGCTACCAACCGGCCCCCAAAGAAGATGCCGACGCGTTTCACTACTAACCAGTAGGCCAGGTGAAACCTGGCGGGAAGCTGATGCGTCGGCCTGACACGCTAAAGCGTGAACTCCACGGTGAATCAGAGGGCCGAGTGGCGCTGGTGTGGAGGATTTATCCGACTGAACTGGGGGATTTCTCTGCGAATGAAAACCCGTCGGATAAATCCTCCACACCAACTTGTGCCCCGACACGCTCCAACCCGTTGGAGTTAAACCTTTACGTTGTGGCCCCAGAGGTGCGCTTATTCCACCACAATCGAACCAGTAGGCCAGGTGAAACCTGGCGGAAAGCCTGATACGTCGGCCTGGCACGCCAAAGCGTGAACTCCAACGGTGAATCAGAGGGCCGAGTGGCGCTGGTGTGGAGGATTTATCCGACTGAACTGGGGATTTCTCTGCGAATGAAAACCCGTCGGATAAATCCTCCACACCAACTTGTGCCCCGACACGCTCCAACCCGTTGGAGTTAAACCTTTACGTTGTGGCCCCAGAGGTGCGCTTACTCCACCACAATCGAACCAGTAGGCCAGGTGAAACCTGGCGGGAAGCACGGGGGCGTGACACGCTAAAGCGTGAACTCCAACGGGTTGGAATTCATTCCTTTAGGTTGTTGATGCAGCTGGCCTACTCGTCGTCGGCAGAGCTGCCGCTGCCACCGTCATCTTTTTTGTACTGGTCCAGGCGGCGGTACAGCGTCCGCGCTCCAATATCGAGCAATTTGGCAGCTTCTTCGCGATTGTCGTTGGTCAATTGCAACGTATTTTCGATCGCCCAGCGCTCGATCACACTCAACGGTTTGCCAATCAAATCCGATTCAGCACCGTCGCTGATGAGTGTCGTCGGCATTTCATCGACTTTGATGTCGTCAGTCGTCTCGTCCACCAATTCTGGCGGCAAATCGTCGACGTCAAGTTTACCATCGGTGTCCAGCACCACCATCATCTCAACAAAGTTTCGCAGTTCACGCACGTTGCCGGGCCAGTCATAGGCAAAAAATCGTTTGGTCACACTCGGTGAGAAGTGCGCCACAGATTTATCATGGCGACGCAAAAACATTTTGCGAAAGTGATCCATTAGCGGAATCACATCTTCGCGGCGATCCCGCAGGGGTGGCAATTCGACGGTGACCACTTTCAATCGAAAATACAGGTCGCTGCGAAATGTCCCCGCCTCGATCATGGTTTCCAGTGGCCGGTTGGTTGCCGAAATCAAGCGAACGTTCACTTTGATCGCTTTATTGTCGCCGACCCGCGTGATCTTGCTCTCTTCCAGTACCCGCAACAGCTTGATTTGAGTGCTCATCGGCATGTCGCCGACTTCATCCAAAAACAACGTACCGCCGTTGGCGTATTCGAATGCTCCGACGCGGTCCGAGTCAGCGCCAGTGAAGGCACCTTTGACGTGACCGAACAGTTCGCTTTCAACCAGATTCTCGGCGATTGCTCCCGTGTTGATCGCAACAATGGGTTTATTGCGGCGGGGGCTGTTCTGATGCACGGCCTGGGCCACGATCTCTTTTCCCGTCCCGTTTTCACCGGTGATCAAGACGGTTGCGTCGGTAGCAGCAATCCGACGCAAGCGATCGATCACTTCCTGCATCTTCTTGCTGGTGTAGACGATCGCTTCGAACCCAAACCGTTCGTCCAAGCGAGACATCAGTTCGGTGTTTTGACGTCGCAGGCTAACCGCACCAACGGCTTTTTCGACGATCGCACGCAACCGACTGGGTGTGATCGGCTTTTCCAAAAAATTGAAAGCGCCTTTCTGCATCGCTTCCACCGCGATCGGCACGGTCGCGTGACCGGTCACCATCACGACTTCGGAATCCGGCAACGTCTCGGTCGCCAGTTTCAACAACTTCATTCCGTCGACATCATTCATCACCATATCCGTGATGATCACGTCAAAGGTGTCCCGCTGGACTAGCGTCGCGGCTTCAGGACCACTGGTTGCGACGGTGCATTTGTAACCAACTTTTTCCAGACTTTCGGTCATCGCCCGCGCATGGGCGGCTTCGTTATCGACCACCAACAACCGAAACGACGCAGGGTCATAATCGGGTTTGTGCGATGCGTTCTTGGGCGCTGGAGAGTCTGACATGGGGATCGTCTATTCCGCGTAACGTTCTTGCAGGGATTGAACCGACATCACGTCGTCGCGAAGTGCCTGCATGGCTCGGATCGCCGCTTCGGCGGCTGCGACCGTTGTGATACAGGGTACACCTTGCTGGACGGCAGCCGCACGAATTTTTCCTTCGTCGGTGCGTGCGCCTTTGCCGTTGGGCGTGTTCAAAATCAACGCCACGTCTTCGTTCTTCAGATAGTCGATCAAGTTTGGTTGACCTTCGGCCAGTTTCTTGATCCGAGTGACCGGAACTCCCTCGGATTCCAACCGCGTGGCTGTTCCGCTGGTGGCGAGAATCTCAAAACCCAGTGCACGCAGGTCGCGTCCCAAACTTGCAGCAGATTCTTTATGCCGCGAGCTCAAGCTGACGAAAATCTTGCCTTCGGTCGGCAATGTGACCCCCGCTGCCAACTGGCTTTTTGCGAACGCGATCGAAAATTTGTCGCTGATCCCCATCACTTCGCCGGTGCTTCGCATTTCCGGGCCGAGCACGATGTCGACACCGGCAAACTTGCGGAACGGGAACACGCTCTCTTTGATCGAAACGTGTTTGGGAATCGGTTCTTCCGTGATCCCCAACTCCGCCAATTTCATTCCGGCCATGACTTTCGTCGCGATGTTTGCCACCGGCACGCCCGTCGCTTTGGCAACAAACGGAACGGTTCGGCTGGCACGCGGATTGACTTCCAGAATGTAGACGGTGGGTTTGCCGTCTTCCAGTTTGATCGCAAATTGGATGTTCATCAGACCGATGACGTTGAGCGATTTCGCCAGCTTGATCGTGGCTTCTCGCAGTTCGGCCAGCACCGGTTGTGTGATCGAAAACGGCGGAATCGCACATGCGGAATCGCCGCTGTGCACACCGGCTTCTTCGATGTGTTCCATGATCCCCATGATCACCGCATCCTCGCCGTCGCACACTGCATCGACATCGACTTCGGTGGCATCTTCCAAGAAATGGTCGATCAACACCGGTTGGCCATCGGCCACGATAAAGGCTTCGGCGACATATCGCTCGAATTGCGCCTTGTCGTAACAAATTTCCATGGCGCGTCCACCCAGCACGAAACTCGGTCGCACCAGAGCGGGATAGCCAATGCGGCGAACCTCTTTCCGAGCCTCTTCCATGTTGCGTGCGATCCCACTCGGTGGCTGACGCAACTGCAACTCGTTGATCAACGCTTGGAACCGCTCGCGGTCCTCGGCGGCTTCGATCGTTTCGACGCTGGTACCAATAATCGGCACACCCGCTTCTTTCAAACCGCGGGCCAAATTCAACGGGGTTTGGCCGCCGAACTGAACAATCACGCCGTCTGGATTCGTGGCGTCGCAGATGTTCAACACGTCTTCGATCGTCAATGGTTCGAAAAACAGCATGTCCGATGTGTCATAGTCGGTGCTGACTGTTTCCGGGTTGCTGTTGACCATGATCGATTCATAGCCCATTTCACGAAGTGCGAAACTGGCATGACAGCAGCAATAATCAAACTCGATTCCTTGGCCGATCCGGTTCGGACCACCACCCAAAATCACGATCCGCTTTTTGTCACTCTTGGCCGGCAGCTCGTCTTCGGTTTCGTAGGTGCTGTAGTAGTACGGCGTGTAGGCTTCGAATTCAGCAGCGCAGGTGTCGACACTTTTGAACACGGGGCGGATGCCCAATTCCAAACGACGTTGTCGCACGACTTGTTCGGTCGACGAGAGAATGTGGGCGATCTGTCGGTCGGAGAATCCGTTTCGCTTGGCTTTCCAAAACTGATCGTGGTCGAGTTGCTCAAGCGATTCGATCTGTCGCAGTTCGTTTTCTTGCTCGACGATTTGCAGCAAGTGGTCGAGGAACCAGCGATCGATGTGGGTGATGGCAAAGATCTGGTCGACCGACATTCCCGATTTCATCGCATAGCGAATATAAAACAGACGCTCCGAATTCGGAGTGCTCAATTTCGCTCGAATCGTATCATCATCGGGTTGTTCGTCGGTGCCCCACAGGTCGCGGCTATCGCTGCCGAATCCGAATGCGCCCACTTCCAAGCCACGAATGGCTTTCTGCAGCGATTCGCGGAACGAGCGACCGATGGCCATCGTTTCGCCGACGCTTTTCATCTGCGTCGTCAGCGTCGCGTCGGCTTCCGGGAATTTTTCGAATGCAAAACGCGGAATTTTGGTGACGACATAATCAATCGTCGGCTCAAAACAGGCTTTGGTTTTCTGGGTGATATCGTTGGGGAGTTCCCACAGCCGATAGCCAACCGCCAACTTCGCGGCAATCTTGGCGATCGGGAATCCGGTGGCTTTACTAGCCAGCGCACTCGAGCGGCTGACCCGCGGGTTCATTTCGATCACGATCATTCGGCCGGTGCCCGGTTCGATCGCAAATTGGATGTTGCTGCCACCGGTTTCGACACCGATCTCGCGGATGACCGCCAGTGATGCATCACGCATCCGCTGGTATTCTTTGTCGGTCAGCGTTTGTGCCGGTGCGACGGTGATCGAGTCACCGGTGTGCACGCCCATCGCATCAAAGTTTTCGATGCTACAGATGATGACGACGTTGTCGTCGGCATCACGCATCACTTCCATTTCGTACTCTTTCCAACCGATGATCGATTCTTCGATCAATACTTGGGTCACGGGAGATTGGTCGAGCCCGCTTTTGACGAGGATGTCAAAATCATTTTTGTTGAATGCGATCGCGCTGCCGCTGCCGCCCATCGTAAAACTGGGACGGACGACGGCCGGCAATCCGACGTCTTCCATCGCGCGACGGGCTTCGGCCAAGTTATGAACGACATGACCACGGCACACGTCCAAACCGATCTTTTCCATCGCGACCTTGAACTGATCACGCTCCTCGGCTTTGGCGATGACTTTCGCGTTAGCGGCAATCATTTCCACGCCATGTTTCTCTAAGACCCCATTGGCCTCCAGATCCATGGCGACGTTCAGCCCGGTTTGACCGCCCAAAGTCGGCAGCAACGCGTCCGGTTTTTCTTTTTCGATCACCTTTTCGACCATCTGCCAAGTCAACGGCTCGATGTAGGTCGCGTCCGCCGTAGCGGGATCGGTCATGATCGTTGCTGGGTTGCTATTGACCAGCACCACCTCATAGCCCTCTTCGCGAAGGGCTTTACAGGCCTGGGTGCCGGAATAGTCGAATTCGCAGGCCTGGCCGATCACAATGGGGCCACTGCCGATCAGTAGAATTTTTTTGATATCGTCGCGTCTGGGCACGTCGTTTTCCGGTAGAGATCGAGATCATTGCCAAATTTCGCGAAAGATATCAGATCAACCACCAACTTGCGTAGGACGGGCAACCTCAGAAATTCATAAAACTCAGGTGTTCGCGGGCTCGGTTTCCTGCAGATTCTCGCCCACAGCCGCACTAGAGCGGTCCCAGAACGTCGCAAAAAATAACACCGCGATCGCAACAGAAATTCCGGCCGGCATCAGCCAGAACTGTGCCGCCCCCTCCTGCCAGCCCTCTCGGGTCAACGGATCGAGCTCGATCGCGTCGCCCCAGTAGCCATACACGAAGTTCCCGACCAACATCCCGCCGCCGTAGGTCAACAAACCGATAAAGGCTTGAGCGCTGGTTCGCATGTCCTTGGGAGCCACCCGGTCGGTGTACAGTTGCCCGGTGACAAAGAAAAAGTCGTAGCAGATTCCGTGCAACGCAATCCCCAACACCAACATCGCCGGGCTAGACGGCATCAGCCCGAATAATGTGTATCGCAGCGCCCAGGCCAGCATGCCGACAAACAGCATCAGTTTGACGCCTAGCCGTCTCAGAAAAAACGGCACCAACGCCATGAAGAAGATCTCGCTGACTTGGCCCAGCGCCATCACCGCACTGGCCCGGTCACCGAACGCCATCTGGCTGACAAACTCATTGGTACGTGCGTAGTAAAACGCCAACGGAATGCAAATCAGGAACGAGCAGACGGCAAAGATCAGGTAGTTCGGATTCTTGAACAATGCCACCGCGTCGAGCCCCAATACCTTGGCCAAACTGGTCGACTGTCCACGACCCTGCGGTGGTGATGCGGGCAACAGAAAGCTGAACAGACCATAAAAGATGCTGACGACAGCCCCGATCTTCAGCGGCAAATTGGTGCTGCCTGCGCCTTCGACGCCAGGCAAGATTGGCAATGGAAACAAACCAAAAAAGGATTCGGAAACCACCAATCCGGAAACGATCCAGCCGATCGTGCCCCACAGCCGAATCTTGGGAAAATCCTCCTCAACCGACTCCACGTTCTGAAACGTGATCGCATTGACCAACGCCAGCGTGGGCATGTAACACAAAAAGAACGTCAGCATGACCCAGTAAAACTGGTCCGGCGATTCGGTGATCGTGCTGCACCACCACAGCAACGCCCCTCCGATCAGGTGCAACACACCATTGACGACTTCCTTGTTAAACAACCGATCGGCGACGTAGCCCACCACCAACGGGGCCGCCAGCGCTGCCCAGGTCTGTGTGGAGTAGATTCCGCCGATGATCTTGTTTAAGGTTCCCGCCGCTTCATAGTCGCCGAAAATCACTCCCAGGTACTTCCCCATCGGGACAAAAAAGACTCCCCAGACAAAGAACTGGAGAAACATCATTATGTTCAGGCGAACTGTCTTGGACATCGGCAACGACTGCAATCATGGAGGGGTGAATCGGGCGGGATCAGTGGTCGCTATGATAGCGATTCCAGCAGCGGCTGAGTTGATCAGTCCGATTGGCAATTCGCAATCGCTGTTAACTTTGGAATCAGTGGATACCCATTGGAATGGATGAACCAATAAGCGATGAACCGGAGACCGGCGGCGAGAGTGAATTTGCAGCAGATAGTGACTCTGTATCGAATACCGACGACGAGTCTGGTTTTGGAGAACTTTCCTTAGACGATCTCGGTGCTGCCTATGCCCGCGCCGCTGCGGCGCACGACCCGGAAACCTACGCTGCACCCGAACCCAGCGAACCGCTGGAGGATTCTGAACAAGAATCTCCCGCCGCGTTCGATCCGCTCGACGATTCGGTCGACGAATTGGTGCATCCCGAGGGGATCATTGAGGCCGCACTGTTTGTCGGCCATCCAGAAAGCCTCTCGTTTACCGCGGCGCGTTTGGCGTCGCTGATGCGTGAAGTCACAGCCGATGAAGTGGTTGAAATGATCGACGCGCTCAACGCATCCTACAAGGCTTCCGAACAAGCCTTTCGTATTGTTGAAGATGAATCGGGGTATCGGCTGACAATCGCACCGAGTGTCGAAAATGTTCGCCAGTCGTTCTTGGGCAAAGTCCGCGAGGCAAGACTTAGCCAAGCTGCCGTCGAAGTCCTGTCGCTGGTGGCCTATCAACCCGGTGTCACCGCACAAATCGTGCAGGACCAACGCGGCAAGGAAAGCGGCTCCCTACTGAATCAATTGGTCCGTCGACGCTTGCTAGAAATAAGACGCCAAACCCCAGACGACGGCGGACGAAAAGTACCGCACTATTACCCCACCGAAAGATTCCTGGCCTTGTTTGGTCTGGATTCCCTGCAAGATTTGCCAATGGTTGACGAGAGTTTCCTGGGCGGCTGAGACATCCGGCGCGAGCTGGCGTCTGGCAGCGTTCTCGGTTGATGCCGGACGGCGCCTTGCATGGTCGCGACGAGAAGCGGATGGGGTGGGATTCGAACCCACGGTAGAGTCACCCCTACGCTAGTTTTCAAGACTAGAGCCTTCGACCACTCGGCCACCCATCCGATTGCGGTTTTCTTTATAGGAAACTTAGGCTTTCCTCCGGGGCATTGACGAACGCCCGAAACCGCTATACCCTTTTCCATACCCTTTTAGGGTCAAAAAGGAGGTTCTGGCCGTTCGTACCGACCAGAACCGCACACCACCCAACCAGTTACAGCACAGGTGATGCGATGGCGAAGTCTACATTAGCGCGAGCCAAACGTGAAGTGAGGTTAAGCGTTCACAAAGCCAGCGGACTTTGGTGCAAAGTCCACAAAGGCAAACGCCACTACTTCGAAAGAGTGGAGGAAGATCCCCAGGGCACGCGCTCGCTCGATCAGTGGCTAGAGATCAAAGCCGGCCGGCGACCGAGAAACACAAGTGGCGTCACCGTGAAGGACGCCGCCGAGGAATGGATGCAGGCCAAGCGGTCACGTCTCCACGCCGGCGAGATTGTTCAGGACACCTACGACGAATACTTCAAAGCCTGTGATTTGATCTTCAAGTCGCTGGGCAAGGAAACCAGTGTTTCCGAATTGGAGCCGGCAGACTTTGCCAAGCTGCGTTCCGACCTCGCCAAGCGGTATGGACCGGTCGCGCTCGGCAAGCACATCGGGCAAATCAAATCGCTGTTCCGGTACTCATTCGATGCCGGCCTTATCAAATCGCCGGTTCGGTTTGGCCCGAGCTTCGTAAAGCCATCTGCGAAGGTCATTCGCAAGCAGCGAGCCAAGCGTGGGAAGCAAGACTTCGATGCCAACGAAGTTCACCAACTGATCGCCGCATCGGGCCCGAATTGGAAAGCGATGATTCTATTGGGCGTCCAAGCTGGATTCGGCAACCGTGACGTGGCGGAACTGGAAGTCGGCCTGGTCGATCTGAAAACAGGGTGGCTGAACTACCCGAGAGCCAAAACAGGAATTGAGCGGCGGATCCCATTGTGGCCGGAGACGGTCGCAGCAATCCAAGCAGTGATCGAGAGCCACCCAGGCGGAACCGACCGATTGTTCGTTGGTCACCGCGGCAGGGACTTTTGCACCGAGAATCGCACAGGCGGCAACCGAGTGACCGGAGCGTTCAAGCCAGTCCTGAAAGCCGCTGGATTCCCCGAAAAAGGCAGGGGCTTCTATTGTTTACGCAGGACGTTTCAGACCCAGGCTGAGGAATGCGGCGATCTGGTGGCCGTGCGAGCCATCATGGGGCACAGCGACAGCGAATCCGACATGTCGGCACGATACAGGCAACGGGTCAGTGACTCGCGGCTGCAGCGCACTGTCGAGACGGTTTGGGAATGGTTGTACGCCGGTGAGGTGCAATCATGAACGGCGACAAGCAAGGAAATCTGGAATCCCTGGAAGAGCTTCAAAACTGGTATCGCCAGCGGCGTAGTCTTGAGGATGCCGACCGGGCTTATCAACTCAAGAGACTTGAAAAACTAGGCAATGGTCGGCACGAGCTTCTGCTGAAAACGTTGATCCAACAATTCAACATGACATGGGCGGAGGTTCAGCAACTCGATCAGTGCCAGCTAGATCATCTGACAGATGCGTTGCTTATCGAACTGGAAGTATCAAACAAAACCGACGCAAGCGGCACCACAGACGCAACCAAGGTCTACCCGTGGCCTAAAGATTTAGCCAATGACCGCGAGATTTTCGAATCGCGGCCGAAGATGAACGCCGAAAAACTGTCAGTTTTGGCCGCAAAGCTAGAAAAATCTTCCGATCGCAAAGTCCCTCGTTCGCCAAATGGATTGCTGGACAGAGCCAAACGTTTTGCGGAGTTTCATAAACTTCCGATGCCTGAACCCAAGTCGCCAGGCCGACCGAAAAAGGCCTAAGAAAAACTATCAAAACTATCAGTTTCAGGACTGACAGTTTTAATACCCCGCATCGCCAGTAGAAAACCGTCTGACCTTACTCATACGGAGACTACTGGTGATTTCAGAGCAATTCTACACGCCGCCACAGGCCGCAAAGCTACTCGGGTGCAAGTCCGACAAAGTGTTGGCCTGGATCCGTAGCGGCGAGATCGTCGCATCCAATCTGGCGACCGATCCAGACGGCGAGCGGCCCCGCTGGCGTATCGCTGAGGACGATCTAGCACGTTTTCTATTACGCCGGCGCCACCCATCGGTGAGCGAGCCACGAGCCAAACGCAAACGCCAGACGGCGAAACGTGACTCCATCTTCGGCTAAACAAAAACAGCCCGCCGAGCTGCTACTACCCGGCGGGCCAAATGTCCACAGTTACACGGAGGGACGACCTCATGGTAGCACCCACTCACGACACGTCTACGGTTCGTGCGGGCGAAACAGCGGCATGGCTGGACGCACTGTACAGCCGATGCAGGCCGGATGACGGCGAGATCGTCTTCGCCGGCAAATCGAAGAGGCAATGGGTCGGGCACTGCGACACAGGCAGTGGCAACTTAGCCCGGGCCGCATCGCAGCTAGCCGGCCGGCTAGACATCTACGCGAAGATCAACCTAATGGACTGGGACGCCATCCAGGCCAGATCTGAGCGAGACGGCAAAGGTCGCTGGATTGTTGGAACCAAAAACGAAGTGAAGACCGTCGTCTCATTTCATTTGGACTGCGACGCCGGCAAGAATGACGACTATCACAGCCGGGAGAAAATGCTCGAGATCCTGAATCTTATGCCAGTGCCGCCGAGTCTTATAGTCAATAGCGACGGCGACCGAGGCGGGTTTCATAGCTATTGGATTCTGAAGATTCCGTACAGAATCAAATCTGATAGAGAGCGGCAGTACATTTCGCAACTGACCGGGCGTTGGCAAAGACATTTAAACACGCTAGCCGATGGCAAGTTGGATGCCACGGCGAACATCGATCGCCTGTTGCGAATCGTCGGACAGCCGCGAAGCAACGGCAACTCAGTGACGTGTCACGAATACCATCCCGATCGCCTGTATTCGCTGCGGGAACTGACCCTGCCGGCAATCAAAACTGAGACAAAAAAACCGGCAATCCGGCGAGTCGATCGGACCGTCAACGAAACGCGCAGAACATGCGAGCCGCAGACCCAGCCGGTCAGCGAGTACATCGACAGGTTCGGGCTGACTGTCGAAGACCTGCTAAATCAGCACGGCTACACGCATCTTGGCGCCGGTGAATGGTTGCGGCCCGGCAGCCAGAGCGGCGGCAAGAGTTTGAAGATCGCCTCCCAGCTAAGCCGGCCGGGCATCAATGTCTTCAGCGGGGCTGACCCGCATTTCGATTCGGCAAAAAAAGATGGATCGGTCGGCAGGTTTCACTCCATCGACCAAATGTTCGTGACGCTCCGTCATGACGGTGATTGGCGGGCAGCCGCGAGGTGGTGCCACGGCCAGATCGATAGGCAAATTTACGACAACACACATTTCTCGTTTACTACGCAGCAAGGGGCCATCGCATGAGCACGGTAGCAATCGATGAAAAGGCTGAGGAGATTCTCCGCAAATACGACATGGTGATCGAGGACCAGAAAAAGCTCACAGCCGAACTAGCGGAGGTCGAGGCGGAGGCAGCAGAGGCAGGTGTGACGCTGCGAGACGACTCTCGCAGCGCATCAACCCTCGCCGGCACGACGATAGAGGTCGGCACAGTCGCGCCTGATGGTTGTCACATACTCACCGCATACAGTTGCGGGGCTGAGATTTATTCGGACGGCGTGATCATCACCAACAGCGGTGATAAAAACCAGTTCGCGGAGGCGGTTGCCGCGCTGACGCGTGAAGACGTTGGCTCAGTGGCACATGCGCTCGAAAGAATCGGAAAACAGTTCCTAGAAAAAAGAGCACAGCAACTAGATCGAGCAAAAAATGAGGACCTGTATTTTTCACTTGTTGGTGCAAAAGAACTGGCGAGCGGCGATTTCAAGTTGAATTACTTGATTCCGGGCGTGCTCGCTGAACATCAACCGCTCATTATCGCCGGCCAATTCAAGTCCTTGAAAACGTCCATCGCGATCGAGGTGGCGTTGTCACTGGCGTCGGGCACCGAGTTTCTCGGCCGGTTCGGTGTCCCAGCAAAAAAACGCGTCCTGGTGCTCACCGCTGAATCGGGGCTGGCGACCGTGCAGGAAACTTGCTTCAGGATTTGTCGATCGCATTCGATCGATCTCGCGGCACTAGATGGTTACTTCACGGTGACGGATCGCGTTCCGCAGCTGGCCAACGCAAGCCACGTCTCCGAACTTGCGGCGGTAATCAAAGCAGGCAAATTCGACGTGGTTATCGCGGATCCGGCTTACTTGATGATCGACGGATCGGACGCCGGCAATCTCTTTTCGATGGGCGACCAGCTACGGATTTTCTCCGAACTGGCGCTGCAGCAGAAATGCACGCCCGTGTTGGTGCATCACGCCAAAAAGAACAACACCAACAACATCGAGTTTCAACCACTGGAACTGGGCGACATCGCTTGGGCCGGATTCGCTGAGTTTGCACGCCAGTGGCTCTTGCTGTCTCGCCGAGAACGGTACGAGGAGGGCACCGGCAATCACCGCCTCTGGATGAGCGCCGGCGGTTCCGCCGGGCACAACGGTTGCTGGGGCCTAGACGTGGCGGAGGGGCACCCAGACGACGAAGGCGGCCGACGGTGGGATGTGGAAGTCAGCGACGCAAACGAATCGCGAGAGGATGCCGCCGAACGGAAGGAAATCGCAAAAGAGGCAAAGAAACAGCGAGCCAACGAAAAGAACGCCCAGAAATTGCGTGACGCGTTTATCGGGGTCGGGCGAAATGGTCTCACGAAATCTTCGGCCTTCGACGCCGCGGGGCTGAGTCACGGCCAAGTTGGCAAAGCGGCCCTCGCCTATCTGATCCGCGAAGAAATTCTTGAGCCGTGTTCTGTGAAGAAGGCCAACGGACAGGAATACGAAGGCTATCGAATGACGATCGACGAACAAGAAAAAGCGAATCGGGAGGAAAAAGAAAATGATGATTTGCAACTCAAAAGCGACTGAGCCGGACACTCGGACTCACTCGGACAAATCACTACTTGTCCGAGTTATTTCACTCACTCGGACAACAACCCTATAGGGGTTGTCCGAGTGGTGAGTGTGTGCGAGAGGAAATCCGCGTGGTGTGGCCTGCTCTGCTTTTGTCCGAGTAACGACGGAGTTTCTAGCTAGCGGCCGGCTGATCACAAAAAACACTTTTTCACTTTTCAAAAAACAGATTTCAAAAATGGCAAAACAAAAAACCGGACTGACCATCGAACGGCATCGCGAGATCGCCGGCGAACTACAGCGGATTGAAAAGTTGCTCTGGCAAATCACCGACGACGTGACGGCGGGCTATTCAAAAGCAAGATCGCGACCGGTGCGAAACACGATTCAAAAGATCACCGGCTTACGAGGTCAGATGGATGATCTCCTCCATCACGACAATCCAGGTAAGTCGATCGACGTGTACTACCGGGCGCCTGCTGGACACTCCAGCGAGTCAACAACGGGGCAAGCACGCAACCAGGATTGATTGCCTCGGAAACACCCCGCTACACATCGCCGGCACCATCAACGGCCAGGCGATCACCACCACGACGCCGACGACAGCACCACAACGACGACAGCACACCAGCCAGACGGCACCACGACGACCAGCGACGACCAGCGACAGCCACGGCACGACGACGGCACAGACGACCAGCCGGCACCACGACGGCACGACGACAGGCACATCGACAGCCAGACGGCCAGACGGCACCGACAAAAGCGATACCACGGCACAGCGGCGAGAGAGCACCGGGCAAACAGCAAAGCATCAACCCCGGCGATAGAGAGCAAAAGATGAGCGACAACCAATCGACAGATCGCGATTGCCGCGCGAAACGAATCAAGTGGTCATCAGCGCCATCAGTCTTCGTTCATCGCGTAGCCTGCCCTCACTGCGGCAGCATGGAGACGCCCACGACTGTCCGTAGTGAGGCGGGAGGCGATGGCTCAATCACGCGTCGTTCAATTTGTCGCGATTGCAATCGGCCATTCTTGGCGATCCTTGAGCCACCAGCGGAAGCGGTTGAGTGAGTTTCCAGATCCTGGAAGAACCGAATTTCTGACGTGTACATTGATCGCATGAACAACCCACTCAGAAAAAACCGGGTCTTGATCCAGGGCATCCCGCCAGCCGGGCCGAATGACACCGATGCCGGTGTCAACGCCGATGGCAACCAACCCGAGTTCATCGCTGGCAGTCAGCTGATCCGTGCCGACTTCGGGCCTGGCGACTATACGTTCTGGCGGACCGATCACAACGGCACCCACTGGTACCGGAGAAACAACAAATGAACACTTTCGATTTAGGTGAAGCCGAACGGTTATCACGCCGTGAGTCCGTGCAAGAAGAATTGGCAGCGATATCTCAAAAACGCGATGCCATCCGTGAGTTGCGCGCGTCGATCAATGATATCGATGCTGCAGCCGACGACGCGGCAAACGTCCACGTCGCCGAGTGCGAACCGCTGCAGACCGCATTGCACAAAGCGAAGGACCCCGGTGAGCGGTCGATCATCCATCGCCAGCTTGCACAACAGAACGTCAAGCTGGAAACACGTGTCAGCGAGTTGAATGCCGAGCGGAAAGAACTGCAAAAGCAGATTGGCAAACTCGAAAAGAGTTGTGCTGGATCGCAAGCTTTGCAGAACAAGTTGATTCAGTTGGCATCGCCGGCCTTGCTCATCGATCGTTGGGTCATCGATCGGTCGGTCAAGTTTGCGAATCAGCGATTGACTGAAGCAACCTCCCGGGCCAACGGGTATGCCGAGTCGATCAGAGAGGCCCAGCGAGCCGGCGACAAGTCCGAAGAGCGACGGCTCTCTCGCTACCTAGCCCGGTGGAAAGCCGAACAGACCGTAGCGATGGAGGCACATCAGGCAGCTGTCGCAGCATCCAATTCAATCCAGGCCAAGTTGGCTGAGTAAAACCAGAGGCAAACCATGTATCAATCAAAACTGACAAATCGCATCCTTGAGGCCGCATGTTGCACGGGCGGACGACTGGGCGGCGAGGAACAACACTTCACTGATCACGAGCTTCAGGCGGCGCATGATCACTTCCCCGGCGGAATCGGGTTGAATCAACTGTTTGGGATCGCAGCCGCCGAGAACGGCTATCGCGGGAATCCCGGCGAAAAGATTAACCAAGAATCGCTCCGCGCCGCGTTCGGAGGAGTTACGATCTCAGCGGTCGCCAGTACGATCTCGATTCCCACTGTGCTTGCGAACACAGCAAACAAGTTTCTGAAGCGTGGCTTCGATGCAGTTGACACAACGTGCTTGCGGATCGCAGCAATCCGCAGCGTCAAAGACTTCAAGCAAGTGACAACGGTTTCTCTGACTGGCGATTTGAGATTCGAACAAGTCGGGCCAGACGGTCAGATCAAGCACGGAACGCTCAGCGAAGAAACGTACACCAACAAAGTCGATACCTACGGTCGAATGCTCGGCATCACTCGCACCGATATCATCAATGATGACCTCGGCGCGTTGACCGACGTCCCCCGCAAGCTTGGCCGTGGTGCTGGGTTGAAGCTGAACGATATTTTCTGGACTGCGTTTTTGGACAATGCGGCGTTCTTCGCTGCCGGCAATTTCAACGTCAGCACCGACACAGGCGAGCTCGGTCTTGTCGGCCTGGAAGAAGCCGAAACGGTCTTCATGAATCAGACCGACCCAGACGGCAACCCGCTTGGCATTGAGCCGGCGATTCTGCTTGTCCCGACTGCCTTGAAAACGACTGCACGTCAGTTGATGACGAGCGACAAGATCAAGGGCAGTACGGACGAGCCTGAGGTAAACCCGTGGCAAGGCCGGTTCCGGACGGAAAGCTCGCCGTACATGAGCAACGCCAACTACACAGGAAACAGCGAGTCGGCTTGGTATTTGCTGGCCGATCCTCGCGACATGCCAGTGATTGAGATCGCCGCGCTCGACGGCAAAATCGAGCCAACAGTTGAAACCGCTGAAGCCGACTTCGACACGCTCGGCGTCCAAATGCGTGGCTACAGCGACGTGGGTGTGAACAAGCAAGAACCCCGCGGCGGCGTTCGAGCGGACGGCAGCGCGGCTGACTGATCAATCACGTTGGGTGCCTTTGCCGATCGGGTTTTGATAATCCCCCGGTCGGCTTGGGGGGGCACCTAACGCTGTCGCTGCCGCTGGCTCGGGTTTCAGTTCTCTCCCCGGGCCAGCGGTACGCCGGCAGTCTTTTCGGTGTCTTCCAAATACTCATCGCTGACTTCTGATTGGTCTTGCAAATCGCGGTGATTAAGACACTTCCTGCCCTGCTGCCTGCCTGACTGCTCTGCTGCCCTGCTGCCTGTCTGCTGCCCTGTCTGATGCTCTGTCTGCTGCCTGCCTGCTGCTGCCTGTCTGCTGCCCCTGCTGCGGGTCCTTCCTGGCCCTGCTGACAGTCCTCGCGAACTTCGCGGGCCGATCCTCAGAGAGACAGTTAGTTAGTTGCGCCCCGTTATTTGCCGAGTGGAAAAATGGAGAGACAGAAATTCAGTTCCATTTTTGCAGATTGGCGCAAGGATCCCCGCGGTCGAGCACGCCAGCCAGATGAATTGGAAGAATCCCAACAGTCTGGCTTTCGCAACGGAATGGGTTGGATCACCTTGTTCAGGTGGCATTCTTGCGGCTTGCCTATGTCTACTGCAAGTTCCCCCCAAGATGGGCAGTCGTGGCGGCACAGGCAGCCTAGCCAGACCAGACTTTCAAAGTTCGCGGGAATGCTGCGATAATTGAGCGTTCAAGCAGACCATTCCAGCTGAGCGGAAGTATAATTCGAATGAATTTGCAAATTGTTTTCCTTGCCCCCCCGTGCAGAACTTGGCCGCTTCCACCAAATCGACTATGTCGCAGCAAATAATTGGACGCCAATCAATTTCGATACTGTCCGTGCGTTTTGCTCCTCAGCCGGATTTTGCAGCTGTATTACCTAGTTTGGCAAAGAAAATGGTCCGCGTAGAGCGATTTTCGCAGTGGTCATCAAACGTCCAGCGCTTTGACTTCCTCAGCGGAGACAACAAGACTCAGTTCGCAATCGACCACACCTCCGCCACTTTTACGACCAGAACGCTGGACGAGTGGCATGTGTGGACGAAACAAATCGGCGAAATGATGACTGATGTCCTGGACGCATACGGTGTATCAGAGGCAACTTCCTGCAGTTTTTTGAGGGATTCTCTGGTTGATATTGGAATGACGTACAAGGAAATGGCGGACCTTGGTCGAGAATCTTTGTTGAAGCCTTCACTGGCGATCATGGAAGACTCAAACGACTGGTCGCTAGCGTTAGTGGAAGACCGCGAGTCTACTTTCACTCGAGTCGACATTGGACCGATGAATCGCGAAATGGCGACTAAGCAGTTCCAGTCGGCGGCCAATGTGACCCGATTAACGGAACCAGCATGGGGACCAGGTTTAGGATCATTGTTAGACGAGATTGATGGTGACCGTCTCTGGTTACGTTACGATTTGGTGAAAAAGAAAGTAAGCAAGCACGGCGTAAAACGCTTGATGAATGAATTCGAAACGAAAGGAGAGAGGCTAGTTGAGCAGTCTGTGAAGAAGCTCACCAACCTAATTTGAGATGGCAGACTCAGGGATTAGCATCGACAAAATACGCAGCGGTAGTGCCGGTGCGGTCAATTCTGGCGTCGTAGACCTTAGACGACTTTTGGTTAGCGAAGTCGGCCCCAGTCTGGATGACGCGTACTTGGATGATGAGTTCGTCGTTCCTCCCAACATCGTTCCCACGCGGGTAACGTTTCGCGCCGTCACTAACATGGCTGCAGTCAGGGGCAGCCAATCGCCCGCGTATGTTGCATCGAGGCGCAGGAGCAGGTGTAGGGAACTGGCCGAATCAATAGGAAATCTTCAGCATAACCTTCAGTCAATCCCACTAGTTGTTGCGACCCAGCCAATTCTGTCAGAGATCAAAAATCTCGTCGCAAGCATCCAACGGATTGAAAGCGAAGCGAATACACGAGAAATCTTGCGACAGGTGCGAGATACGCTACTAAACGGCCAGTGGGAAAAGTACCAGTCAGTTGAAGTTTGCCGGCACATTGCTTCAGTTGTCGAAAAGCTTGGACATTCGCTGGATGTTGAGTTTAACGAAATTGATCTGTGTGCAGCAAAATTGGAAAACCTAGGATTCGAAATCGCAGGATTTGCTTTTCCGAATGAGTAGGAAGACAAAGAAGGTACTTGTAGAGACATCGGCAGTACGTGCAGTTGTCGGCCCGAGTACAAAATCTCAGTCGCAAGCGTTCAAAGATTGCGTTTCTGACGCTAAAGCCTTTCGATCAACCTACATTCGAATGGAGTATGTCCGCAGATGGATTTGCTCAATGATTGAATTTTCACTGACAGTGGCAAGATTCAAAAGCACTGCTGACGCAATCGTATATCTAGAGCAAGATTTTAGTAGCCGCGCGATCAAGTCATATCTCGCATGTATCGCGGAAAGACTTAACGAGTGCGGATCATTTGACAATACGACGGCATCCGCTGAGGAACTGGCGAGAAGTGCTTACCACTGGGCTCGACGACTAAACGCTCTATTTCCTTCAAAGATTCAGAATCGATCCCATTGCCGACGTGGCGAGAAAGAACTCGCAGTTAGTTCGTTTGAACGACTGCTCGACGAACTTTCGGAATTTCATCGTGATTTCAGTACACCAGTTCTGGACTGCCGGATCAATGATTTCCTTGGGCTTCAAGATCCGCGATCAGAATCGCGAAAACTGCTGAATGAATTGACGGACAAGCAAGTCCCATGTCTAACGCACTTGCGAAGTTATTCTGAGTCGTCCTCTCACATCACGTGTAAGGAATGCGAGAGAATTGGCGATGTTGTAATTGCACTTGAGCAGACAAAATCGTTCACCTTGGCTCATGTAGACAAGTCTTTTAATAGACTGTGCGAGTCGAGAAGCATGCCGCACATCTTGATTCCTTCTGTCCGTGCGGCTGAGAAGAAGCCTGAGGACTAAAATGCTCAGGCACACCACGGCAAACCAGTTCAACGAAGGTACTAGTTTTCGCGAAAGGGTATACCCTTTTCCGCAGTGATTAAAGGTGGCTAAAGGGCTTTTCGATTTGACCGAAGAACGGTTTTCTTTATAGAAAACTCGGTATCCCAGGGACGAGCGAAGGGGCGAAGATCGTTTTTCAAGACTAGAGCCTTCGACCACTCGGCCACCCATCCGGTTGCAGTTTTCCATTGCTGGAAAACGATTCATTGGCCGGCTCTCTTCGCAAGCCACCGGCGCCGTTCTGGCAAGTCTACAGCGAGCTGCAGTCAGCCGAAAGACCACTCCGTTGCGCGAACCGGTCACGAGTACCGAAATCCCGATCGCAGCGCTACATTTGACGGCGGCCGTCAAACTGGGGACGGTGGCCCGGGCGGCACCGTTTCAACGATCTTGGTTGATGATGTCGCCCATTAGGTAGCATCGAAAACTGGACACCAATTGGGCGACGGAACGTTTGATCTCGCGGCGACGGCGATCACGGTTACGAATCGGCTTGAGTTCCAAATGGACTTTGGTGCTGCCACCGGCGATCGATTTTTCCGTCGGCATTTCGTCAGCCTGGGCGTGGCTGAGCGTCATCGTGGCATGAAAGGAAATTTTGTGGTCGACCCGTCGACGCCCACCCTGGGAACACCCGGAGGCGACTTTGAGCGTCAGTTGGTTTTCTGCCACATTGACGATCTCGGCTTCGTGATCGGCGATGAAGCCTCGCAGTTTTTCGATCGCTAAATCAATCGGAACGGGTGTCAGGATATCGACGACGGTCAAGACGCTGTCGTCGTGGCGGGTCAACCAATCAAACCAGCCTGTGCGGGGCACGACATCGACGATCTCGGACATTTTGCCCAAGCCCAATTGCACGACGCGGTTGCGGCCGTTGTCTTTGGCTTTTAATAGGGCCCGATCGGCGCGCGCCACAATGGTTTGCGGGCTGTCGCCGGATTGAAATTCCGTGACTCCGAAACTGGCGGTGATACACTCATTGCCCAAACATTCGATCGGCGTGGATTCCAGTGCTTGACGGATGATTTCAGCGCGGCGGGCGCCGGTGGCGTTGTCACAAGACGCAGCGAGCAACAAGAACTCTTCGCCCCCATAGCGGGCCACCAAATCACCTTCGCGGCTATGAGAACGCAACAGCCCGGCAAACACTTTGAGTGCCTCGTCACCGGCCGGATGGCCAAACGTATCGTTGATCCGTTTGAAGTGATCCAAGTCGCAGATCACCAATGAAAACGTCGGGCCGCCATCTGTCGTCGCCGTGACCAACTCATTCAGCGTTTCATCAAAATGGGCGCGATTTGCCACACGGGTTAATGCATCGATCGTGGTTTGTTTGTGCAGCGTATGCAGCCGACGCTCGAGATGCTCCAGATCCGACAGGTCGTGGACGACGATCACCGTGCCGTGCGAGCCGTGGTGATTGCCCGGCACCGGCGCGACTTCGACGTGAACGGGAATCGGGTCCGAACCGGCCGCGTCGATCACCATCGCCCGCCGCACGACTTCGCCACTACGCAGGCACTCCTGCAGGGGACAGACGGTTTCTTGTTTGGCGTGGTGATCGGCATCACGCATCCGCAGCGCCGCAACCGACCATTGTTTTCCGATCATCGCTTCGGCCGGCAGTTGCGTCAGCCGCTCCATCGCGACATTCCACTGATCGATCGTTCCTTCGGCGTCGGTAAACGTCACGCCATCCTTGAGAGTCTGCAGCAAGTGTTGATTGAACAGTGTTTCCCGGCGAACCACTTCTTTGCGACGTGTGTGCTTGCCGGTTCCACCAACTTTTTTGCCCGTCCAAAACGCCTCCGAATCCTCTGGCCGCAATTGTTGCAACCAGCGGTGCACAATACTGCCCTGCAAAATCTCCGGATGGGCCTCGAGCATTCGGCAAAAATCACCGACCAAATTGGGATCAAACTGGGTGCCACTGGCGCGGATCAACTCCGCGATCGCACGGTCGCGGCTGAGCGCCGGGCGGTAAACATGTTCGGTGGTCATGGCGTCAAAGGCGTCAGCGATTGCTAACATCCGCGCGCCCAAAGGAATTTGGTCACCGCGTGGCGATTCCGCTCCGCGACGACTGTCGTACCAAACACCGCCGAAACGCACGATTTCCAGCAGCGCTGGATCATTGGTGCAGCCGCGCAGGATTTCGCACCCGTTGTCCGGGCAACTGTCCATCGCCAACTGTTCATCGACGGTCAGTTTGCCAGGTTTCCGCAGGATGCGGTCTGGGATTCCGATTTTGCCAACGTCATGCAGCAACGCAGCGACTTCGATGCGGTCACGCAGATCGTAGTCCAATCCCATTCGCTCGGCCCAACCGCTGCAGAACAGCGCCACGCGCAACCCATGAGCTGCCGTCGAAGGATGCTTGGTTCGCAGGGCGTAGAACAGTGATGTGGCGATCCCCAGGCGGACGACGGCCAGCTGATTTTCAATGTTCTGTTCGGCCTGGTCCAGTGGTTTTTCCTCCACCGCTTCGCTGGCCGTTTGCAATTTCGCCAGCAAACCATTGACGTTTTCAATCACCGCCGCCTGAGACGATACCGATTCATCCCCGTCGTTCACCGCTGGGAAAGTGATGAATGATTGGTTGACTTGCCCGGACTCGGGCGGGGGATACAGGTGGCTCATGGAGGTCAACAGCAGACGTGAAATGACAGACGGTGCCTAGCGTAGGTGAACCATAGCTCACTACGCGGCCCATCGACGCAAAAATGCCCGGGTCGTCAGGCCAACCTGATCGTTATAATCCGATACAATTCCCCGTTGTCCGACACCCAGGGAGGGCCAGATTCGCCCTAAATGGTTGCGGGACTTGTCAGCGCTACCTACCATAAAGGGGTCTGCTGGGCGAAGGACGTCGCCGGAAAGAACGCAGCAAGCACCGGCTTTTGTGACGCTTCTCCTTTGGTACCGGCATCGTGAGCCTTTCTGATATCGATCGAATATTGCTGCAGCGCTGCATCGAAGGCGCTCCGCGGGCGTGGCAAGATTTTGCCGATCGCTTTTTGGGGCTGGTCATTCATGTGGCAAACCACACCTCGGAATCCCGCGGCATCAAGTTGGATCAGGCGACCCGAGACGATTTGGTCGCCGAGGTCTTTTTGACACTGTTGGCATCCGACCGCAGCGTTTTGCGACGATTTCGTCGCGATAGTTCCCTCGCGACCTATTTGACCGTGATTGCGCGGCGCGTGATCGCCCGTCGGCTGGCACAATCGGCCGTTCAAAGCAAGCTGTCGGTTGCCGGCAACGAGCCGATCGTCAAAGCAGCGGCCACCGACCGAATTGAAAATCGTGAAGAAGTCGAACGGCTGATGACGCGGCTCGAACCCCAGGAAGCCAATGTGGTGCGGATGTACCACCTGGAGGGCAAAAGCTATCATGAAATCAGCCAGGAAGTCGGGTTGGCCGAAAACTCCATCGGTCCGCTGCTGACTCGCGCCCGCCAAAAAATGCGTGAAGGTGCTTGATCGCCCATGAACCAGGAATCGACTTCGGTCGCCCGTCGACTGTTTATGAAAGACAGTGGATTGATGATTGCCGGCGGGGCGATCGGTGGCGCGATGGCCGTTGGCAAAGCGGTTCATGGTGGAACCGGCACGACACCGCTGCGAATCGCGTTTGCGGGTTGCGGCACGCGGGCGCGAACGCTGGCCGATACCGTACTGGGATTGGGGCCAGAATCCGTTCGGTTGGTCGGTTTGGCCGATCGGCAAGGCGCCCAAACACAAGCGATGTATCGCAGTCTAAAGGGCCGCTTCGCTAACGCGATCGACGCCAACTGCCAGCGTCTAAGCGGCGACGGCGCGTTTGAATCGCTCCTGCAGGGCGACGCAGATCTGGTCTATTTGGCTACCCCGCCGGTCTATCGGCCGCAGCAATTTCGCCAAGCTGTCAAAGCCGGCAAACACATTTTTCTAGAAAAACCGATCGCGGCCGATGTGCCCGGCGTATTGGATTGTTTGCAGACCGCGAAACTGGCTCGAACGGCCGGTCTGTCGGTGCAAGTTGGATTCCAACGTCGCTACGATCCACGCTACCGAGACACCATCGGGCGAATTCACGAGGGTGCGATCGGAACGCCGATTTTTGCCCGTGCGTTTTGCAACGCCGGACCGATCCGCAATCTCATACAAGGCACTCGGGAATCCGACCAAGATTTCCAGATCCGCAACTGGAACCATTATCAATGGACCGGCGGCGATTTTCTGATTGAACAACACGTCGCCGGACTGGATGTGATCCGCTGGGCGCTCGGGCAATCGCCTAGTGTCGCTCAAGGTCAAGGTGGCTGGGGACAAATTGACCCGGCATCAACCTCAGCCGCCGTGACACGAACCGGCCAAGTGTTTGACCATCACAGTATCGAGTACCAGTTTGCCAACGGTGTGGTGTTGCTTTCGCAGTGCCGCCGCGTCGCCAAAGCCTGGAACAACACCAGTGAGCATCTGCATGGCACTCTCGGACGGGCCGATCTATCGGCCGGCAAACTCTTCTCACATGACGGATCACTTATTTGGCAATCCGGTCATGCCGGGTCATTGCAAACGGCCACCAAGACCCAGCAGCAAGCGTTGATCGACGGTATCCGACACGGCGACATTGATTGCCAAGTCGAATCGGCCGCGGAAAGCACGCTGTTTGCCATGCTAGGCCATCAAGCGACCCGAACCGGAAAACGCGTCCGCTGGGAACGGATGTTGAGCGAGGCCTCCCAAACCAACGACGCTGTCTGATCGAGCAACCGTTGGAACCAAAGTTCACCCGGGGTTCCTGCCGAACCTGGCTCCGGCAGGTTCGACAGTGACCCC
>NZ_JAMYFE010000067.1 GCF_024129865.1 Stieleria tagensis | reverse complement strand
CGGCAGGAACCCCGGGTGAACATGCCGCCGAATCCCGCCGGGCAGCGCGTGTTCCCGGTGCTCGCAACCTAGGAACGCATTCATTTTTGTATCTCTTGACCTGACGACCGCCGTTTTGGTAGTCCAGGCTGATGCATTCCAACCGATCCTCGCCGCGACCGTTTTACAACCTGATTCCGATCAGTCGACGCCATGCCTGGTGTCTGTTGGTTGCCCTCGTGGCGATCACGCTGCCACCTGGCATTGTGGCGCCGGCGTTTGCTCAAGCGGCCACCCCGTCGATCGATCATGCCGATCGCCCCTGTGTGCTGCTGCGCAATGGCAACGTCCTGTTCGGCGAAGCCACTCGGGTGGGCGACACCGTGTCCATCAAACGCGCCGATAATTCGCTGATTCATGTCCCCGCTAAACAGGTCTCTCGGATCGGTTTGTCGCTGCAACAACTATATGAACACCGCCGTAAGACGCGATTCCAAGGCGATTTAGGGGCATTACAAACGGACATCCGATGGTGCATTCGCCATGGGTTGCTGCGACAGGCCGGCGAAGATGTGTTGCAAGCTCGTCAACTGGATCCGGGCGACCCCGAAACGATTCAATTGCTACGACAGATCGCGTCCGAATTGAAAGCCAGTGTTGATGACCGAACCGCGCCCAACAGCGAACAGCCAGCGGTCATTCGCACCGTATCGCACCAAATGCCGATCCAGCCGGCGTCAGCCAAGAGTGATCTGACCAATGACGACCAAGCGAACTTGAAAAACGATTCGGCGCCGCGGCCATTGTTGGATCAACGTTCGACCAGTCACTTTATCGCTCGGATACAACCCATCTTGATGAATCGGTGCGTCAGTTGTCATGCCAGACAGGACGCAAGCAACCAACCCTTTCAATTGCACACCGCGCTGACGTCAAAATGGGCTCCGACCATCGTGGCGCGTGAAAACCTGGTTGCCGTCATGCAGTACGTCAATTTAAACGATCCCTTGGCGAGCCAGATTCGTATCAAAGCCACTGATGGACACGGCGGATCCCGCAACTCGTTTGGTGCGACCGATTCGGCAATGATGGCCAACTTGGACTATTGGTTGCAATCGATTCGCGTCGATTCACGCCCCGGTTCACTTGCTCCCGCCAGCCCTCCCGAATTAGAACCGCTCCAGCCGACACAGTGGACCGATTCCGAACAAGCCATTCCCGATCCGCCGACCACAACGATCTCGCCGCTAGACGAAGCGACTGCGCAACAGGTCCCAGTGGAACGACAGACTCGACGAATGCCTCAAGTGGACAACCCCTTCGATCCTGAAATTTTCAACCGTCGCTTTCACGCTCAGTGATCGACTCGGCAGCTGCGACGCGTTCGAGCAACAACACGGCGGTTGCGGCGGCGACAGCCAGCACAATCAGTAGTGTCAGACTGCCGTTCCAGTCGGCCGGCGCGACCACCTGCATGACCCGCTCTTTCATTTTCAACCCGGCGGTTTCGGGCGTTGGGACCTGCAACGGCCACAGTTTTTCCACACTGCCCAACATCAACCCAACCAGCGCCGCCATCGTGACGCTGCGATGATGCTGCAGCAACCAGCGCAGCACACGTGAAAACGCCAGCAATCCGAACAGGCACCCGGTCGCAAACACGACCAGTTGCAACAGCGATCCGGCATCAAGGTGTCCTTTGGCAGTTTCTTTGATCATCCCGGTGACGGGGTGATAGACGCCCAGCAATAACAGCACAAACGCACCGCTGATTCCGGGCAAGATCATCGCACAGATCGCGATCGATGCAGACAGAAACAGATAGACCAGCGAGTCGCCGCCCGCGGTGGGTGACATGCGGCCGATCAGCAGTGCAGCGATGATTCCGCCCAGACAGGCTGCGTAACATCCCGGCGACCAGCGTTGGATGTATCGCCGCACGATCCAGACGCTTGCTAAGATCAAACCAAAAAAGACGGCAAAGGTCTGTGGCATGTGATGGTCGAGCAACCAATGCATCAACCCGGCCAACGAGATAATTCCAAATCCGATTCCACACAGCAGCGCCAGCAGAAATCGCCCATCAACATAATCCCAAGCCTGCCGCCAGCGCTGCGACAACAGGTCGCTGACGAATCGGCGATCGATCCGGCTGATCGCATTGACCAACCGTTGGTAGTGACCCAGGATCAATGCCACCGTTCCACCGCTCACGCCCGGCACTGTGTCGGCGGCACCCATACAGAAACCCCGGACGAAATTAAAAACATCCTGACGCACCGACGTCGGCTGACGATCGTGGGATGGATTCGGTACAGTCCCACTATTCGGAACGACGTGCTCGTGCTCCTTGGTCTGCGGGTCAACGGTCGTCATCAATGGTTCCTTTAGTCGCCCGGGCGATGAATACTTTCGGCGACAGTTTGATCGGCGCAATCAAGATCGAGAAGCCGACGAACTGGTTTTGACTGGTGATATCCATTCTTTTGTGCGTTGAATCGGAACTAGCTGCGTGATTGAAACCATCATTCTGGCCATCGTCCAAGGGATCGCGGAATTCTTGCCGATCAGTTCGTCAGGGCATCTGGTGATTTTAGGCGCCCTGATGAATCAGATCACCGGATCCCAGCCCGGTGAATCGCCGACTTTAGAAATCATTCTGCACGCCGGGACACTCGGTTCCATCCTGGTGGTTTTTTGGCGTCGAATTTTGGATCTATTGACCAGTGACCGACGCGTGATTCCGCTGTTGATTGTCGGCACCATCCCAGCGGCCGTGATCGGATTGACGATCAAATCACAGTTCCCGGAACTCATGAAGAACCCGCTGCTGGCCGGTGCAATGTTGGTCGTCACCGGGATCATGCTGATCATCCTGGGCAAACTACCGCAGGGCGACAAAGCCTATCGCAACATGCCGATGCTGGGATCGATCATCGTCGGCTGCTTCCAAGCCTTTGCGATTCTGCCTGGAATCAGCCGCAGCGGATCGACGATCCTGGGCGGCCGTTTACTGGGATTGAAAACGGATGATGCCGTCACGTTTTCGTTTTTGTTAGCGATCCCAGCCATCGGTGGCGCGACCGTGTTGGCAATCAAAGATGTTGTCGAGCAATTGCAGGATGGGCAACCGCTGGAGCACTCGATTGCCGAACTCTCCTGCGGTGCGTTGATTGCATTCGCAGTTGGCATCTTCGCATTGAAATGGCTGATCGGCTGGAGCCGCCAAGAACGCCTGCACTGGTTCGCGGCTTGGTGCATCCCGGCCGGCATCCTGGTGATCGGTTTATGCCTGGCCGGTTTGATTTAACCGAGAACCTTACTCTGATTGGCCCAAATCAGTCAGCCATGCTTTGCATAAGGGCAGCCACAAGTCTTTTTCTTGGCCGGTATCACGCCCACCAAACCCGTGTCCGCCCTTGGCGAACACATGCAACGACGCTGGCACGCCGTGGCGTTTGAGTTCTTGAAACAATGCGACAGCGCCCAAGCAGGTGTGTGGATCGTCAAACGCGTGAGCAAAAAAGATCGGCGGCGTGTCTTTGCCGACTTGGAAATCGGTGGAGAGCTCTTCCGAATCGCGTCCATTGGTCAAATAGGCAGTGTAGACCAAGGCTGCAAAATCCGGTGTGGGTGAAACCCGGTCGTGATCATCAACCGCTTCGTATTTTCGTTCACTTAGGAACGCCGCGTGAGCTGCCGTGTTGCCGCCGGCCGAAAACCCCATCACGCCGACTTGTTGGGTCGGGAAACCAGCGACCGCGCCGCTACGGATCAGCGAAACACTACGCTGCAGATCCTGCACCGGCGGCAACCATTTGGGGTCTTCGTCTCGGGTCGGCACACGGTACTTCAACACCGCGGCACTGATGCCGTTGGCTTGAAACCAGCGCGCGATCTCGGTGCCCTCCAAGTCCCAAGCGAGAATCGAAAACCCGCCGCCAGGTGCGATCACGATCGTCGTCTCGGCTCCCGTGGCAGGATACAAATGCAATTCCGGTGAACTGACATTGCCAAGCCGAATCACGGGTTTCCCAGCGACAGCGCGGCCATCGGGACCACTGGTGTCCGCTTCCGCAGCCGTCGGAGCGGTCCACGCTGGTGGATCACCCGGCCAGACACGTACGGTTTTGACCGACGCGTCGTCGGCCGATTCAGAGACGGCAGGAAACGCCACCACAACCATCAACAGAAACAACAATCGATTCATCATCAGCTCAACGACAGCAGGAGGGAAAGGAGGTGGGTGAATTCAGCCACTAATGTAACTCACCGCCCCGGCGCCCGTGTCCCATTCCGCCAACCCCCAGCGATCAACGCATGCGTTTTCAGTATCATTCTCCCGCTTGAAGACTGTTGATTTCATCTTCGACGGTGAATTGGCGTGGGAATGGTAGCCCGACGCGTGAGATTTGAAGCCAGCGTTTTTGCGTGGGGCATTGTTTTTTGGTAACCCGACGCGTCACTTCAACGGCGCTGGTGTGGAGGATTTATCCGACTCGGGTGAGGGTTTTCTGCGAAGAATCAGGCCGGTCGGATAAATCCTCCACACCAACTAGCGACCGGCTAATTAAATCAACAGCCCGGTCGGGTTACCAGAAAAGCGCAACTTCAAAACTGACGCGTCGGGCTAACATAAGAGCGCTGGCTTCGAAACTGACGCGTCGCGCTTGCGATTAGGCACCACCTCACCACGCGGGTATCTCAGCCGCGCGCATCAGCGGTCACCGACGGCTGGGTTATTTGCCGTAACCGGTGGCAGGATTGCCGTCGGCATCCAGGTGATTGGTCGACCACAGCAAACCGCGTGTGACCAGATCTAAATAGCGATCATCGCCAACGGTGTCGTTGTTGTGCCCCAGCGTGGTGCTGAAGATCTTGGTTTGGTTGGGGCCGTAAGTGTTGGTCCAGACAACGACCGCGGTGGCTTCGCTGGGTTTTGCGTTGGGATTCTGTTGCAATTCACGCTTGCGAGGCTGTTGAACTTGGACGCCTTTGGCCAAGACGTCAGCGTTACCGAACACACGGACGTTGTTGTAGAGTTCTTCGTTGATAGTGGTCCAGTTCTGCATGCCTTTGGTGACCGGGTGGTCGGCGACTTCGTAGCTGACATCGATCGGTGATTGGGGACCGTGGCCGGTGGATTGCACACCGATCATTTCATACCAACCGGCGTTGTCGGCACCAATTTCGACCGGCTGACGAAAATCTCCCCAACGATAACTGTGCATCGCACAGTGCAAGTTCACCGCGGGCACACCCGATTTGTGGGCAGCCAAAATTCGATCGACATAGGGTCGTTCGGTGACCGAAGCCGAGCACTCGTCGTGAATCACAACGTCATACGATTTGGCCCAATCATCCGACTCGTAAATCGCAAAGCGTGCATCGGTGCCGTTGCTGGGATTGAATTCCACGGTGACCTCGGCGTTGATCCGTTTTTCGATACCGGCTTTCAACAATTTTGTCTGAGCCGCGTAGTCGTGACAGCATCCACCGGCGACCAGCAACACCTGCAAGGGTTTAGCGGGCGTTTGGGCTTGGACACTGACACCGGAAACGGTGGAAAGGGCAGCGACGCAGGCAAGGGTGATCGAAAAGAAAGTTCGTCGGCAGATTGTCATCGGGGAGAGATCTCGGTGGGGATAGGAAGGAATTGGCTTTAGAACTGATGGCCTTTCTGCGGACCGTCTTTGCAACCGGTCAGGATTTCGGCACCGTTTTCGGTCATCATCACGGTCTGTTCAAATTGTGCCGAGGGTCGACCATCTTTGGTCCGCACGGTCCAGCCATCGGATTTGTCACAGCGGGCGTAGCGAGTCCCGGCATTGATCATTGGTTCAACGGTAAAACACATGCCGGGATACAGGCGGTCGATACGGCTTTGGCGGTTGGGAAAGTGTGGGATCGATGGGTCCAGATGGAATTGCCTGCCCAAACCATGACCGACGTATTCACGGACGACAGAAAAACCACGGCGATGCGCTTCT
Organism: Stieleria tagensis; assembly: GCF_024129865.1. Lineage (GTDB taxonomy): Bacteria > Planctomycetota > Planctomycetia > Pirellulales > Pirellulaceae > Stieleria > Stieleria tagensis. The sequence goes on along the minus strand of NZ_JAMYFE010000067.1, from coordinate 17,764 downwards.
GGGACGATGGTTTCACCGATCAGGGCCACCGTGCAACCGGGTGTCAGTGCATCGATCGCCAAATACATACAATCGAATGCGCATTGCGTGACAGCGCGGCGTTCCTCGCTGACATCGCCGATCAAAAACGTTTCACTTTGATCGCCATGCCAGCCGTCCACGATGGTCGTGATATCGAGATTGACGATATCGCCATCCTGCAACACGTAATCATCCGGGATGCCATGGCAAATCACTTCGTTGACGCTAGTGCAGCAACTCTTGGGATAGTTCTGGTATCCCAACGTCGCCGGTTTGTGCCCGTTGTCGAGCGTCCATTGAAAAACCATCTCGTCAATCTTCCCCGTCGAGATTCCGGCCTGGACGTGGGGCCGAATGAAGTCCATCAGCGTTGCATTGACGCGTCCGGCGCGACGCATCGATTCTTGCTGTTGGGGATTGAGGATCAGTTTTCGTTGCTTTTGCAGCATTCGTCTCGATTCGCTGGGAGGGCTAGTGCAAGGTCACACTTTAAATTTCGGATGGGACGTTTGACGTATCCTAGCAGCAGAAATGGGGGCGTCGAAGAACCGAAACCGACCCTAGCGGACTTTTTTAAGAGCAATTTTAGCAAGACAAAAGCGAATCAAAATGTAACCGAACGGGCAATTCCCCCCACCCTTGGGACGCCGCGAAGGCTTCATGGCGGTTAGATTCGGCCCGATCCGGCTGAAAACCATAGGAAACACTGGAAATCCGTTGTGCTGCGAGGAACCTAGGCCTAACCGCAAGGTTAGATCAACCAGAGGACCGACTGCCGATTGAATTCCGCCGAAGGGATGACGAGGGGCCCCGGTCGCCGATTGACTTCTACGCCTGCAAGCACTTTTCAACTCATTCGTTACAACCGTTGCAATAATGCGTTTTCATTTTCCAACGACTGATCGTGACCGCTGCGATACCCAACCGTTCATCGGCGGCAAGCCCGCCACCGCGGCGGCACGAGATTTTGCATTCACCGCGATTTTTCTAATCGGCGTGCTCGCCGGTTCGCCGGCCCACGCTCAAGAAGAATCCACGGATCCAGCCCCCCCGGTTTCGACGCCCGCGGAACTTGCCGGCCCCGCTGACGATTCGCAATCCGATGAGACGACAGACGGGCCAAACGAAAACGTGCGATCGTCCGACGCTGGGATCAATGTCACCCCAGAGGACGCGGCGCGCATCTTGCTGCAAGAACTCGATCAGCCGCTCGATTCACACCTGCGTTTCAATTTCACCGGCGCCAGTTGGAAGGAAGTGTTGGAATGGTTGGCCGATGAAGGCGACATGTCACTGCAGATCGATCGCTATCCGGCTGGCTCGATTTCGTTTGTCGATCGCACTCGCACCTACACCATTGCCGAGTCATTGGACCTGCTCAATCGCCTGCTGCTGGACCGTGGTTATGCCTTGGTGCGCCGCGGCCGGATGCTGTTTCTGGTCGATCTAGAAGTTGACAATGCTGACAAACTGATCAGCGAGTTAGCCGAATTGGTGCCCCCGAATGAATTGGAAAAACGTGGCAAGAGCGACATTGTGTCATCGGTGTTCCCGCTCGGCAGCATGACGCCGGACGAAGCCAAAACGCAACTGCCGCAGATCGTCGGCCCATGGGGACGAGTCATCGTGCTGGACAGCGCCCGGCAAGTGAAAGTCACCGAGCGGGCGGAAAAATTGATCGCGATCCGCGAAGTGATCCGCCAGTCCGATCAACAGGTCCATGAAATCAAACTGGCCCACCGCAGCGCCGAAGAACTGTTGCAAACAGCACGTCCGCTGTTGGGACTGGAACCCGGCGAAAATTCCAGCGACGACATCCGCATTTCGGTCGGGCTCTATGGCGACCGTATTTATGCCACCGGATTGCCATCGAAAGTCAGTGTGCTGGAAGATCTGATTGCCAAAGCAGACCAACAACTGGAAGGCGTCGGTGACGAAACCGACACCGAAGTCGCGCGTCCAGTGTTTCAACCGCACATTGTCCGCGTTGCCGACCCGGCAACCGTCTTTGACGTATTGCAGACCCTGTTACAAGACGAGCCGGGCGCACGCGTCGCGATCGACCCGTCGACCAATGCGATCATCGCCCTCGCGACGCCGACGACCCACCAAAAGATCGACGAGATCATTGCCAAAATGGAAGGTAGCGGGGAAGCATTTGAAGTCTTTCAACTCAAACGCATCGACCCCGCCCAAGCGCTGCTAACGATCAACAAGTACTTTGGCGTCACCGAAGAATCGACCGGCGGCCCCATCGTCGACGGCGACCCGACCACAGGCAAATTATGGGTCCGCGGATCACAAGACGAAATCAGCCAGATCAAACGGTTGCTCGAACAACTCGACGGCACCGGCAGCGACGGCTTGTTGAGCGGCAAGGTGCGCACCATTCCGCTCAACGGACGCCAAGCCGAAGATGCATTGCGACAGTTACAACTGTATTGGCGAATGACAGGTCGCGACAATTCGATCCGCGTGATGAGCCCCGGTGGAGAGACCCAATCTAATGGAATTCGCGAACGCCGAATCATTCGCCCGCAATCCAAAGCCACCGAACAACCATCGGAATCCCAGCCGACCAACAGCGATTTGGATGCGTCCACGTGGAATACCGGTCGCACCTACTACCTGACGCAAGCGCCCGCGGTTCCGATCAACGCCGATGTGAAAATTGACGACCCGACTGCTCAACCAGAACCCCTGGCGAAATCCGCTGCCGCCGACATCTTGATCGAGATGACTCCCAACGGACTGCGGATCGCTTCTGACGACACCGAAGCCTTGGACGAACTGGAGGCTTTGCTGGCTCAGTTGATTGGTCCGGGCACCGCGCAAAGCGACCTGCCAACGATCTTCTGGTTGAAATACATCAAAGCCGATGTGGCGTCTGACCTGGTCGCCAGCATCCTCGGTGGCGGCGATTCCGGTGGCAGTCTGACCGACACGCTGACCGGCGGGCTCGGCGGCGGCATGCTGGGTGGATTGATGGGCCTGGGGGGTGGCGGTGGCGGCAGCGATTCGTCGTCAAAGTCCATTTTGACGACGACCGGTTCCGTCAATATCGTTCCTGATTTGCGTCTGAACGCTCTGTTCATTCAAGCCAACGAAGTCGATCTGCAAGTGATCGAAATGGTGCTGGAAAAAATTGACCGCGAGGAAAGTCCCGAAGACATCGAATTGACCGCCACACCTCGCATGATCCCTGTCATCTACCAAGATGCCACGGCGGTGGCCAAGGTCGTCAAAGAAATCTATGCCGAGCGAATCTCGGGTCAGAGTTCCGGCGGCGGGGGAGGAGACGGCGGCGGACGAGGTGGACGCGGTGGCGACCAACCCTCACCACAAGACTTTATCGCGGCACTACGCGGTGGAGGCGGACGTGGTGGTCGTGGCGGTGACACGGCCGCAAAAAGCGAACGATCGAAAATTATCGTGGCCGTTGATGCGCAAAGCAACTCGTTGATTGTCACCGCGGACACACAGGATTTCGAAGAGATTCGGATCTTGGTCGATGCACTCGATCAAGGCGGCAAAGCAAACGAAGTCGTCACAGAGGTGTTTGTCGTCCCCGGTAAAATGAACGCCGATTCGATGATCAAGGCGCTGAACGCCGCGCTGGGCAAGAAAGAGGAGTCCAAAACAGCATCGACGTCTACGTCATCGGATTCCAATGGCAGCCCACGTTCGTCTTCCGACAACAGCAACAGTAGTGACGCCGCCGACTCCATGCGACAACGCATCGAAGCGTTCCGCGCCCGCATGGGCGGGGGCGGAGGCCCTCCCGGTGGATTCGGCGGTTTCGGTGGACGTGGCGGCGGCGGCCCAGGCGGCGGCGGTGGTGATCGCGGTGGCGGTGGTGATCGCGGCGGTCGTGGTGGACGCGGCGGTGGTCGCTAGTGATTGCGGCGAAATCTCCTGGCAGCTCTCGTTCGGACCACCTGAATCAACGGGAGCCGCCTGAGCGACCGGCACCGGTTGCTCAGACGAATGGAACCTGCGATTGAGCCTAAATCATTGTTGTTGTTATCCCGACGCGTCAGTTTTGAAGTCGCGCTTTCTAAAGCCCAGCGGGCGACAAAATGACTGGCGGTGGCGTCAGTCGACGGATACCGAAGGAAATGAACTCCATCGCACGGAGGGCGACACAATGATGCAGCGCTGCCTGAGACCATATGCCGCCCTCCGGGCTGGCAACCGCGCTTGCTTCCCAACCTCTGCGCAAGGCCGCTGACAGGAGAAACTCCATTTGGTCCGACAGTTTCTGATGTATCAAGTAACACGAGCCAGCCGTACGACAACTGTCCCTTTTTAGCTTCTCTTCAACTACAATCGCTGATCCCATTCAACGATTCTGGAACTGATTTAATGATCATGCACGCCGGTGAAATTCTGCGACGACGAGGACTGCTCAGCGAATCCCAATTGGCTGACAGTCGCGCCGGAGACGGAACCGATGTACTGCAAGCGGCGGTGGAGAAAGGGTTTGTCGGCGAACGCGAGGCCTTGGAGGCGTTGGCCGAAGAGGTAGGACTCGAATTCATCGATCTTCGTGAAGCTGAAATCGACCTGTCGGCGTTAGAGGGCTTTCCGCAACGTTTGATCTATCGCCAATCGCTGTTCCCAATTCGGTTCCAAGACGGATCGATCGTAGTCGCGACGCCTGATCCACTGGACCTGTACCCACTGGACGAAGCCAGTGCGGCAACCGGCAAGAACATCATTCCAGTTGTTGCCCAACGAGCCGAAATCGCGCGGTTGATGAAACGGCATCTGGGTGTCGGTAGTGAAACCGTCGAAAACTTGATGGCCGCAGCGACCGATGACGAATCGGTGGAACTGCTGGAAGAACTGGAAACCGACGGGAGCGAGCTGAGCGAAATGGCTCAGGAGGCGTCGGTGGTGCGACTGGTGAACGAAATTTTGTTGGAAGCCATCGAGATCCGGGCCAGTGACATTCACATCGAATCCCAGGCCGCGGGATTGGAAGTCCGCTATCGGGTCGACGGAATCTTGCACCGCCAACCGACACCACCGGAGATCAATCGGTTCCAGGCTGCGATCATCAGCCGATTGAAAATCATGGCACGGTTGAACATCGCCGAAAAACGTTTGCCGCAAGACGGTCGGATCAAATTGCGTGTGCACGGTCGCGAGGTAGACATTCGACTGAGCGTGATCCCGATGATCCACGGCGAAGGATTGGTGATGCGGGTGTTGGACAAATCCGCGATGGTTTTCGAGCTGCAAAAACTAGGGATGTCCGATGAGATTTACAGAACGTTTAGCAAGTTGATCGAGCTGCCGCACGGAATCGTCTTGGTCACTGGACCGACCGGTTCAGGTAAAACGACGACGCTGTATAGCAGTTTGCTGCAAATCCGCAGCGAGGAAACCAAAATCATCACCACCGAAGACCCGGTGGAATATCAATTGGATGGAATCAATCAAATCCAGGTCCACGCCAAGATCGGATTTACATTTGCCGCCTCGCTGCGAAGTATCCTGCGGCATGACCCGGACATTGTTTTGGTGGGGGAAATTCGTGACTTGGAGACCGCTGAAAACGCCATCCAAGCTTCGTTGACCGGTCACTTGGTCTTCAGCACACTGCACACCAATGATGCGTCCGGGGCATTCACGCGGTTGGGTGATATGGGCGTCGAACCGTTCTTGGTTGCAGGAACCGTCGAAGGCGTGATGGCGCAACGGCTGTTACGTCGGTTGTGTCCATTGTGCAAAGAAGCCTATGAACCCTCGCAAGAGGATGTGCCTCGCGATTTCCCCTGGGATCGCGGCGGCAAATTCACGTTTTATCGCCCGGTCGGTTGCCGCGAATGTCGCAACCTAGGTTACTCCGGGCGAATGGGTATTTACGAGTTATTGGTTAGCAACGACCGCATCCGACAAATGGCTCAAGAGCGTGCGAGTAGCTGGGACATCCGCAAGGCAGCGGTCGAAACCGGCATGCGAACATTGCGTATGGACGCGTGGGACAAAGTCATCGCGGGAGCGACCAGCATTGACGAAGTGTTACGTGTAACCAAGGGCGAGGCACTGTAAGACGATGCCGACTTATGCATACACCGCTCGCAACATGGCGGGCAAGACCGTGACCGGCTCGATCGAAGCGGCCAACGAACGCGAAGTCGCTGCGATGTTAAGCGAAAAGGCGTTGTTCCCTTCCAAAGTCTCCGCAAGCGACGGCGCCGCAGGCCGATCGCTGTTTGGAAAACGGACTCGGGTCAAAGGCCAGGTGATGGCGACCTTCTACGGCCAACTGGCATCCCTGCTGCGTTCCGGTGTGCCAATGATCCGCTCACTGAACGTGCTGGGTGAACAAGCCACCGACCCCATCCTGGGCGAAATCGTTCGGGACATCCGTGCACGTGTCGAAGACGGCGAACCGATGGGCACTTCGATGGCTCGCTATCCAGGCGTGTTTTCCGATATGGCCGTCAACATGGTCCGCGCCGGCACCGAAGGCGGTTTCCTGGAAGACGCCTTGGAACGCGTCAGCACCTTCACCGAATTGCAAGAGGACCTGAAAGGACGCACGATCAGCGCCCTGGCCTATCCGGTGTTCCTGTTCTCTGTCGGTTCCATCGTGATCACCGGCCTGTTGGTGTTCTTTGTGCCAAAATTCGACACCATGTTTGATCGATTGCGGCAAAAAGGCGAAATGCCTTGGTACACCGAATCACTCCTTAGTTTCAGCAACGTCCTGCAATCCTATGGCTGGCTGTTGCTGATCGTGATGATCGTTTTGGCAGTGTTCCTAAAAATCCAACTCTCCAGCACTGCCGGACGGGAGATGCTGGACCGAATCAAGCTGCGCATTCCTGTACTCGGCGATATCCTGATGAATTTGGCCGTGTCGCGGTTTTGCCGCGTCCTGGGAACCCTGTTAGGAAACGGGGTGCCAATTTTGAAGTCCCTGGAGATCAGCCGCTCGGCCGCCGCCAATCGATTGCTTAGCCAGTCCATTGCGCATGCGACAGACAACATTCGCGGGGGTGAATCTTTGGCCACCCCATTGCGCGCCTCAGGCTACTTTCCGCCGTCAGTCGTGGAAATGATCAGTGTCGGCGAAGAGAGTAACTCGCTGGAAAAAGTGTTGCCCGAAATCGCAGATTCATTGGAGAAGCGGACGTTTCGACGGCTGGATCTTTTCGTGCGACTCTTGGAACCGATGATGTTGTTGTTAATGGCATTCTTTGTACTGGCCGTCGTGTTGGCGCTGTTGGTTCCAGTTCTGAAAAGCAGCACCAGTCTCTAGTCAGGATCGGATTTGCACTCAAGGACCATACGACCGTCGTGATTCAACCCGCTTTGTAAGAACCTTCCCATCCTATTGAACTTGTTGGCATTGGCACCCTATTTGCCCGATACGTACAATAAGACGCCTTAGTTGCATGGCTGTGTGCAGCGGGCACATCCTAGCGACCTCTTGCAAACGGTGCGGCTATGACTGTATTTCTCTGCTGGCTGATCGTTTCATTGGTCTGCACGATTGTGTTGCTGTTGTGCCTGTACAACGCGCCTCGCTGGGAAGAGGAATCGTTGCCCGACTATTTGCCGGATGAAAACGAACGCTCAGACAAAGCAGCGGAAAACAGCGACTTGGAATATTCGTTACGCCATCATGCTTGGTCCCCCAAGCCACCGAGTTCGAAAACGGCCGTGGGAAACAAGCGTCGGCGCAGGGGCAACGGGTCAGCTCGGGCCATCTGAACGGTTGACAGGCTATCCCTCTGATTGGTCGCTATTCGACCAATTTTCTTGACAGCGAAAGCCACTGCAATTGTTTGCAGAAATAATGCATGCATTTCCACTCATCGAAAATCGGCTCGCGGTTCTCAGCCCAATTCGCCTCAACTTGAGCGATTCGACCTATTCTGCATCCGCTAGCGCTGGCAATCGCAACCGTTCGGTAGATGCCAATTCCGGGGATCCGCCTCGATTTCCGGATCCTGAAGCGGTGTACATGTAATCAGCAACGATTGCGAATCCGGATCCGTGTCGGCCGCGATTCAAGCGGGGCCATTGCCGCCATTGGCGTGACCACACGTTGTAGGCTTCGACTTGCCGGTGTGCCGTTTTCTGTTCGCTCTCACCGCCGCCGATGACGATTTCATTTCCCCAAACGGTCGCCATGTTTCCCGCACGTGGCGTGGGCACCACCAAATCGTCCGTCACCTGCAACCATAGCTGTAGCTGCAGATCGTAGACATCGATCGCAGCCACCGTTTGACTGAACACTTGATTGGTGGCTTTCGACGTTGTCCGTCCGCCCAGACAATAGAGTTTGTCCTGCAGCACCACCGCCTGAAAATGATCACGTGCATGTGACGCATCAGCCAGTGGAACCCATTCACCGGTTTTCGGATCATACTGATCCAACCATGGCTGGAATCCATCTACATGACCGTTTGTGATCCCACCGACGATATAGATTTTCCCGTCGTAGTAAACTGCTCCCGCACCGCCGCGCCGACGTGATTCAGGGATGTGGTGTACGAATTCAAATTGATCTTTCTCGGGGTAATAAACCACGATCTTTTCCAGCGGTTTCTCGTTGGGATAAGGCCCGGTCATCGCGCCGATCAAATAGATCGCATCGTCAACCACCACCGCTTGGAAATGATGCAACTCAATCGGCGTGGGCGAAGCAGCGGTCCAAGTGTTGGTGCTTGGATCGTAGACATCCACCGGGTTGATCCGCCGCCCGCCGATCAAATAAACCTTGTCGCGAAACGCCACCAATGTGGCCTCATGCCGTGCCGTCGGCCGGCCGATCGTCTGCAGCGTTTCCCACTTCCATTGCTCGGCTGACGCCTGCTCCGCTGAACCCTGCTCCGCAGAGAGTGGCGTTGCATCAATCACGCCCCACATGATCAGGGCAATGAGGATTGCGGGCACCTTCATCAAAGCAGAGAGCAGGCGGCCAAGAAAGATCTGTTTCGGCATAGAAGCATTTGGGAAATTCGTTGCCGTGGCGGAAAGCGATGGCAATCAATCCAAGGTGAATCCGATTTTGACAGTCACCTGCCAATGCTCGACCTTTCCATCGACAATGTGGCCTCGTGTTTCTGTCACTTCGAACCAGCGTAGTGCATGAATCGTTTTTGCGGCATGGGCGATGGCTTTTTCAACCGCATCTTCAATGCCCTTCGTCGAGCTACCGGTGACTTCAATTTTTTTGTAGATGTGATCCGACATGACAACCTGTTCCAATGAATAGTAGGTGAGAATGCAGCCGCACTCCAGAGTTCAGCACTATACGCTGCGGTCTATCCTAACGAGTCATCCCTCGCGCGCTGCAATCCGCTCTCGTTTCGGAGCTGTATTAACATTCACTCAGGTTGACCGCCAACCCGCCACGCGATGTCTCTTTGTAGCGTGTCGACATGTCGGCGCCGGTTCGCTTCATCACTCGAATAACTCGGTCCAGCGAGACAAAGTGTTTGCCGTCACCGCGCAGGGCCAACCGACTCGCATTGATCGCTTTGACGGCGCCCATCGCATTGCGTTCGATGCAGGGCACTTGCACCAGCCCTTTGATCGGATCACAGGTTAACCCCAAGTTGTGTTCCATGCCGATCTCCGCAGCCTCTTCGACTTGATGAGGTGTCCCGCCTAATAACTCGGTCAGTGCGCCGGCGGCCATCGAACAAGCCACCCCGACTTCGCCCTGGCACCCCACTTCGGCACCCGAAATCGATGCATTCTTTTTGTACAGCGAACCGATGACCGCTGCGGTCAACAGGAACCGCTCAATCCCTTCAGCGGTGACGTTCTCGCAAAACCGATCCAGATAATGCAGCACTGCCGGGATGATTCCCGCGGCTCCATTGGTCGGCGCCGTCACCACTCGTCCCCCTGCCGCGTTTTCTTCGTTGACCGCCAACGCGTACAAGTCCACCCAGTCCAAAATGCTGATGGGGTCACGAACAATCGATTCAGTGCGTTCGCTAAGTGACTGAAAGAGAGCCGGTGCACGGCGTTTAATATTCAATCCCCCGGGCAAGATGCCTTCATTGCGACAACCGCGGCGGACGCACTCTTGCATGGTTTGCCAAATCCGCTGGAGTCCCGCACTGGTTTCCTGGTCGGGCCGTAGCGCCCGCTCGTTTTGCCACGCCAGTTCGCTGATCGAAAACCCATGCGTCTCGGTCAATTCCAAAATCTGTTTTGCCGATTCGAATGGAAAGGGAACTGCGACGTCGCCGCCCGCCGCCGCAGCACGCTGTTGGCCTTCGCGGACCACAAACCCGCCGCCGACTGAATAATAAGTGGATTCGTGTAGTGCAGATTCGTCCGACGGTTCCGCAAATGCCTGGAATCGCAGCGCGTTGGGATGGGCATCTAGGCGAATTTTGCGATTGAAGACCAGGTCCGTTGATTCGACAAATGAAATTGATTTTCCGCCGGCAAGTTTTAAACGCTGCTGCTGTCGAATCCGATCCAGCCGCTCGGGAATCGTTTCAGGATCAATCTGGTCGGGGGTTTCACCCTCTAATCCCATCAACACCGCGGTGTCAGTGGCATGCCCGATCCCTGTCAACGCCAGCGAACCGTACAGATCCACACGCACGCGATTTGTCGCCGACATCAACTCGCGTTGCATCAATTCGCCAAGGAACATTTCCGCGGCTCGCATCGGACCGACCGAATGCGAACTGGACGGGCCGATCCCGATCTTGAACAGATCGAACACGCCGAAGTAGGGCGACGCGACAGGGTGCGATTCAGCGGTGTCGCGCGAGCCTTTGGTGCCAGTCATCGTCATCCTAAGTTGTTTTCGAGAGCCCGTCCGGTCGCGGGATGAAAGCTCAAGTTAGCGTAGTTTACCGCTGAATGCTCGTCCGCTTGTGATCGAGCGCGAGTCATCATCATCACACACACCCACCCACCCACGTCACATTCCAACGCGTACGACTATTACACTAGTGCTTCGTCTACCTTTTAACGTGGGGTAGGCTTCCAGCTTGCCATCACCACACCCGGTGAATCGCAAGCTGGAAGCTTGCGCCACGAATTGTTGACCCGAAATCTAAAGATAGATGATGCACTAGGGACAACCTAGCGATCCAACCACTAACCATGATGCCCGTGATGCGTTGCTTTCTGATCCTGATAACGTTGATGATGCCTGCAGCATCGCTGATGGGCCAAACGAACACTGAATCGGTCGCTGCCAAACCCACCGGTCCACCCAACATCGTGATGCTGTTGGCCGATGACCTGGGATGGACTGGCCTGGGTTGTTATGGCAGTGACTTTTACGAGACACCGAATCTAGACGCCCTGGCCGGCAGCGGTGTCAAGTTTACGGATGCCTATGCCGCCTGCACCGTCTGTTCGCCGACGCGGGCATCCGTGATGACCGGCAAGTATCCGGCGCGTCTGCACCTGACCGATTTCATCGCCGGTCAAAATCGCCCCTACGCTAAAATGCGGATCCCAAATTGGACCAAACGCTTGCAACCGCAGCAGCAAACGATTGCGGAACTGCTGCGCGAGGCGGGCTATCGCACCGGTCACATCGGCAAATGGCACCTAAGCGGGCAAGGCAATCGCGCCGCAGGCACACTGCCCACCGATCAAGGTTTTGATGTTTCGATTGACAATCCGCAGGGCAGTCGAGGTTATTTTCTGAAGTCAGGAACACGCAGCAAGTCCGGCAGTGACTTCACAACGGATTGGCTGACCGACAAAGCCTGTGAGTTTATCGACGATTCAAAGTCGTCGCCGTTCTTTTTGTATTTTGCCTACCACGTTCCACACACGCCCATCCAAGGCCGCGCCGATCTGGTGGAATCGTTTGAAGCAAAACGAGACCCGACCAAGATTCACAACAACGCGACGTACGCCGCAATGGTCGCCAGTCTGGATCAAAGTGTGGGGCGAGTCTTGGAGACGCTCGATCGCAACGGCTTGAGTGATCATACGGTGATCATCTTCACATCCGATAACGGCGGTTTAACACAACGCTATGGCAAGCACGACGAATTCACCGAAAACCTGCCGCTGCGACGTGGTAAGGGCTCGGCCTACGAAGGCGGGGTGCGTGTCCCGGCCATCGTCCGTTGGCCCGGTGTGACCAAGCCAAACCAGGTCTGTGACCAACCGATCATGACGATCGACTACTTTCCGACCTTTGCCCAAATCGCGGGTCTGCAAATCAAGGGTTCGGCGATCAACAACCCGGCCGAAATTGATGGCCGCAGTTTGGTGCCGCTGCTGACCGACCCGACCATCACTTTCGATCGCAATCTGTATTGGCATTACCCGCACTACCACGCAGGTGGCGATGGACCTTACAGTGCGATTCGCTCAGGCGACTATCGATTGATCGAATTCCACGAAGACAACAGCATCCACTTGTACAACTTGGCCAACGACATCGGAGAACAACACGACTTGGCGGCGGAGTTACCCGATCGTGCCAACAAATTGCGAGCCGAACTGACTCACTGGCGCGACCGCGTCGATGCCCAAATGCCAACGGACAATCCCGACTTTGATCCCCACCGAGCCACCGTGGTCAGCAAACGGAAATCGTAACTGGTGCCGTCTAAGAGGGTGCCAACGCATCCAATCGAATCCAACTCAAAACGCCCAGCGCGCTCACTCAGCCTCGGGCATCCGCTCAGCCTCGGGCGCCGGTTCGGTTTCGGCCGCCGGTTCCGTCTCGGGTACCGCTTCGGTTTCGTCAATCTGCTCGTTTGCCGCCGCTTTGGCTGCCGCTGCCTCGGCGGCTGCATTGCGTTTTTTGCGTTCCATGCGTTTGGCCAGGTGTGCCGCCGCGATTTCTTCGATCGACATCACCTCGTCAGGTCGGGTCTTGCCAAACTGTTTCTCGTACTGAGCTTCAATGAACTCTGGCAACGGGACCTTCCAAGGCTGACCGGTATTGTCGGCGTAACTGGAAAACCGCTTGGGGCTCAGCCCCAACTCGCGAGCCATTTGGATGTGTGCATTTGAGAGCCGAAACTTCTTGCGGGCATCGATCCAAGGCTGGAACTTATGGGGAATCCGTTGTTTTTTGGCCATTGCTCGCGTTTACAATCCTCGGGCGTCTCGGTGTCGACGCGACGAACAAGCCTTCGCATCTAGGGACCTTTTATCGTGACGAACGAGTCGCCCAGGGGGAACCACCGTTCGTGAAAAACGGTTGATTTAGAAACGAATGGTAAAACGAGAGCTGCCGCCGCCGATCGTGATGCCGCGACCGCGCGAGCCCCTTTGCCGCGAGACAGCGTCATAGCGTCCACCCGATCGGTCATATCGAGGCGACGGATAGAACGCCGGTCGCTCGACACGAATCGAATGATCGTGCTGATGTGGCGTCCGCAGCGAACGAACATCGTCCTGTAGATGGTGAATGTTCTGCTCGATCTCATTCAACAGCCGACGAACGTGAGATGTCGATCCGTGAACATGCCCATGACCATAGCGAGCGTTGCCTTCGATTCGGTCAAACACCGATTCCAAATGATGGAACTTGGAATCCAACTCTGACAGATCGGATGCCAGATGATCCAAACTTCCATGGTGATGGGCAATCTCATGTATGTGTTCGGCCAGTCGATGAATCTCGCGAGTGTCACTGACCAGGTGCCGGTACTCCGGAGTGTGGCGGTAGTGTCGACTCTCATGAGTCAACTGGCGGGTCTGATTGGAAATCCGATTTGCCAGTTGATCAATGTGTTGGTACGTGTCGGCCCCCGCAGAAGCTGAGAGTGCGGTCAAGAGCAAGCCGAATGCGGCAAACGTTTTCGTGAGCAGTGCCATGGGGATTCCCCGGGGTGGAAGTTTCTGGAGGGCCGACAACGATGTGTCGGTCACGCCAAAGAACAACGCACTGGCTGTGCCAACGCCAAAACGGTGCGTCGAAACAGCATGAAACCCTCGTGTTTCACGGCATTTAGCAGCAAAATCCTCCGTCCTCACCCAATCGCCGTGCGCCATCACACTGATCTCACCCTCAACCACCCACTCGCCGTCAATCTGACAACTCCCGGAAAATTCTCACCCCACCGGGGACACACCCCATCATTGGCGAACGTCGTGGATCGCTCCGCCGATCCAACGCGCCTGCCCGCTGGGCACCGATCTGAATCTTGGCGGATCCAGCTACGGCGTCGCCCCAAAACACTCCCGTTTCGCCTGAACTGACCTCGCCGCGGTCTCTACGCACTCCAACCGGGGACACACCCCATCACTGGCGACTGTCGTGGATCGCTCCGCCGATCCAACGTACCTGCCCGCCAGGCACCGGTCTGAATCCTGGCGGATCCAGCTACGAATCCCAGTCGGGGACACACCCCAACATTGGCGAACGTCGTGGATCGCTCCGTCGATCCAACGTGCGTGCCCGCTAGGCCCCGGTCTGAATCCTGGCGGATCCAGCTACGGCAACGCCCCAAAGCCTCCCGTTGCAACTCAACTGACCTCACTGCGGTCTCTTCGATTTGGGCATTGCGGGGTATGTCCCCCGCTCCGAACCACCCTCACACTGATTGCGTGCGATCGACTATATTTCGCGGCTGAAACTGCACTTCTCTGCATTCCCCTCCCTTATTGCCGCGTTTTCGATGACCGATAGCCCAACGCCAGTGACTGATCACCCCGCACCAGACGAATTTGCAGGAAACGAAAAGGTCCAAGCCGACCGCAAGCTTTTGCAAGATGCCTACGCCGACGGCAAACCGTTGGCGGCCTTCATCAAGCTCTCTGGTCCGGGATGGTTGCAGGCCGCGATCACTTTGGGCGGCGGTTCGCTGGCCGGAGCATTGTTTTTGGGCGTGCTGGGTGGGACCAGCATGCTGTGGCTGCAACTGATGGCAATCACCATGGGGGTGATCATGTTGTCGGCGATCAGCTATGTCACGCTGTCGACCGGTCGCCGTCCGTTCGAAGCCATTAACAGCGAAATCAATCCGGCACTCGGATGGGGCTGGGTCATCGCCACGGTGATGGCCAACATGATCTGGTGCATGCCCCAGTTCAGTCTCTGTTATGACGCGATCGACAAAAACCTGGCGCATTTGGGCGGCACAGGACTCGGCGACGCCAAGAGCACCAAATTGATTGTCACCACGCTGCTGTTTTTTGCCGCCGGATTTGTCGTCCTGCTGAATACCAAACAAGGCCGTGCCGCCAAAGCGTTTGACATCGTTTTGAAGTCGCTGGTCGGCATGGTTGTGATCTGTTTTTTCGGCGTCGTGATCTTGTTGGCAATCAAAGGCCAGTTGGATTTTGCCAGTATTTTATCCGGGTTCATCCCCAAGCTTTCGCAGTGGAACCAAGTTGCCGGTGATTTGGCACCCGTGATCGGCTCGATGGGGCAGATGGAACAATCGTTCTGGGCAGACAAGCTGATCAACACGCAGCGAACAGTGATGATTGCTGCTGCAGCGACCGCGGTCGGAATCAACATGACGTTTTTGTTGCCGTATTCGATGTTGGCCCGTGGTTGGGACAAACCCTTCCGTGGCCTGGCCCGGTTTGATTTGGCGACTGGCATGGCGATCCCTTATGTGTTGGTCACCAGCTGTGTTGTGATCGCTGCGGCATCGACCATGCACAATAAAATCGATGCCTCGTTGGCCAGTTCTGAATTGGCGACGATGCAACAGAGCCCGTATTTTGAAAGTGTCAAACCGACTTTGTTAGCCCGCGTCGATCATGAACTAGGCGCTCAAGCCGAATCGATGCCCGAAGCCGAAAAGCTTGATCGCGTTGCGGCACTTTCCGAGAACGAAAAACGATTGGCTCTTTCGCTTGTCAAACGCGATGCCTTTCAACTCTCGACGACTCTGGAACCGTTGCTTGGCGCCAAATTGGCCAACCTAGTGTTTGGTCTGGGTGTTTTCGGCATGGGATTTTCTACGATCGTGATTTTGATGTTGATCAACGGCTATGCCTTCCGAGAACTCGCCGGGCAACCCAACGGCACCGTGCCCTTTGTGATCGGCGTATTGGTGGCCGGCCTAAGTGGTGCGAGTTGGTTGCATCTGTGGGACGGGCAAGCCAAATTTTGGCTGGCGATCTTCGCCAGCTCCTTCGGCGCGATGCTTCTACCGATCGCTTACATCACGTTCTTTTTGATGATGAACAGCAAACGCATTTTGGGTGCCGACAAACCGACCGGTGGCCGTATGGTACTGTGGAACGCGATGATGTTGTTTGCCGTCATCGGTGCGATCGTCGCAGCGGTTTCGGCGATCAAGAGCAAAGCCGACGATCCACAAGCGTTTCCAGCGATCATGGGACTGGTGGTTGTTTACACCATCGCCGTGATCGCCGGATTTGTCTGGAAACGACGCTCGCAATCGGTCGCCTAACGTTTCACTTCCCACCTGTTGCGGCGTGTACCAAAACAGCCCCTCCACTCCCTGAT
Organism: Stieleria tagensis; assembly: GCF_024129865.1. GTDB lineage: Bacteria > Planctomycetota > Planctomycetia > Pirellulales > Pirellulaceae > Stieleria > Stieleria tagensis. Next base: position 1,335 of record NZ_JAMYFE010000067.1, on the reverse strand, counting down.
TGAACTTTCTAAATCGATGACTCGTTGCTACCGCTACGCCCTGTCGTTTGTCACCGGATTCATACTGCTCGTTGGTCACTGCGGTGCCGACGAATGGCCGCAATATCGCGGTCCGGCTGGCGATGGAAAATCAACAGAAACCATTGGCGAGGTCGATTGGTCCAGCGGCCAACCCGATGTGCTGTGGAAAACAGAAACCCCGCTAGGATTCAGTTCGCCTGCTGTTGCCGACGGCCGAATGTTCACCTTGATATCAGCCGACGACCAAGAGTTCTGTTTGGCGCTGGATGCCAACAGCGGCAAAGAACTTTGGCGTGTTGCGCTCGGCAGTAGCGACTATGAACATGACGGCGGCAATGCAGGTGCGCCGGACAACCGTGGTGGTGATGGTCCACGATCCACCCCGACCGTTGTTGGTTCAAACGTTTATGTGTACACCGCCCAGTTGGCGCTGTTTTGTTTGAACGCCGAAACCGGAGCCCCGATCTGGAAACACGACATTGTCGATGAATTTGCCGGTCGAAACATCAAATGGCGAAACGCGTCCAGTCCCATCGTCGCTGACAACCTTGTCATCGTCGGCGGCGGCGGAGCCGGGGAGTCGTTCCTGGCATTCAACAAAGACGATGGGCAAGTCGTTTGGAAAAGTGGTGATGAGACGATCACGCATGCCACACCCACGCTGACGACAATCGCAGACACGAAACAGATCATTTTCTTTGTCCAATCCGGATTGGTCGCCGCCGACCCGACCACTGGCAAAGAACTGTGGCGTGCCGAATTTCCGTTTAGCGTTTCCACTGCCGCATCGCCGGTCGTCTCGGGCGACAAAGTCTATTGCTCGGCCGGATACGGTGTGGGCGCCGGCCTGTTCCAAATTCAGTCCAATGCGAAAGCCGAAGAACTGTGGTTCAAGCCCAACGAGTTGATGAATCACTGGAGCACACCAGTGGTTCACAACGGACACTTGTACGGAATGTTCGAATTTAAAAAGTACGGCAAAGCTCCACTGCAGTGTGTCGAGCTGGCCACCGGTGAAATCAAATGGGAGCATCGTGGATTTGGTCCTGGAAACTGCATTTTGGTTGGTGATAAATTGGTGGCATTGTCCGACGCCGGCGAAGTCGTGATCGCTGCGGCACAGCCCGGCGAGTACCAGGAACTCGCGCGAGCAAAAGTGCTGGAAGGAAAATGCTGGTCCACACCCGCCTTCAGCAACGGTCGGATTTACGTGCGTAGCACCGAGCAGGCCGCCGCAATTGCGGTCGATTGACCGAGACAAGCACGACGCGTCAGTTTTGACGTCGTGCTCTAACGGTAACCCGACGCGTCAGT